>JBKJIQ010000027.1:0-115543 GCA_046598395.1 Acidimicrobiia bacterium
CGGCGCGGCTACGCGCGGCTCCTCGTGATTCCGCCGAACGGCACGTACGCGCGGACCATGCTCGAGGAGGAGTTGGCGGCGAAACGCGCCTCGCTCGGCCTCTGGGGCTCGTGCTGAACCGGCGTTGCCTGCGCCGATCGGTTGGAGTCGGAGACCCTTGGATCTGTGCTACGTTTGACGCACATGAAGACCGTGCCGATGCGTGAACTGCAGCAACATGCGTCAGGAGTGGTGCGGCGCGTGCGCGAGGGCGAGAGTGTTGGCATCACCGATAGAGGCGCATTGGTTGCGGTGCTCGTGCCTCCGACGGCGGTGGGCGGAGCAGGCGCGCTGGTGGCCGCCGGGCGAGTCCGCACGGCGACGGCAACCGTGGAGGCCCTTCCCGAGGGGCTTCGCGCGCAGGAGCCGACTGAGTCGGTGCTTGATGCCCTGCGCGAAGACCACTGAACGAACCCACGGTGCTGTACCTCGATACTTCGGCGTTCCTGAAGATGCTCGTCGAGGAGGACCACTCAGCGGGCCTTCGGCGGTCGCTACGCGGAGTCACGCCGTGGTCGTCCACGCTTCTCGCGGTTGAAGCCCATCGAGCGGCGCTTCGCCTTGGTATCGCCCCGAGCGAGGTCGACGTGCGCCTCATGGTGGTGACCTTCATCGTTCCGTCCGAGACGGCCTTTGTTTCCGCCCGATCGGTGGGAGTCGTGGAACTCCGCGCGCTCGACGCGTTGCACCTTGCATCCGCGATGGAACTCGGTGATGACCTCGAAGCAGTCATCACCTACGACCGGCGTCTGGCTTCCGGGTGTGCACACCACGAGATCGAGGTCAGTTCTCCGGGACTTGCATCGCGATGGTGGGAATCCTGAGGTCAATCCGCCCCGCGTTTTAGTCGGCGAGGGAGGCGACGATGTCGTCGGTGATGCTCGGAGGACATTCCGGATTGAGGTAGACCGCGCGCAGCACGGTCTCGCCGTGCCAGGTGGTGGGCATCACGAACGCTCGCTGATCGCGCAGCATCTGGTCGGACCACTCGTGGTATTGCTCCGAGGACCATCCCACTCGCCGCCACAACACCACGGTGAGTTCCGGTTCGAGGATCAGTTCGAGGTGCGGCGCGGCCGCAATCCGGCGGGCTGCATCGCGCGTGATTTCCAACGTGCGTTCGATTGCGTCGCGGTATGCGTCGGTGCCGTGGACCGCGAGTGAAAACCAGAACGGGAGCCCCCGCGCGCGGCGCGTGAGGTGGTACGCGTAGTCCGAAGGGTTGAACGCCTCGTTCGCTCGGATCGGGTCCAAGTACGGCGCAATCTGCGCATGGGCGTGGCGCGCCTTTTCGGGGTCTCGGTAGAGCAACGCCGCACAGTCGAACGGAGCGAACAACCACTTGTGTGGATCCACGACGAACGAATCGACTGCTTCAATTCCTTGGTAGCGGTCACGAATGCTTGGCGCGGCGAGCCCCGCGAGGCCGTAGGCACCGTCGACGTGGACCCACAGACCGTGTTCGTGCGCGACCTCCACCACCCCGGCGAGGTCATCGATGGCTCCACTGTTGGTGGTCCCGACGGTGGCGACCACGGCGAAGAGTGACTGGGGATCCTCGTCAACGAGCGCGGTGCGCAGCGCGTCGCCCGTGAGGCGGTCATCGGGTCCGGTCGGGACCGTGAGGGGATCCACGTCCATGATGCGCAAGGTGTTGATGAGTGATGAGTGCGCTTGGTCGGCCAGCGCCACCCGCCATCGATCGGGCCGGGGCCGATTCAGCGCGATATCGGTTCGGGCCGCGACGAGAGCGGAGAGGTTCCCGGCCGATCCGCCCGAGACGAAGCAGCCGCCCGCGGCGGGCGGGAGCCCGGCGAGGTCGGAGAGCCATCGCAGTGCTTGGTTCTCCGCGTAGACCGCGCCTGCGGCCTCCAACCAGTCGGACGCGCAGATTGCCGATGCCGAGACCACGACGTCGAAGAACTGGCTGGCCTTGGTGGGAGCCACCGGCATGAACGAGAGAAACGCTGGGCTGTCGGCCGAGATGCACGCGGGTGCAAGCTCGTCGCGGAACCATGCCATGACGGTTTCGGGATCGTGGCCGGTGGCAGAAATGGTCTGGCCGACGGCCGCGGTCAGATCCGCCAAGGTCCGAGGCTGGTCGAGCGGAACCGGATCGAGCAATAACCGCTCCGTGGCGTAGTCAAAACACAGTCGGGCGATTGCTTCGGTTCCCTCGTCATACTGATGCACGGAGGCAACGTACTTGGGCTTCGGCATTTTCTCGCACCACAGACGTGAACCGCGCCACCTGAGTGACGGCCGTTGGCGGCAGCGCGGGAGTTGCCCTTGACGCCGGGTGTTTCCGTCTGGTCGTCAAGCGGCTTGAGCAAGATTTTCTGGGGTCAACTGACGGTGTCGGGGTGGGTGATCGCTGTTGTCGAGGGCTTGGGATGGGTGCGCACGTCGTCTGCTCCCTACGTTGCCTTGCTCTCTACACACGACAGCGAGGAAGCGACGACGTGCGCGTCAGCAAACTACGCAAAGCGATCTGCGGATTCGACCGCCGACCCGAGTTCGGCGGTCGTCGCGTGCGTATCGGTGCCGCAAGCACCGCTGGGATTGTCAACTCGGTTTGCCCACCGTGCTCGTCTGATCAGAGACCGATTCGTGGTGTCCAGCGTCTGAACCGCGATCGGTTCAGCAAGCGATGACATGGGCCATCGCGGCGCAGACTTCGGGCCAGCGGTTGGCTGGCATGCTCCCGATGTGCTCGAGCAGGCGCTCAGACTCGATGAGCCCGATGTTGTCGAGATTGGCAACGCAGTGCTTCGGTACGCCATTGATCGCGTCCAGTGTGACCTCGCAGGGGATATCGCGCACTGTGGTGGTGATCGGTGCGACCAATACCCGAGTGAGCTTCGGGGCGATCCATGACCGTGTGAGCACGAGCACCGGCCGGATCTTGTCGCCTTCGAGGTCGGCCCACCACAGCTGGCCATGACCGACCTCGGTCACGGCTTGGTCGGGCGCGTACGGTGCGCTCTGCGCTGTTGGGCGAGCTCCCGCACATGGGCCGGCACGTCACCGTCGTAGGGAAACGCGGAGCCATCATCACCAGGCAGGCCGGGCAGTGCGAGTTCAGGGTCCGTGGCATAGGGAAGGCGTTCGAGCGCGGCGAGCTCGCTCGCGATGATGGATTCTCGCAGCGCCGCCTCGAGGGCAACATCGAAGAGTTCAGAGTCGCGCAAGCGCAACGCTCGCCGTGCGCGATCCAGCCGTTCGCCATCTACGGTGGTAGAGATTCGCACACGGGTCATGCCACAAAAAGTAGCACGCGAATCCCGCAGGGTCGGCCAGCATGCATGGTTGTATGCTCAACTGCATGCAGACGACAAGCGTGCGGATTGGAGTGGAGACCCACCGGGAGCTGAAGCGGCTTGCAGCAGAGTTGGGTCGGACTGTGGGCGACACCGTTGCGGTGGCGGTGCGTCACCTGCGCCAGGAACAGATCGGACGGGAACTGGCCGGACCGTTGACCCCGCAGGAAACGGAATGGCTCGATGCTGACCTCGGGTGATGTGGTCGGTGCCGATCTCGGCATGCCGGTTGGCCACGAAGCGGGATTTGCCCATCCCGTAGTAGTGGTCTCCGCCCAACGGGTGCTTGACGGTGGCCCGTCGATCCTCCACGTGGTTCCGCTCACCTCCACGCTTCGGCGCTTTGGATCCGAGGTGTTGATCGGCGCCAACCGCGGATCGGGTCTCGAAGTTGACTCCTCTGCGCAGTGCCAACATCTGCGCTCGATCTCGACGGTACGGGTGACCAGTGCACGCGGGAACGTGGGGGTGATCGCATTGGCCCAGATACGCGAAACGATCGGCGTGCTCCTCGACATCGACCGTTGACGTGAAGGTTTCGCCCGAGGCGAACTACCAGTAGTCAGCGAGTGAGATCGATGTCGGCCGCGTGGCTGGCGATGATCTCGAGGACGGCGGCGCCGTAACGGTCGAGCTTGGCCGGACCGATGCCCGCGATCTCCAGGAGATCGACGCTGGTTTCGGGCCGGGCCACCGCCACCGCGTGCAACACCTTGTTGTTGAACACCACGAACGCGGGTACTGCAGCAGCACGCGCGGTGTCGCTCCGCCAGGCGACCAGGGCGTTGTACACCGGACGGTCGAGTGGTCCGAGATCCTGATCCGCCACCGCCTGCAATCGGGCACGCGCGGCGCGCGCGCCCCGGCGGTTCACGTCGACGTCGGGCGCGGGTTCCTCGGCTCCGCTGATCGAACGTTCGATCTCGGCGAGGTACGGACTCGGAGTTCGGCTGCTGAGCCGGCCGCCGCGGTGACGCTGCGCGGCCCACGACACGTGGAGCGAGCGTTGCGCGCGGCTCAAACCCACATAGAGCAGCCGCCGTTCCTCCGCCACCGCTGCGGAGTCTCCTTGGGAGTGTGAGATGGGGATGAGCCCGCGTTCGAGACCGGTGACGAAGACGGTGTCCCACTCCAGACCCTTGGCGCGATGGAAGGTGAGGAGATCTACCGCGTCGGTGGCGATGCCGCCGTCGTCCTGGCCGCGCAGTGACGTACGCAGAAACTCGAGGAACTCGGTGACGGTTCCGCGACCGGTCGCCACGGCCAGGTACTCCCGGCCCAACTGAGCGACAGCTTCGCGGTGCGAACGCGATTCCTCGGACGCGTCGGCCGCGTCGGCAACGAGGTCGGTGAGATGTTCGGCGAAATCGCGCCCGGGCGCCTCGCTCGCCAGATGGTGCAGTGAGTCGAGCGCGTGCTTGACCTCCGGGCGATCGAGGAACGCGGCATCGCCCCGTACGCGAAAAGGGATTCCGGACCGGCGCAATGCCTCCTCGAACGGCGCGGACTGCGCGTTGACGCGATACAGGACGGCCATGGACGACCACGGTCGACTCGGCGTATGTGCGGTACGGAGTGCGGTCGCGACGCCTTTGGCCTCGGCGTCGCCGTCGGGGTATTTCGTCACGGTGGGAATGGGTCCACTCGCCCCCGCGGCGCGCACCTCGGCGCGCTCACTCGTGGGCAGGACCGCGCGCGCGGCGGCCACGATCTCGGGTGTGGAGCGGTAGTTGACGTCGAGACGTACGGTGGTGGCGCCGGGGAAGTGATCGGCAATCTCGGTGAGGTATCCGGGGTCCGCTCCCGCGAACGCGTAGATGGCCTGATCGGGGTCGCCGACCACACAGAGGTCGTCGCGTTCGCCGAGCCAGGCCCGCAGCAGCCGCAACTGCGCGCGGCTCACGTCTTGGAACTCGTCCACGAACAGGTGGCGGAATCGCCACCGTTGCGTGGCGGCGAACTCCACATCCTGTTCGAGGGCGTGGGCGCTGAGTCGCACGAGATCGTCGAAGTCGATCAGGTGCTTCTTGCGTTTCTCGTCTTGGTACTTGCGGTAGATCTCGGCCACACGCGCGATGGGCATGGAAGGCGCACGCCCCGCACTCTCGGCCGCGGCGGCGTACGACGCCGGTCCGATCAGCCGAGCTTGGGCCCATTCGATCTCGCCCGCCACTTCGGTGATCGCCATCGTGAGTTTCGGTCCGCGGCCTCCGCCGACGAGCGGCGCCAGGACGCGGGCCTTGCGTTCGAGGAGCGCAGGCATGGAGGTAGAGCGGTGTTCGTGCAGCGCGCGCAGTTGCGCGAGCGCAATCGCATGGAACGTGCCGGCGGTGAGACCGTCACGGACACCCAGGCGCCGCAGCCGGGCCCGCAGCTCCGCCGCGGCTTTGCGGGTGAACGTGAGCGCGAGGACATGGCTCGGTTCGATGACCTCTGTGGCGATCTGCCAGGCGATGCGCCGGGTGAGGACTCGGGTCTTGCCCGAACCGGCGGGCGCGAGGATGGCGAGCGGGAGATGTTCCTCCACCACCGCTCGCCGTTGCGACGCGTCGAGATCAGCGAGCAAACGCGTTTCGGTTTCCGACGGCATTCGTGCAACTTACCGAAGGGGTAGGACACGGCCTGATGGCTCGTTCGCTCGGAGGAGTATCGACCAGGTTGGGGAGCGCGGCTCGTAGGCTCGCCGCATGCCTGCGTACCCATCGAAACTCATCAACGAGGGCGAGACCGTCGTCCTGGACCTCAAGCCCCACTGGTGGTTCTTCTGGAAGCACATCGCATCAGGCGCGGTGCTCCTGATCGTGGGAATTGCCTGGACCGTCGCGTTGAACAAGCCGCCGAAGTTCGGTAACTACGCACTGGCGGCAGCCATCGCGGTGTACGCGGTGTTCGTGATTATCAAGTACCTCACGTGGACGTACACCCACTTTGTGCTCACCGACCGTCGGGTGATTTCCCGATCGGGTATCGTGTCGAAGCGAGGAACCGAGGTTCCCCTCGATCGAGTGAACAACATCGACTTCGCGCAGAAGATCTGGGAACGAGTCATCGGCGCGGGTGACCTCGCGATCGAATCCGCGGGCAAGGACGGCCAGAGCCGCTTCCAAAATGTGCGTCATCCGGACATGGTCCAACAAGAGGTCTACCGCCAGATGGAAGTGAACAGCCGCCGCCAGGCCGGTTGGCAGGCCGATGCATTCGCGGGCCATCCCGGTTCGCAGGCCGCCCCCGTTCCGGCCGCGCCGGCCGCGCCTGATGTGGCCGATCAGATCACGAAGCTTGCGACCCTGCGGGATCAGGGCTCGATTACCGCGGAGGAGTTCGAGACGAAGAAGGCCGAACTCCTCGACCGGATGTAGATCGGTACGGTGACGTTGGTCCCGCTGCCACGAGTGGTGTCGCTGGTGCCGTCGGCGACCGAAACCTTGCTTGCGCTCGGGGTTGTACCGCTGGCCTGCACGCGGTTTTGCGAGCAGCCGGCGATAACCCCGGTGGGCGGAACCAAAGACCCGGACGTCGCTGCGATCATCGCGCTCGCACCGGATCTGGTGGTGGTCAACGACGAAGAAAATCGACGCGCCGATGCCGAGGCGTTGATCGCGGCCGGGATCGCGGTGCACTCGATGTCGCCGCGATCGGTGGACGACGTGGGTCCCGCGATTGCGGAACTCGCCCGACGAGCTGGCGTGGTAATGCCTGCCTTTGCACTCCCTGCGCCCATGACGCATCGGGGGACGGCGGTGGCGATGATTTGGCGCCGCCCGTGGATGACCCAGGCCGGCGATACCTACGGATCGTCGGTCCTGGCGCGGGCGGGATTCACGAACCCCTTCGCCGATGCCGCCGATCGTTACCCCGAGGTCACACTCGACGCACTCGCGGCCTCGGTCCCCGATGTGGTCCTGCTGCCGAGCGAGCCGTATCCGTTTGCGCTTCGACATGTCCCCGAGGTCGCGCACGCGATCCCCAAGGCTCGCGTGGTCCTGGTCGACGGTCGCGATTTGTTCTGGTGGGGCACCCGGACACCGGCCGCGTTGCTGAGGTTGGCCGCAGTGATAGAGCCCTGAAGTCCTTCGTGTTTCGCGGTCCTGCGCTCGTCGAGGTCGATCGGATCGTTAGGTAACATCTGCGGCCTGGTGTGACGGGGAGCTGTCGTGGGGCACCACGCATCCCCATGGCCGCGAAGGAGTATCGATGGACGGCCTTGATCTCCCACAGGAGGAACTGCGCGAGCTGGCCGGGCAGGTGATCGACGCCGCAGGGAACCCCGATGAGCCGTTCGGGATGTATTTCTTCACGCCCGGCGAAGCCCAGTCAGCACTCGCTCGTTCGGTGGAACATGAAGTCTTCGAACAGTGGTTCGGTAACTCGGAAGAATTGCTCGCGGCTGAGTACGACCGCTACGAAGGCGACACGCTGTTCTTCTCGGTGCTGGACCATCGCCGCCGACTGCCGGCGGGCATGTGTCGCGTCGGGTTGCCGTCGCATCGCCAGTGCAAGAGCTTCGATGACCTCGAGAAGATCTGGGGCGTGTCGATCAACGAACTGCTCCCGGCATCAACCGCCGGTTGGGACGTCGCCGAGACCTGGGATTCGATGACCATCGCGGTTGCCGATGACTACCGGGGCAAAGCGACCGACGGACTGATCTCGCTCGCGATCCTCCAGACCGGAACCCAGGCGATGCGACGCTCGGGACATCGATTTACCGTCGCCATCTTTGATACGAACGTGTTGGCGTTGTTACAGGCGATGATGGCGAACCCCTACCAGCAATTCCCTGGTATCGGGCCGCGTCGCTACCTGGACTCACCGGCGAGTCTGCCGGTGTATCTCGATCTCGATGACTGGGAACCGCGTCTCCTGACGGCAGATCCCGGCATGCACGAGTTGGTGTTTCACGGCAACGGCGTCGAGGGTGCGGTCCGCGGTCCTGCCTGGGCGACGCTGCTGCGAGCATGCGCGCTCGACCCGCAGCCGACCTCAACGGAAATCGCACACTCGTCGTCGTTGTAACTACGCGCCGCGCAACTGGCCAACCGAACGCAACCGCGCTCGGGGCCGTTTCGTCAGGCGGTCGATGACCGCGGGGATCTCAGCGACCGGCATCGGCCGTGAGTACAGGTAGCCCTGTGCCACCCTGCATCCGAGCTCACGAAGTCGCTCGGCTTGGCCCTCGGTCTCGACGCCTTCGGCCACGGTCGCGACGCCGAGAGCTTCGGCCATCGCCACGATCGCGGCGACGAGGGTGGTGTCGGAGGAGTCGTCATTCTCCAGGTCGATGATGAAGGCGCGGTCGATCTTGACGGTGTCGACGGGGAAGCGCCGCAGATAGGCGAGTGACGAGTAGCCGGTCCCGAAGTCGTCGATCGCAAGGTGAACGCCGAGCGCCTTGAGTCGGCCGAGGAACTCCGCTCCCATGGCGGGGTTCTCCATGAGCGCGCTCTCGGTGAGTTCGAGCGTGAGCGCGCTGCGAGGGAGTCCTGAGTCGGAGAGCGCCCGCTGGACCCTGGCGACGATGTTGTGATCCCGGAGTTGGCGCGCGGATACGTTGACGGACATGGTCATCGCGTCGCCACCCGGCAGTTCCGACCGCCATGCTTGCATCTGGATCGAGGCCGTTTCGAGCACCCATCCGCCGATGTCGACGATGAGGCCGGTTTCTTCCGCGACCGGGATGAACGAGAGCGGCGAGATCATCCCCCAAGCGGGATGATTCCAACGGATGAGCGCCTCGAAACCGCAGACTCGTCCGGACACAATGTCGACGACTGGTTGGTAATGAAGCTCGAGTTCGTGGCGGTCCAGCGCGTGGTGGAGGTCGCGTTCGAGGTCGAGGCGTTGTGAGACGCGGTCCCGCATCGAGGTATCGAAGATCGCAACCGCGTTGCGCCCGGATTCCTTGGCTTGATACATAGCAGTATCGGCCTCTCGGATCATCGATTCTGCATCGGCTGCTCGGTCGGTTCCATCCGCGACTGCGACGCCGATACTCGCCGATGAGGCGAGCTCGGCACCGTGCACGTTGAACGGTGTGAAGAATAATTTCCGCGTGTGATCGGCGAGTTCCATGGCCTCGATCTCGGTCGCCAACTCCGACGCGACGATGACGAACTCATCGCCTCCGATGCGAGCGACGAGGTCAGTCGGGCGGGTCCCGGTACGGAGCCGTTCTGCCACCGCAATCAGGAACTCGTCACCCAGGGTGTGGCCGTGGCTGTCGTTGATGAGCTTGAACCGATCGACATCGAGAAACAGCACGGCGACTCGCGTGTTGTTCGTGCGAGACCGTGCGAACGCAGCCGCTAAATACTCATGGACGTAGGCCCGGTTGGGCAGGCCGGTGAGCGTGTCGTGGGTCGCCTGGTGGACGAGGCGCTCTTCCGAGCGGGCGTGGGCCCGGACCGCACGGAACAGGCGGAAGATGGCAGCAGTGGTGAGTGAGAGGACGATGATCGCCAACGTGATCCGGTCGCCAACGGGCGCGTCAACGCGCGTCACGGTGATCAGCCCGGGGATGCCGAGTGCGACCGCCACGATGACGAGCCGACCGAGCCCTGGCGCGGTCTCGGTGGCGGACGCCGCCGTGGTGATGCTCCGCACCGATGGGTGGAGCACCGCGACGCTCAGCAAGAGGCACCCGAGCGCGTACGGAAGGTCAATCAGTGTGGCCGGGATCACCCATGCGTGGGTCTCGACGAGCATGTACACGACGTCGCCCATCAGGACCATGAGCATCGACGCCAGAAAGAGGGTGTTCGCGACAGTCCGTCGCGTGCCCGCGGTGAACGCGATGCTCGCGGTGAGCGCTACCAGGAACACCGACAACGTCGGATACACGGCCAAGACCATGCGAACCGAGAGGGGTGAGTGCCGCACGAGCGAGGGATTGACGACGAAGAGCCAGCCGATGGTCAACATCGCGAGCGCCGCGACCGCGGCATCGAGCATGGTGTCGATCTCGTTCTCGCGCCCATGTTGGCGCGAGCGGATAATCCCGAAGAACCCGACCGCGGCGATGACGTATCCGGGAATCGTGATGAGATCGGGGATGAGCGATCGTTGACCGCTCAGGTCACCCAGGGTGTTAAAGGAGATGCGCGTCACGCCGCCGATGAAAAACAAGGAAAGGCCGACAACGATGAGGAACCACGGCGAGCGAACGGAGAGTTCGAAGCGCTTGATCGCGTAGAGGATCGACCCAATGGTGAGAATGCTGAGGGCCGGGAACGTGATCGCACCAAGGGGCCCCAGAACACCGAATGCTTGCGCGACAATCCACAGCGCGCCAGCCCCACCTACGGTCAGCGCGAGGCGCGCCGACTCGTGCGGGGATCGCACGGCCGGAGCCGTCGCGGTCGTCGCCATGTTCCTCGTTTCGGAAGAGTGCTCGCGAGTCCGATTGGACTCCTCGAAACAAACATCGGCGCCCTCTGGCTGCGCCTTGAGGGCGGCACTGCATGGTTCAGGTGAGGCGAGACGCTCCGTCAACGGCTTGAGCGACGAACCCCGTGGGATATCGACCGGTTTGGTTCTCGTAAGCGATCAGCGTGGCGGGAAGGCAGGCGTGTGCGAGTTCGGCGGGTACGAGCCCGAGCACGCAACCTCCGAAGCCGGCGCCCGTGAGCCGGGCTCCGGCCGCGCCGTGGCCCACGAGCAGCTCCACCAGGAGGTCCAACTCGGGAGTGGACACCCGAAAATCGTCTCGCAGGCTGGCATGTCCGGCGAGGAGAATCGGGCCGAGACGGTCGAGCTCACCGGCGCGGAGCGCCGCGACGAAGTCCAACACCCGTGCGTTTTCGCTCACCACATGGCGGGCGATCGGATCGTCGGCTACCTGGTCGGCCGTTGCGTCGCGAAGGGCGACAATGCCGAGCCGGGCGGCGGCTGCCTCGCACGCGGCCCGACGTTGCCCGTATTCGGAATCCGCGAGCTCGCGAGGAAGTCCGGAGTGGACCACCAGAATTCGCAGCGAGTCGGGAATCGGCACCGGCTCGACGGCAAGGGATCGGCAATCGAGGAGCAGCGCATGGCCCGCCTGTCCGAACAGCGAGGCCATTTGGTCGAGCAGACCACCGGGGACTCCGGTCGCGTGCACCTCGGCCGCGAGTGCGAGTTTCGCGATTTCTCGACGATCAGCGCGCTCCGGGGCGTCCGATGGGAGCAGGCTGAGGACGAGCGCAATCGAAAGTGCGGAAGATGACGACAACCCAGAACCGGCAGGGACGGTGGAGTTGATGTCGAGATCGGCGCCCGTCACCGTGTGCCCGCGGTCGACGAGGACGTGGACCGCGCCCGCGACGAACTTTCCCCACGGTGCGGACGAGTTGGTGGGTTGCGCGGTTGTGGTTGCAACCTCTACGGCCCCCGCGAGTTGGTGTGACGTGGCGCGGACCGCGTGGGAATCGGTGGCAACGATCGTGATGCGACACTCACGGTCAATCGCGACGGGAAGACAGAAACCGTGCGAATAGTCGGTGTGCTCGCCAATCAGGTTGACGCGGCCAGGCGCCCGCACAGTATGGATCGGGTTCACCATGAAAGTCGTCCTTCATCTCGCCGCGATGGCGGACGATACTGGGGGCATGGGACGCATCAAACGATCGATCGAACTCGCCAAGGCCAGTTGGGCGGTGCTCAAGTCGGAACGGTCGCTCGCGATGTTCCCGATCTTTGGTGCGCTGGCTTCGGTGGTCGTGGTGTTGGTGTTGGCCGCGATCGGTTGGTTCACTCTGGGGAAGACCGGCACCGATAGCAACGAGACGTATACCGCCAGCGTGGCGACGTATGTGGTCATCGGCATCGGATACCTGGGGGTCGCCTTCGCTCAGACGTACTTTCTTTGCGCGCTGGTCGTCGGCGCCAACGAACGACTCCAAGGTCGGGCTTCAACGATGAGCGAATCGTTAGCGGTGGCGTCGTCGCGAATCTCGCGGATCTTCGGGTGGTCCGTCGTGGTGGCCACTGTGTCGGTGATCCTGCGGGCGATTGAGGACCGCGCCGGATTCCTCGGACCGATCATCTCGGGACTGCTCGGAGCCGCGTTCAACATCCTCACCTTCCTCGCGGTACCGATCATCATGTTTGAAGACCTCGGTCCGGTGAATGCCCTCAAACGCTCCGGTGTGCTGTTCAAGCAAACATGGGGAGAGAACCTTGCTGCGCAGGTTGGTATGAGTGCGCTGGGCATCATCGTCTTGCTTCCCGCGCTGTTGATCGGTGCCCTCGGCGTTGCGTCCGGGGTTGCGGTCGTCGGCGTCGTGTGTGTGGCAATCGCGGTGCTCATCATCATCGTCGGTCAGGTCTTGATCGCGGCGTTGAGCGGGATCTATCGGACTGCCCTGTACCGATACGCGGTGGACGGCCAGGTCCCGACCGCGTTCGCGTCGGTTGACTTCCAGAATGCCTTCGGGCCCAAGAAGAAGGTGGGCGTCTTCGGGCGCTGATTCACACGGTTCGGAGTTGCTTCGCCGCGGCTTCCGGGCTGACGGGGTTCGAGAGCATCGCGCTGCCGACCTCGGCGGAAGCGATGTAACGCAGCACGCCCGGGGAGCGGTGCATCGGCGCGAAGTGCACGTGGACGTGCACGCCTTGGTGGATCCACATGAGGTACGGCAACGGCTCGTCATATATGCAGTCGTACCGACTCACGATGTCGACGAGCGCCGCGGCGAGATCGTCGCGACCGGCGGAGTCGAGCGCGGCCAGATCGTTCACGTGTCGGCGGGGCGCGAGCAGGGTGGCGAACGGATGGCCCGCCGCGAAGGGAACGTGGGTCACCCAATCGCCACCGTCGTAGATCACGCGATCCGTTGCTTCCACCTCGGCCGGGATGAGCGTGCACAACGGACAGCCGTGGGCTTGCGCGACTTCGGCCTCGCGGGCGGGGAGGGGCGGAATCGCGGGGAAGCCGTAGATCTGACCGTGCGGGTGCGGAATCGTCGCACCGACTTCGGCACCGCGATTCTCGAAGACGAGGACGTATTCGATCTCGGCGCGCGCCATGAGTTCGGTGGTGCGGTCGGCCCACAGGTCGATCACGGCTCGGACGCCCGCGACCCCGATGGTGGCCAACGAGCCGGTGTGCTCCGGGGTATAGAGCACCACCTCGGCCGCCCCGCATGCTCGCAACCTGAGGAAGTGAGCGGCGGGGTCGGGAACTGCGAGATCGATCTCGGGACCAGGTACCAGCGGCGGCCAACGGTTGGCGAAGGCGCGCACGGTGTACGGCTCCGGCGCTTCGATCCCGCCAACGCAGAAGGGGCAGCCGGCCGTCGGTTGGTTCGGGCGGTCTTGGCGGGCGCCGACAATTGCCACCCACTCTCTCGTGAGTGCATCAAGGCGCAACTCGTGGGCGTGGTTCGCGGTCGTCTCACTCACAAGTGGGGGAGGACCTCGGACGCGAACATGTCGAGGCCGTCGAGATCGAAGGGTGCGCGCATTGCGAGGATGAGCCAGTCGGCACCCGCGTCCCGGTAGGCGCCGACCCGATCCACAATTTCGTGCACGCTTCCTTGCAACACGCCGGACCCCACGAACTTCGCCATCGCACCGAACTGCGCCTCGAGGTCACCGGGCCGCATTGCGATGCCCACGTTGATTGCCCGTTCGATCGTGGCCGGGTCACGCCCGACGGCATCGCAGTGGTGGTTCAGCACGTCGACTTTGTGGGCGAACGCATCAGGTGCAATGAACGGCACGTTCCAGCCGTCGGCATGTTCGGCTGCAATGCGCAGGGTGACCTTCTCGCCGCCGCCTCCAATCCAGATGGGTAAACGTTCCTGAAGTGGCTTTGGCTCGCACTGCGCGTTGCGCATAGTGAAGAACTCGCCGTCGAAGTTGGTGTGTTGTTGGGTGAGCAATCCGCGCACGCACTGGATGGCTTCGTTCACCTGACGGAGCCGCACCCCCGCGGACGGAAACGGGATGCCGTAGACCTCGTACTCGTTGGCCATCCAACCGCCGCCCAGACCGAGGGTGATGCGGCCTTGCGCGATTTGGTCGAGCGTGGCCATCGCGTTCGCAATCACCGCGGGATGGCGATAGCCGACCGAATACACGAGACTCCCGCAACGAACCTTCTCCGTGGTCGCGGCCAGCGCCGCGTGGCTCGCCACCGCCTCGAGGCAATGCGGGTTGCCGGTGGCGTCGGCCGAGTAGAAGTGATCCCAGATCGAAATCCATTCGAACCCGTGGCTTTCAATGCGCCGCCACAGAGATTGCAGCTCCGCAATGGTGGTGTTCTGAAGGCCGGTGTGTACTCCGAATCGCACGGGATCGGACTCTATCGGTGCGTTGTCGACGTTTGGAGTCCGTGCGTCGGCTCGTCCGGGCCTCAACGGCCCGTGAGCGTAGCGATCGAGAGTGGGAAGCCGGTTCGGCAGTTCGACGACGCTTGGAGTCCGTGCGTCGGCTCGTAAGGTGGCTGGATGCTGGCGATCGAGCAATGGCCCGAGTTGCACGACCCCGTGATGATCGTCTCGTTCACGGGGTGGGTCGACGGTGGACTCGCCGGCGCGGGTGCCGCGGCGGTGCTGCTGGAGCAGCTGCAGTCGTCGCGCACGTGCGCAACCTTGGACCTCGCCGACACCGTCGATCTCCAACAGACTCGCCCCACCGTGAGCCTCGTTGAGGGAGAAGTGCGGCGGGTGCACTGGCCCACGGTCGAGTTTGTGGCCGGAGTTGCCGGGCGCGATGTGTTG
Organism: Acidimicrobiia bacterium; assembly: GCA_046598395.1. Lineage (GTDB taxonomy): Bacteria > Actinomycetota > Acidimicrobiia > IMCC26256 > JAENVU01 > JAENVU01. The sequence goes on from JBKJIQ010000027.1 coordinate 15,062, forward strand.
GTGGTCACCGGACCCGAACCATCGGTGCGATGGAAGGCAGTGGTCGACGAGATCGTCGGTTTCGCGATCTCGGTTGGCGTCACCCAGTGTGTGACGCTCGGGGGAATGCCGTCGCCGGTTTCGCATCGTCGGCCGATCTCGGTATTGGCCACCGCGTCGAGCCGATCCGTTGCGCAGGAATCGGGCGCGATGCGCGGTGATTATCTCGGTCCCACTGGGATCCAAACCGTGCTGCAAGTTGCGCTGGGCGCGGCGGGCATTCCGACCGTGGGCCTATGGGCGCAAGTGCCGCATTACGTGGCCGGAACGCCGTCGCCGCCCGCGATTCGCGCAATCCTGGACCGGATGCGGGAGTTGACTCGGCTCGATGTTGACCTACGCGCCCTCGATGACCAGGCCGACGCCTACGCCGAGCAGGTGGAGTCCGGACTCGCGGACCGTCCTGATGTGGCCGCGTTGGTGCGTCAGCTCGAAGAGGTGGGCGGCGCCGAAGAACTTCCCTCCGGCGATGACCTCGCCCGTGAGATCGAGCGATTCCTGCGCGACGAGAGTTAGCCCTTCACCAGATGGACTGGACCGGCGGGTCGGACGGGCTCCGGGCCTGACGGTAACCTCGCACGTTTGCCGTCGACGGGGGAATGACGTGAGTGAGGCGTTGACGGCGATGTACCGGGTACGCGTTCGCCGAGCGAGGCCCGACCGGCCCGGGCCGCAGGCCCAAGAGGGGGAATGACGTGAGTGTCGTCAAGATCAATGCGATCACCGTGCCGAAGGATCGTGCCGACGTACTCGTCGAGCGATTTGCGGCCCGCGCCGGCGAGGTCAGCACGTCGCCCGGCTTCGAAATGTTCGAACTCCTGCGCCCGACCGATGACAAGGACACGTTCCTCGTCTACACGCGCTGGGCGAGCGAAGCGGATTTTCAGGCATGGATGGCGAGCGCCGCGTTCGGCGAGGGGCACAAGCAGCACACGGGTGACGGCCCCGTGAGTACCGGCGCCGAGATGTGGCAGTTCGACGTCGTGCAGCACGAAGACGCGCCGACGTCGCAGAAGAAGACCAGATGAGCGGAGCGGCGATGAGCACGCTTGCGCAGTTGACCGGTCCCGGCGCGCAGTTCGAGATCGTGGAAGAGCATGTGCTCGATGTTCCGCTCCAGGTCTATCGGCAGCGGTTCTCGTCCATGCGTGATGTTCTCGCGTTTGGTGATGCTCGTCCCGATGTGGACTGGGTGGTCCAGGGCGACCGCCGGCTCACGTTCGGTGAGCACAATGCGCAGGCCCGCCGAGTATCGGTGGCGCTGCGGGAACTCGGGATCGTCAACGGCGATCGCGTCGCGATACTCACCGCCAACACCATCGAGTGGCTGGTGATGTTCTGGGGTTGCGCGGGTATCGGTGCTGCGTGCGTACCGTTGAACGCGTGGTGGAAGGCCGAGGAGCTCGACTTCGCTCTGCGCGATTCCGGCGCCAAGGTTTTGGTCTGTGACGCGAAGCGGTGGGCCATCGTGGCCGACATCGTGGAGACGATCCCCACCCTCGAGCACGTGTTTGTGATCGGTATGGAAGGCGCCGATGGTGTGGCGCGCCCGCTCGATGATCTGCTCGCGACTCCGGATCCGGGCACACTCCCCGATGTTGGTGTGCACGAGGACGACGTCATGGCGATCCTCTACACGTCGGGCACCACCGGTAAGCCGAAGGGGGCCACGATCACGCACCGCCAGGCGATCGCGAACCTCCAGAATCTTGCGTTGCTCGGTGCGATATCGGCGGGTGACGGCAAGGGTGAGAAGCGCTCCGAACACCAGGCCGCGGCATTGTTGATCGTGCCGCTGTTCCATGTGACCGGAACGTGCTCCACGATGATCACGGCCTACGCGGCGGGTTCGAAACTCGTGTTGATGCCGCCCGGTCGTTTCGATCCCGATCACGCGATGGCCACGATCGAACGCGAGAAAGTGAGTTCGATCGGGGGCGTGCCCACGGTGATGTGGCGCATCGTGGAGGCCGACAACTTCACCGACTTCGACCTCACCTCGGTCACTCGGATCGGTTACGGCGGCGCCCCGGCCGCGCCGGAACTCGTCGAGCGCATCAAGGCCGCATTCCCACAGGTACGCGATTCACTCTCGACTGCGTACGGACTCACCGAGAGTGCGTCGGTCGCTACCGCGATCGCAGGGGACGACTACTTCGCGCGTCCGAACTCGGTGGGTCGTCCGGTGCCAACGGTTGAGGCGATGGTGATCGACGAGGACGGCAACCCTGCGCCTGCGGGCTCCACCGGGGAGTTGGCCTTACGGGGTCCCACGATCATGATGCGCGGCTACTGGAACCGGCCCGATGCTACCGAAGCAGTGTTCCTTCCCGGTGGTTGGTTTCGGACTGGCGATGTGGCGCGTATCGACGATGAGGGTTTCGTGTTCCTCGTCGACCGGGCCAAAGACATGATCATTCGCGCCGGCGAGAACATCTACTGCGTGGAGGTCGAGAACATTCTGTTCGACCATCCCGATGTGCTCGATGCCGCGCTCGTGGGCGTTCCCCATCGGGTGCTCGGCGAGGAAGTCAAAGCGGTCGTACAGCTCCGCACGGGGTCTACCGCCACCGTGGAGGACCTGCGGGCGCATTGCTCCACGCATCTGGCCTCGTTCAAGGTCCCGGAGTATGTGGAGTTCCGATCGGAGCCGTTGCCGCGCAATCCGGCGGGCAAGATTCTCAAGCAGATGCTCCGTGGTGACGGTGCCGCTTCTGCCTTCGCCCCCGGTATTGCCGACGACGCAGTGCTCTAAGGATTCTCAGTTGCAGACGGTCTTCCACATCCATCGGTTCTGGGGCTACGTCTCGATCGTGGTGAACGGGATTGCGGGGCTGTACTGCCTGGCCGCGTGGCGCTGGAAGGCTTTGCGAGGTCGGCCGGTGTGGATCGTGACGATTGTGGCGGAGGCCGCCGTGCTCGTGCAGATCGCCCTGGGGGTCGCGCTCGTGGCGGGGGACAAGGGCTACGCGAAGGCCGTCCCCCGGTTCCATATGTTCTACGGATTCGTGATCTTCATCGCCGTCGGTCTGCTGTATGGATACCGTGCCCAGATGAAGGGTCGGCTCGAGTTGCTCTACGGGCTGGGTGGGCTGTTCATCATGGGTCTGGGTATCCGCGCGGTGTTACAGGTGGGGTCGTGACTGCTCCCGGACCTCGCACCCGCGTCATGGTGATTTTCGGCGGTCGCTCCGCGGAACACGACGTCAGCCGGGTCACTGCAGTCGCGGTAGCGAAAGCCCTCGACCCGGAACGCTACGAGGTGGTGCCGGTCGCAATCACGACCAACGGCGAGTGGCACGCCGCGGATGAAGCCGGCGCGCTCCTGGCCGCGGGAGCCGCAGCGTTGCCGGCCGCCTTTCCGGTGGGCGGCACCGAACTGGAATCACTCGGAGCGGTGGTGGCGAGCGCAGGTCGCCGCGGTCTTGACGTCGACGTGGCGCTCCCGCTCCTGCACGGACCGTACGGTGAGGACGGCACGGTGCAGGGTTTGCTGGAACTCGCCGATATCCCTTATGTGGGTTCTGGCGTGCTCGGCTCTGCCGTGGGCATGCACAAGGGTGCGATGAAGCAAATGTTCGCGGCGGCTGGCCTTCCCCAAGGTCAGTATCTCGAGCACCGTGATGGCCACGACCTTGCGAGTTTCCGCGCCCGGGTGCGCCGCGAACTGGGCCTGCCGTGTTTTGTGAAGCCCGCGAACATGGGTTCGTCGGTGGGTGTGAGCAAGGCGCACGACGAGACGGAACTCGATGCGGCGTTGGCTCTCGCGTTGAGTTACGACGAAGACATCATCGTCGAGGAGATGATCTCCGGCCGAGAGATCGAGGTTGCGGTGCTCGGCTCGCTTCACCCCGAGGCGTCGCTGCCGGGTGAGGTGGTCCCGGGCGCGGAGTTCTACTCCTACGCCGACAAGTACGAAGACGGCGCGGCAAAATTGCTCGCGCCCGCGCCGCTCTCCGAGGCAGCCATCGACGAGGTCCGTTCGCTCGCGTTGCGGGCCTTCGTGGCGTGTCGGTGTGACGGCATGGCGCGCATTGATTTCTTCTATGACGAAACGGGCCGGGGGTTTCTGGTCAACGAAGTCAACACCATCCCGGGCTTCACGCCGATCTCGATGTATCCCCGGCTGTGGGAAGTAAGCGGGTTGGCCTACCCCGCGCTGCTCGACCGCCTCATCGAACTGGCCATCGAACGCCACACCCGCCGTGCCGAGCGCGCCGGCCGCCAGCGCTAACCCCCGAACTTGCGCCATTTTCCGACCGTCACGGTCGGAAAATGGCGCAAGTTACGGTGTGATGCTGGCGGTGACACGGACGTCGCGTGAGGATCGGCCGACCCGGATTTCGTAGGGGCCGGACATCAGTTGCCATCCGTTGTGCCACTCGGAGAAGCACCGGTCGTCGAGGTCGAAGTGGACTGCGGTCGTGGAGCCCGCGGGAATTGCGACCTTCGCGAAGCGGCGCAGTTCTTGTTCGGGACGCGTTGCCGGCGCGTTCGGGCGGTTCACGTAGAGCTGCACGACCTCGGTGCCGTCGCGGTGTCCGGTGTTTCTCACGTCGACGGTCACCCGGCGGCCGTCGACGCGCAGCGCCCCGTACTCGAACGTGGTGTACGCGAGGCCGTGGCCGAAACAGAAGCGCGGGTCGGTACCGGCGCGGTCGTAGCCCCGGTAGCCCATGAGCAGGCCGTCGGCGTAAGCGACGTGGCCATCGGCACCGGGGTAGGTGGCGTGCGACGGTGCGTCCTCGATCCGCACGGGGAAGGTGGTGGGGAGGCGGCCACCGGGTTCGCGATCACCGAGCACCACGTCGGCGAGGGCGTTGCCCCATTCCTCGCCGGGCAGCCAACACTGCAGCACGGCGGCGGGTTCGTCGGCCCAATCCATGGTCACCGGCGAACCGGCGTTGACGACCACGATGGTCCGCGGATTGGCCGCGGCAACCGCTCGCACCATGGCGTCTTGCTCGCCGGGGAGGTCCATCGTCGGACGGTCCTTGCCCTCGGTGTCGAGCGTGGGTCCGGTGCCCACCACCACGATCGCGACATCGGCCGCGGCTGCCACGGCAGCGGCATCGGCCAACGCAGTCGTGGAGGTGGGTGGAACCGCTCCGAGCTCGAGGCCGCTCACCATTGCGGGAGAGCCGCCCGAGAACTCGATGAGCAGGTCGTAGTCCTCACCTGCGGTGAGGTGGTGGGTGCTGCGCAGTTCGGCGCTGCCGAACCCGAAAAACGAAGTCCCCGGTGCTCGTTGCTCCCACGCGTCGAGCAGCACCGTGCCGCCGAGCGTGACCCGACCCGCGCCCGTGGCGGTGAGGCCGAACGTCCACTCGCCAGTCTCGGTGACGCGCACGGTGCCGCGCAGACGCGCGGAAAACGCGCGTGCGTTGATTGCATCGTTGATCTCGCCGAGCCACATGGCGCGGGCAGTGCGCAGGCTGGTGGTGATGGCCGGTTCGCCGCTGAAATCGGTGCTCGCGAACACGTCCATCGCGATCCGGCCGTCGAGCGCGGTCTCGTTGAGGATGGGAATGGTGTCGGTCGCGGCGGGACCGCGTGCGAACGTGAGCACCGTGGCGGAATCGAGCGCGGTGGTGAGCCCGACACGCGGCGAGACGAGCGGGTGCGGATCGAGGGCAGCGCTTCCGCCCCCCATCACCCAACTGGTATCGGCGGCGGTGCCGATGAGTGCGACCGACGGGAGCTCGGAGCGGTCGAGCGGGAGGATCCCACCGTGGTTGCGGAGCAGGACGAAGCTCGCGACGGCGGCTTCTCGGATCAGCGCGCGGTGCGCGGGGTCGTCGACCGCGCCCGGTTCGCCGTTGCCGATGCCTGCCGTCGCGCCGGTCCGTTCTGCCAGGACCTGAAGCCGTTCGACCTGACGTTCGACGACCGCGCGATCAACGCCGTCGTTCGTCACCGCGTCGGCGAGGGCCTTGCCGAACCATTGCGGCGGTCCGGGCATCTCGAGATCGAGCCCAGCGTTCGCCGCGGCCGCAGTGCTGTGGGTTCCGAACCAATCGGAGACGACGAAGCCGTCGAAGCCCCATTCGTCACGCAGCACGGTGGTGAGAAGCCACGCGTGCTCGCTGCAATAGGTGTCGTTGAGCTTGTTGTACGCCGCCATGATTCCCCAAGCGTCGGCCTCGGTGACCGCCGCCTCGAACGGGACGAGGTACAGCTCACGCAACACCGCTTCGTCGACGTCGGAGCTGATGGTCATGCGTTCGAACTCGGAATCGTTGGCCACGAAGTGTTTCACCGTGGTGCCGACGCCGGTCGATTGCACGCCGCGTACGAAGCCGACCGCGAGCCGCGCCGTGAGATACGGGTCTTCCGAATAACACTCGAAGTTCCGACCCGCGAGTGGGTGGCGGTGCAGGTTGACGGTGGGGGCGAGCAGGACGTGAGCGCCTTTGGTGCGGGCCTCTTGCCCGATCGCATGGCCGACCCGCTCGATGAGGTCCGGGTCCCACGTGGCGCCGAGCGCAGTCCCGCAGGGGAAGCACGCGCTCGGCACGCCGGTGAAGCTCGGTCCGCGCGCACCGTTGGGTCCGTCGGTCACCCGCATCGGCGGCAGGCCGTGCTCGGGGATTCCCGGGGTGTTCCAGAGGTCGGTCCCCGCGACTGCGGCCGTCAGATCTTCGAGCGGTGTATCACTCCATGAAGCCATGGGTGGAGTTTGGTCGCTGACGATCCAACCCGGCGAGCCGTCGGGGTGGTTATGCGAGTCGGGACTCCAAGGCGGCGAGTTCGTCGGAGAGGGCAGCGGGAAGGTGGGTGCCGAAGGACTCGAAGTGACCGCGGGTACTCGCGCACTCGGCTTTCCACTGCTCGGGATCGACCAGCAGCGCCGCGCCCACGGCTTCGGCCGACGCGTCGAGACCGGTGAGGTCGAGGTCGTCGACGGTGGGCACGACACCGATTGCGGTCTCCTCACCGCCAGCTTCACCTTCGAGACGACCCACGATCCACGCCAGCACTCGTGAGTTCTCGCCGTAGCCGGGCCAGAGGAACTTGCCCTCCGCGTCCTTGCGGAACCAGTTGACGCCGTAGATCCGCGGCAACTTCGACGCTTCGGTGTGATCGGTCATCGAAAGCCAGTGCGCGAAGTAGTCGCCCATGTGGTACCCGCAGAACGGGAGCATGGCGAAGGGGTCGTGGCGCAGGTCGCCGAGGCCGCCGAATGCCGCGGCGGTCTTTTCCGAGCCCATGGTCGCGCCCACGAACACACCGTGGCGCCAGTCGCGGGACTCGTAGACGAGCGGCACCGTGGTGGCGCGTCGTCCGCCAAAAAGAATGGCCGAGATCGGCACGCCGGCGGGGTCCTGCCACTCGGCGGCCACCACGGGACACTGCGAGGCCGGCGCGCAGAAGCGCGAGTTCGGGTGGGCGGCCGGAGTTTCGGATTCGGGCGTCCAGTCCTGGCGCTTCCAATCGGTGAGGTGAGCGGGAATGGGGCCGTCGATGCCTTCCCACCAGATGTCGCCATCGTCGGTGAGTGCCACATTGGTGAAGACGGTGTTGCTCTCCAATGTGCGCATCGCGTTGGGATTGGTCTCCATGTTGGTGCCGGGGGCAACGCCGAAGAATCCAAACTCGGGATTGATCGCGTGCAGCTGACCGTTGGGTCCGAACTTCATCCACGCGATGTCGTCACCGATGGTTTCGGCTCTCCACCCCGGGATCGACGGGATGAGCATCGCGAGATTGGTCTTGCCACACGCGGAAGGGAACGCCGCGGCGACGTAGCGCACTGCGCCAGCCGGGTTGGTGAGCTTGAGGATGAGCATGTGTTCGGCGAGCCAGCCCTCGTCACGCGCGATCACCGACGCGATCCGCAGTGCGAAACACTTCTTGCCGAGCAGCGCGTTCCCGCCGTAGCCCGAGCCATAGGACCAGATCTCACGCGTGTCGGGGAAGTGGACGATCCACTTCTCTTCCGCATTGCACGGCCAAGCAACATCGCTCTCGCCAGCGTCGAGGGGGGCACCGAGTGAGTGGACGCACGGCACGAAATCCCCGTCGTCGCCGAGCACGTCGAGCGCCGACTGCCCGGCGCGGGTCATGGTGCGCATGCTCACTGCCACGTAGGGCGAGTCGGTGATCTCGACACCGATGTAGGACAGCGGCGAACCGAGTGGGCCCATGCTGAACGGGACCACGTACATCGTGCGGCCGTTCATTGCGGCGGTGAACAAACCGTGGAGGATCCCGCGCATCTCGGCGGGGTCCTTCCAGTTGTTCGTGGGGCCCGCGCCATCCTCGGTGGCCGAGCAGATGTAGGTGCGATCCTCCACGCGGGCGACGTCGGACGGGTCCGTAGCCGCCCAGTACGAGTTGGGGCGCTTGGCCGGGTCGAGCGCCACGAAGGTGCCGGCCTCGACCAAATCTTGACAGAGCGCGTCGGCCTCGGCGTCGGATCCGTCGAACCAATGGATCGAGTCCGGCTGGAGGAGTTCAGCCATTTCTTCGACCCAGGCCAGCAGGCGCTTGTGCTTCGTGGGTGCGTTCACAACGATCGACACAGGTCACTCCTTCTTCCCCCGCGACGCCCGCGAGAAGGGTCCGGAAAGTGTAGTGACGGGCAGTTCTACGACCGCATCCGGGGACCAGACCCGATCAGCGGGCTATCGCGCGTCGAAGGTCTGGATGAGGCGTTCGAACCGAGCGCTCGCCGCAGTCTCGGTGGGTGCGGTGACCGCCACGAGGTAGGTGGCGTCGCCGGTGTCGATGGACGCAGCAACGAGCACGGTTCCAGATGGGTCCGTGACGGTCACCTGGTTTGCTCGAAACCCGTGCACGCTCAGCGTTCGTCCCGGCGCGACCGAGCGATTCCCTCCGGCGTCGCGCACCTGATCGGTCCAGAACAGGTCCGGGTCGACTTGGGACTGGTGAGCAAGATCACGCAGAGGGACGACCAGGATCCCTTCGAAGTTCTTGACATCGGTCGCGACGAGGGGTGTGGCCCAGTTCCTGCGTTCGAGTTGCGGGAAGGCACCGCCGGGATCGGTCGCCACGATCCATGGTGTTGGCACGGCGATGCCGAAGCCGTCGCCATCGACGACCTTGCTGCCTTGTGGAGCCGCCGCGGGTGGACGCGCGCCAAGACGACCACTGTGCGGTCCGCCCATCGTGCTCAGCGCAACGATGGCCACGACGGTGCCGACGGCCAGGGCGACCATCGCTGCGACCCAACCCGCGGTGCGGTACCACGGGGTGACAACCGTGCCGATCGTGGTTCCACCCGCACCGGGGAGAGCGCGCTGTCCGACGAACGGACTCGGCGGTGGTGAGCCGGGCCGGAATCGTTTGACCGGGGCGGGCGTCGCGCCTGCGACTCTCGACACCGCGCGGTTGGCTTGATCAGTCCCAAGGTTGGGCGGGAGCACCCGATGGGGATCGGCGATCGCGCTGGTGTTCGCGCCGGCGCTATTGCCGGCGGGCGACGCCACCGTGGGGGGCTCCGCGATCACCCGTGCGGGTTCCGGGCGCGGTGGCCGCGGTGCCGGCGGCATCCGGGACGGCGGAGGCGTGGGAGCGGCGGCTGGTGATGATTTGGGCGCCGCGGTGCTCGGCGGAGTGTGGCGTACCCGCGGCTCGCGCGGGGTGCGCACGGTGCGGGCATGACTCGGCCCGGTGTCAGGGGTGGCCGACACCGACGCGGCCTCTGGCTCGGCGGTCGCGTCGGGCTCGGTGGCGGATTCGATCTGCTCGTCGGCGGTCCCGGCCTCGACCTTGGCCTCTTCGATCTCCGTACCCGCGAGGTCGATGGCTTCAGGCTCGGACACCATCGCAGCCTCTGGCATAAGAGTGTCTTCCGCGACGGGTGCTTCGACGACGGGCACTTCCGCGACGGGTGCTTCGACGACGGGTACTTCGACCGCCGCGGTTGGCGTCAGCGGCTCGTCGACAAGTGAGGGTGGCGCAGGCGGTGTCGGCGTCGGGGTGGAAACGCCGGGAGCCTGGCCGCTGCGAGTGGGGTGATCGAGGGCGGGGATGCCTTCGTTGATGATGTGTTCCGTCCAGCGAGTGCCGTCCCAGAACCGCAACTCATGACGGCCGGAAGGATCGCGGTGCCATCCGGCGAGGCTGCCGTCATCTCCGGGTTCCATGGCTTGCCTACCCGCCCCGCCTACACCTGGATATCGGGTGGGAGTGACATGTCCTTCTCTGCTCCGGTACGAACCGCATTGGCGTGCCCGTGCTGGTCAAGGTCGAAGTTCACGCGCTGGCCTTGGCGGAGCATGCGGAAGATCGAGCCTTCGAGTGCGCTGGCCGCGAGGAGATAGTCCGTGCGGGTGCCGTCGGTGGTGACGATGACGCCTTCACCGGTGCCCGGATCGAAGCTGCGCACGACTCCCTGCATGGTCAGGGCTTCTGAACTTTTCCGGCCTTGATGCACGACGTACACACGTTGAGGCGCCGCGGTGAACCGTTCACGATCGCGCGGACTCGTTGCACGTTCGGGTTCCAGCGCCGGTTGGTACGACGGTGCGAGTGGCTCAGGCGCTTCCCGAAGATGGGGGACTTGCCACACACTTCGCAGACGGATGACATGGTGGTCGGGACCTCGGCTCGTTACTCGGAAACGGTGCTTGCGAAACTCGACGTGCGAAATTCGGTGCCAGCGCCAGAAACAGCTTGGTGCCGGCCTCCCGGAAGAACGAGTCAGGATAGCAGCAAGCCCACGAAACCCGTCAGTCGACCGCCTACGATGCGCCCGCATGGCGGCACTCGAACGGCTCGGCGCACACGATGTCCGGGCGGTCATCACTCAGTTTCGGGATGCATTGCGCATTCATCAGGAGGCCTTGAACCGCCTCAACGTCTATCCCGTCCCCGACGGTGATACCGGCACGAACATGACCCTCACCGTCGAGTCGGTGGTGCAGGAACTCGGATCAGCCGAGGGAATGAGCGAGGTCTGCCAGGCCATCGCGCACGGTTCGCTGATGGGCGCCCGCGGCAACTCGGGCGTGATCCTCTCCCAGATCTTGCGAGGCATTGCGGACACGTTCCGTACAGTGGAGACGGCAGGACCCGCGGAGATCACCAAGGGGTTGCGGACCGCATCCGATGCCGCGTACGAAGCGGTGATGCGTCCCGTGGAGGGAACCATCCTCACTGTGGTGCGGTGGTCGGCGGAAGCTGCCGAGGGCGCGCACGGAAAGGCCGAGACTTCGCTGGTCGATCTGTTGGACGAGGCTTCTGCGGCGGCGCGCCAGGCGGTGGCCCAGACTCCCGAGATGTTGCCGGTCTTGCGTGACGCCGGGGTGGTGGATGCGGGAGGACAGGGTTTTACCTTGTTGCTCGATGCCTTCCTCGCGGTGGTCGACGGGCGCGCGATTCCCGAACCCACCGAACGCGCGGCTCCCACCATCGTGGAGACGCACGCCGCGCAGGGCGACATCTCCGCGTTGCGCTACGAAGTGATGTATCTGCTCGACGCGCCTGACACCACTATCCCGTCGTTCAAGACCACCTGGGCCGCGCTCGGTGATTCGATCGTCGTGGTCGGTGGCGACGGGCTCTGGAACTGTCACGTTCATACCGACGACATCGGAGGTGCGATCGAAGCAGGAATCGAAGCCGGTCGTCCGCGCCAGATCCGCGTGACAGATCTGATCGAGCAGGTGGAAGAAGAGCGGTGGGTGACCGAACACGTCCCGGCGGTTGTGGTGCATGCGCCCGAAGACCTGGTGGAGACGGCGGTGGTTGCGATCGGCGTGGGTGACGGTGTGCGCCGGTTGCTCGCGAGCCTCGGAGTGCAAGAGATCGTTGCGGGCGGCCAGTCGATGAACCCGTCGACCGCGCAGATCCTCGAAGCGGTGGAGCGGTGCCCGTCACAGTCGGTGATCGTCCTACCCAACAACAAGAACATCGTGCCGGTAGCGCGCCAGGTTGATGGGCTCACCGAGAAGTCCGTCGCGGTCGTGCCCACCCATTCGATGGTGGAGGCACTTGCGGCACTGGTGGGGTACGACCCCGATGCGGATCTTCAGACCAATGTGACGGCGTTGGCCGAGGCCGTGACGCGCGTCTCGGCCGGAGAGGTCACCCAATCGGTGCGCGACACCGTGGCGGAGTGTGGGCCCATCCGGAAGGGCGACTGGATCGCGATCAGCCGGGACGGCATTTGCATTGCGGCGCCCTCCGCCGCCGATGCCGCGTTCGCACTGGTCGACGAGCTGATCGACGATGACTCGGAGATCGTCACCGTCCTCGTTGGTGCCGACGCTCGGAGCGCGGACACCCAGCGGGTGCGCGAGCACCTCGGCTTCCGTCATCCCGGGGTGGAGGTAGAAGTGCACGACGGCGGACAACCGTTGTACCCGTATCTGATCGGGGTGGAGTAGTCACGGCACCGCCCCGCACTCTGCGAATGCTGGCGGCCACGCCGCTGGCCGACGTTCCCGGGATCTCTGCCCGCATGCTCGACAAGCTTGCGGCCATGAAGCCGCCGATCGAGTCGGTCCTCGACCTCGTGGGCCACTACCCGCGCCGCTACCACGACCGCACCCGCCAATCCGATATCGCCGAGCTCGCCGTGGGTGAGGAAGCGACCATCGTGGCGGTGGTGCAACGGAGTTCGAGTCGGGTCACGCGCAACCGCAAGAAGATGGTCGAGGCGGTGGTGGAAGATGCGAGTGGCTTGCTCAATCTCGTGTTCTTCAATCAGCCATGGCGTGAGAAGCAACTCGTTGCGGGTACCGAACTCGCGCTCTACGGAAAGCTCGACGTGTTCCGCGGGAAACGGCAGCTCACCAATCCGGTCGTCGACATTCTCGGCCGCGCCGGTGACGCCAAGACCGGTGTGGTCGTGCCGATCTATCCGCAATCGGGAAAGGCCGATGTCTCCACGCATGAGATCCAGCCCGTGGTCGGTTGTGTGCTCGAGTGGATCGGTCCGCTCGCCGAGACCCTGCCCGATGATCTGTTGGCCGAACTCAAATTAGTGGGCCGCACGACGGCGTATCGAGATGTGCACGTTCCTCCCTCGGGACGCGAGGCGGCCCGCGCGCAGCGGCGGTTGCGCTTCGATGAGTTCCTCCGCATGCAGGTGGGATTGGTGGCGCGCAAGCGGGCCATCGAAGCGGACGCGTCCGGGATCGCCCACGAGGTTGAAGGCGAACTGGTGCGTCGCTTCCTCGACGCGCTGCCGTTCCCGCTGACCGGTGATCAGCAGACGGCGATCGACGTGATCAGCGCCGACATGGCCCGCCCGGTTCCGATGCACCGGTTGCTTCAGGGTGAGGTGGGATCAGGCAAGACGCTGGTGGCGATCACCGCGCTCCTGATGGCCGTGCAGAGTGGATACCAGGGCGCGTTGATGGCCCCGACGGAAGTGTTGGCGGAGCAGTTGTATTCGGTGGCGACCGCAACACTGTCCACGTTGAGCGTACCGAGCGTGGGTACGTTGCTGGCCGAGCGGCCCGTCACGGTGGCGTTGCTCACCAACCGCGTGGGAGCGGCCGACCGTCGTCGGATCGCCGCCGGGCTGCAGGCCGGTGAGATCGACATCGTCATTGGGACCCACGCGCTCTTGTATGGCGACGCGCCGTTCACGAAGCTGGGCATGATCGTGATCGATGAGCAACATCGGTTTGGTGTCGAGCAGCGCGCGCTACTGCGCGATCTGGGCGACTCGCCCGACATGTTGGTGATGACCGCGACTCCGATTCCGCGGACCGCGGCGATGTTGGTCTACGGCGACCTCGACCGCAGTGAGTTGCGCCAGATGCCGCCGGGGCGAAACCCGGTGACTACCGAGGTCATCGGTCCCGATCCCATCGATCGCGCGCTGGCCTACGATCGGTTGCGCGCGCAGATCGCGGCCGGCCATCAGGCCTATGTGGTGTGTCCGCTGGTGGAGGGATCGCCCAAGATCGAGGCCAAGGCCGCCACCGAGGAGTTGGAAGAGCTCAGCGGCGGCGAACTGTTCGGACTTCGGCTGGGCCTCTTGCACGGCCAGATGAAGTCGGTGGAGAAGGAGGCCGCGATGAGCGCGTTCCGGTCGGGCCAGACCCAAGTGCTGGTGGCCACCACCGTCATCGAGGTGGGGGTCGACGTGCCCAACGCGACCGTGATGATCGTGGAGGACGCCGACCGGTTCGGGTTGTCGCAGCTCCATCAGTTGCGCGGTCGCGTTGGGCGCGGCGGCGGGGAGTCATGGTGTTACCTGTTCGCGGATCCGTCCACCTCCGATGGCGAAGCTCGGATGGAAGCGATCGAGGCGTCCTCCGACGGGTTTCTCCTGGCGGAGCGGGATCTCGAGATCCGAGGATCGGGGCAGGTATTCGGCGAGCGTCAGGCCGGACTCGGGGACTTGAAGTTGGGTCGACTCCCGCGCGATGAGAAGTATGTGATGTTTGCGCGCACCGCGGCCGAGCAGATCCTGGATGCGGATCCGAAACTGAAGCGCAACCGCGCGCTCGCGGAAGAAGTGGAAGATCTTCTGGGCGACGACGTCGAGTTCTTGTTCAAGAGTTAGGCGACGAAATGCGACGTGGATTGTTCGGATTGTTCATCGTGGCCCCGCGCGGATGTCCCAAGTCCCCCTGCGTTTGTCGACGAGGTGGCGCTCAGGGCACACGATCCGACAAACGCCGGCCTTATCGGGCGCGCCAAGCGTCGCGGGCAAGATGGGCGAGAGCTTTGTGGTTCGCGTGCCACTCGTCGACGGCATCGATCTCCCGGTATTCGGCGGCCAGCGATTCATGCGAGATGGTGATCGGTCCGGCCGCGACCTCGCAGTGGTAGAGAACACTGACCACTGCGTGCGGACCGAACTCGGTGTCGGCCGGCCGGCCGATGGCGTCGATGAGTTCGAGGTTGGTCACGTTCAGGCCCACCTCCTCGGCCACCTCGCGCACCACGGTGGTGGCGGGGGTTTCGCCCGGATCAACCCAGCCGCTGATCATGCCCCATTTGTGGTCGTCGGCCCGCTGCACCATGAGCATGTGGCCGTCGGCATCGAAGATCGCCGCGTCGGCCCCGACCTTGGCGCTCACATATCCCAGATCCTTGGCGAGCCGCGCTCGAACCTCGGGTTCGGGCAGATCCAGCGCCTCCGCGTAGCCCCGAGTCGCGAGGTCGAGCAGCCGAGTGCATCGTTCGCGGTCGTACGGGTCGGTGGCGTAATGGAGCCCGGTCTGGGCGATCGCGCGGAGTTCGTCGAGCAAGGTCAAGCGGTCGATGGCTTCGACGTTACGACACCTACGATCCGCCGATGACCAAGCTGGTGATCATCGGCGCAACCGTCGTGGTTCCCACGCCTGTGAACGCACTCCTCGCGCGCCGGGCGATCGAGGCCGCGGCCAACCAGCTCCCGCCGGAGTCCATCCCGGCCGCCGATCTCATCGCCGACCTCGACTCGTAGGGCCCGCTTCACCGGCGAGCGAGGGCCCGCGGCACCCCGAGATCAGGTTGCGAGGGAGGTGAGGCGGTCGAGACCGAGGCCGCCGGTGAGGAGCCGCTCCTTGCGGCTGCCCATGAGTTGCTGCGTCCAGTCGGTGAATCCACCGTCGCCGACCTCCATCGCGTCGGGGCCAGTGCCGACGATGACCTTGAAACACATGTCGCGGTAGTAGCCCCGGCCCGAGGCGCGGTCCGGGTCGGCGACGACGTTCGCATCGCGCAAAGCGTTTCGGGCGTCGTCGACCAGTGCGACCGTGAACTCGTCGCGCAGGCTGGTGAGTCGCACCTCGATTTCCCGGTTGGTCACCGCCTTGACCGCGTCGACCAGCACCTGGAGTTGCTCGTTCAACGCGTCGCGTTCGAAATCGAGGTTCCCCCTGTCGCGTCCCGCGGTGACGAGTCCGAGCACGGAGAAGTGGGCCTGACCCTGATCGCCGAACGGTTGCGCGCGCAGAATCCGCTGGACCGCAGCCAAACGATGGATGTGCGAGTGGGGCACTGATCGTCGGCGCCAGGCCGCGATGAGCGCGAGCGCGTTGGTGGGATCGGCGGCGACTTCGCTCCCGCGAACGGTTGCGACAACCTTGTGTTGGTGCACCGTGGCCACCACTGAGTGGGTACCCAGCGGCGTGACGGGCGCGAGTTCGAGGAAGTCGAACGAGGCAGGAACCGCCGCGATGACGGTGGCAATCACTTGGTGCAACGACCGAGCGTCGACCGTTCCGGGCTCGACGAAGCGATCCGTGCCCGCGCGGCGGACGATGCCGGCCGGGGTCTGGCGCTCGGCTCGGAGTCGCATCACCTCGAGCAGGAACGTGGTGAGATCGGCGCCGCTCACCTCGTCGGCGAGAACGGCCAGGGCATTTTCCTCACCCAGCGCGGCGAGAACCCGCCGGATCACCGCGTCCGCCTCGCTTGCCATGGCGAAACCCTATGAGTTCGGCTGCGGGGTAGCCGTCCAAATATGTAGCGGTGCCAG
This sequence comes from Acidimicrobiia bacterium, assembly GCA_046598395.1. Classification (GTDB taxonomy): domain Bacteria; phylum Actinomycetota; class Acidimicrobiia; order IMCC26256; family JAENVU01; genus JAENVU01. The sequence goes on from JBKJIQ010000027.1 coordinate 31,497, forward strand.
CCTGGGCGCAGGGCCTCTCCGCGGTTTCGCTGATCCGGGAACTCGGCGGAACCCGGCGGAAGCGGTGGAACGGATCACCGACCCGTACGATCCGTGTCATGAGTCAACGAGCGCAAAGCAGTGGACGCGGGCCCCGCGTCATCGCGGGGGACATGGGCGGCCTGCACCTCGTAGTGGGCAAGGGTGGGAACACCAGGCCCACCACCGATCGGGTAAAGGAGTCGGTGTTCGGCGCACTCGGTGGAGAACGCCTGGCCGGCGCGAATGTGCTCGACGGATTCTCGGGCTGCGGCGCCCTGGCCATCGAAGCATTGTCTCGCGGTGCCGAGCGCGCGACCCTCGTGGACCGTGACCCACGGGCCGTCGACGCGATTCGCCGGAATCTGATCAGCACCAAATGCGGAGACCGGGCGATGCTCCAACGCCGTGGTTTCTCGGGCTACCTCAGGGGTCGCACCCCAGAGACCCCCTTTGACCTGGTGTTTCTCGATCCGCCCTACGAGATGACCGGCGCGGAGCTCGGGGTGGTCCTCGAGCTGTTGACCGCTCCTGGTTGGCTCAGCCCGGAGGCCGGCGTGGTGATCGAACGTCCGGTTGCCGCGGGCGCGCCGCCGATTCCCAAAGGTTGGGAAGTCGCGTGGGAACGGACCTTCGGCGATACGCTCGTAGTCCTCGCCGGCCCCGGAGCCGGTGAGCTCGCCGAAGCCGGTGCGGCGGACGACCACACGTCGCACGCCCCGCCGACTGACTAGCCCGCCGATTGACTAGCCCGCCGATTTGATCTGACGCCGACCGAGGAGTGTTCGAAGCTGTGGCCACCGCCCTTTGCCCGGGTTCCTTCGACCCGGTCACCCTCGGTCACCTCGACATCATCGAGCGAACCGCGCGCCACTTCGATCGCGTCATCGTCGCGGTGATTCGGAACCCGCAGAAGTCGAAGTCGCTCTTTACGCTGCAGGAACGCCAAGCGATGCTGCACGAGGTCACCGCGCACCTGGGCAACGTGGAGATCGAGTTTTTCAAAGGGTTGCTCGTTGACTTCGCCCGCGATCACGGGGCCGCGGCGATCGTCAAAGGACTGCGTGCGGTCTCGGACTTCGACTACGAGCTGCAGATGGCGCAGATGAACCAGCGCCTCTCGGGGATCGACACCTTCTTCATTTCCACCACACCGCAGCATTCGTTCTTATCGTCGAGCCTTGTGCGTGAAGTCGCGAAGTTCGGCGGCGATGTGTCGAGCATGGTGCCGCCCCTCGTCCGTGAGCGGCTCGCCGAACGTTTCGAGAAGGGAACTCCCGCGTGACCGACGTCGAACAGTTCACCGGGAGTCCGCTCGATACCGAGGAGCTGATTCTCCAGGTCCGAGACCACATCGAGACGGCCCGCTCGGTACCGATGTCGGCCAGTGTCATGGTCAACCGTGACGAGCTGATCGGTCTTCTCGAAGATGCCATCGGCGCGCTCCCCGAAGAGATCCGCCAGGCGCGGTGGCTGCTCAAAGAGCGCGAGGAGTTCCTGACGAAGGCCCGCCGCGAGGCCGAAGACATCATCGACGCCGGCCGCCAACAGGCCCAGCGGATGGTGGAAAAGACCGAGGTCGTGCGGGAGGCCAACCTGCATGCGCGGCGGATCGTCGACGATGCCGAGAAGACCTCTCGGGACCTCAAGCACGAGGCCGAGGACTACATCGACCAGAAACTGGCGAGTTTCGAAGTGGTGCTGGAGCGGACGATGGCCGCGGTCACCAAAGGCCGCGAGCGCCTGCAAGTGGTGATCCCGGCCGCGGAGGTCGAAATCGAGGACGAACTCGAAGAGGGCAGTTTCTTCGACCAAGACATCCCGTAACGTCACTTCCCGCTCATGCGACTGCGTCGCGGGCCGCTCGGGCCCCGCTCGCCAACCGCGGGCCGACCGACGCAGGCTGGGTGCCTCGCTTCGGACTTCCCGCTCATGCGACTGCGTCGCGGGCCGCTCGGGCCCCGCTCGCCAACCGCGGGCCGACCGACGCAGGTGAGGGCTGAGACTGCCAGATAATGGAAATAGGGGCTGACCTGCTAGTCTCCGGCCCGGCCGGAATCTCGGTCGACCCCGTTTCCGGCGCTCTGACCACGAGATCACAGGCGCCTCCTGAGGCTGATGTCCGCGCTCCGATGCAACGTGTCTGACCTGCTGCATCGCCCGGCCGCGCGCCGAGCGGTTCGCATGGAAATCCCTGGGCTTGAGCTCGGTGGGGCGGTTTCGGCGCGCCTGGCGGCAACGCCACTCATCGTCGACCTGATGCTCGAACATGTGCCGGATGGGCTCGTGACCCACGGCCGCATCACCGCGGAATACGAAAGCGAATGCAGCCGCTGTCTTCAGCCGGTGAAGGACACACTCACCGTGCGGGTTTCCGAGCTCTTTGAGAAGGCGCCGATCGAGGGCGAGACCTATCCCCTCGAAGGCGAAGAGATCGATCTCGAGCTTCCGATCCGCGATGCGCTGCTGCTGAATCTGCCGGGGGCACCACTGTGTCGGGCGGACTGCGCGGGTCTGTGTTCGATCTGTGGGATCGATCGCAACTCCGCCACCTGCGAGTGCGACCACCATCCGCCCGACCCCCGGTGGGACGCGCTCACCGCCCTGACCTTCGAAACCTGATCTTCGACCAACCGACCTTCGACACTAGAAACCAGAGGAGCCCCCATGGCCGTTCCCAAGCGAAAGACCCCACGCTCGAAGACCCGTCAGCGTCGGGCTTCGAGCTGGAGAATTGCAACACCCGCGCGTTCGCTCTGCCCCGCGTGTGACGCGGTGAAGCTGCCCCACACCGTGTGTGGAAACTGCGGCACATACCGCGGCCGTCAGGTGCTCGAAGCGAAGTGACCTCGAGCGAGGATCGCCCCGGGGTCACTGAACCCGAAGAGATGACCGTCGCGATTGACGCGATGGGCGGCGATCACGCGCCACAAGCGATTGTCGACGGTGGCTGCCAGGCAGCTGCGGCGATTGGATGTCACATCGTCTTGGTCGGTGACGACGCGGCGATTCGCGATGCGTTACCCGACGGCGTCCTTCCCGAGCGAGTCTCGATTCAGTCCACATCGCAGGTGATCGCGATGCACGAGGAACCGGGCGCCGCGGTGCGTAAGAAGAAGGACTCCTCGGTGGTTCGGGCCGCGGAGGCAGTGCGCGACGGTCGGGCCCACGCGATGGTGGGTGCCGGGAACACCGGGGCCACCATGGCTGCTGCGCTGCTGCGCTTCGGCCGTATTCGCGGTGCTGCGCGACCCGCGATCGGGATACCGATTCCCGTCCCATTCGGTCGTCCCCACTTGTTGGTCGACGGTGGGGCCACGGTCGACTGTTCTGCCGATTGGCTCGTGCAGTTCGCGCTCATGGGGCGTGCCTACGCCCGGCTTCGTCTCGGGGTGGACGAGCCCACGGTGGGGCTGCTCTCGAATGGCGAGGAGCCAGGGAAAGGCGACGACCTCCGCAAGCAGACCTACGCCTTGCTCGACGGCGAGCCGTGGTTCGTGGGCAACGTGGAGGGCCGCGAACTCATGTCGGGTCACCCCGATGTGATCGTTACCGACGGCTTCACCGGCAACGTCGCGCTCAAGACGATGGAAGGCGCGCTCAAGGCCGCCGCGGGGTTGGTCTTCACCACGCTGGGGGCCACGCCGGAGGCCAAGGCCGCGGCTGATGTGGTGGCTCCGCTCCTCCTGCAAGGGGTCACCGATTATCTCGACCCCGACACCGTGGGTGGTGCCGCGCTCCTCGGTGTGGATGGCGTGTGCGTGATCTCCCACGGTTCATCGAGCGCGCGGGCGATCGTGAACGCGGTCCAGCTCGCCGTCGACTGTGTGGCCGGCGGATTCGTCGACCGGATGCATGCCGCCATTGTTCAAGAAGACGTCGCCCGTACCACCCCTGTTGTCTCGGAGGATGCGCATGCCAGCTGAAACTCATTCCACCCACGATCCGATCGACGCGACCGAAGTGTTCGGCGTGGTTCGATCTCATCTCAGCGAAATTCTCGAGATCGACGACGCCACGATCACCCTCGAATCGAAGTTCGCAGATGACCTCAACGCCGACTCCTTGGCCCTCATCGAGCTCGTGGAGGCACTCGAAGAAGATCTCGGAGAGCGCACGGTGGGGTTCACGATCGACGATGAAGACCTTGGCGATCTCGTGACGGTGCGTGACGCAGTGGACTATGTGGTCTCCCGCCTCGGAGGGACCGCGGCCTGATCGCCGCTTCCACCGATGCAGCCTGAAGACCGCGCCCGCTTCGAGTCGCTCCTGGGGTGGTCGTTCATCGACGACGCGATACTCGAGCAGGCGTTGTCGCACCGTTCGTGGTGCGCGGAGCACCCGGAGGACAGCTCGAACGAACGGCTCGAGTTTCTCGGCGACGCGGTGCTCGGGGTAGTCGTCACCAATTTCATCTTTCGCACCTACCCCATGCACCAAGAGGGTGAGCTCGCCAAAGTGCGAGCATCGGTCGTAAACGCAGAGACGCTGGCGGCGGTCGCCGCGGAGATTTCGCTCGGACCGTGTCTGCGCCTTGGGAAGGGTGAGGACGGTTCGGGCGGACGCGAGAAGCCATCGATCCTCTCCGACGCGATGGAGGCCGTGATCGCGGCGGTGTACCTCGACGGTGAGATGGACGCCGCGTGCATGGTGGTCATGGGGCTGCTCCACGATCGGATTGTGGAAGCCGCCACCGGCCCCGGGGGCGACGACTACAAAACGCGGTTGCAGGAACTCGCGGCGCAACGGTTTGATCGGTTGCCGCGATACCACGTACGCGATGAGGGTCCGGATCATGCGAAGCGGTTCTTCGCCACGGTAATCGTCAACGGTGAGGACCATGGTCGGGGCGAGGGTGGATCGAAGAAACAAGCAGAGCAAGCCGCGGCGCGAGCTGCGTGGGTGCTGTTGTCGGCCACGGATGCGGGCACAGTGAATGGATCAACACAGTCGCCGGTTTCGACCGGTTGCGGAGGGGTGCAGGATGCCGGAACTCCCTGAAGTCGAGGTGATACGCCGCGACTTGGACAAGGAGATCGCAGGCAAGAAGGTGAAGTCGGTCGAGGTGACCGGCATGCGTTCAATTCGCCGGTACCGCCAGCGCAAGCCCTTCACCTCCGCGCTCGAAGGTCGCAAATTCACGGGCGTCGTGCGCCGAGGCAAGTACCTGCTCTGCAAGCTCGACGACGGCGAAGTGCTGGTCATCCACCTCGGCATGTCGGGTCAGCTGCGCCGAGCGGCTGGCGCGAAGGAACCGCTTGAGAAGCACACCCACGTGGTGATCACGTTCACCGTCGGAGGTCAACTGCGGTTTATCGATCCGCGTACCTTCGGTGAGATGTTCGTCACTCCGCTCGTGGGTATCGAGACCGAGGTCGAAGAACTTGGTCACCTTGGGATCGACCCGCTCGAATCCGCGATGAGCTGGGACTATTTCGGGGAGCTGTTGGCGCAGCGTCACGGCAAGCTCAAGCTCGTGCTGATGGACCAGAAGTTCTTGGCCGGTATCGGCAACATCTACTCCGACGAGATCCTCCATCACGCGGGGCTGCGCTGGGATCACATGAGCGATGCGTTGCGGCCCGAAGAGGTGCGGCGCCTCTATCGGGCAGTGGTGGAGGTGCTCCAGGACGGCGTGAAGTACCGAGGTTCTTCACTCGCCGATGAGCAGTACGTGGACCTGTTCGGGCGCAAGGGCAGCTACCAGGACCACCATCAGGTCTATGCCCGCGAGGGGAAATCGTGCCTGCGGTGCCGTCGTGAAATTGTGCGGGAGAAGGTTGCGGGTCGCTCCACATTCTTCTGCCCGTTCTGCCAGGTGTGACCGGACTCAGAAACGTGGCGCCGGGTCCCTCGCGCGCCCGGCGCCCGTCGCTACGCTCGGGAATCAGTCACAGAGGAGCTGCGGAGTGTTCCTGAAGTCGCTGACCCTGCGCGGGTTTAAGTCATTCGCGGACAAGACTGTCCTCGAGTTCGAACCCGGCGTCATGGTCGTTGTAGGCCCGAATGGGTCCGGAAAATCGAATTTGGTCGACGCCGTGGCGTGGGTCCTCGGCGCGCAAGGTCCTCGGACGCTGCGCGGCGGCAAGATGGACGATGTCATCTTTGCCGGGACGGTTGATCGTCCGGCGCTCGGCCGCGCCGAGGTCGCGCTCACAATCGACAACAGCTCTCACATGTTGCCGATCGAGTTCTCTGAGGTCACGATCACGCGTACCTTGTTTCGCAACGGTGATTCCGAGTACGCAATCAACAGCGCACCGTGTCGGCTCCTCGACATTCAAGAACTCCTTTCCGATAGTGGTATCGGGCGCCAGCAACACGTGATCGTGGGCCAAGGCCAGCTTGATGCGGTGTTGAACTCGCGCCCCGAAGATCGCCGTGCGGTCATCGAAGAAGCGGCCGGCGTGCTGAAGTTCCGCAAGCGCCGCGAAAAAGCCGAACGGCGTCTCGAATCGACCGAAGGCAACCTGGTTCGGCTCAACGATTTGCTCCGCGAGGTGCGACGCGGGCTGGGGCCGCTCCAGAAGCAGGCCGACGCGGCCCGCCGTCACGATGGTGTGGTCGACGAGCTCGCCGCAATCAGGCTCCATCTCGCAGGTCGAGAACTCGCCGGATTGCAGGCCAAGACCACTCGCTTGCGCGAGGCCGCTCACGAACTCGCACGCGAAGAGGCCACGATTCAGGCGCGCTTGCGTGAGCTCGATGTTTCCGTGCTCGACGCGGAGCGAGCGCTCACCGATGTTGGGCAAGGCGACGTCGCCGACGCACTCGCACGGGTTGAAGCATTGCGGGAACGCTCCCGAGGCATGCGTGCGCTCGTGGAAGAACGCCGACGCGGCTTGGAGCGTGAACTCGCGGCCGCGGCCGATATCGGTGTGGTGGAGACCTTGGTTGCAGATGCCGGCGCGGTACGCGCCGAGCTCGATGCCCTCGAACCGCAGGCGGGTGCCCTCACGGAACAAGGCCTCGAAGTGGAAGCCGCGGAGCGAGCGCTCGCGCAGGAGCGGGCCGAACTCGGCGTGGCGGACGATGAGACCGATCCCGCATCGGAGACCGAAGCGGTCCGCCGTGAGATCACGGCCCGCCTCGACGGATTGGCACGGATCGACGCCGAGTTGGAACGCTTCGATCGGCGGGTGCGCGGGGTCGAGGCGCAGAAGACCCAGCTGGTATTCGACCTGACCACTGCGGTGGAGCGCTTGGAGACTGCTGCGAGCACGCTTCCCACTGCGACCGAGGCCGCGGCAGCCACCACCCGCGCTCGGGCCGAGGCCGAAGCGCATCATGCCGATGCGGAGACACGATGGCGGGAAGTGGAATCCAACGCGAGTCGTTGGCAGGCGCGCGCTGATGCGTTGGCCCAGGCGCTCGATGCCACGAGCGACGCGGAGGCCGCGAGCGTGCTCGACGGCATGGTTGGGGTCGCCGGGGCGCTCGTGAACCACCTCGTGATCGAAGACGGAGCGGAGAAAGCAGTAGGCGCCGCGCTGGGCGACGCCATGGGATCGCTGATCGTCTCGGGTCGCGATGAAGCGCGTACCGCGGTGGAGCGCCTAGCGGTGGGTGACACCTCGGCCTGGCTCCTTGTCCTCGATGCCAATGACACTGCGGTCACCACGGGTGCGACCATCGCTCCTGCGGGATCCCGGCCGCTCGCGAGTTGTGTCCGCACGAGTCTCCCCGGGCTCCAAGCGACGCTCGCCCGCACGCTCGCGGGCGTGGTGCTGGCCGACGCCGACTGGCGCGCCGCAATGGACCTCGCGATTGAGAACCCCGACCTCACGATCATGACCCGTTCCGGAGACCGCTTCGGTGGCGGTCGCGCCTGGCGGTTTGGTGGCGATCAGGCCGCGGGGGTGACGCGCGCTGCGCTCGACGAAGCCATCGCGGCCGCGGAAATAGCGGTGGAAGCTCGGGACACGGCTCGGCGCGCAGTGGACGCGACCCGTGCTGCCATCGCGAGTGCGCGTGACGCCGAGCACCGTGCGGCCGAAGTGGAGCGCTCGGCTCGCAGCGCGCATGACCGCAGTCATGGTGATGTTGGGCGCCTGAGTACCGAACGCGATACCCGAGCGGAGGAAATCGAGAGTGCGAGCGCGCAGCGGGTGGGGCTCTTGGACTCCGCCTCGACCGAGCGGGCGCGTCTGGCCGCGTTGGAGGCCCGGATCCCCGAACTGGAGGCGGCCGAGGCCGATGCTGCGCTCCGAGCCGAAGTGCGCGCCGTTACGTTGGCCGAACTCGTCGCCCGCGAGGTGGCGGTCGATGGGGTTCGACGGGCCTATGCCGTGCGGGTTGCGGCCTTGGATGAGCGACGGTCGATGCTCACCCGCCGGTTGGCCGAGGTTGAAGAACGGTTGGCCCGCGATCCTGAGGCGAAGGCCGAAGCCGAGCGATACCGAACGTCGTTGCTGATGAAGGGCAACGCGTACGAGGCCGTCGATCATCGGCTCGCCGACTTGGGTGGGCGCGTCGACGCGGTGCTCTCGTCGTTGCGCGAGCAACGACGGCTCGAATCCGAGCGGGCGAGTGCCGCTGGTGGTCGACTCGAGCAACTGCGCGGTCAGCGCAAGAGTCAGGAGCACGAACTGGCCGGAGTACGCGAACGCCAGCAGCGCCGCGAGGTCGAAGAGGCAGAGAACCGGATGCGGCTCGAAGCGGCCGTCGAACGGATCCGTGCGGATTTCGATTGCGAACCAGGCCTCGCGATCGATGCGGGCGCCCCCGAAGTTCCGGAGGGCACCACGCTCGCCGGGCGGGCCCGTGACCTCGATCGCGATTTGCGGGTGATGGGGCCGATCAACCCCCTTGCACTGGAGGAGTACGAAGCGCTGCAGGAACGGCATGACTTCCTCGTGGCCCAGTTAGACGACGTGAAGAACAGTCGCCGAGAACTCATGCGCGTGATCAAGGCGGTGGATATCGAGATCGTCACCGTGTTCGAAAGTGCGTTCAACGACGTCCAAGAAAACTTCGGACAGCTGTTCACGACGCTGTTCCCGGGAGGTTCGGGTCGCGTGTTCCTGACCGATCCCGACGACTTGCTGAACACTGGGATCGAGATGGAAGCGCGCCCGTCCGGCAAGAACACGAAGCGGTTGTCGCTGCTGTCCGGTGGCGAGCGCTCGCTCACCGCGATGGCGTTCCTCTTTGCGGTGTTCCGGTCGCGGCCGTCGCCGTTTTACTTGCTCGACGAGGTTGAGGCCGCGCTCGACGACGTGAACCTTCACCGGTTCCTCGACCTGGTCCACGAGTTCCGCAATGAGGCGCAGCTGGTCATTGTCTCGCACCAGAAACGCACGATGGAGGCCGGCGATTGCCTGTATGGCGTATCGATGGCTCCGGGTGGCTCAACCAAGGTTGTGAGTCAGCGCATGCGTGGCGAGATCGTGCTCACCTGAGCTGGTCATGATTCCTCTCGCGGCGGCCGGCGCGGACGAAGTCGAACTCGTCAACGCGTGCGGTCCAGCCGGCACGCAGGCGTGGTTGTGCTCCACCGTGCACGACATCACCGGGAGCGCTCGCGCGGCGCAGGTGGCCGACGACCTGTCCAAACCCTTCCGCATCCTGATGATCTTGGTCATCTCGTATCTCGTGGTGCGGGTGGCGCGCCTGCTGATCCGACGCGTGGTGCGCCGCCTCTCCCAGGATGGCGCGACCGAGCGGTTCGACAAGTTCCGGCGCCGCAGCGGCGTCGCGCTGTTGGATACCGGTCCGGTGCCCACCGTTCGGCGTGCGCTGCGGGCGGAGACCATTGGTGCAGTGCTGCGCAGCCTCGTGGCCGCACTGATCTGGGCAACGGCGTTCGTCATGATTCTCGACACGCTGAACGTGAATCTTGCCGCGATCGGGATCGGTGCCAGCATCATCGGTGTCGCGGTGGGCTTCGGTTCCCAATCGCTCGTACGCGACTTCATCGCTGGACTCTTCATGTTGGTCGAGGACCAATACGGAGTGGGAGATGTGATCGACACCGGTGTCGCCACGGGCACGGTCGAGGGTGTGAGTTTGCGCACGACCCGCCTGCGCGACATCGAAGGTGTGGTGTGGCATGTTCCGAACGGTGAGATTCGTCGAGTGGGCAACAAGAGCCAGCAGTGGGCCCGAGCGTTGCTCGACATCGCCATCGCCTATGACTCCGATCTCACCGTGGCCCAGGAAGCGATCGCGGGCGCGGCTAAGTCGCTGAGCGCCGATCCGGTGTTTGGGCCGCTTGTGGTCGATGAGCCCGAGATGTTGGGTGTGGAACAGATCACCAACGACCAGGTGCTGATCCGGCTCGGAGTGAAGACGAAGCCGTTGGAACAGTGGAAGGTGGCACGCGAGTTGCGCGCCCGGGTGAAGGCGGCGCTCGACGCTGCAGGGGTCCGCCCCGGCGGCGCAGCGTGATCACCGACCGGCCGGAGGGGTCGCCGCCCCACGGGACCTGACATCAAACGCCGGGCGCGGCCTCGGTCCGGTCGCGGTTGCCCCGGAGTCCGATGGCGTAGCGCGTCGCACCGTTAGCATCGCTCGCCGATGGATCCCCTCGTACTGATTCTGATCTTCGCCCTTGCGATCTTCCTCGCGGTGGGCGGCGTGTACCTGTCCCGACGGTCCGCCCGCCAGGCACCGCCTACGAAGCCGCCCTCTACGAAGCCGGCCAGTCGTCCGCCGCGACGACCGGTTCCCCCAACCGCGGGAACGACGGTCCTCGAGCCGCCCGATACCGAAACCCCCGATACCGAAACTGCGGTCGAGCAGCGGCCGGAGGAAGCACCCGAGAAACCCGAGCGGGTCAAGCCGCGGCTGCGGGACCGGTTAGGGAAGACCCGCGCCGCGTTTGCCGGCGCGTTTTCGGGGATCACGGGGCGCGGCACCGTCGACGATGAAACCTGGGATGAGCTCGAGGAAGCGTTGATCCTCGCGGATGTGGGGGTGCCCACCAGCACGAAAGTCATCGACGCGGTGCGGGAACAGGCGTTGACCGAGAAGGCCACCGATCCTGAGCGCGTGATCGAGCTGTTGCGGGAGGAGTTGGTTGCCCTGCTCGACGGTCCGGATCGCGAGCTCCATCTCGGTGCGCCGGCGCCGAGTGTGTGGATGTTCGTGGGGGTCAACGGGGTGGGAAAGACCACCACCATCGCCAAGCTGGCGCAGCGCGAGGTGGAGGCCGGGCGCCGGGTCGTGTTGGCCGCCGCCGATACATTCCGCGCCGCCGCGGCCGAACAACTTGCGCACTGGGCGCAGCGAACCGGGGCCGAGATCGTGCGGGGTCAAGACGGCGCCGATCCGGGATCGATCGTGTTCGACGCGATGAGCGCGGCGTCGACGCGCGGGGCCGATCTCGTTCTCGTGGACACGGCGGGTCGGCTGCATACGAAGGTCAATCTGATGGAGGAGTTGAAGAAACTCCGGCGCATCGTGGACAAGACCGAAGGCGCGCTGCGCGAAGTGCTCCTCGTGATCGACGCGTCCACCGGTCAAAACGGGTTGACCCAGGCGCGTCAGTTCGCAGAGGCGGTTGATGTGACGGGGGTGGTGCTCACGAAGCTCGATGGCACTGCGAAAGGCGGGATCGTGCTCGCCATCCAAAGTGAGCTCGGGATCCCCGTGAAGGTGGTGGGCGTGGGCGAGACCGCGGATGACCTCATTGCCTTCGACCCCGCAGAGTTCATCGCCGCGCTGTTCTAATCGATCGCCTGGTCCGGGGTTTCGCGGGCGACTTCCTATACTCGCCGGGCCATGTTTGACGCCCTCACCGAACGCTTCGACGGGATCTTCACGCGCCTGCGCAGCCGGGGGAAGCTCACGGAAGCCGATGTCGACGCGGTGGCTCGGGAGATCCGGCTGGCCCTGCTCGAAGCCGACGTCAACGTCAAGGTCGTCAAAGCGCTCATCGATCGGCTCAAGGAGCGGGCCAACGGCGCTGAGGTGCAAAAGAGCCTGAGCCCCGCTCAGCAAGTGATCAAGATCGTCCACGACGAGCTCATCACCACCCTCGGTGGAACGTCCGGCAAGCTCGCGATGAACTCCAAGCCGCCCACCGTGGTGATGCTGTGTGGCCTGCAGGGTTCGGGAAAAACCACGGCCGCGGGCAAGCTCGCGCGTCAGCTGAAGAGCCAGGGCCTGCAGGTGCTCCTCGTGGCGGCCGACCTGCAACGCCCCGCCGCCGTCGAGCAGCTCCGAGTGCTCGGCCGCCGCGTGGATGTACCGGTGTGGTCGGCGCCGGACGACGGTCCCCAAGACGCGGTCGAAGTGGCGCGCACGTCGCTGGACGAAGCGGCGCGACTCGGCCGCAACGTGGTGATCGTCGACACCGCAGGCCGACTCCAAGTGGATACCGAGCTCATGCTCGAACTGCGCCAAATCCGTGACACCGTGCAACCCACGAACACGCTCCTCGTGGTTGACGCGATGACCGGCCAGGAAGCGGTCAACGTTGCCACCGCGTTCGACGAGGCGGTGGGCCTCGACGGCATCGTCCTCACCAAGATCGACGGTGATGCGCGCGGTGGGGCTGCGCTCTCGGTGAAGGAAGTGGTGGGGAAGCCGATCCTGTTCGTGGGGACCGGAGAGAAACTCGAAGAGTTCGAACCGTTCCATCCCGATCGGATGGCGAGCCGGATCCTCGGCATGGGCGATGTGCTCACGCTGATCGAAAAAGCCGAAGAGACCTTCGACGCCGAAGTCGCCCTCAAAGCCCAAGAGCAGCTCCGTACCGGACAGTTCACACTCGAAGATTTCTTGGAGCAGATGCGTCAAGTCCGAAAGATGGGTCCCATCGGCAACCTGATGAAGATGTTGCCGGGGATGCCCAAGGAGCTGCGGAACGCGGAGCTCGATGACGGCGAGATCGACCGGGTGGAGGCCATCATCTGCTCGATGACAGTGGCGGAGCGCCGCGACCCGTCGCTGATCAACGGATCTCGACGGTTGCGCATCGCGAAAGGAAGCGGGACCTCGACCACAGAGGTCAATGCGCTGTTGAAGCAGTTCAAGCAGGTTCAACAGATGATGAAGTCCCTCACCGGCGGCGGGAAGCGCCCGAAGCTGCGCAATCTCGGCGGGATGGATTTGAGCCAGCTTCAAGAAGGCTGATGGCGTCAGCGCATCCTCTTGGTCCTCAACTGACATCCCCGGGTGGAGTTCCACTAGCCTGGTTCCCTCGTGCCGCCCGGCGGTGCAAGTCCCTTTCGGAGAGGAAATCCCCGCACGTGTCCGTGAAAATTCGTCTCATGCGCGTTGGCAAGAAAAAGCAGCCGACGTATCGCGTTGTCGTTGCCGACGGTCGCAGCCCGCGCGACGGCCGTTATATCGAGATCATCGGCCTGTACCAGCCGCGCCAGGATCCTTCGGCGTTCACGGTGGACGACGAGAAAGTGCTCGCCTGGTTGAGTAAGGGTGCTCAGCCGACGGAGCAGGTCCACCGTCTCCTCGTGGGTTCCGGTCTCTGGGAGCAATACGAGTCCGCACGGACTTCGCAGTCGACGGCCGCCAAGGTCGCAGTGCGCCGGGCGAAGGGCCACGCGGCCGCCCGCGATGAGGAAGCCAAAGCGAAAGCCAAGGCGGACGCAGCCGCGGCGATCGAAGCCAAGGCTGCCGCAGATGCGGCCGCAGCAGAAGCGAAGGCTGCAGCAGAAGCAGCCGCGGTCGAAGCGAAGGAGGCGGCTGCTGCTGCCGCCGCCGCAGCTGCGGCCGACACGCCGGAACCCGCCGCTGAGACCGACGCGGTCACCGACGAAGGCGACGCTTCGTGAGCGACCACGAGGACCACGACGATGACCAACACGATGACCATGACGATGATGACGGCAATCGCATGATCGGTGGCCGAGCGAAAGCGGTCGTCGAGCACGTGACCCGTTCGATCGCCGATGAGCCCGATGCGGTCGAGGTCGAGATGACCGAGCGTCGTGGCGAGGTGTCGATCATCGTGCATGCTGACAAGAGCGATATGGGTCGCCTCATCGGCAAGCGCGGACGGGTGGTGCAGGCCCTGCGCCAAGTCACCCGCGCCGCGGGTGCAGCTGAGGACATTCGCGCCTCGGTTGACATCGTCGAGTAGCGCGGTGAACGCGTCCCGCCTCGAGGTGGGTCGCATTGGACGAGCCCACGGACTTCGCGGTGAACTCGCGGTGACCTTCACGTCTGATCGCGAAGAGCGTCTTGCTCCAGGCTCGGTCCTGTACGCGCAGGAACGACGGCTGGTGGTCACCGCCGCACGACCCCATCAGCACCGATGGCTCGTCACGTTCGAAGCGGTCTCGGATCGCAATGCCGCCGAAGCGCTGCTCGGTGTGGTGCTCACCGCCGATCCGATGCCCACCACCGATGATGGCGAGTTGTGGATTCATGATCTCGTGGGCTCGGAGGTTCGTGATCCGGCCGGTGTGCGTCTCGGTGAAGTGATCGCGATCGAAGCAAACCCGGCGAGTGATCTCCTGGTGCTCAACGGCGATCGATTGGTGCCATTGACCTTTCTGGTCGATCGTTCGCCGGGAGTCCTGGTGGTCGACGTGCCCGCGGGACTCTTGGACTGACAGCGTGCGGATCGACGTCTTCACGATTTTCCCGGAATACCTCGCAGGTCCGCTCGATCTCGCGCTGATCGGCCGTGCTCGCGAGACCGCCGTGCTCGATGTGCGCCTGCACGATCCGCGCGACCACACCACCGACCGCCACCGCAGTGTGGATGACTCGCCGTTCGGGGGCGGGCCGGGAATGGTCATGCGGCCCGAACCACTCTTCGCGGCCGTGGAAGCTGCAGATCCGCCCCGTCCGTTGTGGCTGCTCGCAGCTGGCGGTCGGCCCTTCGATCAGTCGCTCGCTCGTGAACTCGCCGCGACCGGCGGATTTTCGATGGTGTGTGGCCGGTACGAAGGGGTGGATCAACGAGTCGCCGATCACCTCTGCGATGGGGAGCTGTCGGTCGGTGATGTGGTCCTCGCTGGCGGGGAAGCGGCTGCGCTCGTGGTGATTGAGGCGGTAACCCGCCTGGTTCCGGGCGTGATGGGAAACGACGAATCTGCCGTGGATGAGTCCTTCTCCTCTGGTCGCCTCGAGTACCCCCAGTTCACGCGTCCCGCGGACTTCCGGGGCTGGTCGGTGCCAGAAGTGCTCCGTTCCGGGGATCATGCCCGGGTTCAACGGTGGCGGCGGGCCCAGGCGCTGCGCCGCACGCTCGAGCGCCGACCGGATCTGATCGTGGGTGGGGTGAACGGGCTTGGTCAGGAAGATCAGGAGTTGCTCGACGAGTTCTCGAATCCCGACGAACCCGGCTAGCATCGCCCGCTTCCGCAGATCTTCCTGAAGGACTGAACGCGCCATGAACCCCACCGATATGGTCGACCGCGCCGCATTGCGCGACGACATCCCCGACTTCGGGCCCGGCGACACCGTGAAGGTGCACGTCCGTGTCGTCGAAGGAAATCGTCAGCGGGTCCAGGTGTTCCAGGGCGTCGTCATCGGCCGCAAAGGCGCCGGTGTGCGCGAGACCTTCAAGGTTCGCAAGGTCAGCTTCAGCGTCGGGGTCGAGCGGACCTTCCCGGTCCACTCGCCGATCGTGGCGCAGATCGAAGTGGCAACCCGCGGCGACGTTCGGCGGGCCAAGTTGTACTACCTACGCGACCGCATCGGGAAAGCCGCGAAGGTCAAAGAGAAGCGGTTCTGATTGTCGGGTGTGTCCGTCGGTCGGCACGAGACACCTGAACCGATGTTGGGTGCACCTACACTGGCCCGGATGACGCTTGCGGAGCATTGCCGCGCATGAGTGCCGAAGACCTCGAGCGGTACGAGACCGAGATCGAGCTCCAGCTGTATCGCGAATACCGCGATGTGCTTCCCATGTTTTCTTTCGTGGTGGAGACCGAGCGCCGCTTCTATCTCACGAACACGGTGAAGATGGATGTGCGCACCGAGAACGGCGCGGTGTATTTCGAGCTCGAGCTGCAAGATGCCTGGGTTTGGGACATGTATCGCCCGGCGCGCTTCGTTGCCAACGTGCGCGTCGTGACGTTCAAGGACGTGAATATCGAGGAGCTCACGGGCAAGGAGCTGTGAACAGGCGAGCGCTCGGTGCTCGCGGTGAACTCCTTGCGGAGCAGTGGTACGTGGAGCACGGCTACACGGTGCTCGATCGCAACTGGCGTACCCGCAGCGGTGAACTCGACTTAGTGCTCGAACGGGAGCGCACCTTGGTGTTCTGCGAGGTCAAGACGCGCAGCTCCGATGCGTTCGGAGCGGGAGTCGAAGCGGTGACGCGCGAGAAGCAGCAGCGCATTCGGCGCCTCGCAGGTCAGTGGCTCGAACAGCACGACCAAGCGGCGCGATCGTTGCGATTCGATGTGGTGTCGATCCTGGCGCCACGCGATGCGGAGCCCACGATCGACGTCTTCGAAGCCGCGTTCTGAACCGACAGCACGCGAGTCAGCGGTTCCCCCTCAGCGCCGGCGCTCCTCGCGGTGCCAGCAACCGGTGTGCCAGTGACGCCGGTCTTCGGGTGCGAGGACCGGTATCACCACCTTGTGGCCTTCACCGGCGCGGATCTCGTGATCACAGCCCGGACAGCGGTATTCCTTGACTGCTTGGTAGGGCTGCATATGTTGGACGGTGAAGTCTTCGGCAGTCATGAGTGGGACAACCGTTATCCGTTCATCGCCCAGATGACCAACGCGAGGACGACCGCAACGCCGGCCACCACGAACAGCACATCGCCGCGGTGCGCGACCCTGCCGCGGAGTGGATTCATTCCCATCGGCTCACCGTAGTGGTGACCAACGGGTGTCGGTCTACGACGCCGGCGTCAACTGTCCGAAGGGGTTGGACTTCGCCGCGGCCGCGGCCGCGGCGGTGGCGGTGCGTGCCGCCCGCGCTCGGTCCCAGTCGGGCTCGGCAGTTCGCCGCACGAGCGAGTTGTGCGCTTCCCACTCGGCGCGACACGCCGTGCAGGTCAGCAGGTATGACCCCCCGGAGTACTGGCCGAGGTCAAGTTCGGTCCCGTCGTATGGGCATCGCTGCAGTTTCACTTGTGGTTGATCGGCGGATCCCGTCCGAGACTTGACGAACGGTGTCTCAGAGTGGCCAGAGCAGGCCATTCGCCCGGCGGATCCGGCCGCCGCGTACCAATCCCGCCACGGCGACCGCCAGGGGACCCGGCTCCAGCCCGGTCCGGCTCGTGAGTTCGTCCACCGTCGCCGGCTCGCCGCCGAGCGCGCGATGGATGGCTTGTTCCTCACGGGTCGCGCCCGCGACCGTGCTGGCCGCGGGTGCGCGCCGATCGCCGGGAGTGAGTCCGAGCACCCCCAGCACATCTTCGGGTTCCATGACCACGTGCGCGGTGTGGAGCAACTCGTTCGTGCCGCGTGCGGAGGGGTTCCGGCGGGACCCGGGATAGACACAAACGTCGCGGTCGTACTCGATCGCGTAATCCGCGGTGATGCGGGCGCCGCCGGTGGCCGTGGCTTCGACGACCACCACCACATCAGCGAGGGCGGCGATGATGCGGTTACGCGCGGGAAAGCGACCGGGGTGCGGTCCGGTGCCGTACGGATACTCGGTGATCAACAGTCCATTCCTGCGCACGCGATCGTGCAGGTTGCGATGCCGGCGTGGATAGGCAACATCGAGACCGGTGCCGAGCACGCCGATCGCGGTCCCGTGCGCGTCGAGCGCACCCTCGTGCGCGGCGCCGTCGATGCCGATCGCGAGCCCACTGACCACCGTGACCCCGGCCTGTGCCAGCACCCCGCCCAGTTCGTACGCATCAGTGAGGCCATGCGGTGTTGCGGCGCGCGTCCCGACCACCGCGACGCGCGGGCGGTCTAACGCATCGGGCCGGTCGCCCTCCGCAAGTAATACCGAGGGGTAGTTCGCGAGTCCGGTGTCGATCGGGAAGGTGTGATCGCCGGTCACGTAGACGCGGGTGGCACGGGACCGGAGAAACTCAGCCATCGAAGCGGAGTCGAGACGCGTGCGCCATTGCCGGACGAGTTCGCGCGGATCACGACGGGAGTCGGGACGACCCTCACGGAGCACCGTGATCGCGCGGTCGGTCTGCAGGGCGGCGACAGCGTCCACCGGGTTCGGCCAGGCTCCGAGGAGGCGACGCAGCGTTGCCGGTCCCATACGAGGGAGTGCCGTGAGGGTGGCCGCCGCGACCTGTCGATCACTCAGAGCGGCTTGGTCGCGGACTGACGCGTTGGTACCGACCGTCGGGTTCACGGGACGTCCTGGCGGAGCGAGGCGGCGAGGATGACGTGCTCGCCTTCGATCAGCCCGGAATAGGCGAGGTCGGCGATCGTGCGCGCTACACGCCGGACTCGGGCCGCACCGCGCCCGGTCAGCAGTCCGTCTTCCACCACGTGATGCCATGCATCGAGGGCGTCGCCGCCCAGTCCGGCGTATCGGTCCATGAGGTTGGCGGGGATCTCGCGGTTCCACCGCCATGGAGTGCCGCGAAACCGTTCACGCTGGCGAAGCACCGCGTCGGCAACCCGCGCCGCGACGGTGGCCGAGGTTTCGCCCGGAGGATCGTGGGCCGTGGGCCCGGTGATCCGGAGCCGAAGATCGAACCGATCCAGCAGTGGTGCGCTCAACCGTCGGGAGTAGCGGGCCTTTTGCGCGTCGCTGCAATGGCATTCGCTCGCAATCCGTCCACACGGGCAGGGGTTGGTGCAGGCGATCAGTACGAACGATGCCGGAAAGCTCAGGCTCGCGCCCTGCCGCGCGATGCGGACCACACCTTCCTCGAGGGGTTGTCGCATCGCGTCGAGCGCGACCGGCGGGAACTCTCCGAGTTCGTCGAGAAAGAGCACCCCGCGATGAGCCCGGGTGACTTCTCCGGGCCGGGGCCGGCCCGCGCCGCCGCCGACGAGCGCGGGAGTGGTGGCGGTGTGATGAGGGGCGCGGAACGGTCGGGCAATCGCGAGGCGGGTGGGTGGTGCGCCACCACAGACCGATCCGATGCGCGTGACCTCGATCGCTTCGTCCTCGTCGAGTGGAGCGAGGATCGTGGGGAGCCGGCGGGCCATCATCGTTTTGCCACAGCCCGGCGGACCGGCGAGCAACAGGTGGTGGCTGCCTGCCGCGGAGATCTCGAGGGCCAGCCGAGCGGTGGTGAGCCCCCGCACTTCGGCGAGATCAACCGGTTCGGTGTCGAGGTGTTCATCGTTGGTGGGCGCGGGTCCAACATCGGGCCACGGCTCTTCCCCCTTGAGGCACTCCCGCAGGCAGCCGAGCGTGGGCGCAGTGCGGATCGTGAGGCCGGGGACCAGCCCGGCTTCATGCGCGTTCGAAGGTGGCACGATCACCACATCGACGCCACACCCGGTGCCCGAACTCGCGCCGTTGCCGGGTTGATGCAACGCGTCGGCGAGGACCAGCGTGCCCGGGACAGGGCGCAGCGAACCGTCGAGGCCGAGCTCTCCGAGTACGCCGACCCCTTCGAGGCAATCCGGAGGAAGTTCGGACTCGCTCACGAGCAGGCCGAGCGCGATCGCGAGTTCGAGGCCCGCACCGGTCTTTTTCACTGTGGCCGGCGAGAGGTTGACCGTGATGCGTTTCTGGGGCCAGGGAATCCCCGATGACAACAGCGCGGCCCGCACGCGTTCGCGGGATTCCCGACCCGCGGTATCGGGGAGGCCGACCACGGTGTAGCCGGGCATTCCGTTCGAGACATGGACCTCGACATCGACGGGATGACCCTCGACGCCAAGCAGCGTTGCACTCCGGATCGTGGCGAGCACCACAGACCTCCTGGACAGTTCGTATCGACGAATACCTGCAGGAGGGCCGTGCGTGCGGGTGGTGCTGATGCCGCGGCAACCTCGACGGCACGATGCACAGTAGTGGTGGGGTATGACCATCGATTTCGGGTGAGCAACTGCCGGACGGCCGTGGGGGCCGAAACTCGTTCGGTCGAGCGAGATCTGAGCGATTCCGTTGCGGAATGGCCATACCCGGATCGTGGCCACCGCTAGCGTCGGGTGGATGTCCTGGGATGTCGACGGCTTCGTGACGTCGCTCACCGCGCAGAGCCCGCATACCGTCGACGCGTACACCCGCGATGTGCGCCAGTTCGTGACGTGGGCCGACCGTGGTGGATGTCAGAGCCCGACCGTGCTGGACCACGCCACGCTGCGGCGGTACCTCGGCTACCTCAACACTCGTGGGTTTGCTCGACCGACCGTGTCCCGCAAGGCCGCCGCGATCCGCGCCTTTTTGCGCTACCTCACGCGTCACGGTGTTTTGATCACCGATCCGGGTCGGACGCTGCGCTCACCGAAAGGCCCCAGCCGGCTTCCTCGGGTGCCCCGGATCTCGGAGGCGGCCGCGATGATCGATGAGGCCGCCGCCGCGGCCGGTGTCCTCAGTGCTGATCACGACGAAGTCGGCGACCGCGCCCATGACGACGACGACCGAGACGCCATCGCCCACGCGGTTGCGCTGCGCGATCTCGCCGTCCTCGAGCTGCTCTATGGGACGGGAATCCGGGTGTCGGAGTGTTGTGGCCTGGACGCCACCGATCTTGATCTCGGCCGGAACCTGCTCACCGTGCTCGGAAAGGGCGCGAAAGTTCGCCGGGTACCACTCGGCGATCCGGCCGCAATTGCCATCGAACGCTGGACCCGGGACGGCCGCCCGTTCCTCGAATCCGAGGAGACCCCACGGGGCGCGGTCTTCCTGAATCGGCGGGGTCGGCGGCTCGGTCCGAGAGACGCCCGCCGGATCCTGGAGCGCCATCCGCTGGCCGATGGGCAGCGATTGCACCCTCATGCCCTCCGGCACGCGTACGCTACTCATCTGTTGGAAGGCGGAGCCGACCTGCGGACCGTGCAAGAGCTGCTCGGACATGCAGACCTGGCAACGACCCAGATCTATACGCATCTCACCCGCGAACGCCTCCGGGCGGTCTACGAATCGACGCATCCTCGTGCCTGAAACCGTGATGAACAAAGCCGAGGCCGCTGCGGCGGTGGCCGTGCTCTGGGGCGAGTACAAGTCCGTACCCACGGGCGACGCACGCGAGCGGCTGATCCTGCACTACTCCCCACTCGTGAAGTTCGTGGCGGGTCGCGTGGCCGCGGGGCTTCCGCAGAGCATCGAGCAGTCGGACCTTGTGTCCTACGGAATCTTTGGACTCATCGACGCGATCGACAAGTTTGATCCGGAGCGGGGTTTCAAGTTCGAGACCTACGCGATCAGCCGCATCAAGGGCGCGATCATCGACGAGCTGCGCTCCATCGACTGGGTGCCGCGCTCCATTCGATCGAAGGCCCGTGCGATCGAGCGGGCCTACTCCAAACTCGAAAACGAGCTGAAGCGTTCACCGGACGATAAAGAGATGGCTGCAGAGATGGGCATCTCCGAGGCTGAGCTCAGCCAGACTTTGAGCCAGATCAGCTTCGTCGGCATTGTGGCCCTCGACGAAGTGGTCAATACCGGCGAGAAGGGGAGCGGTACCACCACCGTCGGCGACACCGTGGCCGACAAAGTCAACGATCCGGTTGCCGCGTTCGAGGTGGAAGAGATGAAGCACCTCCTCGCGGATGCCATCAATCGGATGCCCGACCGTGAACGCTTGGTGCTCACGCTCTACTACTACGAGGCCCTCACGCTCGCCGAGATCGGTACGGTGCTGGGCGTCACCGAGAGTCGGGTGTGTCAGATCCACACCAAGGCGATTCTGCAGCTCCGCGGTCGGTTGATCGAACCGCCCGCCACCGCGAACGCCTGACGAACAGCGCGGACCACCGCGAACTGGCCACCGCGAGGCACTTCATGACCGGACCGGCCGGAAGGCCATCTTGGCCGCCGCTTGTCGCAGGCGTTCGGCATTGGTACACTCTCGTCTAATTCCCCCAGAACTTCCTCCTTCCGTGTTCGCTCACGCCCCGGGAGGCGTTGATGGGTTTTCGTTTCACTGCCGGGTGGTTCATCGCGCTGACACTCGCGCTCATTTCCTCATTCGGCGCGTTCGAGGTTCGCGCCGCGGAGCCCGCCGCGGCGGAGGGATCCGGGGTGCCGTCGGCCTGGTCTCGTCCGGTTCCCGGTCGGGTCGTCCACCCGTTTGTCGCCCCCAAGTCCCGCTTCGGCGCGGGCCACCGCGGGGTCGACTTCGCCGCGCCGATCGGTACCCCGGTGCAGGCCGCTCGCTCGGGGGTGGTGACGTTCGCTGGCGCGGTGGGCGGAACCCTTCACGTGGTGATCGATCACGGTGGGGGTATCCGCACGTCGATGTCGTTCCTGGCCACGGTGAGCGTGCGAGCAGGTCAGCATGTTGCCCGCGGCGAATCCGTGGGTACCGCGGGGGGTGCAGGACCCGACCATGAGTTCGGGGTGTTGCACTTCGGTGTGCGGGTTGGCGAGGACTACGTGGACCCGATGGCACTCTTCGGAGCAGTCGACCTCGCCGCGGCCATTCATCTCGCACCCGTCCGTCATCAGCCGTCCCAGACCGGGCTCATGGCTCGGCACAGCGAATCCCGGAGCCTCGTCGATTCGCTGCGCCTGCCGCGTGCGATTCCGGGCCTGACCCCGGAGCCGACACCGAGCCTGTGGGAGCAGTTGGTGTCCGGGACCAAGGCGGGTTTCGGCGCCACTCTGGGCGGGGCCGAGTGGGGCGTGGGCGTCTTGGTCGAGGCGGGCTACGGACCGTCGCTGTCCCTCTGGCACCTGGTGCGTGATCGCACGCCGGTGGGCGCGTTGGCCGACGACCTGCATTCGATGGCCTCCCGGTTCATGGCCTACGTGGATGCCCAAGCCAGCTGCACCAGCAATGGGTCGGCACCGTCGTCACCGTTGGCCGGCCTTGGCTCCGGTCACCGGCTGATGGCCGTTGGCGGGATCAACAGCTCCACCGATCCGTTGACCGGAGCGACGTTCGGGCTCGATACGAAGGCGCTCGGATACCTCACGGGCGAAGTGGAGTGGTTTTCCTATGCGCCCGACGGTGGCGCCTACGAGCCGAATGACACCTATGGCGATTTACTGGGCAAGGCCGTTGCGCTCCGAGACCAGCTGCGGGAAATGCAGCGGGAACAACCCGGGGTGGAGGTCGACCTGATCGCGCATTCCCAGGGTGGCGTCGTGGTCGATGCCTTCATGCAGTTCGTCTATGACCCCACGGACCGGAGCCTCCCTCCGCTCGGGACGGTGGCGACGCTTTCGTCGCCACATCTTGGCGCTCCGCTCGCGCAGGCGGGTCTCGAGATCCGGGAGTCGTTCCTCGGACGTGCCCTGCTCGACGGTGCCGAGTGGGCCGCGGCCGGCGCGATCCCACCGTCGGGGGGAGTGTCGACCCGTCAGCTCGCGCCGAGTTCTCACCTGATGAAACGGCTCTGGGCCAAACCGCTCCCCGAAGGATTCGACGTCACGTCGTTCGGAGCATCGGATGACCCGGTTGTGCCGGCGCCGCAAACGGCAGCCCCGGGTGCCCGGTCCGTGACGGTGAATCCCGATGGGTTGGGCGATCACTCGGCGATCGTCTTGGACCCGTCGGTCATGCGCGACGTGCGACTCGCGCTCGAGCTGCGATCACCTCAGTGCGTCGGACTCTTCGAGGGCATTCGCGGTGTCGTCGAACCGGTGCTGATCCGGCGGGCTGAGCTGTTTACGGGCACCGTCGCGGCTCAAGCGTTGAAGAGTCCGATCGATGTGGTGATCCCGTGATCGGCACCCCGCGTGTTGCACCAATGAGTTCTGCCAATACCAGGAGCGAAGAACGCACCACCAGATCAACGACAAGGAGGTCGTAGCTATGACGATTGATTGGGATATTCAGCCGAGCGGCGGGGATCTCCCGTCGCGTCCGGTACCGCGGTCATCGGCCCGGTCCCGATTGCGGACGCGTTTGACCGGTGGTCACCGCAGTACCCAAGCCGCGTGCTTGCTGGATGGCGGCGATGGATTCTGGGATCGGCCTGTCACGCGCCGGGCCCGGAACCCGAAGGGGCGCTCGGCCAGGGTGACCGGGTATCGGGGGTGGGCGTTGGCCTCGCGGCGGGGGACCCGGGTGGCCGCGATCGTGGCGATCGGAACCGCGGTGGTGCTCGGGCTCAACGGGATCGCCAGTGCGATTCGCCCCGACGAATCGGGCGGGGACGTCCGACGCTCATTCACACCGGCGTCGGCTTCGGCCCTGGACCCGAAGCCCAACGGGGCGGCGGCACCGTTCGAGCACCTCACGAGTGACTGGGCCGCGAATCTTGTGGCAGACCCCGTAGCCATGAAGGTGGCGGACGCCGACACGATCGTGATCACGCCCGTCGCGGTCGTCTCCTATGACACCGCGAGTGGCCGCGTGCGTTGGACGGCGCCGGTGGAGCAGGCCGAGCCTTATCTCGCGGTGAACGCGGAGACGGTGCTGGTGGGGACCCTCGACGGTTTCGTGGCGCTCGACCGTGCGACGGGGACGCGGCGCTGGCGGAGTCTTCTCGACGCGCCCACGGATCGCGCGCGCGGAGTCGCGCTGGTGAAGACGGCGGCCGCGGTGGTCGCCATTGCAGCAACGGAACTCGGCGGTGTGGTCGGCCTCGACGCCAGCACGGGCGCGTCGCTGTGGTCGCTCTCGGTGGACGGAAGCCCGCGTGGGAAGTTGGCGAGCTCCACTGATGGAACGGGTGCGGTGGCACTGGTGAGCGACCGAAACGATCATGCTGACCTGCGGGTCTTCGATGCCGGCACCGGAGCGGTGCGTTGGTCGGACACGCTCCCGGCTCGGAGCGGGACGCCGACGATCGCCGGCGGACTCGTCGTGATCGGTGCCGGTGCCTTCGATGCGCCGGGCACGGTTCGGGGCTACCAACTGACCGATGGACAGCTCCGCTGGGAAACGCCAACACCGGCGTATTTCAAAGTCGATCCCGCACCGGTGGTCGCCGATGGATCCGTGTTTCTGGTTGATGGCGTGGGCACCGCGATGGCCCTCGATCTGGCCACCGGGGCCCGCCGCTGGACCCACACCCTCACGGGGGTCGCGTTCTTGCTTGACCTCGCGGTGATGGACGGGTCGGTGTTCGTCACCGACCTCTTGGTCCGCGTTCACGTCCTGTTCGCCACCACGGGTCGGCCCCGCAGTCGATGGGACTGGGCGGGATTCCCCGTCCAGATCGGTACCACCGCAGCGGGGCGCATTGTGATCGCTCAGAGCCAGGTGCAACAGCATCAGATTCTGTCCTACGTCCCTCATCACATGACCGATGTGGAGCGCCCCGACCGCCCAAAACAACTCAAAGCCTGGCTCAAGCGGCAGGCCGCCCGGGATCGGGCCGCCGAGAGGTGTCGACGCCACCCCTCCGACTGCCCAAGATGACGGGTTCACCTACGGGCTCGGAGGATTCGGGACTCCTCGGGCTACACTCCCGCCCGACTCGACCGCCGTTTCGGCGTCGGGATCTCGCACGCCTGGTCCCCAATGGTCGTCGCCGGAATCCTCCGGAGGCGCTGACCGGGCGGAAGTTCAACCAGAGGGAAGGACAGATCCGTGGCTGTTGTCACTATGAAAGAGCTGTTGGCCGCCGGAGTTCACTTCGGCCACCAGACCCGCCGCTGGAACCCGAAGATGCGTCGGTTCATCTTCGGCGAGCGCAACGGGATCTACATCGTCGATTTGCAGCAGACGCTGGAACGCATCGACACTGCCTACCGTTTTGTCCGCAGCACCGTGGCCGATGGTGGCACCGTGTTGTTCGTCGGCACCAAGAAGCAGGCGCGGGAGCCGATCCAGAACCTCGCTTCTCGCTGTGGAATGCCGTACGTGAACTACCGCTGGCTCGGTGGGATGCTCACCAACTTCCAGACCGTGCACGCTCGCGTGGGCAAGCTGCGGGAGATGGAGCGGTTGGTCGCTACCGGTGAGATCGAACAGATGATCAAGAAGGAAGGCCTCAAGGTCCGCCGTGAGGTCGTGAAGCTCGACCGGAACCTCGGTGGAATCCGCAATATGGACAAGCTTCCGAGCGCGATCTTCGTGATCGACACGAAGCAGGAACACATCGCGGTCACCGAGGCGAATCGCTTGGGGATCCCTGTCGTGGCCATTGTCGACACGAACTGTGATCCGGACATCATCCAGTACGTCATCCCCGGCAACGACGATGCCATCCGCTCGGCCAACCTGATGTGTCGGGTGATTGCCGACGCGGTGGATGAAGGCCGCCACATGGCCCAGAAGCGTGGCGCACGTCCGGGCACGAAGTCCGAGCCGCCCAAGCCGGTGCCGTTGACGCCAGAAGAGCAGGCGGTCCGGGACGCCCAGCAGGCGGAGGCCCGCAATGCAGCTGCCGCCCAGCAGGCGGCGCGTGAGCAGAGGCTCGCCGAAGCCAAGGCCCAGAAGGCAGCGGAGCCTGACACCGAAGCCGTCGCGGAGACCGACACCGAGGCTGACGCACCCGCCGACGCCTCCGCGGTCGAGGCAGTGGCGGAAGTGACGGAGCCGGCAGGGGAGGCCACCAATGGCTGACGTTGCCGCGAAGGACGTTGCCTCACTCCGCAAGCTCACCGGCGCCGGAATGATGGACTGCAAGAAGGCGCTGCTGGAATCAGACGGCGACATGGAGGCGGCCAAGGATTGGCTGCGCAAGAAGGGCCTGTCCGGGGCCGCGAAACGTGAAGGGCGTGCCGCAGATCAGGGCGCCATCGAAGTGATGGTGGAGCCCGGAGTCGCGACTGTGGTCGAGCTCAACTGCGAAACCGACTTCGTCGCGAAAGGCCCTGATTTCAAGGCCTTCGTTGGCACCCTCGTGCGTCAGATCTCACAATCCGGTGACGCCGATATCGCCGGCCAAGTCTTCGACGGGTCCACGGTCGGCGAAGCCATCGCGGCACTGGGTTCGAAGCTCGGTGAGCGTGTCGAGCTCGGCCGCACGGCTCGCTTCGAGTCAGCCGATGGCGTGCTCGACGCGTACAAGCACGTCCAGAACGATCGTGGCACGATCGGGGTACTCGTCGAGCTGGGCGGCGTGAGCCCCGACAACGAAGCCGCCAAAGCGGTCGCTCACGACATCGCGTTGCACATCGCGAGCGCGCAGCCTCGGTTCGTCAGCAAGGACGATGTCCCGGCTGATGCGATCGAGAAAGAGCGCGAAGTCCTCACCGAGTTGACCCGCAACGAAGGCAAGCCCGAAGCCGCGATGGAAAAGATCGTGTCCGGTCGCCTCAACGGGTTCTACAAGGACTATTGCCTGCTGGAGCAGGGCTTCGTCAAAGAGCCCAAGACCACGATCGCCTCACTAGTGGCGGGTCTCGGAGCGGGTGTCACGGTTCGCCGATTCGTGCGGATCAAGGTCGGCGAGGACTGACCAGCCGTGTCCACGAGCCGCTACCGACGCGTCGTGCTCAAGCTCTCCGGCGAGTCCTTTGCTGAGGACATCGGATTCGGGATCGATGCCACCGTGGTGGAGCGGATCGCGAATGAGATCGCGGAGTCCCGTCGCGAGCTTGATCTCGAGATCGCAATCGTCGTCGGGGGCGGAAATATCTTCCGGGGCATCGCCGGCAAGACCCGGGGTATGGACCGCGCTCGGGCCGACTACATGGGGATGTTGGCCACGGTGATCAACGCGCTGGCTCTGCAAGACGCGTTCGAAGGAGCGGGCCAACCCACTCGGGTCCAGACCGCGATCACGATGGCGAAGGTTGCTGAGCCGTATATCCCGTTGCGGGCGATCCGCCATATGGAGAAGGGTCGCATCGTGATCTTTGCCGCCGGGACCGGCAATCCGTACTTCACCACCGACACCACCGCGGCGTTGCGCGCCGCCGAGATCGGCGCCGAGGCGGTGCTGAAGGGCACCCACTCAGGAGTCGACGGTGTCTACAGCGCGGATCCTCGCCTCGATCCCAACGCGGTGAAGCTCGACGCGATCTCTCACTTCGAGGTCCTCAACCGGGGCCTGAAGGTGATGGACTCCACCGCGATCACGTTCTGTATGGACAATGAGCTACCGATCACGGTCTTCGATGTGTCCACGCCCGGCAATATCCGCCGAGCGCTCAAGGGTGATCTGATCGGTACCCTGGTGAGCACTAGCTCTCATACCACCACAACCCCTCCCCCCACTGAGGAGCGCTGAGATGCCGACGGCACCGGAGATCATCGCCGAATGTCGCGACAAGATGGCCAAAGCCGTCGCTCATCTCAAAGAAGAGTTCTCCACGGTTCGCACCGGTCGGGCCACGCCCGCGCTGGTCGAGAAGATCAGGGTCGACTATTACGGCAGCGATGTGCCGCTCCAGCAGCTCGCCGGGTTCAGCGTGCCGGAGCCTCGCGTCTTGGTCGTCCTGCCGTATGACAAGAGCGCGATGAGCGCGATCGAAAAGGCCATCCAACAGAGCGATCTTGGGATCAACCCTGGCAACGACGGACAGGTCATCCGCCTCGCCTTCCCGCCGTTGACCGAAGAGCGCCGCAAGGACCTGGTCAAGGTCGTGAAACACCGGGCCGAGGACGGCAGGGTCGCGGTTCGAAATGCCCGTCGTAGCGCTCGTCAGGAGCTCGAGGCGCTGGAGAAAGACGGCGATATTTCTAAGGACGAGCTGGACCGCGTGGAGAAGGAACTCGAGAAGGCCACCCATGAGGTCGTGTCCGAAGTGGACCAAATGCTCGCTCACAAAGAACAGGAACTGCTGGAGGTCTGAGCGAGGCCACCGAGCAGAGGTTCAGGGGCCAGCGGCCCAAGGGGTCTAGGGTGCGCGTGGTTCTTCGCGCCACGGGGGGTGTAGCCGTGACTAACCGTCACGACGACGACAATCAGACGGGTGAGCGCACAGCCGCTACGCCGCCATCAGGCCCCGGAGAGGGTGTCCGCATCATTGGCGCGCAAGAGGCTCAAGCCGCGCTTGACTCCGGCGCGGCGAAACCGCGTCTGAGCGAGTCGGAGGCTCGCTATGGCGACGTCCCTGACCGTCCTGATCCCACGCTGCGCCCGGACGCCACGTTCCCCCGGCCGGACAGTTCCGATGCCGCCGCAACGGACGAGACCGCGGGCCCGGAGGACGAACCAACCGCCGAGCACCTGATCGTTGTGCCCGCCGCCGGGTTCGCGTCGGAGCCGGCCACCGCAATCGGCGATGAAACGCAGGCCCACGATGTCCTGACGCCTGACGCCGACGACGGCCTGCGTGGTCTCGAGTCCTTGGCGGATCTCGGCCCGGATTCGGGCACGGAGTCCGCACCGGCGCCCGAGGGTCTGCCGCACTGGAGTGAGCCGGCCACCGGAGAGATCCCGATCATCGGCGGCGACGGAGCAGCGGCGCTTGATACGGGCGAGGTTGCGAGTACTCCCCGTTTTCGAACGGGTGCCACCTCAGAGTGGGCCGACGAGGATCTTCAGGGTTTCGACGCGCTCGCGCCAGAAGCCGAAGATGAAATGGCGCTTAGCGCACTCGCCGTCCCGCCAATGGACGACGATGTCGCGTTCGACCGTGAGGTCGCGGCGCGGCGGGTGCGTTCCACTCCTGTCTCGCGACCCCGCCCGGGTGTTCCGGTTCGACGGAGCGGGTCAGGTCACGACGAGCTTGATCTCGGACCCGGTCCGGACCGTCCCGACATGCTGGTGCGGGTCGTCACCGGGGTCGGCATGGCGGTGCTCGCCTTGGTCAGCTTCAAACTCGGGCGCGATGCGTCCATGGTCCTCGCCACGGTGGTCGTCGGGCTGTGCGCATTCGAACTCTTTCAGGCACTCCACAAGCGAGGGTTCCGACCGGCAACCGCGATCGCCATGTTGGGGTCGATCGCGATTGTTCCCCTCGCGTTTTATCGGGACGAGTTTGCGTTCCCGTTCACCATGGCGATCGTCATGGTGTTCACGCTGCTGTGGTTTGTCTTCGAGGTTGTGCACACGAGGCCCATGGTGAACGTGGCGGTCACTGTTGGCGGGTTCGTCTACGTGGGCGGCCTCGGCGGTTTCGCCGGCCTGCTCCTCGCGCAGGAGAATGGCGTTGGACTGCTCCTCGGAGTCTTGCTTCCCGTGATTGCGTACGACATCTTCGGGTACTTCGTTGGCTCACAGTTCGGCAAAGCGCGCTTGGCGCCGGCGATCTCCCCGAACAAGACGGTCGAGGGTCTGATCGGTGGAATGGCTGGCGCGATCATTGTGGCGCTGCTCGTGGTCAAGAACATTCACCCGTGGGGAAGTCTCGGCCATGCGTTCGCCTTAGGCCTCACGATCGCCTGCATGGCACCGCTCGGCGACTTGGCCGAGTCGATGTTGAAGCGAGACCTGGGCATCAAGGACTTTGGCGCCATCCTTCCCGGCCATGGCGGTGCGCTCGACCGGTTTGATGCGGTCCTCTTCTGTATGCCGGCGGTGTACTTCCTGGCCCGGGCCCTCGGCGTCGGTTGAGTTCGCAGCACCGCGTCGTTCTCCTCGGGTCGACGGGATCCATCGGCACTCAGGCCCTGGACGTCATTCGGTCGCATCGTGAGGAGTACGAAGTCGTCGGACTCGCCGCCGGGAGCAACGCCGAGGTCCTCGCAGCTCAGGCCCGAGAGTTCGGGGTTCCGTCGGACCGCGCGTTGCTCGCAGGTGAACGACCCGAGGTGTTGGCCGAGCTCGCCGCGCTCGACGACGCCGATGTGGTCCTCAACGGAGTGGTCGGGTTCGCGGGTCTCCCGGCCACGATCGCCGCGCTGAAGGCCGGCAAACGGCTCGCGCTGGCGAACAAGGAAAGCCTCATCGCCGGTGGACCCGTTGTGAACGCATTTCGGGATGCCGGCGGGGGAGAAATCATTCCCGTCGACTCCGAACACTCCGCGATCTACCAGGCACTGCGAGGCGGCCGGACCTCCGAGGTCGCGTCGATCGTCTTGACCGCGAGCGGCGGACCGTTCCGCGGTCGGACCCGTGAGGAACTGCGAAACGTGAGCATCACGGACGCGCTGGCTCATCCCACCTGGTCGATGGGACCCAAGATCACGATCGACTCATCGACGCTGATGAACAAGGGCCTGGAGGTGATCGAGGCCCACGAGTTGTTCGGGGTCGACTTCGATCAGATCGAGGTCGTGGTTCATCCCCAGTCGGTGATCCATGGCATGGTCACGTTCTGTGACGGAGCGACGATCGCTCAGCTTTCGATGCCCGACATGCGGCTACCCATTGGGCTCGCGCTCGGCGCGCCGAACCGCCTGGATCAGGCGTTCGGCCCGGTCGACTGGTCGACCCTGCGCTCGTTGACGTTCGAGGAACCCGATCTGGAGGCATTTCCGTGTCTCCGGCTGGCCTACTCGGCCGGACGCGCCGGAGGCGGGGCGCCGGCCACACTGTCCGGGGCCAACGAGATAGCCGTGGAAGCGTTTCTCGCCGGTCGACTCCCGTGGAGCGCGATTGGCGAGGTCGTCGACGAGGTGCTCCAGCAAGGGACCGGGAACGTCGATGACGTCGAAGACGTTCTGGAAGCAGACCGAGTCGCGCGCGCCCGTTGTGCGGCCATCCTCGAGAAGCGAGTCATTGCGTGAAGGACCCACTGGGCGACGCCCCATCCGTCGAGACGCGTAAGGCAATCACCGGGATCTCGCTGATGGTCTTGGTACTGATCGTGCTGCTCATCCTGCGTCCGTCGCTGGTGGTGACAGTCTCGCTCATCGTGGGCCTGGTGTTCACGATCATGCTGCACGAGTGGGGTCACTACATCGCGGCCAAGAAGTCGGGAATGAAAGTCACCGAGTTCTTTCTCGGGTTCGGGCCGCGGATCTGGTCGTTTCGGCGGGGCGAGACCGAGTACGGCATCAAGGCCATTCCGGCGGGCGGATACGTGCGGATCATCGGGATGACGAACCTCGAAGAGGTTGACCCCGAGGACGAAGACCGCACCTACCGGCAGGCGACGGTGGGGAGGCGGCTCATCACGGTGCTTGCGGGCATCATCGTCAATCTGTGTATTGCCCTCGTGTTGATCTTCGGAGTCGTCGTCTTTCACGGCGTCGTCCCGGCCGAACTCACCACATCCTTGGATTCGGTGAGTATCAACTCGCCGGCCGCGGCCGCCGGACTTCGGGCCGGCGATCAGATCGTCAGTATCAATGGCGCACCCATGAAGAGTTGGGACGCGGTCGGTCGGGCGATCCGCGCCAACTCCGGGAAACGCCTCGAGGTCGTCGTCGAACGCGCCGGTATCCGCCGGACCTTCACCCCGACCCCCAAGCTCATCGACGGCGCGCCGCGCATCGGCGTCACCCCGAGCTACCTCACTGAGCGGGTGGGCGTGCTGGCCGCGGTGCCCAAGACGTTCAGCACGGCGGGTTCGCTGGTTGACAACACGGTGTCTTCGCTCGGCAAGGTCTTCTCCGCGAGCGGCATCGAGCGCTACGGCAAGACGGTGACCAACAGCAAAGGCGGGTTCACCAACGATGAACGGCCTCGGTCGGTGGTGGGGATTGTGGCCGATGGCGGGGCCATTGTCGGCGGTGAGTGGTGGATCTTGCTCTTCCTGCTCGCGGCGATCAACGTCTTTGTTGCGCTGTTCAACCTGCTCCCACTCCCGCCGCTCGACGGTGGTCACGCCGCGGTCGCGATCTACGAAGGCATCGCGTCCAAGGTTCGTGGCCGTCGCGTTCAGGTCGACTACAAGAAGCTGCTCCCGGTGGCGGGGGCCGTGGTCGTGGTGATTCTGATCTTCGGCGTCTCCACGATCTACCTCGACCTCCGCAACCTGTAGTCGCATCGTCAGTGAGGATGTTGGGGAGATCGGCGATCCAGGCGGGTTCGTTGGGCGGGCCGCCTCTAGCCTGGGCGCAATGAGCTTCGAACGCCGCCAGACCCGTCAGGTTGTGGTGGGCCGTGCGCCGGGCCCGAGTGTGGCCGTCGGCGGCGACGCGCCGGTCTCGGTGCAGTCGATGACCACGACCAAGACCGCGGACGTTGACGCGACCCTCGCGCAGATCTACGCGCTCGCCGGCGCCGGGTGCGACATCGTTCGCTGCACCTGCAATGACGAAGCCGCGGCGGAGGGCCTCGCCCAGATCGTGCCTCGCTCGCCGGTGCCGATCATCGCCGACATTCATTTTCAGTACCGGCTCGCGCTGGCCGCGATGGAAGCAGGAGTTCAGGGTTTGCGCCTGAATCCCGGGAACATTCGCAAGCCCGCGCAGATCAAGACCGTTGCCCAAGAGGCCAAAGATCGCGGACTGCCGATCCGTATCGGGGTGAACGCAGGATCGTTGGATCCCGACATCGCCGCGCAGTACGGCATGACCCCGGAGGCTCTGGTCGCGTCGGCGCAGCGTGAGCTTGCGCATTTCGCCGAAGTCGGGTTCGACGACGTGAAGATCTCGGTCAAGGCCAGCAACGTCGCGCTCATGATCGATGCCTACCGCATGCTCTCGGAGACGGTCGACTATCCGTTGCACCTTGGCGTGACCGAGGCGGGCCCTCCGCCGAACGGGTTGGTGAAGTCGACGGCGGGGATTGCCACGCTCCTGGCGGAAGGCATCGGCGACACGATCCGTTACTCACTCACCGCGGATCCGGTAGAGGAGGCCCGTGCGGGGCGCACCTTGCTCGAGGCATTGGGTCTTCGTGAGCGTCGCGGTCTCGACCTCATCGCGTGTCCGAGCTGTGGGCGGGCCGAGGTGGATGTGATCAAGGTTGCCAACGATGCGCAGACCGCGCTGGGGGCGCTCAACATCCCTTTGCAGGTCGCGGTCATGGGCTGTGTGGTGAATGGTCCCGGTGAAGCGCGCGAGGCCGATCTCGGAATAGCCGCGGGACGGGGGAGAGGTCATCTCTTCGTGAAGGGGCAGGTCGTGCGCGTGGTGCCTGAGGCGGAAATGGTCGACGCGTTGGTGGCGACTGCGCACCGCATCATGGAAGACGGCATCGATGCGGTGATCGCCGGCGCGGATGCGGGCGCCGCGGCCGAAGCCGAAGCGGATCGAGCGGAACTGATCGCGACCCAGGGTGACGACGCGAATCGCACCGAAGTGAAGATCGGCCGAATCCGGAGCCTCGCGGGCGAGTAGGTCCAGGTTGCGGCGCACGCCCTCTTAGCCGCGGTTGCGGTGCCAATCGCGTCGGCGGGCGGCGAGACCGGTGAGCCGAGCATCGTGCAGGCGTTCCGCTCGAAGTTGCTCCATGACACCGTCGTCGAGTGGCGTCAATGCGTCCGCACCGAGCACCCATACGAGGAGGTGATCGGCGAGCGCGGGATTACGAGGAAGCACGGGACCGTGGAGGTAGGTACCGAGGAGTCGGTCGGCCAACACCCCGTCCACTTGGGTGCCGTCTGCGTCCGAGACGCCGTTGCCGTGGCCGACCGTCACGCTCCCCAACGGGACCTCGTCCGGCCCGAGGGTGGTGCGGCCCCCATGGTTTTCGAAACCGGTGAGATCGGGTAACCCGGTCTTCGCCGCGGGCTCCACCACGCACTCTCCGATGAGCCGACCGTCTCCGGACCGGGTGGAAAGATCAACCAGTCCGAGACCATCGAGAATCTTGCCGTCGTTCGCCTCGTAG
Source organism: Acidimicrobiia bacterium (assembly GCA_046598395.1). GTDB lineage: Bacteria > Actinomycetota > Acidimicrobiia > IMCC26256 > JAENVU01 > JAENVU01. The sequence goes on from JBKJIQ010000027.1 coordinate 65,948, forward strand.
GTGGACCCCAAGAGTTGGAAGCCCGCGCAGACCGCGAACACGACCGCGCCGCTCGAACGCGCGGTATCGATCGCGGCCCGTGAGGCGCGCATGCCCTCGGCGGCCATGATCTGCGCATCATCTTCACCACCACCGAACAGGTAGATGTCGAGCGACGCGGGGATGGCGCGTCCTGCCCGGATTTCCACCAGTTCGGCGACGATCCCGCGCCGCGCGCAACGCTTCACGAGCACCACCGCATTGCCGCGATCGCCGTAGGTCCCCAACAGCTCGGGGTAGACCAGGCCAACGCGTACCGCGGACTCGCGCGTCACCACGATGCTCGGGTCAGATGGGTGAACTGGGTGTAGGACGCGATGATGTGGACGGCGCCCGGGAGTCGGGCCGCGGCCTGGAGTGGGTCGTGCTCGACGATGTGGGCGACACCGCCGTAGTCGAGGCGGACCGCCACATCGAGCGCGCGCTCGCCGCTCGCGGCGATGTCCTTACCCCGCAAGATTTCGTACGGCACGTCCCAGAGCCACGATGGGTCCTGCCCGTCGGCCACGTGCGCGTTCACCGCGAGTACTACTGCGGTATCGCGGGGCTCGAGCCACCGCAGCACTTCGGTCCAACCCGCCGGATTCTTGGCGAGGATCACGAGTGCGTCGCGACCGTCGGAGAGACTGCACGTGGAGAATCGCCCTGATACCACTTCGACACCGCGGACTCCGGCGACGGCGCGCTCGGGATCGCAATCAAAATGTGCGATGGCCGCGGCGAGGGCCAGTGCGGCGTTCATGCGGTTCCAATCACCGGGAAGCCGAATCTCGAGCTCGACTCGACCCGTTGGGGTGATGAGGGTGTCGTCGTGCAGCCGGTAGGTCGCATTGGGTTGGGTGAAGCCGCAGTGATCGCAATGAAACGACTCGGTCGACCACGTCAGTAGCGCGGCGCACTCGGGACACGTCGCCGCGTCGGATCGCCACGGTGCGCCGACGGCGACCCAGGTGACGTTGGTATGCGCGCCGACCGACCACACCACGTGTGGATCCGATGCGTTCGCAATGACTGCGAGGTCGGGATAAGTGGCGCAGACCACTCGCCACTTTTCCGCGATGCTGCGGACTTCGCCAAAGCGGTCGAGCTGATCGCGGGTGAGATTGCCGAGGACGAGCAGTTCGGCATGGAGAGGACCTACCACCTTGGGGACCCACCGTTCGTCCACCTCGAGGACGGCGATTTCCGGTTCGGGATCCCGTCCGAGTGCGGCCGCGACCCCGGCCGGCATATTCGCGCCGGTGTGGTTGCTGGTCACGGGCGTACCACAGGCGCGGAGTGCTTCGGCGAGCAACCGGGTGGTGGTGGTCTTGCCATTGGTGGCAGAGATGATCGTGACGCGCCGGCCGTGCGCGACCGCGGCGAGGAGATCCGGCTCGATCATCAGCATGACTCGGCCACTTACCTGGGTTCCCGCGCCGCGGCCCGTGACGCGCGACGCCCAGCCGGCCGCGGTTCCGGCCGCGAGCGCGGCGCTCACCCTGAGGTTCGTTCGCACCAGTACGCATCCACGCGGTAAGGGATCGCGATGTGGTCGCGGCCCGCGGTGTCGGGGTGAGTCATGAGAAGGTCCCGCACTTCGTTGAGCACCGAGAGTTGCTCAGGCTCATCGAGTACCGCGACGTGACTCACCGAGCGGAACCGATCGACGACCTCCTCGACCGTCATCACTTGCTCGTGGTGGAATGTGGCCTCGTGGAGTGATCCAAAGTACGGCGTTTCGCCGAACGCTGACTCCCGCCATTCGTCGTGCTGTCGCCATGGAGCGTGCTTTTCGACTCGGTCCATGATCGACCAGAGTTCGTCGACGAACGAGTTGGTCCTATCTCGGGCGTTCCAGACGAGCCCGAGACGGCCGCCGGAACGCAACACTCGAGCGGACTCCGCGAGGGTGGCCGCGGCGTCGAACCAGTGGAATGCCTGCGCAACCGTGATTGCGTCGAAGCTCGCGTCTTTGACCGGCATCTGCTCCGCGGTGCAGGCGACGAGCGCAACGTTCGGGCTGGTTCGGGCCAGGACGTCGCGCATCCCTACCACCGGCTCCGCCGCCACCAGGCGGGCCCCGAATGGAACGAGCAGTCGTGTGAACTTTCCCGTCCCGGCGGCGAGGTCGATCACATCACGCCCGGGGCCAATACCGAGATGTTCGGCGAACCAGTTGATGCAATCGGGCGGGTAGCTCGGTCGGGACCGCTCATAGCTGGCGGCCTCACGATCGAATCCCGTATCGGCGACGTGGTGGACGGGCATCCGGCCATGATGGCAGCTGTCCTCGCCCGTTCGGCGGGTCTTGTCGGTCAGCCCGGTTTCGATGCTTGGAGTGTGTAGGTGCAGGCGAGTCGCTCGGGGCGATCGATCAACTCCCATTCGCCGAACGGCGGAACCTCGTGCATGAGCCCGTCGAGCGCATTCCACGGAACCGTTCGATGTTCGGTGAGCATGTCGATCTGGCACCCGGAAGCGAGCAGCGCAGTCACCACTTCACCGATGCTCCAGTTCCATTCGAACGTGGTGGGATTGGCCAAAGCGGTCCCGTCGCCTTCGTAGCTGGTCTCCTCCTCGAATCGGGTGGCACCCGCCGCGCCAAATGCGGGGTATTTGATCGCCAGGATGTCGTCGTCACGTGCATCGTCGGCGGCGTACAGCATCGGGTGACCCTCACGGAGGTGGAGGCGACCGCCGGGCCGCAACAAGCCGGAGACGACCGCGGCCCACCCTTCGATGTCGGGTAACCAGTTCAGCGCCCCGATCCCCGTGAAGACGAGGTCGAATCGCTCGGCGTCGAGTACGCCGAGCGCGTCGTACAACTCGCCTTCCACGAACCTCACGTTCGATCCCGCGCGCGCCCCAAGTTCGCGGGCGGCAGCCAGCGCAGCGGGGGAGAAGTCGTAACCCGTGACCGAGCGCGCGCCCAATCGATCGAGGGAGATGGTGTCGGTCCCGATGTGACATTGAAGATGAACCACATCGAGGCCCGCGAGGTCACCGAGGCGGGGGACGTCGAACTGGACCACCCGGCTGATGTGTCCCGGTTCGGCGAATGCCGCGAGTTCGTAGCCATTGGGTCCCACGTGGATGGGGACCCGGTCCTCCCAGTTGGCGAGGTTTGCACTGCGTTGTTCGTCGAGCGGCATGCGCGCCATGATGTCAGCACCGACGACGGGCGAGTGACGCGAGGAGAGATTTCGTGACGAATGCATGGCTCGACGCCACAGCGCAGGCTGAACTCGTGCGATCGGGTGCGGCGACGCCGCTGGACCTGGTCGAAGCAGCGATTGCGCGGGTCGAGTCGCTGAACCCGCAGCTCAACGCGGTCATCCATACGAACTTCGAACGGGCGCGCAACGCGGCCCGTGGTGACCTCCCCGACGGCCCCTTCCGCGGTGTTCCTTTCCTGATCAAGGACGCCGTGTGCCACGAGGCTGGTGAGCCGTACCACTTCGGCATGCAAGTGCTCAAAGATCTCGACTGGCGCGAGGACTCCGACACCTGGCTGGTGGAGCGGTATCAACGTGCCGGGTTCATCTCGATTGGCCGAACGAACTTGCCGGAAATGGCGAGCACGGTGACGACCGAACCGGTCGCGTACGGCCCCACCAGTAACCCCTGGGATCTCACTCGCTCCACCGGCGGATCAAGCGGTGGCGCGGCCGCGGCGGTGGCATCGGGAATGGTGGCCGCCGCGCACGGGAACGATATGGGCGGTTCGATCCGGTTCCCGGCTTCGATGTGTGGTCTCGTCGGGTTGAAGCCCACACGCGGGCGCAACACCTTGGGACCCGACTTCGGGGAGTTGTGGGGCCCCACCGCGCACGAACATGTGTTGACGCGCTCAGTGAGGGACTCGGCGCGGATTCTGGATGCAACCCAGGGTCCCGGTATCGGTGACCCCTACGAAATCGCACCGCCGGTGCGCGGGTATGCGGAAGAGATCGGCTCGGACCCCGGCGCGCTGCGGATTGGGTTTCGCACGCGGCGGTGCGACGGCACCGGCGACTCGCACGCTGACGTGGTTGCCGCGGTTCACGCTGCCGCGGCTCTCTGTGAGTCTCTCGGACATCGCGTGAGCGCCGAGGCGGTGGCGCCACTCGATGATCCCGGGTTGAGTTCGGCGTTGCCCGCACTCTGGGCCGGGGTGATCGCACGAGAAGTGGATCGGTGGAGTGAGCGAATCGGCCGCACCATCGAGATCGGCGAGCTGGAACCGATCAATCAAGCGCTCGTCGGCATGGCGGAGGGTGTTTCGGCGAGTGCCTACGTTGGTGCGTTGGAGGGGATGCAGCATTGGGCGCGTGGCGTCGCGGGTTGGTTCACGGACTTCGACGTGTTGATGGTGCCCACGATTCCGGAACCGCCGTTCGAACTCGGTCGCCTCGCCGCGGGCCAAGGAGAGAGTTTCGCCCAGCTCCTCGACTCGGGGACCCTGATCACCTTTACCCTGCCGTTCAACGCAACGGGTCAGCCCGCGATCTCACTGCCGCTCGGCATGAGCGCAACCGGCCTGCCCATCGGCGTGCAGTTCGTCGCCCCATTCGGACGCGAAGACGTGCTCTTCCGTCTGGCATCACAACTCGAAGCCGCGGCCCCCTGGGCCGACCGCCGCCCGGGGGTATCCGCCGCCTGACCCGACGTCCAAACTCCGGTATTGAGCAGTTAAAGGTGGAGGCCGCACTCGGTCTTGTCGAGGCCGCTCCACCGGCCGGCCCGAGCATCTTCACCCTCGCCCACGGGCCGCGTGCAGGGCCAGCAGCCGATGGACTCGTAGCCCCGTTCTGACAGCGGGTGGATCGGAAGATTGTGGTCCTTCACGTAGCCGGCAACGTCGCTGTCCGACCAGCCCGCGATGGGATTGACCTTCACGAGTCCGCGGCTCAGGTCGTAGCTCACGAGCGGCGTGCCGGTGCGCGCCGAGCTCTCGGCTCGGCGAAGCCCACTCATCCACGCAGCCTTGCCCGCCAGCGCTCGGCGCATCGGCTCGACCTTCCGGACTCGGCAACACGCGTCCGGGTCGTTGTGCCAGAGATCGTCGAGCTCGCGTTCGGGGCGGATCACGTTGAGGTTCAGTCCGTAACGGGCCTTCACCTGTTCCACGTACCAGAGCGTTTCGGCGAAGTGGTACTGCGTATCGAGGAACGCCACTTCCACTTCGGGCACGGTTTTGTAGACGATGTCGATGAGCACACAGTCTTGGAACGAGGCCGCAAGGATGAGGTCGGAGCCGAACCGGTCATAGGCCCACGCGACCAGCGCCGACGCGGGACGCGACTCGTACCGGCGGGAGATCTCCGCCAACTCGCCCAGGTCGGGGATCGCCGGCGCGTCGTCCACCGAGACCGAACCGATCGAGACGGGGGTATCTGCGATGGGGGTGATGGCGGTGGAACTCACGTGGCGCACTCGCTCTCGCCGACGGCTGACACGTACGGTCCAGTCTCGTCGAAGTCCACGTAGAAATCGGGGTTCTCGTCGGGCAACGGGAACACGTCGAGGTCCTTGAGGGTGGCGCCGACGGTGGCCGCACCGCCAGAACGATCGAGCCACTGTCGAAAGGTTTCGCCCGCCGAACGCTCGCCCGCGAACCGCCCAACGACTCGCACCACGGCTTCTGATGCAGTCTTGGCCGGGACTTTGGTGGCCTTCTCGCCGAACTGAATCTCCATGTTGCCCACGCTGCCGCCGAGCAGCATTTGGTACCCGGGCGCGGCTCGTCCGTGGGCGCGGCGCTCGAAGCCCATGAAGCCGATGTCGGAAATATGGTGCTGACCGCACGAGTTGGTGCAGCCGGAGATGTTCACGCGCACCCCGCCGACCTCGGCCAGGCCGGCGTCATCGAGCGCACGCTCGATGTCGTTCGCGAGTCCGCGCGATTGGGTCACCGCGAGGTTGCAGGTATCCGCTCCGGGACACGACACCACGTCACGAGCGAGTTCGGCGCCCGGGCGATGCATGTCGGCCGCAACCAATCGTTCGTACAGGGCGGGGAGCTGGTCGTCGGTCAGGCCGCGCAGCACGAAATTCTGACGGTTGGTGATGCGGATCTCCGCCGCGAACTCGCGCTGGATGTCGGCGAGTTGGCGAAACTGCACGGTCGTGATGTCGCCGAGCCTCGCATGCGCGTAGGCGCTCACGGTTCCGTTCGCGCGACCGCGCACAACGTTTGCGATCTCCCACTTTCGGTACGCGTCGAGACCGGAGAACTCGATCGGGATACCACCATCGGCCGCGACCGTGGTGCCCATGCCGGCCGGTGCATCACCGATCTCGATGACTGCAGGGGGCAGACCGCCCGGGTAGGTGGCGGAGGCTCGCAGGAACTTGCGCTCCTTGATGATCCGTTCCCGGAGCTCGTCGATCCCCATGGTGTCCACGAGCCACTTCATCCGGGCGCGCAGCTTGTTGTCGCGGTTGCCGAAGTGATCGAAGGTTCGCAGGGTGGCTTCGATCGTGGCCAGCAGGTCTTCACGGCTCGTGAACTCCTCGAGGGCCTGGGCCGGGTGCGGGTTCGCGCCGAGGCCGCCCGCGAGGAAAATCCGAAATCCGGCTTCCACGGTGCCGCCGTCACGGGGTTGTGAGACCGCGATCACGCCCACATCGTTAAACATTGCCTGACCGCAGTCGGTGGCGCAGCCGCTGAAGTTGATCTTGAACTTGCGCGGCATCCGCTGCGACAACGGGTTCCGGAGGAACCACTGATAGGTGGCCTCGGCCCACGGCGAGATATCGAGCACCTCGAAGGGGCACGCGCCCGCGAGATGACAACCCGCCACATTGCGCACGGTGTCACCACACGCTTCGCGGCTGGTGAGCCCAACGGATGCGAGGAGCCGCAGGACCTCGGGCGTGTCGCGCAGTTCGACGAAATGGAACTGCGCGTTTTGGCGAGTCGTGAGGTGACCCCAGCCGCGCGAGTAGGTCTCGGAAATCGAAGCGAGCATTTCGAGTTGGTCGGGTTCCACGCGGCCGTAGGGGATCTTCACCCGCACCATCTGGTTGGTGCCGCCTTGACGTTGGCCGTAGATGCCCTGGTTCAGGCGCGAGACGCGAAAGACGTCTTCGTCGAGGTCACCGGCGAGGTATTCGTCGATCGCGGTCGAGAACCGAGTGATCTCGTCGTCGATCTCCGGATCGAGGGGGCGGGCTCGCAGCTCGTCGATATTGATGGCCATCGGTGTCCTTCGGAGAAGTTGGCACCGGCCGCGCGCAGCCGCCGGTCCCAGTCGGGAGGGCAGAAAAGCGGGCGTTTCGCGTCGAAAATCAGACGCAGGAAACGCCCACGATGCAACTGAGCTCGTCGCGCACCTCATGCGGAGTGCGGCCTTGCGCGATGCTCGGCGCGCCGTGGTCTCGAATCACGGTTTTCACCCTACCGGACCCGGAACTGAAATACCAGCAGATTGGTCAGATATCTCCCGACTGTGACGTTCGGCGCTCGTGTTCCGGCCGGTAGGTTCGGTGCATGAGTCGGATCGCGCAACGGTTGGTTGAGCTGGGTATCGAACTCCCGGTGGTGTTTCCCCCGGTGGGGAACTACCTCGCCTGTGCCCGTTCTGGCAACGCGCTCTACGTGGGTGGGCACGGTCCGGTCTACGGCGACACCGTGATCGCGGGCAAGGTCGGAGCGGACCTCACCCTGTCCGAGGCGCGCGGCGCGGCGCGCCTCACTGCGCTGTCGATCCTCGCAACGATGCAGCATGAGCTTGGGGATCTGGACCACGTCGTACGGATCGTGAAGGTGTTCGGGATGGTCAATGTCGCGCCGGGGTTCAACCAAACTCCCGCGGTGATCGACGGGTGTTCCGACCTGCTGATCGACGTGTTCGGCGACGCAGGGCGGCACACCCGCTCCGCGGTGGGGATGGCCGAACTGCCCTTCGACATCGCGGTGGAGATCGAACTCATCGCCGAGGTGGCGTAGCCCGTGGCACCGCGTGCCAAACGGGGCACCAAGCCCGGAACGATCGCGCCACCAACTCCACCCGAGGCCCCCACTGAACCCGAGGCAGCGACGGCGATCCTGGCGAGCGAGGACCACGTCGAACGCGCCTTCAGCGACCTCGAGCTCCCCGATCTCGATGCCCCGTACGCGCGGTTCGTGCGGTGCGAGTTCCGTCGGGTGCAGCTCACCGCCACCAAGCTGCGTGGCGCTTCGTTCGTGGACGTTCGCTTCACCGACTGCGATGTGTCCGGCGCCGATTTCCACAACGCATCCCTCACCCGCGTGGAGTTCCAGAACTGTCGGATGGCCGGCGTCAACGCGTCGGAGTCGGAGCTTCGCCACGTTCGGTTCACGGGCTGCAAGCTCGACGGCGCGAATCTCCGGTTCGCGGTGCTGGATCATGTCCGTGCCGATGAGTGTTCCTTGGTTGATGCCGACGCGTACGAGGCGAAGCTGCAGTCGGTTGCCTTACGCGATTGTGACCTGACCGAGATCGACCTCACCAAGACCACGATCAGCGGCCTCGACCTTCGGGGTTCGCGCTTTGAGGTTCTGCGCGGTGTGGCCGGACTCCGTGGTGTCACGATCGGAGCCGACCAGGTGATTCCCTACGCACTTGCAATCTTCTCGGAGACCGCGGTGCGGGTCGAGTCCAGCGAACCCGAGGAGTAACCGATGAAGGTCTACCCAATTATCTTCGGCATTGGATTGACCCTTGCCGCCGGGTGTAACTCGAGCAATGGGCATCCCATCGATCGGTCGCCAGTACGGATGCTCGTCACGCCGTCGTCACCCCGAACGGGAGGGTTTCTCCGGATTCGCTATGTGACCGACATTCGAAATTCCTACATCGGTGCGGGATTGGACGTAGTGCTCAAGCGCAATGGGAAGCCCTACCGGCTGCTTATCTCTCGCCAGGTTTCTAATCCGATGGGGGAGGCGCTTCCTCCCGTCATGCCAATAGGAAGTGCTATCGACCTCGTAAAGACGGGTGTCGGCCTACGACGTTCCAACTGGTGGCGATACCCGTCGGACGATACGAGCTGTGTTCGGCCGTCTCGATACGCACGCCCCATCGGACTGTGCCGCTGTGGCTATGCCGCACGATTGCTGTTCGGCGCTGACGATCGGTAGCGGTTCCTGTCGCCGCCGGATTGCGATTCGGTGACGCCGGTGGAGCGCGTCATGAGGTTCCCTTTCCTCCGCTGGATCCTCACGACGAGGCCCGGACGCGATGGTGAGCGCCAGTAACCTCCGCCGCCATGCGGATGTCCTCCCTCTTCTTACGTACGTTGCGCGACGACCCGGCTGATGCCGAGGTCGACAGCCACAAGCTCTTGGTGCGCGCCGGTTGCATCCGGCGCGTTGCCTCCGGGATCTACTCCTGGCTGCCACTCGGCAACCGAGTGTTGCGCAATGTTGCCCAAATCGTGCGCGAAGAGATGGACCACGCCGGCGCGCAGGAGACGAGCCTCCCGATCGCTCAGCCGCTCGACCTCTGGAAACAGTCCGGCCGCGACGAGGCCTACGGCTCGATGATGTTTCGAGTGCAGGACCGCAAAGACAACTGGTACGCGATGGCCCCGACCGCCGAAGAAGTGGTCACGACGCTGGTCGCGGGGGAGTACTCGAGCTACCGCGACCTACCGGTGAACCTGTACCAGATCAACTGGAAATACCGCGATGAGTTGCGGCCTCGCTTTGGCCCGTTGCGAGCCCGAGAGTTCCTGATGAAGGACGCCTACTCCTTCGACGCGAACCTCGAGGGGCTCCAAGCGAGTTACGACGCGATGTACGCGGCCTACATCAAGGTGTTCAACCGATGTGGGCTCACGGTCCGCTCCGTGAAAGCGCAGTCTGGTGAAATCGGTGGCGACACGAGCCAGGAGTTCATGGCGGTGGCCGCGATCGGTGAAGACGCGTTCGTCTGGTGCGAGCAGTGTGACTACGCCGCGAACACCGAGGCTGCGACTCGTCGACCCACGCCGGAACAGGCAATCCCGGACCAACCTCCGCGCGAATCAGCCCATACGCCCGACATGCCGGGGATCGATGCCGTGGCCGAGCACCTCGGGACTACCGCAGACCTCCTGATGAAGGCGATCGCCTTCGACGTGGCGGGCGAACTCGTCCTCGCCCTCGTGCCCGGCGATCGCGAGGTGAACGAGTACGCAGTCGCAGCTGCGCACGCACCGGCCGCCGTACGGCTTTACACGGATGCCGATTTCGCAGCGCGCCCCGACATCCCCAAGGGCTACATCGGTCCTGACTTCGCGGGAGCGCAGCGCACGATCGCCGACACCTCGTTGCGTTCCCCGCACGGTTGGGTCACCGGTGCGAACAGAGTGGACCACCACGACCGCAACGTGGTCCTCGACCGCGACTTCACCCCGACTGCCTGGAACGAGATCGTCGTCGTCGAACCAGGCGACCGCTGCCCGAACCCAAACTGCGGGAACCCATTGCGCATCGACCGCGGCATCGAGGTCGGTCACGTTTTCCAACTGGGCGATAAGTATTCGGTGGCGTTGGGCGCCACGTACACCGACGAATCCGGCGACGATCACCCGATGGTCATGGGCTGTTATGGGATCGGGGTCAGCCGTATCCTCTCGGCCATCGTGGAGGAGCATCACGACGACGATGGCATTTCTTGGCCGGCCGAAGTTGCGCCGTACCAAGTCCATCTCGTGATGCTGCCGGGCCGCGGCGAGGCCGCGGCGGCCGTGACCGATGCCGCCACCGCGCTCTACGACGGCCTGCAGGCCCGTGGCGTCGACGTGTTGTTCGATGACCGTGAGGTCAGCCCCGGCATCAAGTTCGCCGACGCCGATCTGCTCGGTATGCCCGTCCAGATCACGGTCGGGGCCAAGGGGCTCGGGCGCGGCGTGGTGGAGCGCAAGATCCGGGCCACCGGTGAACGTGACGAGCTCCCGATCGATGCGGCCATCGACACGCTTGCCCGCGTGGCGGCAGCATTGTGACGCCGCCCGTGGTTCCGCCGGTCGCGCCGATGTTGGCGAAGCTCGCTCGCGAACTCCCGATTGGCGACCAGTGGAGTTATGAACCCAAGTGGGACGGCTTCCGCTGCATTGTGTTTCGCAACGGCGACGAGGTTGAACTCGGGTCCCGGAACGAGAAGCCACTCACTCGCTACTTCCCGGAGTTGATCGATCCGCTCAAGGCCGCGTTGCCCAACGGCGCGGTCGTCGACGGCGAGATCGTGATCATGACCGAGCACGGTCTCGAGTTCGACATGTTGTCGCAGCGCATTCACCCCGCCGCCAGCCGGATCGCGAAACTCAGCGCGGAAACGCCGGCCGCGTTCGTGGCGTTCGATCTCCTCGCGTGTGAAGGGGTCGACCTGCGGGAGGAGCCGTTCGAGGTTCGGCGGCTCGCGCTCGAACGTGCGCTCACTTCCAATCCGACCGTGCATCTGACCCCGCGTACTCGTGACCCTGAGGCCGCGGCGATCTGGTTCGAGCAGTTCGAAGGGGCGGGGCTCGACGGTCTGGTGGTCAAGGACATCGCGGGCACCTATCGGCCGGGCGTCCGCGGCTGGTTGAAGGTGAAGCATCTTCGTACTGCCGATGTCGTGGTCGGGGGCTTCCGGGTGCATAAGGACGGTGCGGGAGTTGGGTCGCTGCTGCTGGGCCTCTATGACGACGCCGGCACACTGCATCACGTGGGCGTCGCATCGAGCTTCGACGCCGAGACCCGTGCCCGACTAGTGGAAGAGCTTGCTCCGTATCGAGATCGCGCACTGGACGCGCATCCGTGGGCCGATTGGGCGACTGCGGCAACCGATCACGGGTCCGACGCGGGCACCGAACCGGGTGGTAGCTCCGAGCCACAACGCCGGCCCGGCGCGGTGAGCCGTTGGAACGCGAAGAAGGATTTGTCGTGGGAGCCGGTTCGCATCGAACTCGTAGCCGAGGTCGCTTATGAACATATGCAGGGCGATCGATTCCGTCACACCGCGCGGTTTCAACGTTGGCGGGCCGATCGAGAACCTTCCTCGTGCACCTACACACAGCTCGACACGCCGGTGCCCGTCACACTCCGCGCGGTGTTCGGCGGATAGCCCCACACCGGCGCGCGGGCATTGTCTAGCGCTCGGGAAGGCCTCGATAGATCGCGCGCATGATCGGGAACCGACGGGTCGTGTATCGGTTCAGGTCGTTGGATGGAACACAGAACGCCGCGAGCGCGCGCCACGGGAGATACGGGTACCGGTGGTGTTCGTCGTGGTACAGCAAGCGGGGCGACGTCCACACAATGCGGTCGAGGAGTCCGCAGTCGGTGGTGCGTGAGATATCGCTGCCGGAGACCAGCGCCGTGCCGCTCGAATCGACGCGTGCGTGTTGCACATAGGTGCGCAACCGATTGAACAACGGATACAGCGTGACGAGCGATCCGTAATACAGCACGATCACGTCGAGGCGTCCGAGGAAGTACATGGCGGCCAGGAGCCCGAGCAGGCAGCTCGCAAACACCAATCGCAGCCCGAGGCCGCCGCCGCCTTCGGACTGCTCGGCCCGGAAGCGTCGATACTGCACCACCATGGTCCCGCCCACGAGATCGCGCAGGATCGCGCCGCGAAACTCGCGTCGTGAGGACACGTCGAGAAACCCGGTCTCGGGGTCGGCGTCGGTGAAGAATCCGTTCGCGCGGTGGTGCGCCGCGTGCGAAGCGCGGTAGACGCCGACGGGGAGCGCGAACCAGATCCCTGAGAGAAGGTTGCCGATGATGTCGTTCCATCGCCGGGACCGCATCAGGCTGAAGTGGGCGGCTTCGTGAATCCATTCCGACATGGCGCGCTGGTGGATCACGCACGCGATGAGCGAGAGCGGGATGTAGGCCCACAGTGGGAGCCGGCCAAAGGCGAGGGCGAACCAGGCCACGAGGAACGCGTCGGTGAGCGCGAGGTGCGCGACGTTGATGGCGGAGTGAATCGGACGGAGGTGCGCCCGCCGTAGGTCGGCGAGGCGGCCACGTTCGGGTCCGGTGATGTTGGTCTCCGTCGCGTCCACGCTGTCGGTCATGACGCGGGCTTCCGGCCGATCGCGGACATGAACGCAGTCCCACCGAAGAGCGCGTCGAGGGCGTTGAATGGGAGGAAGAAGAGGAGCAACGCGGGGTAGTAGCGCGAGCGGGGGAGACGCGAACGATCGATGCCCCGTCGGCGCAGGGCTGACTGCACGGAGAGCGCCCAGCCGCAGCTGTTGGGCTCCCATCGCACTGCTTCGGTGGTCAGGCCGGCCGACTCGATGAGGCTTCGGATCGTCGCCCGGTCGAAGAGATAGAGGTGACGCGGATAGTGGATGAGGCCCCAGCGTTGCTTCCACACCCGAGCATCGAGCGAGCCGACGTTGGGTGTTTCCAGGTAGAGCACGCCACCGGGAGCGAGGAGCGATTCGATCTTGGCCACGGTGGCGACCGGGTCCAACACGTGCTCGATCACATGGCTCATGAACACGAGGTCGTACTGCTCGGTCGGCTCGTACTCCTCCAACGTGCCGCAGAAGACCTCGAGGCCGCGGCGGCCCGCCTCCGCGCACGCTTCTTGGCTCAGTTCGATCCCGCGCACCACCGGGTATTCGCCTTCCAGCTCGGCAAGGACGTCGCCGGTGGCACATCCGATTTCGAGGAACCGTCCGCCGGGGCGAAGCAGTTTTCGACAGAGGTTGGCCTGCCGTTGTTGATATCGGCGGAGCAAGAACGCCGCGATCGGGTTCCCCGGCGTCCCGAAGTTGTGATACTCCGCGGGATACAGCGTGGGAAGTTCCGCCCGGGTCGGCATCGGTTCCATGGCGACCAAGCCGCAGGTACTACACCGGTACAAATCGCTCGGAGCGGTCATGAAGTATTCGAAATCCGTGCAGTCGTCGTAGAGCAGCGCGGTCGACTGCCCACAGAGAACACAAGACGAGTTCACGACGCGGCGAGGTTACTCGCACGTTCCTGAGCCCAGGACCTCGGCGGGGTCGTCTGGTAGTGTCCACGAGCTCACCGGCGGAAGGTCGGTGAAGTGGCCCTCCGGCGACGGTTGGGGCCAGGCCAACGTGGGCCTTGAGCCCACGTTGTTTATTGACTGGACCCGGTTCGCGCCGGCTGGAAGGGAGGTGTCCTCATGACCGACCGTGCCACGGTGTTACGCACCGAACTCACTCCGATCGTGGAGAGCCTCGGCCTTTCCGTCTACGACCTCACCCTCGGTGGGAGCGACCGTCCGACCCTCGCGATCCTGGTTGATCGCCCCGGCGGTATCGACCTCAACGCGATCGAGAACGCCACGCGCACCATCTCCGCGGCGTTGGACGCGATGGACCCGCTGAAGGGTCGCTATCTCCTCGAAGTGTCGAGCCCGGGCCTCGAGCGCCCGCTGCGCACGCCCGAACATTTCGCGGCGGCGGTCGGAGAAGTGGTCACCCTCAAAACCCGCGATGCCGACGGTCACGTCGAGCGAATCCGTGGCGCAGTGGTCGCACCCGAGCCCGATGCCGATGACGCCGTGGTCACCGTGCGCACCGATACCGGCGATCGCGTCATCGTCATCGAAGCCATCGAGCAGGCGCGCACCGTCTTTGAGTGGGGTCCCGCGCCCAAGCCCGGCCGAGGCTCCCGGCCCGGACGAAAGAAGGAGGTCGCGGCCAGATGAACAACCCCACGAATAGCGACATGATGGACGCGCTGTACACGATCGAGCGCGAAAAGGGGATCTCAGTAGAAATCCTGCTTGAGGCGTTGGCGAACGCATTGGTGACCGCCTACAAGCGCACGCCCGACGCGGCCGAAGAGGCCCTGGTCGAAATCGACATCGAAACCGGCTCGATCCACGTGATCGCGCAGGAGCTCGATGAAGACGGGCACGTCGTCAAGGAGTGGGACGACACGCCGAAGAACTTCGGCCGCATTGCCGCGCAGACGGCCAAGCAAGTGATCCTGCAACGGATCCGCGAGGCCGAGCGCGAGATGAAGTACGAGGAGTATGCGGGCCGCGAGGGCGACATCGTGACCGGCATCATCCAACAGACCGACCAGCGTTACACCCTCCTTGACCTGGGCAAGGTCGAGGCGTTGCTCCCGCAGGCCGAGCAGGTCCAGAACGAGCGTTACGACCATGGAAGCCGGCTCAAGGCCTACATCGTCGAGGTGCGCAAGACAGCCAAGGGTCCCCAGATCGTGGTCAGTCGAACCCACCCTGGCTTGGTGAAGCGCCTGTTCGAACTCGAGGTTCCTGAACTGCTCGACGGTGTGGTCGAGCTGCGAGCGGTTGCCCGCGAGCCGGGTCACCGCACCAAGATCGCGGTGGCATCGAATGACCCGAACGTCGACCCCGTTGGTGCCTGTGTTGGTGCCCGTGGCGCCCGCGTGCGCATGGTGGTCACGGAGTTGCGCGGCGAAAAGGTCGACATCGTTCCCTATACCGATGTCCCCACCGATTTTGTGATGAAGGCGCTGGCGCCGGCGCGGGTGCGCGAAGTCCGGATCCACGAGGACACCGGTACCGCCGAGGTCATCGTTCCCGACTTTCAGCTGTCGCTCGCGATCGGTAAAGAGGGCCAGAACGCCCGGCTCGCGGCCCGCTTGTCGGGTTGGCGCGTTGACATCAAAAGCGAGACCCAGCTGGCGGAAGAAGAGGCCGGTGGCGGGGTCGAATACGCCGAGGGCGAGTGGGTCGAGAGCCCTTCCGGCGAACTGGTATGGCAACCCGCAGAAGGCGGCGACGCAATCTCCGCGGCCGAGGCCGGTTACGCCTCGCCGGATGCCGCAGCCGCGGCTGCTGCGGCAGGCGGACCCGCTCCGGACGTCACCCCCGTCGATGGCGCAACGTCTGATGCCGCAGTCCCCGATGAGCTTGCAGCCGAGATCACCGATGGCGAAGCCACCGAAGGCGCGGTCGTCGGTGACGAACCGGTCGTCGTTTCCGCCGCTGAGGACACCGAAGTCCCGGCAGTCGAGGAGGAGAGCACCAACGAGAGCTGAACCGATTCGCACGTGCGTCGGATGTCGACGTCGCGGTCATCCGGACACACTCGTTCGGTTGGCCCGGCCCACCGGCTCGGATGCCACGAGCAGCACGGAATCCGTGCACATCGGACGCAACGAACCCGGTCGAGGGGCGTGGCTGTGTATGAACAGCCCCGAATGCTTCGACCAGGCGGTGCAACGGCGAGCAATCGCACGCGCGCTGAGAACTGAGCTCTCGGAACAGGAAATCGCAAGGCTCCGTGCGAGACTGTACGGAGCGGTCCCGGAAGGGGCCCGGCCCCACGGCAGAGTGCCGTGTGGTGAGGGGTAAGGACAGACTTGGCCACCAAGAAGATCAGGGTCTACGAGCTCGCTCGCGAGTTGGGTGTTGAGAACCAAGTGGTGCTCGACCTCGCTGATGAGCTCAAGATGGGCGTGAAGAGCCACTCGTCGAGCATCGACGATCCGTCCGCGGACCGCGTCCGACGGTTGGCCGATAGTCGCGAGCTGCGCGGCGAACCCATCGTGGATGAGCCGAAGCCAGAACCGAAGGCCAAGGCGAAGCCCGTCGAAGCGCCCGCGGCCCCGGCGGTCGTGGCTCCGGTGCCACCACCGGTCCCGGTTCCGTCAGGTTTCGCCGACGCCGAGCCCGCGGCTACTGCTGCGCCCGCCGCACCGCCCGCGCCAGTAGCCCCGGAGCCGGCGGCCGCGGCCGAGCCGGCCGCGCCGGTTCGATCACGGGTAGTTCGTTCCACCGGTGGGATTGCGCCGCCACCCGCACCGCGTCCGATCGCGGCGGAGACCAAGCCAGTTGCGCCTCCGGCCTCGAGTGCCCCGGCCGTGTTGGCAACCCCAACGCCGCCGCCCGCTCCGTCGGCACCCACGCTTGGCGATAAGCCCGCGCCACCTCCGCCTCCGCTGAAGAGCGCAACCGGCAAGACCATCCCGCCGCCGCCCGGACAGCGGGTCATCCCGCCGCCGCCCGGACAGCGCGCGACCCCGGCGCGCAGCGGCCCTGGTGGTCCATCGCGCACGACGGGTGGTCCTGGTGGACCCGGCGGATTCAATCGCAGCCCCGGTGGTGGCGCCCCTGGGGGGTTCAACCGCAGTCCTGGCGGCGCGCCTGGTGGTGGCGGCCCCGGCGGCCCCGGTGGCGCGGGTCGTCCGGGTGGCGGTGGCCCTGGTGGTGGTCCCGGCGGATTCAACCGCGGTCGTGGTCCCGGCGGACCCGGTCAACGGCCACGCCGTAAGAAGCGGCGCCGTCGTGGTCTCGAAGAACTCGGCCCGGCCACCATCGCTCAGCTCACGCCGGCCGATGCTCCGGTCCCCGAGGGCGAGATCGTGGTGTCACGTGGCATCACCATCCAGGAGCTGGCACCCAAGCTGAACCGCACCAGTGCGGATCTCGTACGCATTCTGTTCGACGCGGGCGAGATGGTCACGAGTACCCAATCAATGAACGACGAGATGATCGAGCTCATCGCCCAGGAGCTCGGCGCTGAAGTCCTGCTCGTCGAGCCGGGTGCCGAAGCGGAACTCGAGCTGCAGGCCCTCCTCGGCGACGATGACGATGAAGAGGACGAGGAAGGTCTCCCGCCGCGCGCGCCGGTCGTGACCGTGATGGGTCACGTCGACCATGGAAAGACCACGCTGCTCGACCACATTCGCTCATCCAACGTGGTCGCCGGTGAGGCGGGTGGGATCACCCAGCACATCGGTGCATATCAAGTCGTGAAGAGCGATCGTCCGATCACCTTCATCGACACCCCCGGTCACGAAGCGTTCACCGCGATGCGTAAGCGCGGCGCAGATGCCA
Source organism: Acidimicrobiia bacterium (assembly GCA_046598395.1). GTDB lineage: Bacteria > Actinomycetota > Acidimicrobiia > IMCC26256 > JAENVU01 > JAENVU01. Next base: position 83,713 of record JBKJIQ010000027.1, read on the forward strand.
CCGACGTTGCCGTGCTCGTGGTGGCGGCGGACGACGGCGTGATGCCCCAGACCATTGAGGCCATCAACCACGCCCGCGTGGCCGATGTGCCGATCGTGGTTGCGATCACCAAGATCGATCGCGACAACGCGGACGTGAACCGCGTCAAGCAGCAACTGGTGGAGCAAGCGCTGATCCCCGAGGACTGGGGCGGCGACACCATTGTCAACGAGGTCGCGGCCACCCAGGGTCTCGGCGTCGATGAGTTGCTTGAGTCGATCTTGCTGGTTGCCGACCTCTACGACCCGCCGCTCGGTGCGGACCCCGAAGTTCCGGCGCGAGCGTTCGTGCTCGAATCGAACCTGGATCAGGGCCGCGGCCCGGTCGCAACGGTGATCGTCGAGCGGGGAACGCTACGCGTGGGCGATCCGATCGTGGCCGGTGGCGGCTGGGGCAAGGTCCGCGCCATGTTCGACGACACCGGCGCCCAGGTGAAATTCGCGGGACCGTCCACACCGGTTGAGGTCTTGGGTCTTGACGCCGTACCCCTCGCGGGCGACGAACTTCGGGTGGCCCCGAACGACAAGATCGCCCGGACCGTGGCCGAGGCTCGTGGTCGTCGTCGCCGGGTTGCCGATCAGGCCCACCCGATGATCCTCGCCGGTGGTGCTCGACTCGAAGACATCTTTGCCATGGTCGAGCGCGGCGAGGTCGCCACCCTCAACCTGGTAGTCAAGGCCGATGTCCACGGTTCCCTCGAAGCGCTCACCGATGCGTTGCGCAAGTTGGATCAAGAGCACGAAGAAGTTCGACTCTCGTTCGTGCACCGCGCCGTCGGTGGAATCACCGAGAGCGACATCAACTTGGCCGCGGTGGCCAATGCGACCGTCGTCGGATTCAACGTGCGGCCGGATCGAAAGGCTCGCGAACTCGCGGCGACCGAGCAGGTCGAGATGCGCCTGTACGAAGTGATCTACCAGGTGCTCGATGACGTCAACGCCGCGCTCATCGGCATGCTCAAGCCCGAGTTCGAAGAAGTGGTCACGGGCGAGGCCGAGGTGCGCGAGATCTTCGGCGTACCGAAGCTGGGCAAGATCGCCGGTTGTTACGTGCGCACTGGTGTTATCACCCGTGGTTCCAAGGTCCGCTTCCTACGGGAAGGCACGATCATCTGGAAGGGCTCGCTCGCATCGCTGCGACGGTTCAAAGACGATGTGCGTGAGGTCCGCGACGGTTTCGAGTGTGGTATCGGCCTCGAGAACTTCCAGGACTTGAAGCCCGGCGACATCATCGAGACCTACGAAGATCGCGAGATCGTCCGCGTCACGACCTAGCCCCGAAAGTGCGTGTGCATGCCTTCAGACTTCGTATTCAAGACCGTGGCCGGGTTGCATCGGACCCTGTTTCGCGCCAGTGGCGGCAAGCTGCTCAACCGGGGCGCGGGGATGCCGGTCCTGGTGCTCACGACCACGGGTCGTAAGAGCGGAAAGCCTCGCTCCACGATGCTCACGTCTCCGTTGCAGACCGACGGCGGGGTCATCGTCGTCGCGTCGCGGGGTGGCGATGATCGCCACCCCGATTGGTACTTGAATCTCGAGGCGAACCCGTTGGTCGAAGTCGAGATGGGCGGTACCACCCAGAAGATGACCGCGCACGTGGCCAATGAGGCCGAGAAGGCTGATCTGTGGCCCAAGATCATTGCTGATCACGACAACTATGCGGGCTACCAGCGCAAGACCGACCGTGATATCCCGGTCATTGTCCTCACGCCCTAGTTACCGCCACTTCGAGAAAACGGACGAAACGTCGCGCGAAGTGCGAAGATGACGGATGTGCATGCTGCTGCGGTCTCGTTCGATCTTCATGTTCCCGAGAGTCGGTCTTTGAAGGTCAAGCGCGCCGCGATCCGTCCCATCGTGGATGGGTTGCGTCATCGGTTCAAGGTTTCCGTCGCCGAGATCGACCATCAGGACCAGTGGCAACGCTGCGCGATCGGCGTTGCCGTGGTCGCCGAAAGTGACGGCCACTTGCGCGAGATCCTGGACTCGGTCCAGCGCTTCGTGGATGGCGCGCCCGCAGTCGAGCTCCTCCAAGTCGACACCAACTGGTTCGAGGAGAACTCGTGAGCGGACCGGGGAAGCGATGAGTAGGCCGCGTCAACCGCCGCGCCAGTTTCCGCGTGTGGCGCGGGTCAACGAAGTGGTGCAGGAAGTGCTCGCGTTGGAACTCGACCGACTGTCCGATCCTCGTCTCGGGTTCGCCACGATCACGAGCGTGGAGGTGGCGAAGGACCTGCGCGTCGCCGACGTCTTCTACACCGTGCTCGGGAACGACGAACAGCGAGCCGATACCACCGCAGGGTTGGCCTCGGCGGCGCCTCATCTTCGGGCGCTGGTTGGGCGCTCGGTCCGCATGAAGTGGGTTCCGGAGTTGCGATTCCATGAGGATCCGTCCGTGGCCACCGGCGAGCGCATCGAAGCGATTATTCGCGACCTTCATGAGAGCGAACGAGGCGCGGATAACCGCAGGAACCGTCGCAAACGGACGGGAGACACTCCATGACGGCGCAACGGGTTGACTTCGATGCCGCGCTTGACCGAGCGGCCAAGACCATCGACGCGGCCGAGTCGGTCGTGTTGATGTGTCATGTGACGCCCGACGGTGATGCGTTGGGCTCCATGCTGGGGCTCCATCATGCGCTCCTCGCCGCGGGCCGCTCGAGTGTGGCCAGCTTCCCCGACCCTTTCGTGATCGCGCCCCATTATCGAGATCTCCCCGGTCTGGAACTGATTACCCGACCCGCGGACGTCCCGGATCACAACGCGCTGGTCGTGACGTTCGATTGCGGCGCGCTCGGTCGGTTGGCCAATCTTCGGGAGAAGGCGGAGGCGGCTGACGAGCTGATCGTCGTGGACCATCACGTGTCGAACGAACGGTACGGAACGATCAACGTGATTGATCCGCACGCGGCCGCGAGCGGCGTGGTGGTGCGCGACCTGATCCGCGCCATGAACCTGCCCCTCACCCGCGAGGTCGCGTTCTGTCTCTATACCGCACTGGTCTGTGATACCGGCCGGTTCCAGTACGAGAGCACGACCAGCGGCGTGTTCAACCTCGCCGCGGAGCTGCTGGAGTTCGATCTGCCGGTGAGCACGCTGAGCCGAACGCTCTTCGAAGAGCATTCCTTCGCGTACCTCCAGCTCCTGGCCGAAGCCTTGGCGAGTGCCACGCTCGTCCCGGAGAAGTCATTCGTCTGGACGTCGGTGACTCAGGCGCTCTTGGCGCGCCACGGCGTGACCATGGAGGAAGTGGAAGGGCTCATCGACATCATCCGGCGCACCGCCGAGGCGGACGTGGCCTGTGTGCTCAAGGAAGACGTGGACGGCACGGTCAAGGTGAGTCTTCGGTCGGTGGGTGCTACCGACGTGGAGCGGGTGGCAACGGTCAATGGCGGCGGTGGCCATCGGTTCGCGGCCGGATTCACATCTCGAGACGGTATCGACGCCACGGTGGCGCGGATCCGAACGTCGCTCTGATCCGGTACCGGTGGTTGCAAACTCGCAGGCCCGCCCGTGATTGACGGTCTGCTCGTCGTCGACAAACCTGCCGGCTGGACGAGCCACGATGTGGTGGCCAAGTTGCGTGGGGCCACGCGCCAGCGCCGCGTTGGTCACGCCGGCACGCTGGATCCGGATGCCACCGGGGTGCTGCTCGTCGGCCTGGGTCGCGTCACGCGATTGATGCGGTTCCTCCAAGAAACCACCAAGGCGTACCGAGGTGCGGTGTCGTTCGGTCTCGCCACCGACACGCTCGACGCCGCCGGGGTGGAGCTCGAACGGATGGAGATGCCGACGCTCGATGCCGCCGCGATCGAGTCCGTGCTCCCACGGTTTCGTGGCGCCATTGAACAGATCCCCCCGATGGTCTCCGCGCTGAAGCTAGACGGCAAACGGCTGCACGAACTCGCCAGGGAAGGCAAGGTGGTCGACCGTGCGCCGCGGCCGGTGCGCATCGATCGGTTCGAACTCGAGGCGTTCATGGCGGGGCCATATCCGAGCGCCACGGTGCTGGTGGAGTGTTCGAGCGGTACCTACATTCGCAGTCTCGCGGCCGACCTTGGTGTTGCCGTGGGCGGGTGTGCGCACCTTGCGTCGTTGCGGCGGTTGCGGGTCGGTGCGTTCACCCTGGCCGACGCCCATCCGCTCGACGAGCTGATCGCCGATCCCGAACCGTTCGTGGTCTCACCTGCGGACACGCTGCGCGGGATGGAGTCGGTGATCGTGGACGACGCCGTCACGGCGGCGATCGCCAACGGCAAGGTATTTCCTGAACCTCCGTTCACGGTGGTGGGCGAGGGCCCGTACGCGATGCTCGATGCTCACGGATCCTTGCTGGCGGTCTACGAACGCCATGGAACCGGATGCAAGCCCAGTGTCGTGATCCCCGTCGCGGCGCCGGTGCCGAGTGCGAGAGAATGAACCGATGAGTGGAACGCGGGTCGTTTCGGTGGATGAGGGCACGCCGGTGGTCTCCGAGGGCAGCGTCGTCACCATTGGTGCCTATGACGGCGTCCACCTCGGTCATCGCAAGGTGCTCCAGCTCGTGCGCGACCTCGCCGATGCGCGGGGACTCGATGCCGTGTGTGTCACGTTCGATCGTCATCCGGCGCAGGTCGTTCGGCCGGAAACCGCGCCGAAGTTGCTCACGAATCTCGATCACAAGTTGGAACTGCTCGTTGGTGCGGACCTGGTCGACGTGGTGTGTGTCCTCGCGTTCGACGAGGGCCGGAGCAAAGAGACTGCGGAGGAGTTCGTTCACGAAGTGCTCGTCGGGTTGCTCGGCGTGCAACTCGTGGTCGTCGGCGCTGACTTCCACTTCGGTCATCACCGCGGCGGAAATGTCGCGCTGCTCCAACGGATGGGTGCGGACCTGGGGTTCGAGGTGATCGGCCTCGGGCTGGTTGCGCCGGAGTCGGATGTGGTGCATGAGCCGTATTCGTCCACGCGGGTGCGGCACCGCCTCGCCGCGGGCGATGTCACCGGCGCGCAAGAACTCCTCGGTCGTCCCCATGAGGTGCGGGGCACGGTGATGGAAGGCGACCGACGGGGGAGAGAACTCGGTTTCCCGACCGCGAATGTGGCGCTTCCCGCTGATGTGTGTTTGCCCGCCGATGGCATCTACGCGGGTCGGTTCCGCGGTGCCGATGGGGAGTGGCGACCCGCCGCGATTTCTCTCGGCCGTCGACCCACGTTCTACGACGCGCAGGAGTACTCACTCCTCGAGGCGTACCTCCTCGACTTCGATGGGGACCTCTACGGTCAGCCGGCGGCGGTTCAGTTCGTGGAGCGCCTGCGGGGGGAGCAGCGGTTCGAATCCGTGGATGATCTGGTGGCCCAGATGCACCGCGACTGTGACGCGGCGCGCGCCATCCTCGTTACGGCGTCCGACCGGTGAACGCAATCAGCTTGGTCTGATCGTCAGCGTCGTCGGCGACGGTCACCCGCGGTCCGTACTGACCGCTCGCGCGGAGTGCCTCGTCCATCGGCAGCATGCCCGCGAGCATTTCGCTCACGATCGCTGGGTCGAGTGACTCGTCGAGGCCCGTCGCGCGGGCGAGATCCCATGTGTGGATCACGATGTCGCCGAACATGATCATGCCGATCGCGTACTCAACGGTGACGGTGCCGAGATGCTCGTGCGTGATCTCTCGGTTCGCGGTGGCGGGATCGTCGAGGAGCGCCTGGAGCGAGTCTGCGAGGTGCGTCCACGCGCCGACCGGATCATCGTCGACGGAGGGCACGGCCGACAGGTTGACGCCCACCGAGGCGAGGAACGACGGCATCCACTCGACCATGTGACGCACGACGTCGCGCGCGACCCAACCGGCACACGGTGCGGGGTTGTCCCATGCATCGGATGGAACCTCGTCGACGCGGTCGGTGAACCGTCCCGCCACGCGTCGAAACCGTTCCGCGGGAGAGTCCGAGATGGCGAGTAAATCGTCGAGGCGATTGAAGGTGTCCTGCATCCCGGCTTCCATGCCGGACTGGAGATGGCCGTCGCGATTCTCGCGGGTGGTGTGGAGCACGACGGTCTGCATGGTGGTGACACCGTCGGCGTGCGTCAGCGTCATCGTGTTCACCGCCTCCGCGTCTGGGAAGCCTTCGAACACCTCGGTCGAGACGATGCGGACGAGCGGCTCGATGGTGCGGTAGGTGCCGTGCCATCCGAGCTCGTTGCCGTCGCCATCCCGTGAGACGTACCGCCAGGCGCCACCGACACGCAGATCGATCTCGCACGACACGAGTGGGCTCCATGTGGGACCCCACCAGCGGAGCACGTGGCGGGGAGTGGTCATTGCATCCCACGCGATGGCGAGGGGCGCGTCGAACGAACGGGTGATCACGATCTCGCGCTCCGACGGTGTCGTGACCTTCGCGCTGCCGTATCGGTTTGTCATGAGGCGTTGCTTTCCTGTTGAAGTTCACCTTGTTGAAGTTCACCTTGTTGAAGTTCGATGAGAAAGTCGTCGAGGCGGTCGTAGCGTTCGTTCCAGCGCCGTTCGAAGCTCCGGATCCAGTCGTGGATCGGTCGCAGCGCTTGCGCGTTCACCCGGTAGTGGCGGTTGCGACCGACGCGGTCGCACCGCACCAGGCCCACGTCTCGGAGCACCTTGAGGTGCTTCGAAGCCTGGGGTTGGGTGAAGCCGAGCGCATCGACCAGCTCACCGACCCGCAGCTCGCCCGCGCCGATCGCTTCGAGGATGGCGCGCCGGTGAACGTCGCCGATTGCGTTGAACACATCGGCTGAGGTTGGGGTCCGGGCCATTGGGGACATCATACATACCTATATCGGAATGTAAAGTCGCCGATTCCGCCGTTCGCTGATACGACGAGTCCGATTCCCGCCCGCCGACCACCTCACGACCACCTGACGGGAACCACTTCGTCCTACGGCGGGCCGCGGGTGGGGTTGGGGTCGGTGGGTGGTTTGAACTTCCATGTGCCTTCGGGGTCTCGGGTGAGGGTCCAGCCGTGCTCCAGCATGTGGTGGTGGCGGCGGCAGACGAAGACGAGGTCTTTGAGGTTGGTGGCTCCGCCGTTGGCGTAGGCGATGACGTGGTGGGCGTCGCACCAATGTGGGGGTCGGGGACAGTCGGGGACGGCACATCCGCCGTGTTGATGGCGGAGTGCTCGTCGTTGGGCGCGGGTGGCAAGGCGAACGCCGCGGCCGAGGTCGAGGACTTCACTGTCGGCCATGACCACGCGGCGGAGGACGGCTTCGGTGAGCCACGATCGGATCAACGAACACGGAACCGTTCCGTAGCCTTCGACATCGCAGCGGACCGTGCGCAGGTCCGTGGGCCAGCGGCCGGCCATAGTGTCCTGGTCGATAACGATGTCGATGTTCTTGGGGGCCTCGCCGCGCTCGCCGAACAGCAGGGCGTAGAGCGCGGCGGCAGTCCGCGCGGCTTTCGTTCGTGGGATTTCGGTGCCGCGGACGGGGTCGGGGAGTCCGTAGTTCTCCAAGCGGTTCTTGATCTCGATGCCCATGGCGGGGTTGAACCAGCCGCGGAGTGCGACGCCACCCAACGTGGGTGAGAGGATCAACTCGTTACGCGACGGGTCGTGCGGGTCGTCGCGGATGCCGACTTCATCGTCAGCCAGGGCGCGCCACCGCGCGGCCGCGACCCGGAACTCTTCGGGAGGCACTGCTACGGCCGCGTCGACCAACACGTCGCCATGGGAGACGAAAATGTCTTCCCGGTTCTTGATCGCTCGCGCGATCTGCTCCACGTGCGACGCGGTCAGATCGCCGGCGTCGAGTGCTTTTGACATGCGCTCGGACCGGCGACACACCCGCGCGGCCGATACGAGCCGAGCCGCCGCAATGCGGGTGGTGGGGATCCGGTGAGTGAGCCACGCGGTGCCGCTCAACGAGCCGTCGGCCGCGTAGTCGCCAAACCCGTCCCATACCGCGACCGCACGAATCAGTTCGGCCTGCACCCGCTCCGTGAGCCCGCCCAACTCCAGGACCCGCTCCGACCGTGCTGTGGTCGACCACGCTGTCCGGTCTTCGGACCGCAACATTTCGAGACCGGCAGCGATGAGGCCGATTGCTTCATCAGCACCCGGACTCAAGCCGGCAAATGTCTTGGGATCCGTCGAGTCGAACATACCGTCGTATTGTCCCACGAGGGTGTGACACTCCCAGATACTCCCAGATACTTGCCGATACACTGCGAAACCCAACGATTACGGCATGAGGGCTGGAACCCGCCCAAACCCCCAAGCGGACGGTTGCGGCCGGTCCGTGGTAGGTTGCCTGCTTCCGCAATCGAAGGATTCTTGTTCTCGCATGCCCGATACCACTGCAACGATCGCTGAGCACCGCCTCCACGAGACCGACACCGGCTCGCCGGAGGTGCAGGTTGCGCTCCTCACGGGACGCATCAACCATCTCACGGAGCACCTGAAGATCCACAAGAAGGATCATCACAGCCGTCGAGGTCTCCTGATGCTCGTCGGTCAACGCCGCCGTTTGCTGGATTACCTCCGGCGCAACAACGTCGAGCGGTATCGGTCGCTGATCGCGAAACTCGGTCTCCGCCGATAACACGGAGGGAAGGGTCGGCATGTGCCGTCCCTTCTTCGCGTACGGATCCATATCCGCTGCGCGTGAACCAACCGTGAGGTGGGGGTGCTCAGTCGCCACCGCTTGAACGTCGCCCGGCAGCGATGGGCTCGAGCGTTGACCACTGAGAACCGCCCCTCACCCCAACACCGTCGCGCGAGCGACGGAGAGTGAGAGGAGCGCACCCATGGGTGACGCGATTCGCGTTTCCGGCCCCATCAATGCGGCCGGACTGACCATGTCCATCGAGACCGGCAAGCTCGCCGCCCTCGCCGACGGTGCTGTGGTGGTGCAGGTCGGTGAGACGGTGATCTTGTCCACCGTCGCCACGTCCAAGCCCCGCGAGGGTATCGATTTCTTCCCCTTGACCGTCGACGTCGAGGAGCGCATGTACGCCGCGGGCAAGATCCCCGGCTCGTTCTTCCGGCGTGAAGGTCGCCCGGGCGAAGAGGCGATCCTGACCTGTCGGCTCACCGACCGCCCACTGCGACCGAGCTTCCCGGAGGGGTTCCGCAACGAGGTGCAGGTCATCGCGACCATCCTCGGTTCCGACCAGGAGAACCCCCACGATGTGATCTCGATCAACGGCGCGTCGGCCGCGTTGATGATCTCGGGGATCCCGTTCAACGGTCCCATCGGTGCGGTTCGCATGGCGCACAAGGACGGCGTGTGGATTGCTCACCCCACCTACGTCGAGGGTGACGAGTCCACGTTCGAGCTGATCGTCGCCGGTCGGCGCACCGATGCCGGCGAGATCGCCATCATGATGGTGGAGGCCGGTGGTACCGAAGCCAGCTGGGAGCTGTATCAACAGGGTGCCCCGAAGGTGACCGAAGAGACGATCGCCGAAGGCATCGAAGCGTCCAAAGAGTGGATCGGCGTCTCGATCGACCTCCAGGACGAGCTTCGCGCCAAGGTCATCGCGGCCAACGGCCCGATTGAGCCCATCGCGTATGACGTCCATGTCGACTACTCGGATGAGATCTTCGAGGCGGTGGCCGGCGAAGCCCGCACCACCACAAATGAAGCGATGGCTGTCGCCGACAAGCACGACCGCAACGCCCGCCTCGACGAGATCCAAGCCGCGTTGATCGCAACGCTCGCCGGCACTGCCGACGCGCCCGGAGCGTTCGTGGGCCGCGGCGGCGAGGTCAAGAAGGCGTTCCGGTCGCTCCAGAAGCAGGTAGTGCGCAAGCGCATCGCGAGCGAGGGTCGTCGGATCGACGGCCGCGGTACCGCAGACCTTCGTCCGATCTCGGCTGAGATCGGCATCGTCGGCACCGTCCACGGTTCCGCGCTCTTCCAGCGCGGTGAGACCCAGGTGCTTTCGGTCACCACGCTCGGCATGCTGCGCATGGAGCAGATCGTGGACACGCTCGGTCTCGATGACCGCAAGCGCTACATGCATCACTACAACTTCCCGCCGTTCTCCACCGGCGAGACCGGCCGCGTCGGTTCGCCGAAGCGTCGGGAAATCGGCCACGGCGCACTGGCCGCTCGGGCGCTCGTCCCGGTTGTCCCGACCAAAGAGGAATGGCCCTACGCATTGCGGGTCGTCTCCGACGTGCTCGCGTCGAACGGGTCCACCTCCATGGCGTCCGTGTGTGGTTCGAGCCTGTCGTTGATGGATGCCGGTGTGCCGTTGAAGGCGGCCGTTGCCGGTATCGCCATGGGCCTCGTCTATGCCGAGGGCACCTACACGACCTTGACCGACATCCTCGGCGCCGAGGACGCGTTCGGCGACATGGACTTCAAGGTCGCCGGTACTGCCGACTTCGTGACCGCCCTGCAGCTCGACACGAAGATCGACGGTCTCCCGACCGACGTGCTCGCCGCGGCGTTGCAGCAGGCGAAGGACGCACGGTTGAAGATCCTCGAGGTGATGGAAGGCGCGATCGACGGACCCCGCGAGGACGTCCGTCCGACCGCACCGAAAATCATCAGTTTCGAGATTCCGATCGACAAGATCGGTGAGGTCATCGGGCCCAAGGGCAAGGTCATCAACACCATTCAGCAGGAGACCGGTGCCGACATCGCAGTATCTGACGATGGTGTCGTCGGTACGGTGAGTGTGGGCTCGAAGGACAGCACGAAGGTCGATGAGGCTCGCCGCCGAATCGAGCTGATCCTCGACCCGCCCACGGCCGACATCGGCGCGGAGTACACCGGCAAGGTCGTGAACATCACCAAGTTTGGTGCGTTCGTGAACATCCTGCCGGGCCGTGATGGGCTGCTGCACATCTCCAAGATCGGGCGCGGCAAGCGCATCGACAAGGTTGAGGACGTCTTCAGCCTCGGCGACGAAGTCCTCGTGCGCGTGGACGACATCGACAACCAGGGAAAGCTCTCCCTCTCGCTCGCGGGTGATGCACCCGAGGGTGGCGACGGTTCTGGTGGTTCGGGTTCTGGTGGTTCGGGTTCTGGCTCCGGCGACGGCGGCGGCTCCGACGGCGGTGGTTCCGATGGCGGTGGTTCCGATGGCGGCGACTCCGACGGCCGCGATGGTGGGCGTGGACGCGTTCCGCGCAGCCGGGATCGCGGCGACAGTGACCGCGGTTCGCGAGAGAGTGGTTCTCGGGACAGCGGCGATCGTGGGGATACCCCGAAGGTTGCATCGTTCGAGGCATCGTGGGACGAGCAGGCCAAGGCCGAGTTCGGTGACCTCGGCCCCGCGGAGGCCGGACGCTCCGATGGTGGCGGCGACCGTGGTCGCGGTGGTCGTCGGAGCAGCGGTGGCGGGTCGCGTCGCCGCTAATCCCGGCAGCCGCTCATCCCGGCAGCCGCTCATCCCGGCAGCCTCTCATCCCGGCAGCCGCTCATCGAAGCAGTCGCTCGTTCGGGTCACCGTACGTCCAACAGTACGAACCGCTTTGGCGGTGTTCACGGGGTATCACCCGTCGGGCACCGCCAAAGTGCTGTCTGACCCCTACCGTGTCCGATTCGCGTGGTTGTTCGCGCCGGGAGTGATGAAACGTCTCCAGGTGGCCACAGGGGGCGTCGATACGCCTCTTGTGAATGGCTTGGGTGGATCAACTCGGGGACCTAGTGCTCCCCAAATAACCTTCAAAACTGCCCAAATTGGGCGGTTCGATGAACGCGGAGCGCGCGAGGCCGGTGACTTGGTCGAGGCCAGTGTGATCGGCGACGCGAGGGTCGTGACCGAGTCGATGCCGGAACTGCGCTCGGTGGCCGTCGGCTTCTGGGTCGGTACCGGCGCCGTCGACGAAGACGACACGCAGTTCGGCGCAAGTCACTTCCTCGAGCACCTGCTCTTCAAGGGATCTGAGCAGCGGAGCGCAGCAGAAATCGCCAGCGCCATCGAATCCGTGGGCGGCGACATGAACGCTTTCACCACCCAGGAGTACACGGCCTTCTACGTGCGGGTCCCCGAAGATCACCTTGGGCTTGCGCTCGACATCCTGGCGGACGTGGTCTGGACCCCGGCATTTCGTCCCGACGAAGTTGAGTCCGAGCGACGGGTGATCCTCGAAGAGATCGGGATGCGCGACGACGCGCCTGACGACGTGGTTCACGAACTTGCCAACGAGGCGTTGTTCACGGGTCATCCGCTCGGACGGTCGGTGCTCGGGACTCGCGAGTCGATTGCCGCCATGAGTCGCGAGACGATCGTGGCGTATCACCGAGCGCACTACTGCCCGAGCAACGTGGTCATCGCAGCGGCCGGGAATCTGGAACATCAGACCGTGCTCGACCATGTGGCGGCGCGACTTCCCGCCGCCCGTGGCACGCGCCCGGCGCGCGTCACGGTCCCGCAACGCACACCGCTGAGTGTGACCGGTGAGCATCGTGCGTTGGAACAAGCCCACCTCGTGCTGTCGATGCGGTCGATCGCGCGCGACGACCCGGATCGCTACGCGCTGTCGGTCCTCAATCAGCTGCTCGGTGGCGGGATGTCGTCTCGGCTGTTTCAAGAGATTCGCGAACGACGCGGCCTTGCGTACTCCGTCTACTCCTACCGTGCGGCCTACGAATCGGTGGGTTCGATGTCGGTCTACGCGGGTACCGCGCCGGAACGGATCGCCGAGACGCTGCACGTCGTGCGCAACGAGCTGCAACGCCTCGTCGCCGATGGCGTCACTGATGCCGAAGTCCTCGCGGCCAAGGGTCATCTCAAGGGTTCGACCGCGCTCGCGTTGGAGACGAGTTCGAGTCGGATGCATCGGCTTGGACGCGGGATGCTCACACTCGGCGAGGTGCCGAGCGTCGACGCGCTGGTTGAGGCCGTGGAAGCGGTGACCCCCAAGGACCTGCGCCGGATCATCGACCGGGTCTTCAACACCGACGATCATGTGCTCTCCGTGGTGGGACCGCTGCACGCGGCCGACTTGATTGGTGAGGTCGCAGCCTGAGCAGCGTGGTGGGTCGACAGTCGCGAACGACGGTCGAGAACGATGGTGGGGTCGTCCGGCGTCGGTAGTGTTCCGGGATGATTCGGGTTGGGGTGTTCGGAGCCGGTGGTCGGATGGGCGCGACGATCTGTGCCGCCGTCGGTGCGGCCGACGATCTCGCGCTGGTCGCGGCCGTGGATCCGTTCCGGGCCGGCGCAACCGTCGAGGGCGCCGATCTGGTGATCGCAGCCGATGCGGCGGCACTGCTCGACGCGGGTGCGCAGGTCGCGATCGATTTCACCGTCCTCGACGCGGCCCGAGAAAATCTCCGGTGGTGTGCGGCGCACGATGTTCATGCTGTGGTCGGCACCACGGGCTTCTCCACCGATGACCTCGACGAGTTCGCTCAGTTGTTCTCTCACGCGAGCGCCAACGCGCTGATCGCGGCGAACTTCGCGATCGGCGCAGTGTTGATGATGCGCTTCGCCGAACTTGCGGCACCGTGGTTCGAGACCGCCGAGATCATCGAGTTCCATCACGACCAGAAAGTCGACGCACCGTCGGGTACCGCGATGACCACGGCCCGCCGAATGACGGCCGCTTCGAAGGACTGGGCTACTGATCCCACGAAGACCGTGGTCGCCGAAGGCGCACGGGGCGGCTTGGCCGAGGGCGCGATCCGGGTGCACTCGGTGCGCATGCGTGGGATGATCGCCAGTCAAGAGGTGATTCTCGGAACCACGGGACAGTCGCTCACGATCCGTCACGACACCTTCGATCGGTCGTCGTTCATGCCGGGGGTCATGCTCGGAGTGCGCCGGGTGGCCGAGTGTCCCGGACTGACGCTCGGCCTCGAAACCTTGCTCGACGGGTGAGCGCCGGAGATGTCGCGCTCCGCGAGCGAGTGCTCGAAGGGGCGTACGAGTGTGTGGCGCGTTTCGGGATCGCCAAGACCACGATCGAAGACGTTGTCAAAGAATCGGGTGTTTCTCGTGCTTCGGTCTATCGGGCATTCCCCGGCGGGAAAGACGAGTTGTTGCGGGCGGCCGTCGGCTGGGAGATGGGTCGGTTCTTCGGCCGCCTCGCGGAGGCGGTGGCCGACGCCCCGGACTTCGCATCGTTGGTAGAGCGCGGCCTGATCTACGCGCACTCCGCAGTCCACGGACACCAGGTCCTGCAGACGGTCCTCATCACCGAACCAGAAAAGTTGCTGCCGCTCCTCACCACCGAGCAAGAGCGGCCGTTGCGGTTCATCACCGAGTTTCTGCTCCCGTATCTGGAGCGTGAGCGGACGGGCGGGAGCGTGCTCGACGGCGTCGACCTCGAAGAGTCAGCCGACTTTGTCGCCCGCATGATCCTCTCGCTCATCGGCTCGCACGGCGACTGGAACCTCGACGAACCTTCCGAGGTCGCCACCCTCGTCCGCACACAGCTTCTCGCTGGCGTGCTCACGCCGGAGGCGCTCGCTGACGTCGGCGAGGCCCCGTCCTAGCGAGTGGGCCCACGGCTCACATTCGCGTGAGCGCCACCATCACGTAGTTCCACTTCCATTTGCGCAAGGGACCGACCGCGGTGCGCTCGATGGCGCGCCCCCAGCTATCGAGCCCGGCGCTGTAGCAGTATGAGTCGATTCCTCGCGTGCGGAAACCGTGTTTCGCGGTCAGCGCGAGCAACTCGTCGAGCTCGAACTCGTGGGTGTGGGTGCACAAGGGGGTGATGTAGCGGTCAGGGTCCGACATCGCCCCTCTGGCCCGGCCGCGGACGAGCACCCTGCGCACCGCCTTGGGGAAGCGCAGCGGCAGCAGCCCGAGCGCGATGCCATCGCGGTCGGTGCCGAGGAGCAGTCGGCCGTTCGGCGCGAGCACCCGCCGGAACTCCTGGAGCGCGCGCTCGGGCTGATAGAGATGCTCGATAATGTCGAGCGCGGTGACGACGTCGAAGGTTTCGGCTTCGTAAGGGAGCGCGTCGGCGGATCCGCGCACCACCGACACCGCCGCCCGCTGCGCGGTCGCAGTGACCATCGACTCGGCGAAGTCGATCGCCTGCACCCGCGCGCCGGCCTCCTTGGCGACCCTCGAGAACGTTCCGTCGCCGGATCCGACGTCGAGGAGGCGGGTGCCGGGAAGGGGCCCCGCGAGGCGTCGGAACGCCGCGATCTTCTGGTCCCCGAGTCCGTCGTCGTACCGATTGGCGAACGCCTGGGCGTGGCGCGGGCTGTAGTCGGAGGACGTGAAGGGCGTGCCGTCGGGCTTGGTCTCGAAGTGGGTCATGGATTCACTCGTCCCGTCGGCCGGCGCGCGTCAGGCGGGACTGTAGCTGTGACCACCGGGGACGGCGTCGGTAACGAAGGCGTCGGCGTCCCCCGGCCCGACGGTGACGTGGGACACGTTGACTATAAGACGCTTTTCGCCTTAACGTCTCAGGTCATGCCCGTCACAACCATCGATCGACGCGACCCTGCGATCGACAAGCTCGGCGCGCAGATCCTCGACGCCACCATGATCTGTCTGTCGCGTGTTGGAGTGGCCAAGTCCACGATCGACGACGTAGCGCGCGAAGCCGGCTGCTCGCGCGCCACCGTCTACCGCTACTTCACGAACCGCCACGCGCTCGTCGCTGCCGCAGTCGACCGAGAGGTCGCAGTGCTGACCGCCGCAGTCACCGAAGCCGCACGCGCCGCCGACGATCTCGAAGATGCCGTCACCGCGATGTTCGTTGCCGCGGCTCGGGTGATCGTGACGCACACCGCGCTCCAGCGTGCGCTCGACCTCGAGCCCGAGATGGTGCTGCCCGCCTTGTCGTTCGAAGGCGGCGACCGAATGTTTGCCGAATCGGTTCGCCGGTTCACGCCGGTGTTTGCACGGTTCCTTTCCGTGGACCGCGCGCCCCGCGCGGCGGAATGGAGCACGCGGGTGTTGCTCGCGTATCTGCACCCGGACCGCGCACCCTTCGTGATGACCGACCCGGCTGCGGCTCGCACCCTCGTCCGTCGTCATGTGCTCCCAGCGTTTCCCTCCCATCCCACCCACTGAAGAGGTCGTCCCATGACAACGAACTACGAGATGATCGGCCGCGAGGACATCAACGACCTCGAAGCGATCCTGTCCATCAGCAACTCGGATGTCGACGCGATTGTGCATACGGTGAAGGCCGAGGCAGATGCCCTGTTCACGTGGGACTACTCCCGCTCCCGTCCGGCGCTGATCAAGCTCTACGAGAAGGCGAAGACCTCCCAATGGAACGCCGAGACCGACCTCGACTGGTCGATTGAGGTGGACCAGGCCGCGGTCGCGGTGGCGAACCAGGAAAAGATGAACGGAGGCGCGGTCTTCGGCGAGAACGTAGAACTCAGGGGCACCGTCTTTTCTACCTGGACCGAAGACCAGTGGATCCAGCTTGGCATCGAGATGCAGAACTGGAGCCTCTCGCAGTTCATGCACGGTGAGCAGGGTGCGTTGATCTGTACCGCGCAGATCGTGGAGACGGTCCCGTGGATCGACGCCAAGTACTACGCCGCGACGCAGGTGATGGATGAAGCGCGCCACGTGGAGGTGTTCGCGAAATATCTCGACACCAAGCTCTCGGGTCACTATCCCGTCAATGCCCATCTGCGGATGTTGCTCGACGACATCATCGCGGATTCCCGCTGGGACATGACCTACCTCGGCATGCAGATCATGGTGGAAGGTCTCGCACTTGCCGCATTCGGATTCATGCACCAGATGACGACCGAGCCGCTCCTGAAGAAGCTGCTCCGTTACGTGATGAGCGACGAAGCCCGCCACGTGGCGTTCGGCGTGCTCTCCCTCCAGGAGTTCTACAAGGAGCTCGACTCGAAAGAGATCCGTGAGCGCCAGGAGTTTGCGTTCGAGGCCGCGGTGCGCATGCGCGATCGTTTTCTCCAGCAAGAGGTATGGGAGCGGATGGGGGTCGACGTGAAGGAAGCGCTCACGCTCGTACTCCAGGACCCCAATCGCAAAGAGTTCCAAAACATCTTGTTCTCGAAGATCGTCCCGAACTGCAAGAAGCTTGGTCTGCTCGACGCCGGCGATGGCTGGTTGCGGGACCGATTTACGGACCTCGGCGTGATTCAGTTCGAAGACTGGGCCGATACCGAGACGGAGTACGCGGACCTCGATGAGGTTGCGCGCGATCGCGCGACCGCATAAACCGTCGGGCATGACCCAATCGCAACGGTTCCCGTACTTGGCGCTCGGCGCGGCGGTCGCGATCGGGCTCACGGGCGTGATGGGAGCGACCGCGCTCGCGAGTTCAGGACTCGCGGGAGCGGTCGCGGACGTTTCGCCGTGGCTTTCACGGCGCCCGCTCAACATCGCCCACGCAGGTGGCGACCTCGAGTCGCCGCACGAGACGATGTACGCGTACGAGGAGGCCGTGGCCGCGGGCGCCGACATGCTCGAGATGGACCTGCGGCTCAGCTCGGATCGCCAGCTCATGGTGATCCATGACGACACCCTTGATCGCACCACGGGTGCCACGGGTCTCGTGCGAGACCGGACTGCCGCACAACTCCAGGCGCTCGACAATGCCTACTGGTTCGTCCCGAACTGTTGGAGTTGTCACGACCGTGCCGATTCCGAATATTCGTTGCGTGGTATCCGGACCGGCCAGCGTGCCGCGCCCGTAGGCCACACTGCGGATGACTTCGCGATCCCGACCTTCCGCCAGGTCCTCGATCGATTTCCGGACCGGTTGCTCGATGTGGAGATCAAGGACGGTCCCGATGGCATGGCCGCGGCCGAGGCCCTCGCCGGAGTGTTGACCGGAACCGCACGCGGCGCCCGCATCGTCGTGGTCTCCTTTGACGACACGATCCTCGCCCATTTTCGCGAACTGGCACCCGATATCGCCACGAGCCCCGGCCTCAGCGCGACCACCGACTGGTTCCTCGGTACGCGGGGCCCACTGCCGGGGAACGCCGCGCTCCAGGTGCCGCCCGTGTACTCGGGGATCACGGTGGTATCGCAGCAATTTGTCGATGACGCGCACGCCGTGCATCTCGGCGTCTGGGTGTGGTTCAACGGTAACGACGACGACGTTGCCTCGGAATGGAACCGGCTGCTCGACCTCGGAGTCGATGGGCTGATCACCGGGAAGCCGCGGCAGTTGCAAGCCGTCCTCGACGCGCGTGATGGAGCGTTCCGCACTCCAATGACTGTCGGTCCCGCGCTGCGAGTTCATCATCACCGCGCTTCGGTCGTCGTGACCTGTCCTGCGCTCATCGCGGATAGATGTTTTGCGCTCCTCGGTGTGTGGGCGGGTACGGACCCGGTGGGAGGTGCGCTCATCGACCTGGCGGCGGGTGAGCGCCGGCGGATTCGCATCTTGGGCGACGAGCAGCGCTGGTACCACCTGGCCCGCCGTGGCCTGTCGTTTCAGGTCTGGCGGGCCAACGACGACACCGCGTCGTCCGCTGGCCGGCTCGTTATCGCGCGCTGAACGACCGTATCGGTGGGAGACTGCCGCGATGGCTGTCGTTGATCACATCACCGCGTGTCCGCTCGATTGTCCGGACACGTGCTCGCTGACCGTCACGGTCACCGACGGGCGGATCACCAAGGTGGATGCCGCACCTGGGAATCCGCTCACGGACGGTTTCATCTGCCAAAAGGTGAAGCATCACGCGCGGCGCGTGTACGCACCCGAGCGAGTGATGACTCCGCTGATCCGCGTCGGACCGAAAGGATCGGGCGAGTTCCGCCGCGCGAGTTGGGCGGAGGCGCTCGACCTCATCGTCGACCGGTTGCGCACCGCAGAGAAAACGACCGGCCCGGAATCGGTCGTGCCGTACACCTACAACTCGTCGGCGCCTGCCCTGCAACACGAGGTCGGGGAGCGGTTCTGGCGGCGCTTCGGTGCGAGTCGCGTCCACCACACCGTGTGCGCGGCCACCTACACCGTCGCCTACTACTCCCTGTTCGGGAGCATGCTCTCGGCCGATCCGCGCGACGTGATCCACTCGCGGCTCATCGTGATCTGGGGCGCGAACCCGACGGTGTCGAACACGCACTTTCCACCGCTCGTGACCCGCGCGCAACGTGAGTTCGGGGCGAAGGTGGTCGTCGTCGATCCGCGTGCGACTGCGATGGCGAAGCGCGCCGATTTGCACCTCGCTGTCCGTCCCGGCACCGACGTCGTCCTGGCGTTTGCCATCGCCCGCGAGTTGGACCGGCTGGGACTCATCGACCGTGGGTTTGCGGCCGAGCACGCGACCGGCGTCGACGAGTTCCTGGGCGCGGCCGATGAGTTCCCCCTCGCTCGGGCGACGGATCTCTGCGGTGTCCCGGCCGATGCGATCACCGAGTTGGCCACGATGCTCGGCACGATCCGGCCGGCGTTGGTGCGCCCCGGATGGGGACTCGAGCGCAATCGCAACGGCGGATCCGCGTGCGCCGCGGTCATGAGCCTCCCGGTGCTCACCGGCCAGTTCGGTGTCCCCGGCGCTGGGGTCTTGGCGAGTCTCGGGGGGGCGTCGCCGGTCACATGGGATGCTCGTGAGCCCGACACCCCGGTGGACCGGCGCCAGGCCCGCTTCTTCAACATGAACACCTTCGGCGCGTCGTTGTGCGACGAGGCACTCGACCCGCCGATCCGGGTGCTCTTCGTGCAGGGATCGAACCTGGCCGTGACCAACCCGGACCAGACCGCGGTACTGCGGGGACTCGCGCGCGAGGACCTCTTCACCATCGTGCACGAACAGGTGATGACCGACACCGCGAGGTATGCCGACGTCGTGCTCCCGGCGACCACCCACTTCGAGACCCATGACCTCGCGGACTCCTACGGTTCGTTCACCGTTCAGGAACTCCCTCGCGTCATCGATCCGGTCGGGGAGAGTTGGTCGAACAACGAGTTGGCGGCAGAGCTCGCCCGCCGGATGGGTTACGACCTCACCCGTTTCGACACGTCTCGCGATGCCGTCCTCGCGCGCTGCCTGCCCGGCGCCGACGCCGCGGCCGAGTCCGCCGTCGAAGCGATCGGGGTCCAACCGACCCGGCCGGATGACGGCACGGTTCAGTTCCGGGACACGTTCCCGCCCGACGGGCGGGCCCGCCTCGCAAGCCTGCCGGGTCTTGGGGTACCGCGTTACACGGAACTCGACGACCCGTACCCGCTCACACTGCTCACTCCCGCTACTCCGAAGACGATCAACTCGATCTTCGGTGAGTTCCAACCCCCAGACGCGGCCGTGCGGATGCACGCGGACGATGCAGCCGGGCGGGGACTGGTCGACGGCCAGTCGGTGCGCGTGTACAACGACCGCGCGTCGGTTCCCACTGCGGTGCGGGTCGACGCCAGCGTTCGACCAGGCGTCGTGGTGATGCCCAAGGGCTCGTGGTGCCGGGACTTCGCTGGGGGCCTCACTGCGAACGCACTGGTACCCGACACGCTGTCTGACCTCGCCGGCGGCGCCTGTTTCAACGACACGCGAGTGGATGTGCGATCCGACTGAAACCAGGGCCGGGGCGGGGGCTGAGGAAGCGGGAGCTGTGCTGTACCCTGCGCCCGTGGCCGACTCAGTACGTATTGTGTTTCTTGGTGGTCTCGGTGAGATCGGGCGCAACTGCTTCTGCATCGAGGTCGATGGCAGGATCCTGATCGTCGACTGCGGGATCATGTTCCCCGAGGTCGATATGCCCGGCGTCGATCTCGTCTTGCCCGATTTCACCTACCTGCGGGAGCGCGCGGATGACATCGAGGGCGCGGTGCTGACCCACGCCCATGAAGACCACGCGGGTGGCTTCGCGTTTCTCTTGCGTGACACTACGTTCCCGATCTACGGATCGGAGTTGTCGCTCGTGATGGCGAAAGGTCGGATCGAAGAAGCTGGCCTCCTCGACCGCACCGAGTTCATCCCCGTGGCCGACGGCGAGCGTCGAAATATCGGACCGTTCGACGTCGAGTTCGTACCGGTCACCCACTCCGTG
This sequence comes from Acidimicrobiia bacterium, assembly GCA_046598395.1. Taxonomy (GTDB): domain Bacteria; phylum Actinomycetota; class Acidimicrobiia; order IMCC26256; family JAENVU01; genus JAENVU01. Next base: position 104,624 of record JBKJIQ010000027.1, read on the forward strand.
CCGCACGCGTTCGCGGCGGCGTATCACACCCCGCAAGGGACGATCCTGCACACCGGCGACTTCAAGATCGACCTCACGCCGGTGGATGGTCGGCGGATGGATCTCGCGCGCTTGGGGGAGATCGCCACCCGTCCGGGAGGTGTTCGCCTCCTCCTATCGGACAGTACGAATGCGGAGCGTCCCGGGTTCACGCCGTCGGAATCCACGGTGGGCGCCGCATTGCGGACCCTGTTTCGCGATCACGAAGGCAAGCGGATCATCGTCGCGAGTTTTGCGTCGCACCTCCATCGTGTACAGCAAGTGGCCCAGGCCGCGATCGCCAATGGTCGCAAGGTCGCGTTTGTCGGACGGTCCATGGGCAAGAACGTCACGCTGGCACGGGAGCTGGGGATGATCGATCTCCGCGCCGATCGGGTGATCGACATTGGAGAAGCCGCGAAGTACCCAGCGGGCGAAGTGTGCATCATCTGTACCGGCTCCCAAGGTGAACCGATGAGTGCGCTGGCGCTCATGGCCTCGCGCGAGCACAAGTACGTGAAGGTCGGCGAGGGCGATGTCGTCGTGATTTCCGCGCACGCGATTCCCGGCAACGAGAGCAATGTGAGTCGCGTGATCGATGCGTTCTATCGGTCCGGCGCAGAAGTGATTCATGATGGCAACGCCGCGGTGCACGTTTCGGGCCACGCATCCCAAGAAGAGCTGAAGTTCGTTCTGAACTTGGTGAAACCGGAATGGTTCGTCCCGGTCCACGGCGAGTATCGCCACATGGTCCATCATGCGGATCTCGCCGAGGATTCCGGAGTCGCGCCGGAGAAGGTGTTCGTGTGTGAAGACGGCGACGCGATCACGATCACCGATTCGGGCATGGAAGTCGAACGGCAGGCGGTTCCATCGGGGTACACCTACGTCGACGGAATCGTCGGCGATATCGGCCAAGGTGTGCTGCGGGATCGTCGCCAACTTGCCGAAGAGGGCGTGGTCGTCGTGTTCGTCACGGTCGACAAGCGCTCCGGTGAGATCGTGAGCGGCCCGGAGATCGTCACCAAGGGCTGGGTCTACGCGCCCGAAGCCGAGGCATTGCTCGAGGACGCGAAAGAAGCGGTGCGCCAAGCGGTGGAGGATGCGGTTGGAGGTGGAGGTGGAGGGACCGACTTCGAAACCGTGCGCCGCAACGCTCGTCGGACCCTTGGGAAGTTCATCCACTCACGCACCAAGCGTCGACCCGCGGTCATTCCGGTCGTGCTCGAAGTCTGACCCGCGGGATGCGGCGGGCGGCGGCGATGAGCATTCGGTTTGATGGGGAGGTGAGGCACACGTGATTCGGGACTGGTCCAACTTCATCGCGGAACGGACTGCGGTCGTCACCGGCGGTGGCGGAGGTGTGGGGCGCGCGATCGCAATCCAGATGGCTCGTGCCGGTGCCCACATCTGGGTGAACGACCTCTTCGCGGAACGCGCCGAAGAAGTGTGTCGCGAAATCGAAGCGGAACACGGCCAGGCCACGCCGGTGGTCGCCGACGTCTGTGATCCCGCGCAGGTGGCGCGCATGGTAGAGACCACGGGATCGGTTGACATCGTCGTGAACAACGCAGGGATTCCCGCGGAAGGCATCACGGTCAGACCGTTCGTCGAGACCGGGCCTGATGAATGGGACCCACTGCTCCGCCTGAACCTGGCCGCGGTCTTGCACGTCACTCGCGCGTATCTGCCGTTCATGATCGAGGCGCAGTGGGGTCGGGTATTGACCATCGTGTCGGATGCGGGTCGCAAGGGTGAGCGCAAACAGGTGGTCTACGGTGCGGCGAAGGCGGCCGCGATGGGCTTCTCTCGCGGACTCGCGGCGGAGGTGGGCCGCGATGGAGTGACGGTGAACTGCATTGCGCTCGGAACCATGAATCATGGGCAACTCGCGGCGGCGTTGGTTGACCAACCGGAACTTGAAGCGAAGTTGGCCCGCAACTATCCAGTGGGCCGGATCGGTCAGGTCGACGACTGCGCGCCGCTTGCGGTCTTGCTCTGCAGTGACGCCGCGGAGTGGATCACTGGCCAGGTGTATCCGGTTGACGGTGGTTATGCGATGGCCCTCTGATGGGCCGAGGGTCTGATGGGCCGTATGTTGATGGGCCATATGTTGATGGTGCGGGCTTGATGAGCCGCAGCCGATGACCGAGCTGCCCACGGGCTATGGCCTCCGACCCCCGGCCGGGCGCGACGCCGGACCGGTTGCCGACGTGGTGCAGGCTCACGACATCGCCGACTTTGGCGAACCGGATTTCACCGAACACGACCTGCTCGACGATTGGAACCGCCCTCGCTTTGCACTCGAGTCTGACGCTTGGGTGCTCACCGGGCCGACCGGGAAGATCATCGGGTACGCCTATGTATGGGAAGCCCAAATCGACCGCGAGATCGAGGCCGACGCGTTCGTGCTCCCGGAGTACTCAGGGCGCGGGCTCGGGAGTCAGCTTCTGGACCTCATCGAGCAGCGTGGGGCTGAGATCGCAGGTGGGCGGTCAATGACCTTGGGCGTCCTCGCGTCGACGGTGAACGAGGAAAAGCGCAATCTGCTCGACCGGCGCGGGTTCCGGCCGAGTCGCTCCGTGCTCCGGATGCGCATCAACCTCGATGCCGAAACCGTGGACGCGGTCGACCCGCCGGTGGGAGTCGTGATCCGCCCGTTCGTGTCCGAGGACGAGGACGCTGTGCGAGCGGTGTGGATCGACGCGTTCGCGTCACACGGTCGGTTCTCACCCCGACGGATGGACGAGTGGTTCCAGTCGCGCCTCGCACACCCGGCCTTTGATCCATCACTCTGGCAGGTGGCGGTGATCCCGGCGATCGCGCGATCGGCGGATGGGGGGGTCGAGGTTCGCACCGGATCTCGCGATCGTGAGGTCGTGGGTGCGGTGCTCGTCTTCGACGTGGGAGAAACCGGATACACCTCCACGGTCGCGATCCGCGCTGACGCGCGCGGGCAGAGGATTGGTCCCGCGCTTTTGCACGCGGCGTTCGGCGCTTTGCGCGATCGCGGCCAGATGCGCGTCCTGGTGTCACTGGACGCGGATGTGGAGGCATCGCTGCTCGCGTTGTACGAGGCCGCGGGGATGCGGGTCCATGAACGCCACGATCTTTTTGCCAAGCCCCTGATCTGACCCGCCGCCACCCCCTGTCGACTTTGGCGCACTTTGTCGCCCTCTGGGCATGGGTTCTGCGCCAAAGTCGGGGAGAGTTGGGAGAGAAGATGCCAATGTGGCTGATGTGGTCAGTGTTACCGTGATTTGGTGGCAACCACCAAGGCGAAACCGGCGGCGAAGGCTTCGAAGCGGAAGGCGTCCGCCAAGCGGCCGCCTGCCAAGCGGGCCGCGAGCACGAAGGCGCCGGCGAAGCGGGGCCCGGCTCGCCGGCCCGGCTCGAGGTCAGCTTCGGGACCCTCGCGGGTCCGGGAGGCCGCTCGTACGCAACTCGGCGGCCACGGCACCGATGCGTTGGCGCTGGGAGTCTTGGTCCTCGGACTGCTCGCAGGGCTCGCACTCGCGACTGATCTGACCGGCCCCATCGGCGCAGCGTTGGGCGACGGCCTCACCGCATTATTTGGCAACGGAGCATTCCTCGTCCCGGTGTCCCTCATCGCCGTTGCGGTCCTGCTGCTCTGGCGCCGCACCGACGACGAGACTCCCGCCGCGCCGTTGCGGGTCGGTCTCGGCGCAGTGTTGGTCTTGCTTGCGGCCGCCGGTCTCATGCACGTGCTCGGTGGCGCGCCGACAATCTCGGGCGCGGTGGACCCACTGCGCAACGCTGGCGGCTACTTCGGTGCTGTGGTGGGCGCGCCGCTTGCGAGTGGTCTCGGAACAGTGGGGGCCGCAGTCGTTCTTGTAGGGCTGTTGGGCTTCGGCCTGCTGTTGGCGCCGGGCGTCTCGATCCGACGCGTCCTCGGGCTCGTCGCAACGTCTGCGGCGTACGCACGGGGCGTCGTGGTCGACATGTTGGAGCTGCGGAGCACCCGCGGATCAGGCGATGGTGACGCGGAGGACCTCGAAGCTGACAACGGTGAGGATGCGGAAGCTGCATCAGATCGGCGCCCGTTGCCGTCTCGCCGTACGACGGTTGAGTCCATCGCGAATACGTCGGTGCTCGATCTCGAATCTGAGGCGGCCGCCGATCCGCCGGTTGACGAGTACGGCTACGAAGAAGAACCGATGACCGCGGAGGTCGCGGAACTCGACGACGACGAAGCGGATGAGGAAGTCGATGAGGTCGCGGACCTCGAGGTGATCGCGCCCGTTGAGGTTGCAGTGCGGGAAGACGCGAAGGGTCAGATGGCGATTGACCTCACCGCCTACGGACACAGTGAGTGGACGTTGCCGCCGCGCGATCTGCTGAAGCGCAGCACGGCGAAGGCGCTTGACCAAAAGGCGGTCGAGCAGGGCGGCGAAGTGCTCCAGGCCACGCTGCGGGACTTCGGTGTCGACGCGAATCTGATTGGCATGACCGTGGGGCCGACCGTGACTCGTTACGAACTCGAGCTCGCGCCCGGGGTCAAGGTCAACCGCGTCACGGGCCTCAGCCACGACATTGCCTACGCGATGGCGAGCCCCGACGTTCGCATCCTCGCCCCTATCCCGGGGCGCAGCGCGATCGGTGTTGAAGTCCCGAACAAGCAACGACAGCTCGTCACCCTGGGCGACATCCTGATGTCGCCGGAGGCCGCCGAAGCCACGCACCCCCTCGAGTGTGGTCTCGGTCGTGACATTGCCGGGAAGTCACACATGCTCAACCTCTCCGCGATGCCCCATTTGCTGATCGCGGGTCAGACTGGTGCGGGGAAGTCCAGCTGTATCAACAGCCTGATCACTTCGATACTCATGCGCTGCACTCCGGAGCAGGTACGGATGATCCTCGTCGACCCCAAGCGCGTGGAGCTCGGTCAGTACAACGGCCTGCCGCACCTTCTGACCGAGGTGGTCACGAGTCCGAAGAAGGCCGCGAACGCACTCGAGTGGGCGGTGCGGGAAATGGACATGCGTTACGACCTGCTCGCCGAGGCGGGCGTACGTGATGTCACCGGTTACAACGCGATGTTTGACCGCGGCGAACTCCCCACGACGGAGAATCCCGATCCGCACGGTGGGAGAACCTATGAGCGATTGCCGTACATCCTCATCGTCGTCGACGAGCTGAACGACCTCATGATGGTGGCGGCGCGTGACGTTGAGTCGAGCATCTGCCGTATCGCGCAGATGGCCCGAGCAGTGGGTATCCACTTGGTGATCGCGACGCAGCGGCCATCGGTCGACGTGATCACGGGCGTGATCAAGGCCAATGTGCCGAGCCGACTCGCGTTCTCGGTGAGCACGCTCGCCGACTCGCGCGTCATTTTGGACCAACCCGGCGCGGAGAAGCTGATCGGCCACGGCGACATGCTGCTGATGTCCGCTTCGTCGTCGCGTGCTCAGCGCATCCAGGGCTCGTGGGTCGACGAAGAATGTGTGCGCAAGGCCGTGGCGCATTGGCGCCGCCAGGTCCAGACTCCTCAGTACATCGAGGGTCTCCAGGCCGACACGTCCTCGTCGTCGGGTGGCGGCGGCCGTTCTGGGAACGGATCCGATGACGATGACGAACTCCTCGCCGAAGCGATGGAGTTGGTCGTGCGGAGTGGGCTCGGGTCCACCTCGATGCTCCAGCGCAAGCTCCGCGTGGGCTTCGCCCGGGCCGGTCGGTTGATGGACTTGCTCGAGCAAAAGGGGATTGTTGGCCCGAGCGAGGGCTCGAAAGCTCGCTCGGTCATGATGACCGTCGAGGAATTCGAGGCGATGCACATCGACGCGTAGTTCAGCGCCGCGTCGACCGCAATCGGCCGACGTCAGCCTCTGACGTCAGACGCTTGCATAGGCCGCGCGCAACAGGTTGCGAGGTCGTCGGTCCTCGTTCGCACCCACGACCATCCGGTTCATGACGTAGCCGAATCCGATCCCGTGTTCCGGGTCGGCCAGGCCCAACGAGCCGCCCGCGCCGGAGTGGCCGAACGCACCGGCTCCGGCCGCGCTCGAGAGAGTTGGTGGCAACGAGAAGCCCAGTCCGTAGTGCATCGGAAAGCCGAGCACGAGGTCGGGGCCGTCGCTGTGGGTGATCCGGGCTCGCTCCATCGTGTCCGGTGTGAGGAGGCGCACGGCGTCTACGGGACCCACGGTCGCGGCGTACATGCGCGCCACCGCGTGGGCCGACGCGATGCCATTCGACGAGGGCAGCTCGCACTCGTGGAGTTGCCGCGTGTTCCACATGTCGTCGTAGTGAAACTGATTGCCGGGGCCGGTGAGCGCGTCGCCCAAGAGCGTGCCCGGCGCCATGATCGCGTCCATGAAATCGCGGACCTCGGGGTCCTCCGGGATCTTGGGCGCAATGATGCGCGCGACCCGCGATTCTTCGACTTCGGGTAACCCGATCCACCAATCGAGGCCCAGCGGAGCGGCGACCTCGGTGGCGAAGAAGGTGCCGAGGGTGACTCCCGTGACGCGGCGAACCAGTTCACCGGTCAACCAACCGAAGGTGCGCAGGTGATAACCAACCGCGGTGCCGGGATCCCAGCGGGTGGCCTGGCGGGCCAACTGCTCGATCACCGGATCCCACGCGAGCGCCTCGGTGAGGGTGAATGCACCTTCGACCACCGGGAGCCCGGCGGCGTGCGACAACACGTGTCGCACCAAGACGTTTTCCTTGCCGTTCGCTGCGAACTCGGGCCAGTAGGCCGCGACCGGCGCGTCGGGATCGAGTTGGCCGGACTCGATGAGACGATTGGCACATACCGCGGTGGCCCCTTTGGTGGTGGAGAAGACCAGGGCAATCGTCTGGTGGTCCCACTCGCGAGCGGTGGGCGGATCCGCGACCCCGCCAATGATGTCCACGACCGGCACACCATCGGCGTAGACGCAGCAGGCTGCGCCGATCTCTCCATGCTCGAAGTTCCTTGCGAACGCGTCCGCCACCGCGCCCCAGCCCGGCTCCACGAGTCCACGAACGGTGACGCTGCGCGGTTCGGTCATAGGGCGGAGTGTAGGAACACTCGCCGGTAGGATCCCAGCGTGGTCGAACGCTTCTACGTCGAGACGCTCGGCTGCCCAAAGAATGCCGTCGACTCGGACAAGGTCGTTGCCAGTTTGATGGCCGACGGACTCGAGCCCGCGACGCGCGCCGAGGATGCCGATCTCGTCGTCGTGAATACGTGCGCGTTCATCGACGCGGCCCGTCAAGAGTCGGTCGAAGTGGCACTGCATCTCGCGGAGGTGAAGAAGGCGGGAGCGCGGCTGGTGGTGACCGGTTGCATGGCGGAGCGTTACGGCGACGAACTCGCGAGCGCGCTCCCCGAGGCGGACGCCGTGGTGGGGTTCGCGGGGGAGGGTTCCATCGCGGAGGTCGTGTTGCGCGGTCGCAAGCCCACGGGCGTTCGTGACTTGTTGGAGCTGCCGCGTCCGGCGCCGACAGCGCCGTGGTCCTACGTCAAGGTGGCCGAGGGCTGCGACCGTGCGTGCGCGTTCTGTGCGATCCCGTCATTCCGGGGCGCCCAACGCTCGCGCCCGCCGGACGCAATCGTCGCGGAGGTCGCATCGCTCGTCACGCGCGGCGCGGCCGAGATCGTGCTCGTCGCCCAGGATCTCGCGTGGTACGGCCGAGACGTTGGGCAACCGGGCGCTCTGGCACCATTGTTGCGTCGGCTCGACGAGTTGACCGCCGATGGGCTGCAACGCGTTCGTCTCCTGTACCTGTACCCGAGTGAGGTCAAGGATCCGCTCGTCGCCACGATGCTCGAACTCCCAACGGTGGTCCCGTATTTCGACCTCTCGTTGCAGCACGCTTCGGCGGGACTCTTGCGCCGGATGAAACGGTGGGGAAACGGCGAACGATTCCTCGAAGCGATCGAGGGGATCCGCGAGCAGGAACCCTCAGCAGCGTTCCGATCGTCGTTTATCGTCGGGTTTCCGGGCGAGACCGAAGACGATCACGATGAGCTGTTGAGCTTCCTGCGCGCGGCGGCGCTGGATTGGGCCGGGTTCTTCCCGTTCTCTGCGGAAGACGGCACGGCGGCGATGACGCTCGACCGCGTTGTGGATCCGGTGCTCGCGGCGGAGCGTTTGCGCGAGTGTGGCGATGTCCAGGAACCGATCACCCAAGCCGCTCGCGATGAGCTCGTGGGCGTGTCGATCGAGGTGTTGATCGATGCCGTCGACGCCGATGGAACCCTGGTGGGCCGGACCCATCGCGAGGCACCCGAAATCGATGGTGTCGTGCGGATCGCCGGTGCCGTGGCTCGTCCCGGCGCGATCGTGCGGGCGGAGGTCGTTGACGCGATCGGCCCGGATCTGGTGGCGTCACCCGTGCGAGCCGAGCCGCGGTTGGCTGCGGTGAGCCGACGGTGACCTCGCCGATGCAGTCGATGAAGCGGTTCGGGACCGATGCGTTGGCGACGCCCGCGAACTTCATCACGCTGGCTCGATTGCTCTTCGCGATTCCCACCTTGATTCTCATCGGCCGCGAGGGTGCCACCTGGCTCACGTGGAGCCTCTGGTTCGTCTTGTGTGCGACCGACAGCCTCGACGGCTGGATGGCCCGACGCGATGGCACCACCCGATCGGGCGCGTTTCTTGATCCGATTGCCGACAAAGTCCTCACGCTCGGTGGATTCTTCGTGCTCGTCGCTCGGGGCGATGTGTGGTGGGTCCCGGTCGCAATCATGGCGGCACGTGAGGTCTTGGTATCGGTATATCGCATCGTTGCCGGCCGCAAAGGGGTGTCGCTCCCCGCGGTGCCGCTCGGCAAGTTCAAGGCGTTTCTCCAGATGCTCACCGTCGGTGGGTACGTCTGGCCCCTCACGGCCGATATCGAGTGGCTGTGCGTGTCCTTGCTGTGGGTCGCGGTCGCGCTCACCGTCGTCTCGGGAATCGACATCATCCGCCGTGGTTACCAAGGAGCCCCAACATGAGGTGCGATGTCCTCGCAATCGGGACCGAGTTGTTGCTGGGCCAGATCGTCGACACCAACTCGAGCTGGATTGGTGAACAGCTGGCCATGGTCGGCATCGACACCATGGAACACCGAAAGGTCGGCGACAACCTCCCTCGAATGATCGCGGCGCTCCAAGAAATGGTGGAGAAGGCCGATGCGGTGATCGTCTGCGGCGGTCTTGGCCCCACCCAAGACGACGTGACCCGCGAGGCGATCGCGGCGGTGATGGGTGTACCGCTCGAACGCCGCGAGGAACTCGTGGAACACATCGCGGCGTTGTTCGGATCTCGGTTCCGCGACATGCCTCAGAACAACCTGCGCCAGGCGGATATCCCCGTGGGCGCCGCCGCGATTCCCAACCCCATCGGCACTGCGCCCGGTGTGCGCGCCGAGGTCAACGGCAAGGTCATCTATGCGGTTCCCGGCGTGCCCTATGAGATGCACCTGATGCTGAACGAGCAGGTACTGCCGGATCTGTTGACCCGCGCCGGTGAGTCGGCGGCAATCGTGAGCTTGTCCCTGAAGACCTGGGGCCAGAGTGAGTCGGGATTGGCCGAGATGATCGCGCACCGGGTCGACGCGCAAACCAACCCGACGATCGCGTTTCTGGCTCGCGGTATCGAGGGCTTGGTCGTGCGACTGACGGCGAAGGCGCCTTCTGTAGAGGATGCCCGCGCCTTGATCGTGGCCGAGGAAGCAGAGTTGCGCGCCATCCTCGGGACGTTGGTGTTCGGCATCGACGACGAAACGATCGAACATGCCGCGCTGCACGCCCTCGAGTGTCATGGGTGGTCGCTCGGAGTGGCGGAGTCATTGACTGCCGGCTTGATCGGCGCGCGCATCGGTGCGGTACCGGGCGCGAGCCGAACCTTCCGCGGCTCGATCGCGTCGTACGCAACCGACGTGAAGCGCGACGTGCTGGGCGTGACGGCGGAACATGTCGTGAGTGAGGAGTGCGCGCTGCAGATGGCGGTCGGGGCTCAGCGCGTGCTCGGTGCCGACGTTGGAATCGCGGCCACGGGGGTGGCCGGACCGGACGAGCAGGACGGACAACCGGTGGGGACCGTGTGGTTCGCGATCGCACTGCCCGATCGTGAGCCGGAAGCATTCACGGTTCGGTTGCCGGGGGACCGGGAACGGATACGCCAGTTCGCCGCGATCTCCTTGTTGAACGCGCTGCGGCAACGCCTCGAGTCCCTCGCCGGATGACCGCACTGCGGCGCGCGTTTCTCGCCGCGGTGCCACCCGACGAGGTGCTCGATGTCATCGCCGAGTTGGCGTCGCCTCGACCCCGGTCCGGATTTCGATCCGGGCTTCGATTGCCCTCGCGCTCCCCGTTGCAGTGGACACTGCGAGCGCAATGGCATGTGACGATCCAGTATTTCGGCAAGGTCGCAGACTCGGATGACCTCGTCGGCTCGCTCGCCGGTGCGATCGCGGTGGTACCCGCGGCGCGGGTCCAACTCCAGGGCGCGGGCGGCTTCCCCAGCGCGCGCAATGCATCGGTGTATTGGCTCGGGGTTGCCGATCCCGAGCCGTTGACCGTGCTGCACACCGCCGTCATGGCGAGCGCGAACCGGTTCGTGCGCACCCGCGACGAGACGTCCTACCAGCCGCATCTCACGCTGGCCCGCCTCCCATCGAGGAAGAACTTGAGGCAGGACGTTGCGGCATTGGACGGATATTCGATTGGGCCGGCGTGGCTCGTGGACGAGGTGGTGTTGATGGAAAGTGAATCGCGCAAGGACGGCGCGCAGTACCACCAGATCGCGCGGTTCCCCCTCGGCTGAATGTTCACGCTCTGAATGTTCACGCTCTGAACTCTCACGTTCTTGGTGGGCCGCGGGTGGGGTTGGGGTCTGTGGGGGGTTGAACTGCCAGGTGTTTTGGGGGTGTTGGGTGAGGGTCCAGCCGTGTTCGAGCATG
>JBKJIQ010000017.1:0-59091 GCA_046598395.1 Acidimicrobiia bacterium
TCCCGAACGCTTCACGCAACGGCCGACGCCAGCAGACGTCCCGACCCACGCATGGATCAACAGGCCAACCATCCAAACCGACTGAAAAAACGGCAATCACCTATTGACAGATTCCGATCGAAGATCATCGCCGCGGTTGGGTCGGCGATGCTGAAGGTCTCGGTGGTCAGCGAGTGAGCCGAGGCACCTATGCGATCGAGCACATCATGCCCAGGAGCTGGGTAGCGCATTGGCCGTTGCCTGACGGCGCGAGCGACCGCGAGCGGGACCAGCTGGTCCACACCATTGGAAACCTCACGCTGTTGATGCAGGCGCACAACTCCAAGGTGTCCAACGGCCCGTGGTCAGAGAAGCGCGGCTCGTTCGACAAGCACAACGTGCTCAAGCTGAACCAGGACCTTCTCGATGCCTCGGCGGGTGGTTGGGATGACGAATCGATTCGAACACGAACCGATCAGCTCGTTGAGACGGTCATCGGAATCTGGCCGGTGCCCGAGGGTCACGAGTCGGGAATCGAGTCACTCGTCACGCGACCGAAGCGCAAGATTGGATTGATCGATCTCATCGGTGCAGGCCTCATCCAGCCGGGTGCAACGCTGACTGTGACGCGCAAGCCGCACCAGCACCGGACCGCCACGCTCCTTGCTGACGGTCAGATCGACGTGGATGGAAAGGTGTACGCAACACCGTCGGGCGCGGCGACTGCGATCTCCGGCCACCAAACCAACGGATGGCAATTGTTCCGTGTCGGCCCGTCGGCGAGACGGCTGAGCAAGATCTGGTACGACTACGTCGACGAACTCTCAATCGAAGCTGACGACTCCGACGCCCCCGAAGCAAACGACGACACCGACGATGAGTAGCGCGCTGCCGCAAGGAGAGCGTGGATGAAGATTGCGAAAGCAATCACGGCTGCGGAGGCGGTTCGCCGCGTGCAGGCTGATCGGTTTGTGCTCCCCGGAATCCAACGCAACTTCGTGTGGGAGACCAAACAGATTTGCAGCCTGTTCGATTCGCTCATGCGCGACTATCCGATTGGATCACTGATCGTATGGAGAACGCGCCCTGCTGATCACAAGGACCTGCCATTTCGCCGAATCGTGACCAACTCCCTTGGCCGGGAGACCGAACTGAACACCGCCCGCCCACCAGCCGGCGACCTCATCGACGCGGTACTTGATGGCCAGCAGCGACTCACGGCGCTGAACATTGGGCTACGCGGTTCCTACCGCTCGAGTGGTGGAGGAGCTGAGCGGTATCTCTACCTGAATCTTGATGAGGTTGAGGACGACGCCGGTCCCGACGGTGTGCGCTACAAGTTCGAGTTCAGATCGCCCACAAACGTCGCGCGGTCCGACGTCGGTTGGTTCAAGGTCATTGACTCGTTCGGGCTTCGACGCGATGGTCTGCGTCGGGCGCTCTCGGCGTCGGAGATCGAGTTCTCCCGCCAGCGGCTGGCAGTCTTGAACAAGCTCGTCGACACGATCAACCGCAAGAGTGTTCTACCGAGTGCGGTTGAGAACGCCTCGGATCTCGACCGCGTGCTGAACATCTTCGCCCGTGTCAACCAGGGTGGTACCCAGCTCACCTACGCGGAACTCTTGCTGAGTACGGCGACCGCGAAATGGAAACACCGCGATGCGCTGTCTTCGTTCGAGGACCTCCGACGGAAGCTGAATGCCACGGGTGAGGGGTTCCGCGTCCCGAACGACAGGATTGTCAAAGCGGGTTTGGTACTCCTCGATGCGGAGGATCCCAAGTTTCACGTTGAGAACTTCTTCCAAGCCGGACGTGCTCAGCAGCTTGAGAAGCAATGGCCGGCCTTCGAGACAGCGATGCGTGCCGCACTGGCGATCCTGGATTCGTTCGGTCTCTCGGGCCAAACCATTGCGGGTCAGAACGTGATCATCCCAGTCGCGTATTACGCGTGGAACCGAAAGCTGCGCCCCAGCTACGCAACGGCGGTGAGGTACGAGAGCGACCGACGATTGGTGCGGGCCTTCGTCGCTCGCACACTTCTGCAACGGGCCTATTGGACTGGTGCGGTCGATCCTGTTCTGGTCGCCACACGCAAGGCGATCAAGGAACACAGGCGCTCCGGGTTTCCGCTGCAGGCGATCGAGAAGTCGCTCGAAGGGGTCAAGTCGATCACCGTCAACGACAGCCTGATCGAGGAGCTGGTGGAGCTTCCATACTCCGACCGTCGGACCTTGGCGTTGTTGCGCATGCTGTTCCCGTCACTGCCGACGAAGCAGCGGCTCGACAAGGATCACGTGTTTCCATCGCCGAAATTCAAGAGCAACCAACTGTCGACGGCTGGCTTGCCTGCGTCGGACTTGGATCGTCTTTGCCGAATCGCCGACGCTCTCCCAAACCTTCAGCTCCTCGGCGAGACCGACAACATTCACAAGAAGCATCGCCTTCCCGCGGAATGGTTGCGGAGTCTCAAGGCGAGCGACCGGACGCCATATACGCGTCAGGGCGTGAAGTACCTCCCGGAGGATCTCTCTGGATTCGAGAAGTTCTGGAACACGCGGCGCGCCTTTCTTGAGCGACGTATCCGCGCACTGCTGACGGGAGCGGTACTGCGATAGTCGCTTCGCAAATGGATCCGTCGCGGAGCTATCTCGGTGACGGCGACCTCGCCAGCGCGAGGGATCCGAAAGCAACCTCAGAACCAGATCGTTGTCGCTGCTGCGAAGTCCCGAACGCCGGCGAGAACGTCAGCGCTCATGAATGTCGAAGGCCGAACCGCGCGGCGGGCTTCGTCGCACCCAGTTCTGCTCCAGGAGAGCCGCGATGACCGCGTTACGAAGCCGGTCCCAGCGGTTGGGGTCTTGGAGTGGGTAGAGGACGTCGAGCGCATGCCAGAGGCCTGGGCGCCCATTGAATAGGACGCCGTACCCCATGACTTCCCCGTGTTGGCGCGCCCATTGGTTGAACAGGTCGCACAGCACTTCGACGTCATCGATCCCGACGGGCTCTTGAGTGTCGAATCGTCCTCCAGCTCGCTCAACGAGCGCACGAAGTACGTTCTGCGCCGAGCGTTCCACGCCATTGAGGGCCGCCGTATCCGGGACGGCCGGAACCTCGTCTCGGCGTCGTCGACCCCTTGGTAACGACCCACCAGCCTTCATCGTTCACTCTGCCTCTCGATCTGCCGACTCGACCGGGTGATCCTAGGAGCGGTGGTGTCGATTCATTGGCTGCGTTCGTGCATCACATTCGCGGTTTTCAACTCCCCAATTGCGATTCAGCTGCCCTCACGAGGTCCGCGATCTGCGCCGCAGCCTCGGCCTGCATGCCGGGAATCACGTGGGCGTAGTGCTTCAACGTGAACTCCGGCGTCGAATGCCCAAGGCGCTCTGAGATCACCTTCGCGGGAACGCCAGCGCGCAATGCAAGCTGTCGCGCATGAACCCGAACTGGGCCGAGAGCGCAGTTGCTCTGCTCAATCTCCAGAAGCGCGACGTGAGCCTCGTTTCCGCGACCGAGAACGTTGACGACACACCCGAAGGCCAAATGCTCATGGGAGTGCTCGCCGCTCTCAACCAGTTCCGTTCCCAAGGCGACGGTGCCGACATCCGTTACAAGATGGGCGAGAAAGCCCGTAAGGGCGGCACACTCGGACGTGCGCCTCTCGGTTATCTCAACATACGCGAACGCTTCGAGGGACGCGAGATCCGAACGGTCGCTGTCGACCCAGAACGGGCTCCGTTCGTGACAATGGCATTCGGGCTCTATGCGACCGGCGAATACAGCATCGATCATCTTCAAGCAGTCCTCGCCGAGCGCGGGCTCGTTGGCCGGCCTGGTCGTCACCCGGCCGGCCCAGTTTCGACATCGAAGCTGCAATCGATGTTGCGCGACCCGTACTACTGCGGTGTCATCGTCTACGACGGCGAGCTCTACAAGGGTCGCCATGAACCTTTGGTGAGCGAAGAACTCTTCAAACAGGTGCAGCGCGTCTTCGAGACCAGGGCGTCTGCCGGTGAGCGCCTACGTAAGCACCCGCACTACCTCAAGGGGAGTATCTGGTGCGGTCGGTGTCACGACGGCGGCCACGAATCGCGACTGCTCATCCAACGTTCCGTGGGCAAGAGCGGAGGCGAGTACTACTACTACTTCTTCTGTAGCCGCAAGCAAGACCACGCATGCACGACGCGCTACACGCAGATCGACGACATCGAAGACGCGATCGTCACGTACTACCGCTCGGTCCGATTCGCTCCGGAGTTCGTGGCTCGCGCCCGCGGCGCTGTCAACGAGGTGCTTCAGGACCAGACGCTCGCCGCCAAGCTCATGCGCGACCAGATCAAGGAGCGCCTCGCCAAGCTCGACCGCCAGGAGAGCAACCTTGTCGATCTCGCCGCCGATGGTGCGCTGCCCAACGCGAAGATCCGAGAACGGCTCCGTGGAATCGCGGACGACCGAACCAAGCTCGAAGATCAGCTCGAAGGTTGCGACGACCAGCTGGAAGTCGGAGCCGCACTGATCGACGCAGCCCTCCGGCTGCTCGAGGACCCCGAGACGTTGTACCGGGAGTCCGGGCCGAACTTCCGCCGTACCCTCAATCAGACCATTTTCGAGAAGCTCTACATCGACGACGGTGAGGTGACCGGAGCGATCATCCGTGAGCCCTTCGGCGCGCTCAAGGCCGTGGAGATCGCGTTCGCGACCGACCCAAACCTGGGACGCCGCCGCCGCCGACCGATCGACGCCGCCACCGCGCCGACGGCGGATCTACTAGTGGCGGCTTTGGCGGGCAAGGGTTCTAGTAAGACTCTTATGGTGGAGCTGAGGGGACTCGAACCCCTGACCCCTTCCATGCCATGGAAGTGCTCTACCGCCTGAGCTACAGCCCCGTAAGGGAGAATTCAAAGTAGCAGGCGCCAGTCGTAACCCTCCGGTTCTTCCTCCAGCCGCGGTGCGAGAAAACCCGCCGCATGGTGGCCTCTAGGGAGGTAGACATCATGCTGTCAATTT
The DNA here is from genome assembly GCA_046598395.1 of Acidimicrobiia bacterium. Lineage (GTDB taxonomy): Bacteria > Actinomycetota > Acidimicrobiia > IMCC26256 > JAENVU01 > JAENVU01. The sequence goes on from JBKJIQ010000017.1 coordinate 4,987, forward strand.
TCTTGACGGTATGATGGCGCAATGCGTACGACGGTAACCCTCGATCCCGATTCGGAGGCGCTGATCCGCCAACGGATGCACGAGCGCCGAGTGTCGTTCAAACAGGCGCTCAACGATGCGATCCGGGAGACTGCGATGGCCCGGACCGGCGAGCGTTTCGCGACGAGCACCGCCGATCTTGGCGTGCCGACGGTGAACCTCGACCGAGCACTGCAGCTCGCGGCCGACCTTGAAGACGAAGAGCTGATCCGGCGGATGCGGCTCGGCGCGTGAAGTTGGTCGACGCGAATGTGCTGATCTACGCGGTCAACGTTGGGGACTCGCGTCACGAAGTGTCGCGTTCGTGGCTCGACGAGTCGCTCCGGGGAGGTGAGACCGTTGGGTTCGCGTGGACGGTGGTGCTGGCCTTCCTACGACTCACCACGAAGGTCGGTCTCTTCCCGTCGCCGCTGACCCCGGCTGAGGCTGTACGCCGGGTGCGCGAGTGGTTGGCCCAACCGGCGGCGGTCATCGCCGAGCCGTCACCGCGGCACCTCGATGTACTCGCCGGGTTGTTGATCGATGCCGGGACCGGCGGGAACCTCGTCGCCGATGCCCACCTCGCCGCGATCGCACTGGCACAGGGCGCGACGGTCGTCACGTTCGACACCGACTTCGCGCGGTTCCATGGCGTCGAGAGCGAGCAACCCACTGCTCGCTGATACCTCGGATCCGACTCCGAACGCGAACGAAGCCGAGGAGCTCGACCGACCCCGGTACGCTCGACGGCGATGACCGACGACCTTCCTCGCCACCGGTACGACGCGCGCCTCGCCAACGAAATCGAAACCCGTTGGCAGGACCGCTGGGATGCCGAGCACACCTTCTGGGCGCCGAATCCCACCGGCCTTCTCTCCGAAGGCGCGGACCGCATCGCGGGTCGCGATCCTGTGTTCGTACTCGACATGTTCCCGTACCCGAGCGGCGCGGGCCTTCACGTGGGCCACCCCCTCGGCTACATCGGCACCGACGTCTACGCCCGCTACCAACGCATGAACGGCAAGAACGTGCTGCACGCGATGGGCTACGACGCGTTTGGCCTTCCCGCCGAGCAGTATGCGGTCCAGACCGGCCAACACCCGCGCATCACCACCGAAGCCAACATCGCGACGATGCGCCGCCAACTTCGCGCGCTCGGTCTCGGTCACGACTCTCGTCGCGGTCCGGCCACCACCGACCCCGACTATTACCGCTGGACCCAATGGATCTTTCTTCAGATCTTCAACAGTTGGTACGACTTCGAGGCGGACCGCGCCCGTCCGATCGAGGAACTCCTTCCGATCCTCGCAGCCGATCCGGAGGTTGGCTGGTCCGAGCTCGACGCGCGCGCCCGACGCGAACTCGTCGACTCGTTCCGGCTCGCGTATCTGAGCGAGGCCCCCGTCAACTGGTGCCCCGCGCTCGGAACCGTGCTCTCGAACGAAGAGGTCACCGCCGACGGCCGCAGCGAGCGAGGCAACTTTCCGGTCTACCGCCGTCCGCTCAAGCAGTGGATGATGCGCATCACCGCCTATGCCGATCGGTTGCTCGCCGATCTCGACCTGCTCGACTGGACCGAATCCATCAAGTTGATGCAACGCAACTGGATCGGGCGCAGCACCGGCGCGTCGGTCGACTTCGCCGTGGAAGGTCACGACCACGTGATCTCCGTGTTCACCACCCGCCCCGACACGTTGTTCGGCGCCACCTACATGGTGCTCGCGCCTGAGCATCCGCTCGTCGACGAGTTGGTGCCCGGGGAGTGGCCGGGCGCAACGCTCGGCGGTGAACTGAGTGAGATACCGGCACCGTGGAAGGGCATCTTTGGTGCCGAGGTCGGCCCGGCGGAGGCGGTGCGCTCGTATCGCGAGTTCGCGGCGGGCAAAAGCGATCTGGAACGCCAGTCGGAAGGGAAAGAGAAGACCGGCGTGTTCACCGGCGCGTTTGCGATCAACCCGGTGAACGACGAACGCATCCCGATCTTCATTGCCGACTACGTGCTCATGGGTTACGGCACCGGCGCGATCATGGCCGTACCTGCGCACGATCAACGCGACTTCGAGTTTGCTCGCGAGTTCGACTTGGCGATGACGTGCGTCATCGCACCGACCGACGTATGGATGCTCGAGCACCGGTGCGACCTGGACGCGGGGGAGTGGCCCGAGGCCTACGGAGGCGACGGCGTGGGGGTGAACTCCGCGAACGCGGAGGTCTCGCTCGACGGCCTCCACGTTGCTGACGCGAAGGTCGCGATCACCGAGTGGCTCACGACGAACGAACTCGGCGAATCGACGATCAACTACAAGCTGCGCGACTGGTTGTTCAGTCGTCAGCGCTACTGGGGCGAACCGTTCCCGATCGTCTACGACGAGTTCGATATGCCGAGAGCGGTGCCCGAATCCATGTTGCCGGTTGAGTTGCCCGAGATCATCGACTTCGAGCCCGAGATCGTGGAAGACAGCGCCGCGAGCGTGCCGGCGCCGCCGCTCTCACGCGCGGAAGCGTGGACGATCGTCGAACTCGATCTCGGTGACGGCGAGGGCACCAAGACCTACCGTCGCGAACTGAACACGATGCCGCAGTGGGCGGGTTCGTGTTGGTACTACCTGCGCTACCTCGACCCCACCAACGAGGACCAGTTCGTGAGTCCCGAGGCCGAGCAGTACTGGATGGGCGACGGCCCCGGTGGCATCGACCTCTACGTGGGCGGGGTGGAACACGCGGTGTTGCACCTGCTCTACGCCCGGTTTTGGCACAAGATGCTCTTCGATCTCGGTCACGTCTCGACCCCCGAACCGTTTCAGAAGCTGTTCAACCAGGGCTACATCCAGGCCTACGCCTACACCGACGCGCGCGGTATCTACGTGGATGCCGAATCAGTGGTGGAGCGCGACGACGAGTTCTTCCTGAACGACGAGCCGGTCAACCGTGAGTACGGGAAAATGGGCAAGAGCCTGAAGAACATGGTGACTCCCGACGACATGTACCGCGGTTACGGCGCCGACACCCTGCGCCTCTACGAGATGGCGATGGGTCCACTCGACGCATCGCGGCCATGGAGCACGCGAGACATCGTGGGCGTGCACCGATTCTTGCAGCGGCTGTGGCGCAATGTGATCGATGAAGACACGGGCGCGGTCACCGTGACCGACGCGCCCGCCGACGACGCGACGCGCCGTCTCCTGCATCACACCATCGTGGCGCTGCGTGAAGACATGCCGACAATGGGGTTCAATACCGCGGTCTCCAAACTGATCACGCTGAACAACCATGTCACGCAGATGTCTTCGCATGACGGTGCAGCACGCGATGGTGGCGCGTCACGCGACGTCATCGAGCCGATGGTGCTCATGCTCGCACCGCTGGCGCCCCACATCGCGGAAGAACTGTGGTCTCGCCTCGGTCACCCCGAGACGATCACGTATGAAGACTTCCCGGTGGCGGATCCACAGTGGTTGACCGTCGATGAGGTCGAGTATCCCGTGCAGGTGAACGGCAAAGTCCGCGGGAAGGTGACGGTTGCGGCCGACGCCGATCAGGCCGTAGTCGAAGCCGCGGCTCGGACCGACGTTGCGAGTCATCTCGAAAGCGTCACGGTGCGCAAGGTTGTCTTCGTGCCGGGCCGGCTGATCAACTTCGTCGTTGGCGAGACGGTCCGATGATCGGCCGCGCGCTCACCAAAGACGCGCCGGCCCGATATGCGGACGTCGATGCCGTCGATGCCGTCGATGCCGTCGACGCCCGCGCACGATCCGGCTCCTGACCCGCTCGGTGCCGGTCGGCCGGGGTTTCCGCGGCGAACGCAATGGTTTGGTACGATTCGGGGGCTTCACGCGCACTTCCCCTGTGCTTCCTCGGCTGGCCCTGTCGCGCCCCGACGATGTCCGAGGAAGTCCATGGAAACCCAATCAATCCCTCCGCGTCCGCCCGTTCGGGGTTTTGCAGCCCAGTGGGAGTCGCTGCGCGATCGCGCGTCGGATCCACGTCTGCGCGCCGGAGCGCTGATCCTGGCTGCGGGCATCGCCGGGTTCTTCTGGTACCAGGTCGGTCAAGACCAGTCGGCAGGAGCGCTGGCTCCTGCGCCCACGCGCACCAGCCCTCTGCGATCCGCCCACACCACCACCACGACCAAACCGCCGCTGCTGGTCCATGTGGCAGGCGCCGTCGCACACCCGGGAGTTGTGCAACTCGCGGCGGGTGCACGAGTGGCCGACGCGATCTCAGCTGCTGGCGGCGGGTTGCCCGATGCCGATCTCGATCGATTGAATCTCGCGGCCAAGGTGACCGACGGTCAGCGGATCCCCGTCTCCAAGGTGGGCGCCCCGGGCATCGGTGGGCTGGGCGGCGATGGCACCACCGACGCAACGAACGGCGGTGGATCAAGCGGCGGCGTCCCGGCATCGGGAACGGATCCGGGCTCCGGGGCGGGGCCTCTCGATCTGAATACGGCGACCTCCACCCAACTCGAAACGCTGCCGGGGATCGGGCCGAGCTTCGCGGCTGCGATTATTCGAGAGCGTCAGCGACGCGGCGGCTACACGAGCGTCGACCAACTCCGCGATGTGCGTGGCATCGGCGAGAAGCGATTCGCGGAACTGAAACCGCTCGTGACGGTGTGATCGCGCCCCTGTTGATCTTGGGTGGACTGGTGGTCGGGATTCTTGCGGGGGATGCGCTGGGTCCCGGCTCGGCCCGCCTCGTTCTCGCCACGAGTGCCGTGGTGCTGGTCGTCGCGTTCATCACGCGCGGCCGACGCGTTGCTTTCGCGCTGGCCGCGCTCGGCGCGTGTGGACTCGGGATCGCCTTCGAGCAACGCGCCCTGCATGGGCTGGCGGTTTCACCCCTGACCTCCGCCGTGAAGCAGCGCATCACGGGTGAAGCCGTGGTGAGCTTGGCCGAAGACCCCGATGGCCCGATCTACGCGTCGGAGGCGTTGGTGCGCGTCGCCACGTTTCAGGGCCGCGACGGCGGTGGCCGCACCGTGCTCGCCGTGGCCTCGGGCGACAACATCAGCGCGCTCCGGGTGCTCGACGCGGGGGACCGGGTTCGGGTGCGCGGCGCGCTCGAACCGTTGACCGGATACTCGGAGCGGTTGCGGTGGCGCCATGCGGTGGCCCGATTGCGGATCGAGGAGATCATCGCGGTGGCCAATCCGTCGAGTCCTTGGTATTCGGTGGCGAACACCGCCCGACGCGCGGTGCTCCAGGGAACCAATGCGCTGCCGGCTACGCCGCGTGCATTGCTGAGCGGCTTCCTTCTGGGCGATACCCGCGCGATCCCGGACTCGATGGTGGCTGACTTCCGGGCGGCCGGGTTGAGCCATCTCCTCGCAGTGTCCGGTGCCAACGTTGCGTTTGCACTTGCGGTGGTTGACCCCGCGCTGCGACGGTTGCGGCGCGGTCCGCGGCTCGCGGCCGGGATCGGTGTGCTCGTGCTGTTCGGGACGATGACCCGATGGGAGCCGTCGGTGCTCCGAGCCGCGGTGATGGCGGGTCTCGTGATGTTGGCGCGTGGAATCGGGCGACCCGCCGACGCCCGGCGAGTCCTGGTCCTGGCGATGATTGTGCTCCTCGGGTCTGATCCTTTCCTATTGCGGTCGGTAGGGTTTCAACTTTCCTGTGGAGCGTGCGCGGGCATCGTGATGGTGGCCGCGCCGGTCACGGCACGGCTCCGCGGCCCAAACTGGTTCCGCGAAGCTCTTGGTGTCACCGCGGCGGCGCAGATTGGCGTGGCGCCGGTGTTGCTGGCCACGTTCGGGTCCGTCCCGCTCGTGGCGTTGCCCGCGAACTTGCTCGCAGCACCGCTCGTGGGCCCGCTCACCGTTTGGGGCCTGATCGCGAGTGTGGTTGGTGGCGCGCTGGGCCCGGGCGTCTCAGCGTGGTTGCAGCTGCCCACCCTCACGATGTTGAACGTCATCGAACTCATTGCCCATGAGTCGGCGGCGTACCCGTTGGCGATCGATGGCTCGATCGCGTCGATGCTCAGCGGCTTGGGAGCCGCCACGTTCGTCGTCCATCGGGCTATTCGCGCTCGCGCCGGTAGGATCGCGGGCCGTGGGTGGCGTCTACTTGGTCAAGGGCAACGATCCGATCCTGCGCGATCGTGAACTGGCCCGCCTCCTCGACGAACTGGTTGGTTCCGACGACCGCACCCTGGCGGTGGAGGAACACACGGTCCCGTCCAAGCGGGCGGCGGGCGCAGACGAGGACGCTCCCACCGAAGATGTTTCCGGGGCTGCGCCGGTGGTGACGGCGATCATCAATGCGGCGCAGAGTCCACCGTTCATGACCGCGAAGCGGATTGTGGTGGTGCGCGACTACGAGGCGCTCCCGGCCGACTCGGTGGGGCCCGTAGTCGATGTGCTGGGCGATCTGCTCGAGACCACCGACCTCGTCTTCGTAGCGGGCGCGGGCGGGAAAGTGGTCAAGGCGCTGGCCGACGCGCTCAAGGGCGCGAATATCCGAGGCGCAGCATCCGAGAAAATGACCGACGTGCTCCAACAAGAACTCGACCGGAACGGCCTCACGTTGCGCGGAGGCGCGGCCCGCGTGGTCATGGACCATCTCGGCGACGATGCCGGCCGACTCGGCGCGATGGTTGATCTCTGGCACGCCACGTTCGGCACGGGAGCGCACCTCGACGTCGACGATGTGACTCCGTATCTCAACGACCTCGGCGCGGTGAAGCCCTACGAACTCACGAACCGTATCGAAGAAGGCGACATTGCGGGTTCGCTCGAGGTGCTGCACCGTCTCCTGGTGGTCACCAGCCCCACTCAGCCGAAGCCGCTCCATCCCCTCCAGATCTTGGGGATCCTCGCCGGCCGGTACCGCAAACTTGCTCGCCTCGACGACGACGCCGTGCAGACCGTGGACGACGCGCACCGCGTGTGGGGTGGGAAGAGTTCGTTCCCGGCCAAGAAAGCCTTGGAGGCAGTGCGGGCACTGGGCTCGGAAGGGTTCGCTCGGGCGTTCGACGTCCTGCACACGGCCGACATCGGCATCAAGGGCGCAACGGGACTTCCGGAATCGACCGTGTTGGAGATAGCGACCGCACGACTCGCGGCACTGCACCAGGGTGGTCGACGAGGGTCTTCGGCCCAACGCGGCGGTTCGCGCCATGGGCTCTAGGGCGTTTAGGCGCGCAGTGTTCGAGCGCGGTTAGCTTTCCGCAGCTGCGCGGTTCGCGGCCTTCATGAGCCGCGAAGTGCGACGGGACGCCGCGTTCTTGTGCAGCACACCCTTGGCGGAGGCCTTGCCGAGCCGCTTCTGGGCGCGCACAATGGCCTCGCCCGCGTGCTCGTCACCCGCGGCAATGGCGGTGCGGGCGTTCTTGATGCGGGTCTTCAGCTCGGAACGCACACCCATGTTGGCGATGCGACGCTTCTCGTTCTGACGGTTCCGCTTCTTCTGACTGGCGATGTTTGCCACGGTGTAAGAAATCTCCCAAAGACGTTCGTGGAACCCGGGAAACCTAGCAGGGCAATGGATTCCAGGTTGGTTCGGAGCCTTGGCCCGTCAAGCGGCGACAATGGCTCGGTGCTGCCGCTGTCCCGGATCCGAAACTTGTCGATCGTCGCGCACGTGGATCACGGCAAGTCCACGCTGGCGGACCGGTTTCTGGAGCTGAGCGGTGCCGTGGATGCTCGTGATATGCGGGCGCAGTACCTCGATTCGATGGATATCGAACGGGAGCGGGGCATCACAATCAAGGCCCAGAACGTACGGATTGGCTGGGCCGATCACATCATCAACCTCATCGACACTCCGGGCCACGTGGACTTCGGTTACGAGGTCTCGCGTTCTCTGGCCGCCTGTGAGGGTGTGGTCCTCGTGGTCGACGCGAGTCAGGGGATCGAGGCGCAGACGCTCGCCAACTGTTACCTCGCGCTCGAACATGACCTCGCGATCGTGGCCGCGGTCAACAAGATCGACCTCCCTGCCGCAGATCCCGACCGTGTCTGCGGCGAGATCGAACGGGTGCTAGGTGTACCGGCGGAGGGGATTCTGCGGATCTCGGCCAAGACCGGATCCGGTGTGACCGAGTTGCTCGACGCGATTGTGGAACACATTCCGCCGCCGGTTGGCGATGCTGACGCACCGCTCCAAGCATTGATCTTCGATTCGATCTACGACGCGTACCGCGGCGTCATCAGCTCGGTGCGCGTCTTCAACGGAACGCTCACCACCGGCGCGCGTCTGCGGTTCCTCCAGGCCGCGACCAACCACGACGCGGATGAGGTGGGCACTCGCCTGCCGGTGCCCACGCCCGTGGCCTCCCTTGGCCCGGGCGAGGTGGGATACCTCATCACGGGACTCAAGGATGTGGGCCAGGCGCGGGTGGGCGAGACGATCACCGGAGCCCATCGTCAGGCCGAGCCGCTCGACGGTTACCTCGAGCCGAAGCCGATGGTCTTCTGTGGGCTGTATCCGGTGGAGGGTGACAACTACGCGGATCTGCGCGAGTCGTTGGAGCGGTTGCGGCTGAACGACTCCTCGTTCACGTACGAACCCGAGACATCGGGCGCGCTCGGCTTCGGGTTCCGGTGTGGTTTCCTCGGCTTGTTGCACATGGAGATCGTGCGGGAACGGCTCGAACGCGAATACGACCTCGACCTCGTCGCCACTGCGCCAACGGTGGAATATCGGGCGATCACCACCAACGGTGAGGTCCACGAAGTCGACAACCCCTCTGCGTTACCGCCGCCCGCCGAGATCGAGGGGATCGAAGAGCCCTACATCACGATCACCATCCTCACGCCTTCCGAGTACGTGGGGACGTTGATGGAGTTGTCGCAGTCGCGCCGCGGTGAGCTCGACAAGATCGAGTACCTCTCCGCCGAGCGGCTCGAACTGGTCTACAAGATCCCGCTCGCGGAGATCGTCATGGACTTCTTCGACCAGCTGAAGTCACGCTCCAAAGGGTACGCGTCGCTCGACTATGAACCGGCCGGGTATCGGGTGTCGAAGCTGGTGAAGGTCGACATCATGTTGAACGGGACGCCCGTGGACGCGTTCTCTTCGATCGCCCATCGTGACAAGGCGTATGAGTACGGCCGTCGCATGACGGAGAAGTTGAAGGAGCTCATCCCGCGTCAGTTGTTCGACGTGCCGATTCAGGCCGCGATCGGCGGCCGAATCATCGCCCGCGAGACGGTGAAGGCCAAGCGCAAGGACGTGATCGCGAAGTGTTACGGCGGTGACATCACGCGCAAGCGCAAGCTGCTGGAGAAGCAGAAGGCCGGCAAGAAGCGGATGAAGCAGATCGGCAGCGTCGAGGTGCCGCAGGAGGCCTTCGTCGCCGCCCTGAAACTCGGCGACTAGCTCCGCGCCTTCCCGCCGTTTCTTGTCGCGGAGCCGTCGCTGGTACGACGGGATCGCGACAAGAAAGGTGGTGGTGTCGTCCCTTTCGGGGTGAGTGTTACACCCTGTCCCTACCGTGTCAGTCATGGTGAAGGAACTGGATCTTGAGATCGAACGCCTGGCGGCGGGCCAACTGTCGTTGTTCACGCTGCGTCAGGTCCAAGCGCTCGAGGTGAGCGAGTCGGCAACCCGGCATCGCCTCACCACGGGCCGCTGGATTGTGCATCGACCCTCGATCTTCCGCCTCGTCGGTGGTCCAGTCACGAAACGGGTGGACCTCATGGCGGCGGTCTTGGCGGTGCCCGGTTCCGTCGCGTCCCATCAGGCCGCGGCCGCGCTGCATGGCCTCCCTGGGTTCCAGGTCGCTCCGGCGCTGACGGTGGTCGGCACCGCGCTCCCGCGCCTGCGCGATGTGGAGGTACACCGCACTCTGTTACTGCTTGGTCACCACCAATGCGAGCGCGACGGCATCCCGTGCACCTCGGTCGCGCGCACCATCTTCGACCTGTGCGGGTCAGTGCACCCTCGTAGAGCGGAACGCGCGCTCGACAACTCGCTTGCCCGCCGTCTGGTGACGCTGCCTGCGCTTGGCCGGGTGTTCAACGACTTGGCTGAGCATGGTCGTGAGGGGACCGTCTTGATGCGCGAACTGCTCGAGCAACGGCCGATCGGATACGTCGCGCCCGAGAGTGAACTGGAGGCTCGGTTCATGGAGTTACTGGACGCGTTCGGCCTTCCGCAACCGACTCGCCAGCTTGATGTAGGTGATAGCGACGCATGGATCGGACGGGTGGACTTTGTGTATCGCAACGCGCATCTCGTCGTCGAGGTCGACGGCCGCGAAGGCCACAGCTCGGTGCTCGACCAGCTCGCGGACGCCGACCGGGACCAGCGCCTCGACGCATCGGGCCGGATGGTGCTGCGCTTCGGTTGGGACGACATTGTGCATCGGGGCCGCGACGTTGCCGCGTATTTGAAGGCGGTTCTTTGCGACCGGACCGCCGTACCCGCGTCGTTATGAAGTGTTGGGCCCTTTCGCCTGCCTCGTTTCTTGTCGCGGAGCCGTCGCTGGTACGACGGGATCGCGACAAGAAACGATGGGTGGGGCGGAGCGTCAGTCGCGGGGGAGGCCCAGTACGCGTTCGCCGAGGATGTTGCGTTGCACTTCGCTCGTGCCGCCGCCGATAGTGAGGGCGCGCGAGTAGAGGTAGCCGTAGCTCCACATTCCGCCGTCGGTGTCGCCATACGGTCCGGCGGCCGCAAGGAGCGCGCCGGTTCCGGCTAGCTCGATCGCCAACTCCATCACGTGTTGACCGTGCTCGTCGGAGAGGGCCTTGCGCACGCTCGCCTCCGCTCCGGGTTCCATACCGCGTACGGTCGCGGAGACGGTCCGCAACCGGATCAGCCGCAGGATCTCGCTTTCGATGTAGAGCTGAGCGAGCCGTTGGCGGGTGATCGGATCGTCGGCGCCGCCGTGGGCGCGCACGATGTCGATCACGTTCATCGCGGTCGGGCCTCGTCCCCACAGTGCGCCCTCCCCGGAGAGCGAAACCCGCTCGTTGCCGAGGGTGACCTTGGCGAGGCGCCAACCGTCGTTGATGTCACCCACCACGTTCGCAACCGGCACGCGCACATCGGTGAAGAACACCTCGTTGAACTCATGGGTGCCCGTCATCTGTACGAGTGGGCGAACTTCGATCCCCGGTGAGCTCATATCGAGGACGAAGTAGGTAATGCCCTTGTGTGGTTCCACCGTCGGGTCGGTGCGAGCGAGGAGGATGCCGTACTTCGATACGTGCGCGAGCGTCGTCCACACCTTCTGGCCGTTGAGCACGAACTCATCGCCGTCGCGGACCGCGCTGGTGGTCAACCCGGCGAGGTCACTGCCCGCTTCCGGCTCGCTGAAGAGTTGGCACCAGATCTCCGAACCATCGAGCAGCCCGGGGAGGTAACGCTGGTGCTGTTCCTCCGTCCCGGCGACGAGCAGGGTGGGTCCAGCCCAACCGATGCCGATCGGGTTCATGGGGCGTGGCGCGTCGACCGCCCGGAACTCTTCGTCGATGACGAGTTGCTCGATCGGACTCGCGGACCGGCCCCAGGGCGAGGGCCAATGAGGGGTCACGTACCCACCCGCGGCCATGCGGCGGTTCCAGTCCGACGGGTAGCGGCCATCCGGCGCGTGCTCGGCGAGAAACGCGCGGACGTCGGCCCGGTAGGTCTCAGCTTCGGGAGGTAGATCGAAATCCATCTCGTCGGCCTACGCCATTGGTCCAGTGCCCGTCCAACTTGCGTCACTTTCCCACCGTCACGGTGGGAAAGTGACGCAAGTTGCGGAAGGTATGGGACGATCGGGGGGTGAGCTTCGGTGTCTATGTGCACATCCCGTTCTGCGCGCACCGTTGTGACTACTGCGACTTCGCCACGTGGACGGACCGCGCCCATCTCATCGACGACTACGTGGACGCATGCGTCGCCGACATCACTCGTCGGGTTGACCGCGGCGATGTTGACGATGCGTCGAGCGTCTTCTTCGGTGGCGGGACGCCATCGATGGTCCCCGCCGCGCAGTTGGCGCGCATCGTGCATGCGATCCCGCGCACCGACGACGCTGAGGTCACGATCGAGTGCAACCCCGACTCGACTGGACGGGATGAACTTCGCATCTTGGTCGCCGCGGGGGTGAACCGGATCTCGTTCGGGGTGCAGTCGATGCGATCCCATGTGCTCGCCGCGCTCGGGCGCACTCATGATTCGGACAACGTGATCCGTGCCGTCGACGCGGCACGCACGGCCGGAATCGCGCGCCTGAACCTCGACCTCATCTACGGAGCGGTCGGGGAGACCGTGGATGATTGGCACGCGACCCTTGCCGCGGCCCTCGCGCTCGAGCCCGAGCATGTGAGCGCGTACGCGCTCACCATCGAGGCGGGAACGCCCCTGCATCGCGATATCACCGCGGGCGAGAAGACCGCGCCCGACGATGACGACCAGGCCGATAAATACGTGATCGCGGATGATGCGCTTACCGCGGCGGGACTCGGCTGGTACGAGATCTCGAACTGGGCGCGGCCGGGCGAAGAGTGTCGCCACAACCGGCTCTATTGGGAGGGTGGTGACTACCTTGCGATTGGGTGCGCGGCGCACGGCAAGACCGGCCATCGGCGTTGGTGGAATGTGCGAACCCCGGAGCGCTACATCGACGCGGTGCGCAGGGAGGTATCGGCCGAGGCCGGCTGTGAGGAACTCGACGCCGAGGATCGTGCTCAGGAAATGCTGGCTCTCGCCTTGCGTACCAAGGGCGGGATCGCGCTCGACGAGCGGCGCGCAGAGACCGTGGAAAAGATGGCGGCGGCCGGTTTGGTCCACGTTGAACGCGATCGGGTGGTTCTGACCCGCGCGGGTCGACTGCTCGCCAACGAAGTCACCATCCGCTTGCAGTCGGCGAGCTGAGCCCGGGGTTCAGGACCGAACGAGGCCGAACCGTCTCGTCGGTGAAAACCCATACGGTCATCGGTCCGAAGCCGACACCGCCCTCACGGAAGCCGCCGACGAGCTGTCGACGGGTTAGCAGTCGGTAGACTCGACTGCTATTGCTTTCGGGTCGAAAGACTCTACCGATGGGACTGCCCCACATGGATGCAGCTGAACGACGGGCGACGGTGCTGCGAGCTGTCGTCGAGGAATACGTGCGCACCGCTCAACCCGTCGCGTCCCAAACCGTCACGAACTCCCGCGATCTCGGCGTGTCGAGCGCCACGGTTCGCAACGACATGACCCAACTCGAGCGGGACGGTTTCCTCGCGCAGCCGCACACCTCCGCAGGCCGTATCCCCACTGACCAGGGCTACCGCTACTTCGTGGACAACTTCACCATGGCGAGCACGCTTCCGGTGGGCCAACGACGCGCGGTCGCCGACTTCTTCGCCTCTACTCACCGGGCGCTCGAAGATCTCCTTCACGAGACGAGTGTGTTGCTCGCGAAGCTCACGAGCCACGCGGCCGTGGTGGTGGGGCCGGTCGCCGACGCGCAGCGGGTCCGAACCGCACAGCTCGTGGGGCTCGAACCCGGAGTGGTGCTCGCGGTCGTCGTGCTCGGCAACGGATCGGTGGAACGTGAGGTATTGCGTTCAGATGTTGACGCGGACCGGCTCGCCCGTGCATCCGGCGCGTTCGACACGTTGCTGAAGGGCGGAACGCTGGCGCCGACCGCGCCCGGCCAGTCCACCGGAGACACCGATGTCGACGCGCTGGTGGCCGATGCCACGCGTGCGCTCTGTGTGCGAGCCCAACACGTGTCGGACCACCTCTACGTGGGCGGTGCGAGCCGGCTCGCGGCAGATCAAGAGGCCTTCGCCACCACGGCGACGACCGCGCGACTGCTCGAGATGTTGGAAGAGCAAGTGGTGGTGGTCAGCCTCGTGCGCGATCTGTTGGACCATGGGGTCACCGTGTCGATCGGATCCGAAAACGATGTCGACGAGTTACGCGACTGCTCCATCGTGCTCGCGCCGTATCAAGTGGATGGTGAGCTCGCCGGAACCGTCGGCGTACTTGGCCCCACTCGCATGGACTACCAGCAAGCACTCGCGGCGGTTGCCGCGGTTTCCCAACAACTCGGCCAACTCTTGTTGCCGCCCAGCTGATGGCCGACTTCTACGACCTGCTCGGCGTCGACCAGCGCGCGAGCGAAGAGGAGATCAAGCGCGCCTACCGCAAGCTCGCTCGCGAGCTGCACCCTGATGCCAACCCCGGGAATGCCGCGGCCGAAGAGAAGTTCAAAGAGGTCTCGTCCGCGTACGAGGTCCTGCGCGATCCGGAACGGCGGCGGCGCTACGACACCTTCGGCGACGACGGTCGGGGGAGTGGAGGTGGCGGCGGGCAATCCGGTGATGCGTTCGGTTTCGGTGATATTTTCGACGCCTTCTTTTCCGGTGGTGGGGGAGGCCGAGGAGGTCCGCCGCGCGGTCAGGACGCGGAAGCGACCATGACCCTCGACCTCGGCGAGGCCGCGTTCGGCATCACCACCAGTGTCGACCTCGAACTTCCGGGTCCGTGCGACCGTTGCGATGGCTCGGGCGGCGAACCGGGGACGCACCCAGAGCAGTGCGGTGATTGCGGCGGGAGCGGCGAAGTTCGCCAAGTTCGGCGTTCGATTCTCGGCCAGTTGGTGACGGCCGCACCCTGTCCAACGTGTCACGCCACCGGACAAGTGGTGCCGAATCCGTGTACGCAGTGCCACGGGGACGGTCGGGTGCGTACGCGTCGCTCGGTCGAGGTTGAGGTGCCCGCGGGAATCGACGACGGGCAACGGCTCCGGATGCCAGGACGTGGACCGGCCGCGCCACGCGGTGGTGCGGCGGGCGACCTCTATGTCTTGGTGCGCGTGCGCAAGCACGCGACCCTCGAGCGCCACGGAGTCGACCTCGTGCACCGCCGCACAATTGCGGTCACGCAGGCGGCCTTGGGATCAACCTTCGACCTCGAAACCCTTGATGGCAACGAGACGCTCACTGTGGACCCCGGAACCCAGCCCGGCCATGTGGTGCGCCTCCGCGGGCGCGGTGTCCCAGTGTTGAACGGTCGCGGTCGTGGCGACCTGCTCGTGGAGATCAATGTCGAGGTCCCGACGAAGCTGAACGTGGAACAGGCTGAGCTGTTGGCGTCGCTGGCGGCCTTGCGTGACGAAGCGATCGATCCACCCGAGGGTGGGTTCTTCTCCAAGCTGCGTTCGGCCTTCGGCGATCGGTAAAAACGCGCCAGTGATCGAGGCTCGTTGGGCTGCATCAGCCCACGCCCGCGCGTTGGTGTTCGTCGACCAGCTGGTCGACCAGCTCGTCGACGATTCGGCGTCGGACGCGGCCGACCCACCAACCACAATCTGGATCGACGGGCCGGACGGGCACCACCTGCAACGGGTCCGCCGACTCGACGTTGACGAGTCGATCGTGGTGGCCGACGGCGAAGGGCTCTGGTACCCGGGTCGGATCGGCGAGACCCGGCCGGGAGCGGTACTGATTGAGCGAGTTGGTCCGACGCGCCGGGAGCCGACGCTTACGCCGGTGCTGACCGTGGCGTTCGCCCCCGCGAAAAGTGACCGCGGCACCGAAGTGGTGCATCAACTCGTGGAACTCGGCGTCGATCGAATCATTCCGCTCGTGACCCAACGCAGCGTGGTCCGCTGGGACGGCGACCGAGAGGTGAAGGCGCTCGACCGGTTGCGTCGGGTAGCGAGCGAGGCCGCCATGCAATGCCATCGCGCCCAGGTCCCGACGGTCGACCCACCGACCGCCCTCGAGCACCTCCAGCGTGCTGACGGGCTGCTCATCGGTGACCCGGGCGGCATTGGCGTGGAGGAAGTCGGCGTCCCCGATGGTGGGGAATGGGTGGCAATCATCGGTCCCGAGGGTGGGTTCGCCCCAGAGGAACTCGCGCCGCTGCGAGCCGCAACCCGCGTTCGGGTGGGGTCGCACGTCCTGCGATCGGTGACCGCTCCGGTGGCGATCGCGGCTGCGCTGGCGTCCCGACGTTCCTGCTGATCACTGGCCTGACGGCGGCCCGAGCGCAGTCCGGCCGAGCGACTCCTTGCAGGTGTTGGCACCGCCCCCGCAACGAGGTTCGACTTTCGACAACTTTCGTGGCATAGTCTCGCCCGTTCGGGGGCCGTCACAATCCGTGGCGCTTACAGCAAGCGGGGGGCAGTGGTCGTCAGATGAGCGGCGTGCATGTCGGAGAGCGGCTGCGTGCGATCCGACGTCAGAAGGGTCTGTCACTGCATGACGTCGAGGCCCGTTCGGGTCTCGAGTTCAAAGCCAGCGTCCTAGGCGCGTACGAACGCGGTGAGCGGGCAATCTCGGTATCGCGTTTGATTCGCCTTTCGGAGATCTACGAGGTCCCATCCGACCAACTGTTGCCGCGCGATGCTGACCTCGAGATCAACCTCAACGAGGCCAGCGATCTCGAAGCCGGCTACACGATCGATCTCGTGAAGTTGCACGCGCTGGATGAACCGGACGCCGCGGTGCTCTCGCGGTATGCGGCCACGATTCAACTTCAGCGCCAGGACTTCAACGGCCGGCTCCTCACCATCCGGCGCGACGACTTGCGCGTGCTGGCCGCGGTCTTGGGGCGTCGATCTGAAGAACTCGGCGTGCATCTCGACGAGCTCGGCCTGCGTGCCGGCTCCATACTTTCCTGAACTGCGCTCGGCTCCGGCCGCGCCGCAACTAACCTCGAGTCGTCGTGACCGTCCCGACTTCCACCCAGGTCAAAGTTTTCGTCCCGGGCAACCACCTCATGGTCGGACTGCTCGGTCACCAGGACGAGTTCCTGCGCCGTATCGAGTTGGCCTTTCCCGTCGAGATTCTCGTGCGCGGGAATGAGATCACGATCACCGGCACGCCTGAGGCTTCCGCGATGGTGGCGCGGTTGTTCGAGGAGCTGGTCATCTTGGTGGAAAAGGGATATCCACTGGAACGTGATGCGATCGACCGCGCGATCGCGATGGTCGAATCCGACCTGCGGCCCAGCGAGGTGTTGTTGACCGAAGTGGTGAAAGGTCGCAAGAGTGTCCGGCCCAAGACCGCGGGCCAGAAGGTCTACGTCGACGCGGTGCGCGATCACACCATTACGTTTGCGATCGGTCCCGCGGGCACGGGCAAGAGCTACCTCGCGGTGGCGCTCGCGGTGCAGGCGCTGCAATCGAAGTCGGTCAAGCGCATCATTCTCACTCGTCCCGCGGTGGAGGCCGGTGAGCGGCTCGGGTTTCTTCCGGGCGACATGCTCGCGAAGGTGGACCCGTACCTCCGCCCGCTCTACGACGCCCTCTACGACATGCTGGATCCGGAGTCGGTGGCACGGCTGATGGAACGCGGTGTGATCGAGGTGGCGCCGCTCGCCTATATGCGCGGCCGTACCCTCAACGATTCGTTCATCATTCTCGACGAGGCTCAGAACACGACGGCCGAGCAGATGAAAATGTTCCTCACCCGACTCGGCTTCGGATCCAAGATCGTGGTCACCGGAGATGTGACGCAGATCGACCTGCCGGACAATCGCGGTCGTTCGGGTCTTGTCGTCGTGCGCGAGATTCTGGACGGCGTGCCCGATCTCGCGTTCATTGATCTCGCATCCGGCGATGTCGTGCGCCACAAGATCGTGCAAGACATCGTCGACGCCTACGCGGCCCAGAGCTAAGGAATTCCAGATCTGATGGTGGATGTTTCGATTTTCGGCAGTGATGAGCAGAACGACATGGTGATCGATGTGGCGCGCTGGGTGCGGCTGGCGCGTCTCGTGGTCAATGAGGAACGGGTGCCGGGCACGTCAGAGCTGTCGGTCCTGTTCGTTGATCGCAACACCATCGCCGAGTTGAACGAGAAGTTTCTGGGCGGCGAGGGTCCAACGGACGTCTTGGCGTTCCCCATGGACGACGACCTCGTGCTCCCCGGGCGCCAGCCCGATCAGGGAGGTCGGGGTCCGGGCGCGCCGTCAGAAGGGGGCGAACCGCCCACATTGATCGGTGATGTGGTGGTCTGTCCGGGGGTGGCTGCGGCCCAGGCTCCGGGTCATGGGACCACCGTCGATGATGAACTTGCGCTGCTCGTCGTCCATGGTGTGTTGCATCTGCTCAACTACGACCATGCCGAGCCTCAAGAACAGACGGCGATGCAGCAACGGGAGCGCGAGCTCTTGACCAAGTTCGCCGAGCAGGAGGCAGCCCGCTGAGCGGACGCAACTGGGCCATCGTGTCCGGCGTCTCCGTGTTGTTCCTCTTTTCCATCGTCTTAGCGGCGGGGGAGACGGCGTTCACGCGCATGAGCCGCATTCGCGCACTCGCGCTGGTTGAAGAGGGGCGCAAGGGCGCGCACCGACTCTCGCAAATGTTGGAGCGTCCGGAACGCACGCTCAACGTGCTGCTCTTCTTGATCCTCGTCTGTCAGATGACGAGCGCGTCGCTCCTCGGAATCGTGCTCGAGGGCGCGTTCCAAACCGCAGGTCTGGTTGCAGGCCTGGTGCTCCAAATCGTGGTGTACTTCGTGATTGGCGAGGTCGCGCCGAAGACCTACGCGATTCAGAACCCGGATCGCGCCGCGCTGCGGCTCACGCCATTCCTCTGGACGATCACAAACTTCCCGCCGTTGCGATTGCTGTCGCGCGGCCTCATCGGACTCGCAAACGTGCTGCTTCCCGGCCGCGGCTTGAAGCAAGGCCCGTTCGTGACCGAAGAGGATCTCCGCACGATGGCCGATGTGGCGGCGAACGAGGAAGCGATCGAGCGCGAGGAGCGTCGGCTGATTCACTCGATCTTCGAGTTCGGCGACACCGTGGTGCGCGAAGTGATGCTGCCGCGCCCGGACATGATTGCGGTGGAAGCCAACTCCACGGTGGAGGACGCGATCACCCAAGCGATCGACGCGGGTTATTCGCGTATCCCGTGCTACGAGGACTCCACCGACAACATCGTGGGCCTGGTCTATCTGAAGGACCTCGTGCAACACGCCCGTGGCGGTTCGGGCGAAGAACCGGTTCGGGTCGCCGTGCGCGATGCGGTCTTCGTGCCCGAACAAAAGCGCGTGGCGGAACTTCTGCGCGAGATGCAGACCGACAAGTTCCACATGGCGATCGTGGTGGACGAGTACGGCGGAACCGCCGGGCTCATCACCATGGAAGACCTGCTCGAGGAAATCGTCGGCGAGATTGCCGACGAGTACGACGTGGATGAACCCAAGGTCGAGAAACTCCCGGGCGGGGGCGTCCGGGCACCGGGCCGCACGTCCATTGATGAGGTCAGTGAGGCGCTCGGACACGAGTTGCCCGACGAAGAGTGGGATTCTGTGGGCGGGCTTGTCTTCAACCTGCTCGGCCATGTTCCAGAAGCGGGGGAGACCGTGCGGTTCCAAGGACTCGAGTTTCGGACCGAGCGGGTGGAGGGTCGTCGGATCTCCTCGGTGGTGATCCGGCCCGTCGAGATGCCCGACGATGACAACCCCGCCGCCGATTCCGCCGACGGCCCCGTAGGCGTTGAGTCAACGTGAGCGCCACTTCGGCTGGCACCGAAACAGTATTTCGGTCGGGGTTTGTCTCGCTGTTGGGACGACCGAACGTGGGGAAGTCCACCTTGGTCAATCAGCTCGTGGGCACGAAGGTCTCGATTGTCTCGGCTCGGCCTCAGACCACCCGCACCCAAGTGCGCGGGGTCCGCACCACGCCCGACTCCCAGATCGTCTTGCTCGACACGCCGGGTATCCATCGACCGCGCACGCTGCTGGGTGAGCGTTGCAACGAACGCTCGGTCCAGACCCTCGGCCAGGTCGACGTGGTGTGCATGCTGGTCGAGGCGAACGCGCCGATCGGGCCCGGAGACAAGTTCATCGCCGAGCTGGTGGCCAAGACGACAACGCCCAAGATCCTCATCGTGAACAAGATCGATGTGGCGGGAGCAGATGAGATCGGCGCCCAACTTGCGAAGGCCGGCGCGGAGTTCGGCGAGTTCGACGCGTATGTGCCGATCTCGGCGCGGACGGGTGCCGGCGTGGACACGCTGCTCGAAGAGCTCTTGCCCCGCATGCCCGAGGGTCCGATGTACTACCCCGACGGTGTGGTCTCCGATCAGCCCGAGACGATCATCGTGGCAGAGCTCCTGCGCGAGAAGTTGCTCGCGGTTGCCCGGGATGAGTTGCCCCACTCGATCATGGTGACCGCCGAGGTCCTCGAGGAGGAAGAAGACGAAGACGACGAAGACGAAGCTCCCACCGCCGAGGCGGTGGATCCGATCTTGCGCTACCGGGCAGTGGTACGGGTGGAGCGCGATTCCCAGAAGGGGATCGTGATCGGCAAAGGCGGGCTCGTGATTCGGGACGCGGGGACCAAGGCGAGGCTGGAACTCGAGCGGCTCTTCGGCGCCAGGGTGTACCTCGAAACCTCGGTGAAGGTCGACAAGGAATGGCAGCGCCGCGCCCACGCGCTCGACCGACTCGGCCTCTAGCAGAGTTTCGCCGTGTCGTCGTGCATTCTGGCGGTGAGCGACGACGCGGAGAAATGTGCCCGGGTTTGAGTTGCTCAGCGCGAATCGGCCGGAGATAGAGTCGCCGCCACGTGGCCGGAGACGGATTCGGAAGGCGTGGGCCTTCGGACCGGACTACGTGGGGACGACGGCATGAGGCATCCCAAGACGCGCATCGCTGCGCCGGTCCTGCTGGCGGGTTTCACGCTGGTTCTTGGCGCGTGCGGTGGGAGCGATAACCGGCAGAACTCGCTCAAGCCCCACGGCCCGGCGGCCCAGAAGATCAATGATCTGTTCATACCGATCCTGGCGCTCGCCTGCATCATCGGTGTCCTCGTCTTGGCGGCCACGATCTTTGCGGCCATCAAGTTCCGGCACCGTGAGGGACGACCCGACAACCCGAAGCAGATTCACGGCCACACCGCGCTGGAGATCGGCTGGACGATCGTTCCGGCACTAATTCTTGCCGTGGTCGCGGTGCCGACCGTTGCCACCATTTGGGACTTGGCCGAGCGACCGAAGGGTCCCGAAGTTCTGAAGATCGACGTTGTGGGCCACCAGTGGTGGTGGGAGTTCCAGCTGCCCAAGCAGCCGCTGGTTCCGCAGGCCACCAAAATCGACAAGGCCAAGCTGGCGAGCACGGGTCCCGTGCTCACCGCCACTGAACTCCACATCCCGGTTGGTACCAAGGTCGATGTGGGCCTGAACTCAGCGGACGTGATCCACTCATTTTGGATCCCGGAGTTGAACGGCAAGAAGGATGTGATGCCGTCGCGTACGAACCGGCTCACATTGGAAGCCTCCGAGCCCGGGACCTACCTCGGGGCATGTGCCGAGTACTGCGGCCTCTCGCACGCGGGAATGCGGATGCGGGTGATCGCAGAGCCGATGGCCAAATGGAAAGCCTGGCTCGCACGGGTCAGCGGTCCGCCCGCACAACCATCCGGCCCGGACACCGCGGTCGGCGAACTGATCAGCAAGACCTACAAATGCACGAACTGCCACAACTTCGACAGCGTCTTCGGTTCGAACTACGGCCCGAACCTCACCCACCTGGCGAGCCGGAGCACCTTCGCCGGCGGTGCCTACAAGCTGAACCGCACCAACTTGCTCCGCTGGGTGAAGAACGCTCCGGAGATGGTGGCGATGCAGTCGAAGGAATGTCGGCGGTTCACGTTGAAGGAAATCTGCAACGGCATGCCCTCCTTCATCAAGAACACACCACCGGGTGAAAAGGTCATGACGAACGAAGACGCCAACACCATCGTCGATTTCCTGTTGGGAGAGAAGTAGTGCTGCTGAGTCAGGGAGCCTGCCGATGACCGCCGCACCGGCAACCCTCGCGCCACCGCGCGGGATCTTGCGTCGTCCAAAATCCACCACAGGGTTCTGGTCGTGGTGGACCACCGTCGACCACAAGAAGATCGGGATCCTCTACGGCGGTCTCGGGCTCGTCTTCTTCCTGATCGCCGGGATCGAAGCGTTGCTGATTCGGCTTCAACTGGCCGGGCCGAACGGCACGGTGCTCACCGCCAGCCAATACAACACGCTGTTCACGATGCACGGCACCACGATGGTGTTCCTGGTTGGCATGCCGCTTGCAACGGCATTCGGGAACTATCTGATCCCACTCCAGATCGGAGCGCGCGACGTTGCGTTTCCGAGGTTGAACATGTTCGGCTTCTGGGTCTTCGCACTCGGCGGCGCGTTCATCTATTCCGGCTTCTTCCTCGGTGGTGCACCGAACGGTGGGTGGTTCGGCTACACGCCACTCACGAGCACACCGCTCACCGGCGCCGCGCTCCCGGGCCACGGCCCCGACTTCTGGGCCGTTGGCCTCGTGCTGCTCGGTATCGGATCGGTCACGTCCGGTGTGAACTTCGTGACAACGATCCTCAACATGCGCGCGCCGGGCATGACGTTGCTGCGCATGCCGGTATTCGTGTGGATGATGCTCGTGGTGGCGTTCCTCACGGTGTTCGCCATGCCGGCGGTGACCGCAGCACTGATCATGGTCTTCTTCGACCGCAACTTCTCGACGAACTTCTTCGTCCAGGCTGCGGGCGGTGATCCGCTGCTCTACCAGCATCTGTTCTGGCTCTTCGGGCATCCGGAGGTCTATATCCTGATCCTGCCCGGCATGGGCATCGTCTCCGAGACGCTGCCGGTCTTCGCCCGCAAGCCACTCTTCGGTCGCTCGGTGATCATCTTCTCGGGTATCGCGATTGGGTTCCTCGGTTGGGGAGTGTGGGCGCACCACATGTTTGTCACCGGGCTCGGGCCCGTGGCCACCACCGCGTTCGGTCTCTCGACCATGCTTATTGCCATCCCGACCGGGGTGAAGATCTTCAACTGGATCGGCACGATCTGGGGTGGCTCGATACGGCTCACATCGCCGATGTTGTTCTCGCTCGGGTTCATCGCGATGTTCACCATCGGTGGGCTCTCGGGTGTGACCCACTCGATCGTTCCGGCCGATACTCAGCAGACCGACACCTATTACGTGGTTGCGCACTTCCACTACGTGCTGTTCGGCGGGCTGGTGTTCGCGATCTTCGGCGGTTTCTATTACTGGTGGCCGAAGTTCTTCGGACGCTTGCTCGATGATCGTCTCGGCAAGGTCAACTTCTGGCTCATGCTGATCGGGTTCAACCTCACGTTCTTCCCGATGCACTTCCTCGGATTGCAGGGCCAGCCTCGGCGCACGTACACCTACCCGGCGAACATGGGCTGGGACACGATGAACTTCATCGCCACGATCGGCGGGTTCACGATTGCGCTCTCGGTACTCGTGTTCCTGGTGAACGTCGTCAAGACCGCGAAGCGGGGCGAGGTGGCGAGCGCGGACCCGTGGGATGGACGCACGCTCGAGTGGTCGATCCCGTCACCTGCGCCGGAGTACAACTTCGCCGAGATTCCGCAGGTGAAATCGGCCGACGATTTCTGGCACCGCAAGTACACCGAAGACGAAGAGGGCCGCCTGGTCCGTCTCCCCGCCGGTGGCGCCGACGATGGCGCTTCTCATGGCGACGGGCACGGCATCCACCTTCCGTCACCCTCGTTCTTCCCGCTGGTGATGGCGTTGGGTCTGCCGATCCTCGGTTACGCCGCGGTGTTCAAATCGCCATGGATCGCCGCCGTCGGAGTCGTCACGGTGTTCTTCGGCATCTACGCATGGGGCATCGAGCCCGGCACGGCGGAGGACTGATCGATGGCTACCACTTCTCCGACGGTCTCAACCGACGAACCGACCACGGACGATCACGGTTCCGACGGCCCGGGCGCAGGCGACCACGGGCCCGACGATCAGGGGCCCGGCGATCACGGGTCGCATGGCCACGGCCCGGCCGACACGAATACCGGCGTCACCAACACCAAGTTGGCAATGTGGGTGTTCCTGAGTTCCGAGTGCATCTTCTTCGGAGCATTCATTTCCACGTACCTGCTGTACCGCGGTCGGAGCCCGGCCAACACGCCACAGCCCAAGGACGTGTACAACATCCCGTTCACTTCGGTGACGTCGTTCATTCTCCTCATGAGCTCGCTCACGATGGTGTTGGCGCTCGCGGCGATCCAGCGGGGTGACCACCGCCGGTTCCGAGTCTGGACCATCGCGACTGCGCTCTTCGGGGTTACGTTCATCGGCGGGCAGATCTACGAGTTCACCGAGTTCTACCGCGAGGGCCTGGCGCTCAAGACCAGCGTCTTCGGATCGAGCTTCTTCGTTCTCACGGGGATTCACGGACTCCACGTGACGGTCGGCATCATCTGGCTCCTCACGCTGTGGGGCCTCTCGATGCAGAATCGGCTCCATGTGCAACACGCAGAGCGGGTGGAGATCGCCGGCCTGTACTGGCACTTTGTTGACATCGTCTGGATCGTGATCTTCACGGTCGTCTACCTCATCCCATAGGGAATTGGATATGACTGACGAGACCACCACTGCAATGCGAACGACGGATGACCCGGCGCTGCTGCCCGGAACGCCAGAAGAACGCGAGGCCGAGGCTGCGCACGGCATGAGCGCGATCCCATCGAGTGAGTTGGCGATGCTCCCGGGCGAACTGCGTCCCCATCCGTCGCCGTTCCAGTACGTGATGGTTGCGGTGATCCTGTGTGTGATCACCGCGCTCGAAGTCGGCATGTACTACGTCGTCGACGACATCCCCCGCGCCCTCTACATCATCATTCTGTTGACCATGGCGTTCACGAAGTTCGTCACGGTCGTGAGCTGGTTCATGCACCTGCGGACCGACCGTCCGATCTTCCGGCGCCTCTTCGTGACCGGTTCGATCGGCGCGATCCTGCTCTACACGATCGTGCTTTCGACCCTGCACGTCTACGAGTAGCCACGCCGTGGTGGCCGCGTCCTTTCCCGCGTTCACGCTGCATCCCGAGGTATTGCTCGTGGTCGGGCTGATCGCGGTTGGTTACATCACCGCACTCACTCGCCTCGGCCCCCGCCTCGTTCCTCCGGGAACGGTGGTCGCCACCCGTTCCCAGCAGATCTGCTTCGGCCTCGGAACATTCGCCATCCTGTTGGCGTCCGCGTGGCCGATCCACGATCTGGCCGAGGGCTACATGTACAGCATCCATATGGTGCAACACCTCGTGTACACGATGGTGGCGGCACCGCTGCTGCTGCTCGGTACCCCGGCATGGCTTGCCCGTTGGGTCCTCACTCCGCGTTGGCTGTACCGCGGGGTCCGTACGTTGTCGCGGTTCGTTCCGGCCATCGTCACCTTCAACCTGGTGATCGTCATCATGCACTGGCCCGCGTTCGTGGACCTGACGCTGCGCTCTGCCCTCGTGCATTTCCTGGCGCACACCGTGCTGCTGGCCTCGGCGTTCATGATTTGGATGCCGATCCTGTCGCCGCTGCCCGAGATTCCGCGGCTGGCACCGATCAGCCGGATGGTCTTCCTGTTCTTGCAGACCATCGTGCCCACCATCCCTGCTTCGTTTCTCACCTTTGGGCAACACCCCCTGTATCGTCGCTACGAGTTGCTTCCGAAGTTGTGGGGAATCTCGGCGTTGGACGACCAGCTGATCGCTGGGCTGATCATGAAGATCGGCGCGGGGATCCTGCTGTCGGCCCTCATCGGCGTGATCTTCTTCCGGTGGGTCGCAACCGAAGAATCGACACCTCGCCTCCGGCCCTCCGGGCTCGGCGAGGTACCCCTTCTCACTGAGGTGAGCCCATGACCACGGCGGACTCGGAGTACACAGCATGAGCGATACCGAGATGGAACCGACGGCGGAAGCCCACGGGGCGCAGGAGTCTGGTGGTGGCACCGCGGTCGCGGTGGCCGAGCGTCCGGGCGCTTTGGCCACGGTGGACGCAGTGGCGCAACGGGCTGAGCTGCGCAAGGACCGTCTGCTGCTGCCGTTCCTACTGCCCGTCGGTGCGATTCTCGCGGTGGCGCTGTTCGCCATCAACCTGTCGCGGATCTTCCTGGCCGCTTCTGAGGGTGGGTCGGATCCGGCGGTGGTGGCGGCCACGCTCGTGACGCTGGCGATTTTGATTGGCGCCACCGTGGTGGCGGCGATTCCCACGCTGCGGACGTCGTCGCTGGTGTTGACCGTGTGTGGTGTCGCGGCCTTCGTGCTGCTGGCGGGTTCTTTGGTCTTGGGCGCGGCCGAGAACAAGGTCGAAGCCGTCGCCGAACCCCCGGGTCCGGCGATCAACACGCTGGAGATCGACGCTTCCAACTTCGCCTTCCAAGCAAAGAACTTCGATGTTCCTGCCGGTGTCAACGAACTCAAATACAACTCGATCGAGGGATCCCACACGCTCGCCTTCGACGATCCGCAGTTTTCCTACGTGAACCTCGCGGCGCCGGGGAGTAACAACGTTGTCAAGGTCGACTTCGTCGAAGGCCAGAAGTACACGATGTACTGCACGCTGCCCGGGCATCGCTCCCAGGGCATGGAGGCCACGATCACCGTCGGCAAGCCCGGTACCAAGCCGGAGGCCGGGACGTCGTCGCCGTCGAGCACGCTGCCGGGACCGTCGAGCACCACCACGCCGAACGGGCAGTCCGAGGTCGACCCGTCGTCGCAATCGGGCAACGAGACGGGTAACTGATGGTCCGCGGATTCACCCTCGCGGCTGCGGTCGCCGTCGGGGCCCTGAGCTTCGCCGGTTGCGGCAGCGACAGCAGCACCACTGCCTACGTTGCGCCCACCGGTCCGCCCATCAAAACGATTCAGGTGTCGGGCAAGAACTTTGCGTTCAGTCCGAGCACGATCTCGGCGCCCGCCGGAATCCTTCAGTTCGATCTGAAGAGCGACGACGGTCTTCATGACCTGGTGATCGAGGGCATCGCGGGATTCCAGATCGAGGTCACCAGCGGAAGTGCCAAGTCCGGCAAGGTTGATCTCAAAGCCGGGAAGTACACCTTCTACTGCGACATTCCCGGACACCGTTCCGCAGGGATGGTCGGCACCCTCACCGTCAAGTAACCGGCAAGTAGGTTGGCGTCGGTGATTCCCGGCATCGATGCGTCTCGCGTTCCGCGCCATGTCGCGATCGTGATGGATGGTAACGGCCGCTGGGCGCAGCAGCGAGGGATGAAACGCACCGAAGGCCATGCCGCGGGTGAGGAGGCGCTGTTCGACACCGTCGAAGGCGCGCTCGATCTCGGGCTCGAGTGGATGACGGTCTATGCGTTCTCCACCGAGAACTGGCGGCGGCCACTCGATGAAGTGCGATTCCTCATGCGATTCAACGAGTCGTTGTTGCTGCGCCGTCGTGACGACCTCAACGAGCGCGGGGTTCGGGTGCGGTTTATCGGCCGGCGAGGCGGGCGGGTACCCAAGCGGGTCGTGCGTCACATCGAGGACACCGAGGCCCTGACCGCGCACAACCGACGGATGACGCTCACGTTTGCCTTCAACTACGGAGGCCGTGCGGAGCTCACCGATGCCGTGCGATCAATCGCCCGCGAGGTGGCCGCCCGGCGGCTCAAGGCGGATGCAATCGACGAGAAGACCATCGCTCGCCACCTCTACGCGCCCGACATGCCCGACCCGGACCTCATGGTGCGCACATCGGGGGAATACCGCATTTCGAATTACCTGCTGTGGGAAAGCGCGTACTCCGAGTTCGTCTTCACCGACGTTCTGTGGCCAGACTTTCGGAGCAAGCACCTCATCGACGCGGTTCGTGAGTATCAGGCCCGAGATCGCAGATTTGGTGGGGTCGACGTTGGTGGAGGGTCATGAGTTACGAGTACGCCGTTGCATTGCGTCGGCGCCTGCAGAAAAATCTCGAGCAGCACGAGCGTTACGAGATCGAGACCGATGGGCCGCGGGCGGCCGTTGCGATCACGCTCGCGGACTCTGGCGGCCGAGCGGGATACGTCTTCATCCGTCGCGCCCTCACCCTGCGCCGCAATCCCGGCCAGTTTGCACTACCCGGTGGCGGGGTCGATGCCGGCGAGACCGTGGAGGAAGCCGCGCGTCGCGAGCTTGACGAAGAGGTCGGTGTGGATCTGCCGGAGACTTCCGTACTCGGGCTCTTGGATGACTTTCCGTCGCCGAGCGGTGGTGTGATCACCCCGGTGGTGCTGTGGGCCGCAGGCGCGGTTGCCTTGGAACCCAATCCCGAAGAGGTCCACGGTGCGTGGGTGATGTCGGTCTCGGAACTCGATCACCCGCAAGCGCCGAAGTGGGAGACCCTCGAAGGCGTCAAGGGTGATGTGTTGCGGATGCCGGTGGGGGGCGAGTGGATCAACCCACCGACTGCGGCGATTCTGTATCAGTTCCGCGAAGTCGGGCTCCACGCTCGCACGGTGCGCGTCCACGATGTTGGATCGCCACTCTGGACCGAGGAATAGTCCGTACACTCAGCCTGTGCCCGGGCTGTATCGCGATCACGGTGTCGTCCTGCGGACGATCAAGCTTGGTGAAGCGGATCGCATCGTCAGCTTTATGACCCAGGGCAACGGCAAGGTACGCGCCGTTGCCAAGGGCGTGCGCAAGACCGCGAGCCGGTTTGGATCCCGGCTCGAACCCACCAGCCATGTGGCACTCCAGTGCTATCGCGGCCGCGAGCTCGATGTGGTGACGCAGGTGGAGACGGTCGACTCGAACCGGGCGTTGCGCGAGAACTACACCGCGTTCACCCACGCGGTGTCGATGCTCGAAGCGGTGGATCAGGTCGCCCAGGAGCGCGAACCTGCGCCTGCGTTGTATCGGATGCTGGTGGGTGCGTTGAAGACGTTGGCGGCCACACCGTCGCCGGTGGTGACGCCCGGGTTCTTCTGGAAGCTCCTGTCGCTCGAAGGGTTCCACCCCCATCTCGACGGCTGTGTGCGCTGTGGTGAGGAGACCGGTCCGTTTGTGGCGTTCGATTTCGTCGACGGCGGCGTGCTTTGCGCCACGTGTGGTCGTCTCGGCGGGCGTCGGATCGCGCCGGAGGCACTCGAGTTCCTCCATCGTTTGGTGGAGGGAGAGTTGCGCCTCGCCATGGCGGAGCCGCCCGACCCGGTGCACGTGCACGAGATCGAGCGGCTCGGCATTGCTGCGCTCGAGCACCATTCCGAACGGCGTATCCGTAGCGCATCCCTGTTGTAACCGGGCCGCGGCGGAGATTTCGACTCTCAGCCGACGGGTCGGTTCACCTAGCCTGGAACCTTCATGGCAAAAACTGACTTGATGGAACGCGTCGTCAACCTCTCGAAGCGCCGGGGCCTCGTGTTCCCGTCGAGCGAGATCTACGGCGGCTTCCGATCTACCTGGGATTACGGTCCGCTCGGTGTGCTCCTCAAGCGCAACGTGAAGGACGCCTGGTGGCGTTCGATGGTGCAGGAACGTGACGACATCGTGGGCCTGGATGCTGCGATCCTGATGGCGCCGCGGGTGTGGGAGGCGAGCGGTCACATCGCCACGTTCACCGACCCGTTGGTCGACTGTAAAAACTGCAAAGAACGGTTCCGGGCCGACCAACTCCCCGAGTCCGGTGCTTGTCCCAACTGTGGGAACAAGGACACGTTCACCGAAGCCCGCAACTTCAACCTGATGTTCAAGACCCACGTAGGCCCGGTGGAGGAAGGCGCGGCGGTTGCGTATCTGCGTCCGGAAACCGCGCAGGGCATCCTCGTGAACTTCGCGAACGTGCAGACCACCAGCCGTAAGAAACCGCCATTCGGAATCGCACAGATCGGAAAGTCGTTCCGCAACGAGATCACGCCGGGCAACTTCATCTTCCGCACGCGTGAGTTCGAACAGATGGAGATGGAGTTCTTCGTCCCACCGGCCGACGCGCCGAAGTGGTACGAGTACTGGTGCGAGCAACGGTTCGCGTGGTATCTCGACCTCGGTATCCCCGAATCGATGTTGCGGTTGCGGCCGCATGACCCGGATGAGCTTTCGCACTACAGCGTGGGGACATCCGACGTTGAGTTCATGTACCCGTGGGGTTGGGGTGAGCTCGAAGGCATCGCGAATCGAACCGACTACGACCTCAAGCAACACAGTGAGTTCTCGGGCCAGGATCTCTCGTACTTCGATCAGGAATCGAACGAGCACTACGTGCCGTACGTGATCGAACCCGCCGCCGGCGCCGATCGCGCCACGCTCGCGTTCCTCCTCGCGGCGTACCACGAAGAGGAAGTGCCCACGGCCGACGGCAAGGTGGACAAGCGCACCGTGTTGCGCCTCGACCCGCGCCTCGCGCCCACGAAAGTGGCGGTGTTGCCGTTGTCGAAGAAGGACACGCTCATGCCGGTGACGGATCGGGTTGCGGCTGACCTGCGCAAACACGCAATGATCGACGTCGATGTGGCGGGATCGATTGGAAAGCGGTACCGGCGTCAAGACGAGGTGGGCACGCCGTTGTGTGTGACCATCGACTTCGACACGCTTGATGACAACGCGGTCACGATTCGTGACCGCGACACGATGAGCCAGGAGCGCGTCTCTCTCGACCGACTCCTAGACGTGGTTCGCGATCGAGGAGTGCTGTAACCGTGACTGATTACTACGACCTGCTCGGTCTCGACGCCGGGGCCGATAAGGACGCGGTGCGCTCGGCGTATCGCGACCGCCTCGAAGGCGCGAGCCAGTCGGAGCGGGCCAAGCTCAACAAAGCATGGAATGTGTTGTCCGATCCGGTCCAGCGCGGCCGCTACGACGACTACCTCAAGAGCGACCACGAGTTCGGCGGCGGCGACGACGCGGGCGACGAAGATTCCGCGACGCCGGCGCGAACGTCGAAGGCGGCGCGCGGCGGCGCGGCTGCACGGGGAGGGCGCCCGGCCCGCGAGCGCGCACCCGCTCGCCCCCCGCTCGACCCGACGATCGATCTCCCGGTGGGAACGGTGTTCGCCGAGAAGCGCGCGCGCAACATGGCGCTGCTCTTCGACGTCTCGGTGATCCTGATCATTTTCTTGGCGTGCCAGTACGCCGGTGCGGTCATCATCAAGAACCAGTATCCGGCAGAGACGAAGCAGATCGACGCTCTCTCCAAACAGATTGAAACCGCCGACAAGGCGCAATCGAAGGCCGACGACGCCAAGAGCAAGGCCGAGAAACGCAAGGACACCGAAGGTGTCGCCGCGGCCGAGAAGCAGTCGAAGGCCGCCGCGAAGAAGTCCAAAGATCTCCTCGATCAGCAGACCAAAGTCCAAGAAAAACTCTCGGGCGCGTACTTCGTACTGATCCTCGTGGTCCTCATCGCGTCGCTGCTGTACGTGGTCCCGATGTCGGCGCGCAACGGACAGACGCTGGGGAAGAAGCGGCAACGGATTCGTCTCGTTCGGCTCGACGGTTCGCCTCCGGGACTCGGTGTATCGCTCATTCACTACGGCGTCCCGTTGGCGCTCGCGTTCCTGCTCTTCGGCGTGCTCGGTCCGCTGGCCTTGATCATCGGACTCGGCATCGTGCTCTGGAACCTCCGTGACCGGAACCACCAGGGCCTGCACGACAAACTCGCCAAGACGCTGGTGGTCGCGGACGCCTAGGTGAAACGCCCGAGAGCGGGCCGGAACTGCCAAAACGGCCGGCCGTTTGCTCCACCAATGCACGGCTCGCATGCGAGCACCTTCGGTACGCTTGCCCCTTTCGTCGAACCACCAAGGATCGGAACTCAGATGAAGTACGTGTACGCCTTCCGTGAGGGCTCCAAGGAGCAGAAGTTCCTGCTCGGGGGCAAGGGGGCGAATCTGGCCGAGATGACCAACATGGGGCTTCCCGTGCCGCCGGGCTTCACGATTTCGACCGATGCGTGCAAGGCCTACATGGCCGCGGGTGACACCCTCCCCGACGGCCTGCTCCTCGAGGTGGGCGACGCGCTCGCCGCGCTCGAGACCGACATGGGCAAACGGCTCGGCGACGGGACGGATCCGCTCCTGGTCTCGGTTCGATCCGGAGCGGCGTTCTCGATGCCGGGGATGATGGACACGGTCCTCAACTTGGGCCTGAACGACGAGTCGGTGCAGGGACTCGCGCGCCAGACCGGCAACGAGCGATTCGCGTACGACTCCTACCGTCGCTTCGTGCAGATGTTCGCCAAGATCGTGCTCGACGTTCCCGGAGAGGACTTCGAAGAGGCGCTCCAGGACCTCATGGAGGAACGCGGCGTCACCGTGGATACCGCGCTGTCGGCCGAGGATCTGCGTGCTCTGGTGGCCACCTTCAAGGGTCTCGCCACCAAGGCCAGCGGTATCGAGTTTCCCGACGATCCAAAGGCGCAGCTCGGATACGCGGTGGAAGCGGTGTTCAAGTCCTGGAACGGCCGCCGCGCCAAGGACTATCGCCGCATGGAGCGCATCGCGGATGATCTCGGAACCGCGGTGAACGTGCAGACGATGGTGTACGGCAACAAGGGCGAAGACAGTGGTACCGGCGTGGCCTTCACCCGTAACCCGTCCACGGGTGAGCGCGCGGCCTACGGCGACTTCCTCACGAATGCCCAGGGCGAGGACGTGGTGGCCGGTATCCGCATCACCGAGCCGCTCAACGCCATGGGTGGAACCTTCCCCGAGTGTCACGTGCAGTTGCTCGAAGTGATGGCCGGGCTGGAGAAGCACTACCGCGACATGTGCGACATCGAGTTCACGATCGAGCAGGGCCGGTTGTTCATTCTCCAGACCCGCGTGGGCAAGCGCACCGCGGCTGCGGCGTTGCGCATGGCCGTGGAGATGGAGTCCGAAGGGCTGATCGATCAGCGTGAAGCGGTGCTGCGAGTGCAACCCGAGCAGCTCGACCAGTTGCTCCATCCCCAGTTCGACCCGTTGGCAACGTTCGAGGTGATGGCCAAGGGCCTCAACGCTTCGCCGGGGGCCGCGGTGGGCAAGGTGTACTTCACCGCGGACGATGCCGAAGCAGCGGCCGCGGCGGGGGAGACAGTCATTCTCGTGCGGCCCGAGACGTCGCCCGAGGACCTGCACGGCATGATCGCGGCGGAGGGCATCCTCACGTCGCGCGGTGGTCTCGTGTCGCACGCGGCCGTGGTGGCGCGCGGCATGGGCACGCCCGCAATCTGTGGTGCCGACTCGCTGCGGATCGACCTCGCGCGCAAGCAGTTCTCGGTGACCGCCGATAAGGAGATCGACGGCGTGGTGCAGTCGGTCACGACCACCGTGGCCGAGGGCGAAGTCATCTCGATCAACGGCAGCACCGGCGAAGTGGTGGTCGGTGCGGTTGCGGTGGTCACTCCGGAACCGACCGGACCGTTCGGCATTGTGCTGGGCTGGGCCGATCAGTTCCGCACGATGAAGGTGCGTACCAACGCCGATCTCCCCGAAGACGCAGTCAAGGCGCGCGAGTTCGGCGCGGAAGGTATTGGCCTGTGTCGTACCGAGCACATGTTCCTCGGCGATCGTCTCCCGATCGTGCAGAACATGATCCTCGCGGATGACGACGAGAGCGAGGCCGCCGCATTGGAGGCGCTGCTCGAGATGCAACGGAGCGACTTCATCGGGATTCTCGAAGCGATGGACGGGCTTCCGGTCACCGTCCGTTTGCTCGACCCGCCGCTGCACGAGTTTCTCCCGCGCCACGAGGAAGTACTCGGACGCCAGGTCGACGCGTTCATTCAGGGGACCAGTGACCCTGAGGCCGACACGCTGATGGACGCGCTCAATAAGTGGGAAGAGGCCAACCCGATGCTCGGCACCCGCGGGTGTCGGCTGGGGATCCTCAAGCCGGGCCTGTACCGCATGCAGGTGCGGGCACTGATCGAAGCCGCCGTGGCGCGCAAGCAGGCCGGCGGCGATCCCCAGGTGGAAGTCATGATCCCGCTCACCGTCGCGGCGTCCGAGATGGAGTTACTCGACGGGTGGGTGCGCGAGGAAGCCGAGAAGGTCTTCGCCGCGTCGGGGACTCGCGTGGAGTATCTCGTTGGCACGATGATCGAGACGCCGCGTGCGGCGATCGTGGCGGACCAGATCGCGGCCACGGCCGAGTTCTTCTCGTTCGGCACCAACGACCTCACGCAGATGACGTTCGGCTTCTCGCGTGACGACGTCGAGGGTCGCATGATGCCCGCCTACTTGGAGCAAGGTTTGTTGCCGATCAGCCCGTTCGAGCAGCTGGACCGTGACGGCGTGGGCGTGCTGGTGGAGTGGGCCAAGGCCCGCGGCCGTGCGGTGCGTCCCAACATCAAGCTCGGCATCTGTGGCGAGCATGGTGGGAACCCGGCGTCGGTGCATTTCTGTCACGAGGTCGGACTCGATTACGTGTCGTGTTCGCCCTACCGCGTCCCGCTGGCTCGTCTCGCCGCGGCCCACGCCGCCCTGGCCTCAGACGGCCCCGGCACCACCGCTTGACGCCTCAGGCCTCGCGCCTCACCTTTGTTCGTTTTGCCCACCCCTGAGGGGGTGAAACGAACGAAAGTGGGGATGTTGGTGTCACACCCCCTCGGTAGAGTCGACGCCATGAGTGAGTTGGTGCGCACGGAACGGGAGTTGCGGTGGGCGTCCACGATGTCGCCCGTGGGCGATGGCCCGGTGCGGCGCGCCCATGTGGACGTCAACGCCAAGCTGGGCACCGTCGAGCCGTTCGGTCGAATCCAGCGCGAGGCCGCCGAGGAGGATGTCCTCGCGCCCGGAGCCACCCGAGCCCATGAAGGCGGGCACCGCGGGGTGGAAGAAGCGCCCGACGAGTGGCGGACGTGCTTCGAGCGGGACCGCGACCGGATCCTGCATGGCACCTCCGCGTTTCGTCGGCTCGCGGGCAAGACCCAGGTCTTCATCTTCCCCGAGGACCATCAACGGACCCGCCTCACGCACGCGCTCGAAGTTGCCCAAGTGGCCACCGGCATCGCACGGGCGTGTCGGCTCAACGTTGCGCTCACCGAGGCCATCGCGTTGGGTCACGACTGCGGACACGGTCCGTTCGGACACGCGAGTGAAGACGCATTCTCCTCCTACATCGATGGTGGATACGACCACGCCGTGTGGGGCGCCGACGTGGTACTCGCGCCGCTCAACTTGTGCATCGAAACTCTCGATGGCATTCGCAACCACTCATGGTCCCGGCCGGCGCCAAGCACACCCGAAGGTGAAGTGGTGGCCTGGGCGGATCGCATTGCCTACGTATGTCACGACTTCGAGGATGCAGTCCGGGCGGGGATTGTGGCCCCAACGATGCTGCCCGAAGCGGTGCGCACCCGATGCGGCGACCGGCGGAGCCGTCAACTCAATGCCTTCATCTCCGGTGTGGTGCAGACCACCTTGGATCATGGAGAGGTAGGGCTCACCGCCGGGCTGGCCGAGGCGCTGGCGGAGTTCCGCGCTTTCAACTACGAGCAGATCTACATGCGCCCGGCGTCGGTTGCGCAGGGTGATGTGGTGGTGCGCGTCCTGCGGGCGCTGGTCGAGTTCTTCTCCGATCAACCGTTCGCGTTGCCGTCGCGTGAGTTCGTTGAGTCCGAGCATCCCGTCGGTGGGGTGGAGGGCGCCGTCGCCGGCTCGCCGGAGGCGGTGCGCGCCGCGGTGACCTACGTGGCGGGGATGACCGACCGATTCGCGTTCTCTCAGGCCCGCGCCCATTTGGGCTGGGACCCGTCGGGCCTGCCCGCCGGTCTCGACATCGGCCGTTGAGCACCGCACCGTTGAGCGAGTCCGCGCGCCGGAGGACCCCTTCGGGCCGGTTCACCCCACAACCCCTACCCTGAGCTTGTGGGTATCCTCGAAGACGACATTGCGCGGGTCCGCGAGGCCACCGACATCGTTGCCCTGATCGGCGAGCACGTTGCACTCAAACGCGCCGGTGGGCGCTTCACCGGATTGTGTCCCTTCCACGGCGAGAAGACCGCGAGCTTCTCGGTCAACCCTCAGCTGGGCTTCTACTACTGCTTTGGCTGCCAGGAGAGTGGCGACGCCATCACGTTCGTGCGCAAGGTCGAGGGGCTCGACTTCGCCGAGGCCGTGGAACGGTTGGCCGCTCGTGCCGGGGTCACGCTGCGCTATGACTCCGCGGGCGCAACCCAAGATCGGCGGAACCGGGAGCGGCTCACCGAAGCGGTGGGCGCGGCCGTCGCGTTCTATCACCAGTTGCTGCTCGAGGACGCGTCCGGTGGACATGGCCGCGGCTACCTGCGCAGCCGCGGTTTCGACGGTGACGCGGCGCGTCAGTTCAGCCTCGGTTGGGCGCCGGACTCGTTCGACGCGCTGGTGCGCCACCTCTACACGTTGAAGTTCAGCCGCGATGACATCGTGACGGCGAGGCTGGCGTTCGTGAACCGTGCGCAAAAGGCGCAGGACTTCTTTCGGTCTCGCCTGTTGTTTCCGGTGTTCGATCGTGCGGGCAATCCGGTGGGATTCGGTGGCCGCACCCTCACCGACGACGGCCCGAAGTACAAGAACACGGCCGAGAGCGCGCTGTATCACAAGAGTCGTTTGCTCTATGGCCTGAACTGGGCGAAGGCGGAGATCGGCGCGCGTGATCAGGTGGTGATCTGCGAGGGCTACACCGACGTGATGGGGTTCGCCCTGGCGGGGGTGCCCAACTCGGTGGCCACGTGTGGCACCGCGCTCGCCGATGAGCACGTACAAATCCTGAAGAGTTTCACCCGCCATGTGGTGCTCGCCTACGACGCCGATGCGGCCGGCCAGAACGCAGCCGAGAAGTGGTACCAGTGGGAGCAACGCTTCGATATCGAGGTGAAGGTTGCGGCGCTCCCGTCCGGCCAGGATCCTGGCGACCTCTGGCAGCGAGACCCCACGGCGCTGCCGAAGGCTGTGGAAGATGCATCGAGGTTCGCCCAGTTCAAGATCGATAGGGTGCTCGCCGCCGCGGATCTCAACAGTCCCGAGGGCCGGGCCCGAGCAGTGGATCTCGTGGGCCCGGTGCTGCGAGAGATCCCGAGTGAGCTCGTGCGCGAGCAGTACATCCAAACGGTTGCGGGCACCACGGGGATTGACCATGCGATGGTGAAGCAGGCAGTGGCTCGGGGACGCACTCGGCCCCGCCCGGTCGACGCCGAGGACGGTCCGCCGCGGCGGGTGCCGGTGGTGGTCGATCGCCGCGAGGAGGACGCGCTGCGGTGGGCGATTCACCAGCCGGCGCTGGTGGTCGACTGGATCGACGCGTCGTTGTTTGTGGACCCGGTGGCCAAAGAAGCGTTCGAGCACCTGTGGGCGGCTGATGAGCTCCACGAGGCGATCGAGAGTGCCGAAGGCCCGGCGCGGGGGCTGCTCGAACGGTTGGCGGTCGAAGAACCGATCGCGGACGATGAGCCCGAGACGGTTCGAGCTCGGCTCGTGGTGAACATTGTGGGGCCGGCAGCGGAACGGTTGCGGCGGCGGTTCTTGCGCGACGGCGACGATCGGGCGAGTGAGTTGGCACTGCTCCTCGACCAGCTGAATGGGAACGCGGCGGCCGGATGGGCAAACGGCGAGGGCGCGGCGATGCAGTTGGTACGCTGCATCTCTTCGTGGACGACGAGCTGAACGAACCTTCACCCGTGGCGGACGGGACGGTCGTTCCGGAATCGACACCGGAACCGATCGCGGTCACGCCAACGCATCCCGACGGCATCACGGATCTCGTCGCGCGTGTACGCGAGCGCGGATTTGTGACCACGGGCGAGATTTTCGCGGCGCTGCCGGACCTCGAACCCGATACGGCGCAACTCGCCGCGATCTACTCGAGCCTGGAAACCAGTGGCGTCCAGGTGGTCGACGAGATCATCGAGGAACTCCAGCGCGAGGATGAACGCCGGTCCGGTCGGTCCCCTGCGGCTGACGTCACTCGGGTCATCGAGCCGATCATGGCATCGGACCCGCTGCCGGCTGCGCCGATCGCCGCGGTCCCGGAACTGCCCACGGTGTCCGAACCACGCACGCCGCGCCCCGCGCGTCCGCGCGCGTCGCGTCTGGCCGCGGAAGGCTCCAGCTTCGATCCGGTACGCATGTACCTCAAGGAGATCGGCAAGGTCCCGCTGCTGACCGCCGCCCAGGAAGTGAGCATCGCCAAGCGGTTCGAGGCGGGCCTCGATGCCGAGGAGCGGATCGTGAGCGACACGCTGTTCTCGCCCGATCAGCGGGCGAGTCTTCGGGCCGTGGTCCGAGACGGCGAACTCGCCAAGCGGCAACTCATCGAAGCGAACCTGCGCCTGGTGGTGTCGATCGCCAAGCGCTACGTGGGCCGCGGCATGGCGCTGCTCGACCTCGTCCAGGAGGGCAACCTCGGGTTGATCCGGGCCGTCGAGAAGTTCGATCACACGAAGGGATTCAAGTTCTCCACCTACGCCACGTGGTGGATTCGTCAGGCCATCACGCGTTCGATCGCGGATCAGGGGCGCACGATCCGGATTCCCGTCCACATGGTCGACACCATGAACAAGGTCAAGAATGTTCAGCGCCAGATGCTCCAAGAGTTGGGCCGCGAACCCACCACCGATGAAGTTGCGGCCAAGGTAGAGATGACGCCGGATCGCGTGCGCGAGATCCAACGGTTGGGCCAAGAACCGCTGTCGCTCGAGACGCCGGTGGGGGAGGAGGACGATTCCTCGCTCGGTGACTTCGTGGAAGATCCGAATGCCACTGCGCCGGCCACTGCCGCGGCGCGCGCGCTGCTGACCGAAGCGATCGAGGAAGCGCTCGAAGAGCTGAATGATCGCGAACGTGCGGTCGTGCGGATGCGCTTCGGACTCGACGATGGTCAGGTACGCACCCTCGAAGAAGTGGGGCGCGAGTTCAAAGTGACGCGGGAACGGATCCGCCAGATCGAATCGAAGACGCTCGCCAAGTTGCGCCATCCCACACGCGCGAACCGGCTACGGGACTACCTCGAAGAGACGTAACGCACGAACCCGCTCGGACTGCTCGCGACGATCTTTCAGACGCGAACGTCGACCTCGTCTTCGACGAGATGGAGACTGGGTTCCGGAGCATCCTCGGGGCGAAGCCGCTCCACGCCGAGTTCCACCGCAGCCTGCATCCGCTCGAAGAGTCGACTGTCGCGCAGCCGTTCGAGTCGACGACGCATCTGCTCGTAGCGAGAGCGTCCGGCGCGAGCGCCGAGGTAGTAGCCAAGGCCGAAGCCACACAGAAGACCGATTCGAAACTTCATGAGGTCACTTCCTATCGCGTCCGGCCCCCTTGATGTCGACCGGGACACGATGCCGGGCGAGCGGACCGAACAAACGTTTGGATAGACTCACGCGATGGGATACCGGGGCGAGGTCGCCGAACAGAACCGAGCGTGCGATCTGCGCGCGGAGGCCTGGACCATGCAGGAGATGGCGGACGAGCTCGGCGTCGCGAAGTCGTCGGTCTCGCTCTGGGTGCGAGACGTGATCTTCGAGCCGAAGCCTCGACAACGATCTCCATTCGCCGCGCCGAGTTCGCTCCGGGTGGCAAAGCTCGCTCAAATTGAAGAGATGAACCAGTGGGGCGCGGATCGGATCGGCGTCCTCTCCGACGATGCGTTCCTCGCCGCGGGGGTCGCGCTTTATGCGAGTGAAGGTGCGAAAACGGAGGGGTCGGTAAAGTTTGCCAACAGTGATCCGCAGATGATGGCGTTCTTCTGTGCATGGTTCCGGCGGTTCTTCGAGATCGACGAAGCCCGGCTGCGTGTGAGTGTCTACCTCCACCAAGGACTTGACCTCGACGCCGCGCAGACGCACTGGTCGGTCCTCACAAGCGTCCCGAGGTCGCAGTTCCATAAGGGGTACCGAGCGGTTCCCGACCCGTCGATCCGGACGACGAAGCACGAGTTCGGGTGTTGTTACTTCATCTATTCGTGCACCCGAACCCATCGCCAGATCATGGGATTGCAGCGGGCTTTGCTATCCTCTGGAGCCATTCCGGGGTAGCTCAATTGGCAGAGCGCGTCGCTGTTAACGATGATGTTGCGAGTTCGAGTCTCGCCCCCGGAGCCCCTCAGGAGATGGCCAATGCGCCCGCTCCCGCAGTGATCGACGGCAGCAGCGCGGTGGCCGGCGGGAGCAACTGCTCACAGAAGAATCGGGTGGTGCGCCACTGCGCGGTCTCCCGATCGGTGCCCACGGTGAGGAGCGCGGCGCGGCCCATGAGGTCCGCCGCGGTGAGCATCGCCAGCAGTCGGAGAAACGGCGTGGCGCCCGCCAGTGCGTCGTCGATCGCCGTCACCCCCGCCATGTAGTCGGTTGCTACCTGGGCGGCCGCCAACGCTCCGGCGATCGCTTCGCCACTCGCGGCGAGATCCGGAATCGTCGAGAGTTTCGCGACCCCGGCTGCGATCCGAGCAAAGTGCTCGGTGATGACCGCTCCGCCGCGCAGTCCGAGCTTGCGGCCAATGAGGTCCATGGCCTGGATGCCGTTCGTGCCTTCGTAGATCATCGCGATCCGAGCGTCGCGCAGGTGTTGTGCGGCGCCGGTCTCCTCGATGAAGCCCATGCCGCCGTGGATCTGCACGCCGATGGAGGTCATGTCGAAGCCGGCATCGGTGGACCATGCCTTGGCCAGCGGGGTGAACAACGAAGCAATCTCTTCGTTGTGGGCGCGTACTTCGGGGTCGGGGTCGTGCTCACTGCGGTCGATGGCAGACGCGGTTGCGTAGATCAGCCGTCGCATGGCCTGAATCGTCGACTCCATGGTGAGGAGCATCCGGCGCACGTCGGGGTGCTCGATGATGGCGGCATGCTCGCCCCGCGGAGTCCCCGAAGCCCGACCCTGTAGGCGGTCAGTCGCATATTCGTGAGCCTGTTGGTACGAGCGTTCGGCCAGCGCAAGGCCTTCCACCGCAACGCCGATCCGAGCGTGGTTCATCATGGTGAACATGGCGAGGAGTCCGCCGTGCAACTCGCCCACGAGCTCACCGACTGCGCCGTCGCCGTCCTCACCGAACGACAACACACAGGTGGGGCTTGCCTTGATCCCCATCTTGTGTTCGATGGACAAACAGGTGACGTCGTTGCGGTCGCCGAGTGATCCGTCGGGATTCACCATCAACTTCGGCACGACGAAACAGGAAATGCCTTTGGTGCCGGCGGGCGCGTCCGGTGTGCGCGCGAGGACCAGGTGGACGATCTGCTCGGTGAGGTCGTGCTCGCCGAACGTGATGAAGATTTTCGTGCCTGTGATGCGATACGTGCCGTCGGCTTGGGGGACGGCCTTGGTGCGGATCGCGCCGAGATCAGAGCCGGCGTCCGGTTCGGTGAGGCACATGGTTCCGGCCCACTCGCCGGTGATCATCTTCGGCAGGTAGGTGGCCTTCAATGCGTCGGACGCGTGCGCTTCGAGCATCCGGGTCGAGCCCTGGGACAACAGCGGGCACATGCTGAACGACAAGTTCGCGGTCGAGATCAACTCCTCGAACGCAACTCCCACGAGGAACGGGAATCCACCGCCGCCGTATTCCGGCGAGGACGCCACCGCACCCCAGCCGGCCTCCACGTAGGCGCGATACGCGTCGACGAAACCCGGGGGAGTGGTCACGGTGTTGTCCGGGTTGTGCACGCTGCCGACCTGGTCGCCGATCACATTGAGGGGCGCGATCGTCTGGGCGAAGAAGCGGCCGGCTTCCGTGAGAACATCGGTGATGCCGTCGACGTCCACATGTTCGAAGGATGGAAGGCCGGATATCTCCTCGATCCCGAACTGCTGGAGCACGAAGTGGATGTCGGCGAGGGGAGGTACGTAGTCGGTCACGGGCACAGTTTGGCGCGCGGGCCGGGCTTGGGCAGATCTGAGTTCTCGAGATGGGGCGGTTTGGATCGGCGATGTAGGTAGGGTTCCGGCCTCGAAAGCGGGACGGGGTGGCTCACAGCGCCGAACCGGTTGGGGGAGCAGCGTGGACGGGCAAGCAGGCGAACCGATTCGCCGCTTCGGTGGGTTCGATGTGCTGCGGATCGTGGCGGCGCTTGCGGTGATCCTGAGCCATTCGTTCGCGCTCACCGGCAACACCGCCGATCGGCTGCAGTTCTCGGTGGGGCGCTACCGCGTTCCGTTGGGCACGCTGGGCGTGAGCATCTTCTTTGTGGTGAGCGGGTTTCTCGTGGCCAAGAGTTGGGACCGCACCGAGCAGGCCCGGGTGTTCGTGCGCCACCGCTTTGCGCGCATCTGGCCCGCGCTCACGCTCGTGGTGGTCCTCACCGTCTTCGTGTTGGGACCGCTCGTGACGACCGAGTCGTTGCGCGCATATTTCGGTTCGAGTCGCACGATCTTCTATCTGGGACGCAACATCGCCTTGTTTGCGGGAACGATCAACAAGCTGCCCGGAGTGTTTCTCGACAATCCGGTGACGGCGGTGAACGGATCGATCTGGACGCTCACGTATGAAGTGTGGGCCTACGTCGGCGTCCTCGCGCTCGGCGTATGGGGTGGGCTCCGCCGTTGGTGGACGCCGGTCGTCGTGCTGGGGCTGCTGCTCGGGTTCTTCCGGGTCGCGGTGTACGGCGGGACGGGTGGATTGCCGATCACACGGTCCGTACTCGGGCTCACGCTCGCCGACGGTTCCGAGCTCTGGTCCTACTTCTTCGCCGGCGTGGTGTTGTCGCGGGTGGCGGCCGGCGGGGATGTGCGTCGACTCGTGCTTCCAGGAGCGCTGCTCGTGGGCGCGGCCTTCGTGCTCGGTGAGCCGGTGCTCTACATCCTCGGGGTCGCCACGCTCGTCATTGGAGTGGGCGCATTCGGAGGTCGGGTGACCGATGCGGTGCACGGACTGGGAGACCCGTCGTACGGGATCTACATCTTCGCGTGGCCGGTTCAACAATTGGTCTACGCCGGTGGCATCGCGCGCACGCCGTGGGCGATGTTCGTGACCGCGGGGCTGATCTCTACTGTTCTCGGATACGTGTCGTGGCACCTCCTCGAGCGACCGATAACCCTGTGGGCCAAGCGCACGCAGTCTGGAACACTGGCGGTATGAACGCGCGGGGATCCGAACACCTCATTACGACGAACGAGCAACTGCGCGCGTTGATCGGTATGCCCGCCGAAATCGTGTGTACCAAGGTTGCGCAACGGCTGAACGAGTTGACGCGCCAGTACATCGAGCAGTCGCCGTTCATGTGCATTGCGACCTCTGACCCCGACGGCAACTGTGACCTGAGCCCGCGCGGTGACCCGGCCGGGTTCGTGCGGATCATCGACGAGCGAACCCTGTTGCTCCCGGAGCGGCCGGGCAATCGCATTGCCGACACGTTGACCAACATCCTGGCCAATCCGCATGTGGGCCTGTTGTTTCTCGTGCCCGGCGCGACCGAAACGTTCCGGGTGAACGGCCGGGCGTCGCTCACGACCGATCCGTTGCTGCTCGATCCGTGTGCGGTCGAAGGCAAAGTTCCGAAGCTCGGCATCCTGGTGGACATCGACCAGGCGTACACGCAGTGCTCGAAAGCAATACTGCGATCGCATCTCTGGGACCCGGCGCGTTTCATCGCACAAGGTGACCTGCCGAGCAACGGCGAGATCATGCGAGCGATCAACGGTGATCAGATCGATCCCGATGTCTACGACACCGAGCGGGCCGAGCGCTACGCCCGCCGCGAAGGTTTCTATTGACCGGCGCCGTGCGGCAGCGCGGCGGCGAGCGTCGACACCCGTGTTGTCACCAGTTGGAGCGGCGGCCGTCGAGCATCTCGCGCGTGGAATCGGCGTGGCCCGCGTGGCGGGCCGTCTCCTCGATGAGGTGCAGCAGCACCCACCGCAGATCGAGAGGAGTCCCGTTGGGGCCGATACACGGAGCATCCATGCCTGGCGCAGCCAGCACGGTGCGCTCGGTCGCCTCGGCGCGTACCTCGTACGCGTCGACACACTCGGCGAGCGTCCGGTCGGTCCCGACGGCGAATTCCTCTTCGGACCGAAGAGGGGAAGGCCGGCGTGCGTAGCTGCCGTCGATCCACCGCGCCTCGACATGGGTGAGGTGGTTGACGATGCCGATGATCGGGATCAGCCGCCCCTCGGGCTGCCAGCGCGCCTGCTCCTCGGTCAAGCCGACGGTCGACTCCACCACCAGTTCACGTTGGAGTTGCAGGTATGCGAGCAACAGCGTGCGTTCGTCGGAACTCGGTGGGACGTCGGTTGGAGCGGAGAAACCCATGACGGCAACCTAGGGCTTGACGGCGAGCTGGGTGTTTCTCGACCAAGATGTGTCCCCAGGCCACGTGGACTGCGAACGGCAGTGTCCCCGGTTGGAGGTGGATGGAATGACCAAGCCGAAGAGTGATGACGTTGCGACGACGGAAGAGTCATCGCATTCCGATGGTGTGACGACGAGGGTCAACGTCGCGTTTCCGTTTTCGCAGATCAAGGTGCAAGAGCCGAGTGAGGACCTCGCCGAGTTGGCGAGACTGGTCCGTGCGTTGGCGGACCAGCTCGTAGCTGTCGATCCCGGGCCGAAGACCCAGGAACTCGCCGCGCAAGCCCACGCGGTCGCGGCCCGCCTGCAGTAGGTGCGCGGCGGGCGTTACGGTGCTTCCGGGATGAGACGGGGCTCTCGACGAACCCGCATTGGTGCTCGGCGATCGAGACCGCGCCGAGCGATAGCGAGTA
Source organism: Acidimicrobiia bacterium (assembly GCA_046598395.1). GTDB lineage: Bacteria > Actinomycetota > Acidimicrobiia > IMCC26256 > JAENVU01 > JAENVU01. The sequence continues at coordinate 49,299 of JBKJIQ010000017.1, forward strand.
CCACCAAGGCCGGGCCGCCACCCGCGCGAATGTCCCACGGTGAGAAGGACCCAGGGTGAGAAGGACCCAGGGTGAGAAGGACATTGAGGTAGAAAGCAGGAGTTGTCTCGGGGCCGTAGCTCAGTGGTGAGAGCAGGGGACTCATAACCGCATAGCCGCAAACGCTGTGCGGAAAGGTGTTTCCGCAGGTCACGCGCGAGCGTCAATACGCGAATCTCTTGCTGTGCTCTCCAAAGAACAAGGAGAGAAATCACGATGGAGACCACCGACCCTGTTGCAACCTGCACAGTACCGAGTTGGCTGGATGTCGAGGCGGTAGTACCAAACGACCTTCGCGCGGAGTTCCTCGAAATGTCCACCCAAGTGATCACTCACCTGGTGGCACTCGCTCCGATCGGCGCAGCGTGCGCGGCGCTGCTCGAACGGTTCGATACCCACCTCACGTCGATCGCCGACCAAGTACCGCGCGTCGATGAGTGTGGCGACCTGAGAGACGGGATCTACTCGTTCGCCCGGAGTTACTCGGGCGAACGGTTGCTCTGGGATGCCCTCATCCAGTTGAGTGACCTTGTCCATCCCGAGTCGATCACCGCACGGGGTGGTGCGTGATGGAGTCGGCATTCGGCTGGTGGATGGAAGCGCAGCAATACGCACCAACGACCGTACGGAACTACGTCACCCGCGAGGGTCAGGCCATGCGGTGGCTCTCGCAGCGTGGCCTCACGCTTGCGGACGCGACCTCGGCTGATCTGCTCGGCTGGTTGAGTTCGTTGCCAGCGACTGCGCAAAGTCGCGAAGCGGGAAGGAAGGCACTTCGCGCTTGGTACCGGTGGGCGAAGATCGTCCCGGACCCATCGGACGAAATCCCGTCGGTGCCGCAACCGCAAGGACTGCCGCGGCCGTTGTCGGAACGGGATCACCTCGCCTGGGTCGCAGCCTGCCGGGACCTTGGCGGGTTCCACGAAGCGGCGGGTCTACTGATGGCCACGACCGGAGCGCGAATCTCGGAGGTGAGACTCGCGGAGTGGGAGCACTTCGACCTTGAGGCGGCTTCGCCGACGTGGCGGGTCCGTGGGAAAGGATCCGGGCGGAAAGGCGCGCGGTGGCGGCTCCAGCTGGTCCACGCGGCTGTGCCGCCCGTTCTGACCGCATGGCGGGCGACCGCCACGGGCCGGTGGGTATTCCCTGGCCGTTGCGGGCCGGTCGATGACGTGACGATGCGAACCAAGCTGGTCGAGATCGGTGAGCATGCTGGCCTCGGCCGGATCACCCCCCACCGCATCCGTCACAGTTGCGCAACTTTCGCACTGGCTCATACGCGCGATATTCGGGCCGTTGGCGAGTTGCTCGGTCACGCGTCGCTTGCGTCCACGATGATCTATACGCAGGTTCTCCCGGAGCGGTTGCGGGAGGTCGTCGACGTTCTGCCTTCATGAAGAGCTGGTGATCGTTGCTGACCATGAGCCAGCCGTGCGTGTGGCGTTGTCTACCCAGGTAGCGAACGGCTCGGTCAATTTCGACAAGGCCGTGAAGCAAGTCACCGGCGCCTCATTGGGTCAACGCCGATGGACACTCTCGAAGCGTCGCGCGTCGGCTTGAGGTCAGCATCGCAGTCAGGACAGTCCACGGGGGTCAGGGTCGCGCAAGAGTGAGACCAGCCAAGAGAGGAAGCTCTCCCGGCGGCTAAGTCGGCCGGCGGCGTTGCGCGGGCGGTCGATCCATGTACACGCCCAGACACTTCGGAATGTGGAATCCGTACCGTTCCACGGCAGACGCGGGCGGTGAGTCCGAGAACCTTAGGTTCGACATCATCACCCACGGCGGGTTCTCGCCAAGCGGTGCACCGCACTCATCGCACAGCACCTCAGCGTCATTTGCTTCAGTCACGTTGCCCCCTCAATCGGCCATGTGACTGGAGTTCAGCACAGGTGAGACCGATTCGCGCGCTGGGGGTTGCGGTTGTTGTCGGTGCGTCGGTCGGGGTGGGCGGAGAGCATGAACAACTCCCACCCCTGACCGGGCACCTCGCGCGGCATACCTCCCGGCATGCTGCGCGTCGTGGGCCGTCCGACCATTTCCAAGCCCGGACGGCCCGCGACCTAGGCCGACGTTTTGTCGACCAGTTCTCCGAACGCACTGTTCGACATCGGGGCGCCACCGGATCGCCAGTAGCTGTAGAACCCGCGGGTACCGGACGGCCGTCCCGTCGCCTGATCGAACAGGTGAGGGATGTATTCGACTCGTTGACCGACCCGACGAACAATCGTGTACGCGCTGAAATCGCCGAAGATCGCGCGAGCATCGAGAGCGGTTGTCGTGACCAACGCCGGCGCGTAATCGTCGACGAAGACGGGTTTCGTGAGCAGCCGATCGGGCAGGCTTGTCAGGTTCGCCGAGTACGACGCGCTGAGCGCGGTTCCCAAGTTCATGATCGCGTGATGCCACGTCGGGTTCATCAACCAGCTGCCACGCGAACGCCACCGGACGCCGGGCTTCTTGTACGTCGCCTGCAAGTCGACGACGCCGATCGTCGCCGCGGTCGTACTGACGAGCTGCTGATTCGTGTCGGCCTGCAACGCGGTCCAGATGCCGGTCGGTTCGGTCGTACCCGCGCCAGTCGCGAACGCTGCAGCTTCGAGCCGGTCGCGAGCATCCGCGAAAATGCCGGGGAGTTGTTCACCGATCGTCGAATCCTCGGTCACCTCGATCGAGGCGGCGACGAACGCCGCACCCTTATACGTCGGGATCGTCACACTCCCGATCGCGGGTGAGTCATCCGAGACGGTCGCATTCTCAGCATCCCAGGAGGCGCTGACCCCGGCGCTGGAAATCCCATGCCAGGTGTTCGTCGCGATCGTCACAACATTCGCGAGGTCCGGCATCGGCGACGCGCTACCCGAGTTCGTCAAGTAGATCGTCGCGTCGAGGTAGGTCGGGACCATGTAGCCGCCGGCAGTTGAGACCCCGTCCGACATTGCGCGGGCGACTTCCTTACTCCGAGTCCACGCCTGACGTTCCGAGGCCGAGAAATCTTGGTAGCCGGTCTCCGGATCGCGAATGAACTTCGCGAACGCCCGCGAGTAATCGTCGGACCCAGTCGCGTGCGCCCACCGGGCGAGCAAGCTCTGGTTCTCTGGTTCGCTGCGCTCATCTTCGAGCAAGTTCACGATCACTTGCTTCTGCTCGTCGCTCGCAAAATGGCTGCGTTCGATCGTTTCCCGAGCCTGGGACCGCAACGCTCCGAGCCCGTAAGCACCACGGTCGGCAGTGTCGTCGCGCGGTGTGGTGAAGTTCCCGTTCAAGGATGGGATCTGCGCGACCCGGTCGGCGGCCTCCCGGCGGGCACCGAGATCACCAACACGTTGTGAGATCAGCTCGACTTCGGACTGGATCTCATCGAAGCGGGTTGTCTCAGAGGGACTGAGATCGCGGGTCGCGGTCGTCAAAATCGCGGACGCTTCATCGAGAAGTTTCTTGCGTTCGGCAGCGAGTTTCGCGACCGTCTCATCATAAGAACTTGTCATTTGGGTTGCCTTCCGTTGTGGCCGCGAACCATGCGCGGCGTCGTAAAAGTTCGGGGGATGGGCCGGCGCGAGGAACTTCGAGTTCCCAAAGCGCGACCTCAGTGAAATTGTCGGCAGTGCCGGCGATCGGTCGGAACCGAACCGACACCTCGAGCCCGTCGAGCTCGTCGACCAGGTCGGCGTCGACCTCGAACACAACCACGTCATCGAGTTCGGTGATCGACGTGACGGTCCCGAGGCGAGACCGTGTCTCGTCAGCGCGCACGACCGGTGCCTTACCAGCACGTTCTTGCGCGGTCTTGCGGAACGCGCCCACCTGGAACGGTCGACCGACCGGAACCTGACACGTCAGCACACCGCGGTCACCCAAAGTCAGGGTGCCGATCTTGCGGGTCACAGTGTCGTTCATGGTCGGCCAATCGCGCGCACGTACTGCGGTGACTGGCCCGAGGGGCGATCCGTGGCCGGCGCTAGGGCCGTCCGGCGGGTCGAGCCGGGTAGTCGGCAGCCATACCCGGTTCGACGGGCGAGGCGACCAATAACAACGCTACCACCCGCCTCGGACAACATCACGCCGATCACGTTCCCCACGCCGCGAGCAGCGACCCGGCAAGTTCCTCAGCGACCGCCAGATAAGCGAACGCGACCGGACTCGACGGGTCCGCGTCGCGCGCTTCACCCGCCGCGACGATCAGATCAGCGCAGACCAGGCCGCCGTCGCGGTACGTCATCGAAGCGAACGCACAACGGTTCGCGATCGCGTCGAGCTGCTCGCGATCGAGTACCTCAGCGAACGCTGATATCGCTGGGCTCGGATCGAATCCAATCTCCAGGCGCGGGTCGTTCATCATCAGTCACCGGCCGGGCGGAGGTGGCCGTAGCGGACTCGAGCCGGCGTGCGACGCGGCGTCGGCTCCGAGTCCTCTACGTCGATCCGCCACCTGAGCGCAGCGAGCGCCTTCGGGCCGACACCATGCGCGGCCTCGATCTGGCGTATCTCGACCAGCTCGGACGCGTTGCCGACACCACGCCAAAACCGGTCACGCAATGCAGCGAGCCGGTACATGGACTCGTCGGTCTCATGCCACTGCGTTGCTTGCGGCGATGCCCACTCCCGCGCCCACCATGCCCGCGTCGACGCCAACCACGCCTTACCGCCAGGTGCTCGAGCCGGGAGTTTCGGTGCCGGGCCTGTACGGCCTTCTGCGGGGAGGACAGTCCAACCCACGGTTTGGAGCCCGCGTGTGCCACGGCGCGAGCCTGGCGACGGGAGAGGACCGTTACCGGCCATCAGAAACGACCCCGCGAAGGTTCAGACCCGCGCACTTGGCTAGGCGGATACGGGGTCTAGGTGCGGGCGGGTGCGTCCAAAATAAATGGCGTTTCATTCACTGGTCTCCTGTTCGGATGATGGTGGTCGGTGCGTTGAGGGCAGGACAGTCGGCGTCGTGTCGGACGGTGACGTTGGCGAGCCATGTAGGGCCGGTGTGCCGTTCGGTGATCCACTGCTCCCCGGCGTTGCGCTCGACCGACTGCAGGTAATCGGGTCCCACTGGGTCGAACAGCGATGGCGTGCGGGTCGTCTGTTCGTGTCGGTGTTCGGCGAGCGCGGCTCGAGCTTCGGCGAGGCGGCTCATCGGGCGTCGACCTCGCCGGGACCTCGCCGGGGACCCGATGCTGAGACCGGTCGAAACGGAGGGTCGAGCACGCGGGTTTGACCTCGCCGGGATGACCTCGCCGCCTTAGTCTCCGGGCGGCGGGCGAGGTGGTGACCTCGCCCACGACCGTCGTGCCCTTGGACCTCGCCGCGGCGACGTCGGGCGAGGTGGGGCGAGGTCATTCGTTCACCCCGCAGAGTTCGCGCCAACGGTCGGCGTCGTCGTGAGTGAACTTGCGGACGTACCGGTAGATCCGTGCCCCGCGCTCGCCGCTCTCCTCTGCGATGCAGCCGAGGAGGGCCGCGGCGTCGATGGCATCTCTGCGGAGGTTGCGTGCCTTGCCGGGGAGGAGCGTCTCGAGCTTGCCGCGCGGTATCGCCGCCCCCGAGTAGTTCTTGACGGCGTTCGTTGCCTTCGGGATGAGTTCAAGGACCGCGGCCAGTTCGTTCGGCTTCGCGCGGTCGCTGGTGACTCCACCGCCGCGCCGCACGTCCCAGGTCATCTGTCCGACGTGTGCGCCGAGGTCATCATCGAACCGGCCGAGGTCGTAGTCGAGGTCCCAGGTGCGTCCGCCCCATTGCCGGGAGCCGATGTCCATCGTGAGTGCGAACCGGCCGTCTTCGACGTTCGGTGGGGTCCGGTGGTTGAGGAGCCACCAGGAGTCGCACCACTCGGCGTGTCCGGCCATCGTGATGCGTTTGAGTCCGTTGCCGTTTCCGGTCTGGTTGAAGTGGTTGACGATGAGGAGGCTTGTGCCGTCCTGGCAGACGAGTTCGCGTAGTCCGTTGAGGACTGCGCCGGTTTGGTAGAGGTCGCGGGCGTCGGTTTCGGTCGACGCGTACGAATACCAAGGGTCGATGACGACAAGTGCCGGTTGGTGTGTGTCGAGTTCGGCCTGGATGGCGTCTCGGAACGCGCTCGACGTGACTGGCGCAGACTCGACGGAGTAGCGAACCATCGTCCGCAGGTCGTCCACGGTTGCGCCGTAGGCGTGTGCGTTGCGTTCGTATCGACGGAGGAAGAGGTTGCGGCCACCTTCCCCCGAGAAGATGACCGACGAGAACGCTCGGGGTGTCGGGAACTTGCCGAGGACGTCGACGCCGAGACCGCCACCGATGGCGATCGCGAGGGCAGTAGTCGACTTGAGCGCCTTCTCTGCGCCGGCCATCTCGCCGTAGGTGTCTTCGAGGATGAGACCGCCGACGAGGAAGCTCGGCGGTTCGATGTGGAACGGGTCGGGGATGCTCTCAACGCGCAGGACGCGCGCCGGCTCGGGAACATCTTCGACGGGTACCAACGCTGAGACGTTCGGCAGGTTCATGCGAACACCAGCCGTTCCCGCATCCGGACCGCTTCGCGCGCCGCTTCGGGCAAGGTCCGTTCGGTGAGGAGTGCCCAGGCGCGGAACTTGGTGAGGCCGTGCGGGTTACCTGGCTCAGTGACGGGCAGCAGAGTGTTCGGCGAGTAGACGAACAGGAGGCCGTGCAGAACAGTGGCCGATACCTTCGAGGTCGCGGCAGGGTGTCGCCATCCGGAACCGTCGCTCTCGCCGTCACCTGCGACGAGCTGCCACGGTGCCGGCGCGTATCCCTGGAGCACGTCGGTCCAGGTGTGCGCCTCACGGAACCAGTCGGCCGGACTGTCGCCGTGCGCCGGGGTCGGACGCGCGGCGCGGCGTTGCACCTTGGGCCGTTCGGGTCGCAGTAGGGCGACGAACCACGTCGGGAGCGCGACCGGCGCGAGGTCGTTCAGCCATTCGTAGGGTCGGCCGGTATCGGGATGCAGCGACGGTGGAAGCACCGTGTACCCGCGACCGCCAAACTTCAGGTCGATACCGGTGCGACCGAACCGCGTGGCCGTAGTCGTCCCACCTGGTGCGAGGTAGTACCGGTGGGTCCCACCGTCACCGCGACCAGAACGAGCGGTCAGGGTCTCGGGTAGTGGCGCGTGTTTCGCTTCGAGGGCTTCGAGGGCAAGGTGCCCGTCGTGACGGGGGTCGACGTCGACGACGATGAGGCCGTCAGGAACTCGGGCACCAACGTTCGCGCTCGGTCTCCCGGCGAACATCTCTGCGGCACGCTCGGGGTCGGTGGTCCCGTCGTAGACGCCGTGGCCGAGACGGCCGCACTCACCGTGACAACGGCCGCGCAACGGGTCTCCCAAAGGATGGGCCGACCTGATGGCAGGGTGCTTGCCGTTGAGCGGGAAAACAGGCCAGCCGGCCAACGCGTAGTCAAGCGGTGATGGTCCGACCTCGGGTGTAACCTTGTCAGTAGCTGCTGTGAGGGTGGCTGTGTTGACTGCGTTGAGCCCGGACCCCACATCCGGGCTTCTTCGCGCAGTCATGACGCGCGACGAGAACGTCGAGCCTGGGCACTCTTCAGAGCTAGACCCGCGAAGTACGCCTTCCGCGCCGATTCGGCACGGCGCTTGCGTTCGGCATCGGGAAGGCTGCCATCGGGGTCGACCTCGCGCTCGAAGCGATCGAGGAAAGCGAGACGACCAGGCGCGGTACGAGCGCCAGGGTCAGACGTGCGCGCCCAAGATGTATGGGCGGCTTTTCGGGCGCGTAGAGATCGCTCGGTGGGAGGAAGTGCGGGCACAGGTCACCTCTTGGGTTTTCCCTGTGCCACCAGGAGGCGACGCGTCGCGCGTCAGGCCGAACTACAAGAGCCACTATAGAGCACAGCGCTGGCTCAGAGGCTGACATCCAAGCGTCGGTTCTGAGCTCGCGCCGACCGTGCGGTTTCGAGCAGCACACCTAAGCCGAGCGAGCGCACCCCGCCGTGTCCCTTCCGGTTGCACGACGCGTGTAACGGTCGGCCTTCGATGTCGGGGTGCTCGAGTAATAGGAAACACGCCGACGGGGGCGCGTCATACCGATTGCCCGTCCGGTGGCGATACTCACCCAATCTTTCGGTTCCTACGCGCGCAGGTCGATCGACCGCGCGTACCCCGATAATGGGACCCGCTCGGTAGGCGGAGACAAACAGAGCGCCAGCAGGAGTGTCGAGGACCTCAGCGATCCTTACCGAACACGCCTGCCCTTCCATGCCAGGGCAGTAGACGCGGACCAGCGGTTTCCACGGCAGACCGCGCCGGTCCTCGGGGAGCGGCCCGAAGGTCGCACCGGTCGGTAGCGACTCGAGCAGACGATCGAGGGCGTCCCCGTTCTGTTCGCTCACAGCCGGTCCCCGAGTCCGAGGGCGCGGCCGGATGCTTGTGCACGTTCGGCGGCGGCCGATCGCCCGTAGCGATGCGCCATCGTCGGCGAAGACCAACCGGCCAAGAACATCAGGTCCCCTTCGCTGCCGCCTTGCGCGCGAAACTCATGCGCCCAGGTGTGGCGCAACCGGTGAGGGTTGATCGGTGGTATCCCGGCCTGCTCGCATCGGCTCTTGAGGATCTGCGCGACACCGGAGGGCCCGAGGGGTCCTTTGCTGGTGAGCCAGAGCGCCGGATTCGCCGCGAACCGATGGGCTTTGCGTTCCCGAACGTACCGGGCGAGTGCTTCACCGGTCGAGAGTGAGATCGGCACGAACCGGGTGCCGGTCTTGCCGGTCACGAGGAGCAGATCATTGCGGCGTTCCCAGTCTTCGACGCGGAGGCCGACGAGTTCGCCGAGGCGTGCGCCGGTGTCGATCAGGATCCGAATCAGGGCCTGGTCGCGTCGGTCGCGGAAGCTTTTGCCCGCACAACTCGCGAGCAGGGCGCGCAGGTCGGGGAGTGCCACCACGGGGATCGGGCGGGGCCGCTCGTCGCCCGGTGGGTCGGCGCGGGCGAACGCGTTGGTGGTCTCGAACTCGCGGGAGTACCAGCCGAAGAACGGTCGGAGGTTGCGCCACAAGATGCGGCGCGTGGCCGGGTCCAATACCTTGGCGACATGGTCACCGGTCGTGGGGTCGAGGACTTCGATGGCTCGACCGTTGCGGATCGCGGGCATCGTTGCGAGCGCATCGGCCCACTGGTTGATGATCCGCCGATCAATCTTCGCGGGTTCTGGGGAAATCCCCTGGCTCTGGGCCCACCGCCAGAAGTTCACGAAGGACTTCCGGTAGACCGATGCGGTCTGCGGGGAACGGCCGCGGCGTGCGAGGCTGCGCCGGTAATCGTTCCACAGCTCTTCGAGTTCCGGGTCGAATTCGGTCTCCGCCACGTTCGGGCCGCTCCATAATCTCTTGGTTTAGAAGCGCTATGCTATCAGCGCCGCCTCGCCCGAGATGGCAATACAGTAGAGAACACAGTGAGAATCATCGGGGCCGTAGCTCAGTGGTTAGAGCAGGGGACTCATAATCCCTCGGTCGAAGGTTCGATCCCTTCCGGCCCCACCATCATTTGCCCAGGTCAGAGGGCATGCAGAGCTCTGACGGTGGGTGCGCCGTCGGGGTTGAGTCCGCGCCTAGTCCGCGAAAAATTTCGGTCAAGCGCGTCGAGACGGTCCGCGAGGCCGTCGAGATCGGCGTCGAAAACGTGTCCGTAGACCGTCAACGTGAAGGCCGCCGAGCCGTGACCGAGGACCACTTGCACGGCCTTGGGAGACGCGCCGGCGCTGATGAGCCGGGCCGGGGGGGAATGGCGGAGAACGTGGAGCACGACCGCGGGGAGGTGGAG
>JBKJIQ010000049.1:0-19363 GCA_046598395.1 Acidimicrobiia bacterium
GGCAAGTGTGTGATCGCGGTGATCGATTTCTTCAATCTTTCGGTGGTGGCATCGGCGCCGATCAGCTTCGATACGACGATTCCCCGACCGCACCCCTCGATCGCGGTCACGCCGTCCACCGGGCTGCGGGCCGGCCAGACGATCTCCGTGCACGGCATGGGCTTCGCCGCCGGTGGACTCGTGAGCGTGGGCGAATGCCCGGTCGGTTCCCAGTTCTGCGACGCGTTGTTCAGCGGGAACGAAACTTCGGTGGCCGCCAATGGCACGTTCACCACGTCGTTCAACGTCTCATTGCGCATCCAAGACGACAACGCCAATCTCACACATTGTCTTGCGATCGCGTGTGAGATCCAGGCCGCCGACCTCGGAAACGCCGACTACCTTGCGGCGGCGCCGATCGCCTTTGATCCGAGTCAACCGTTGCCGCCCGCGCCGGCGATCACCGTCACCCCCCACGCCGGGCTGCATCACAACCAAGCGGTCGTGGTGGCGGGGACGGGGTTCGATCCCAACGCCGGGGTTCAGATCAGCCAGTGCCCACCGAATGCGTCGGGGTTCTGTGGCGACACGATCGGCAATACCACTGCGGGCACGGATGGCACCTTCTCGATCTCGGTCAACGTGAGTCGGTTGGTGTCGAACTTCGACTTCTCGGGCGGTACTCCGGGGCCGAGCGTCCTGGACTGCGCGAGCAAGGCGTGTACGATCAATGCCGACGAGTTCTCGGATTCCGGCTTCGACCTCACCGCCGGAGCGCCGATCGCTTTCGACGCTTCGATCCCCGCTCCCGCGTTACCGGTGGTCACGGTCGTTCCGAAAGACAACCTCGCCTACCGTGCCAACGTGACCGTGCACGGCACGGGCTATGCCCCCGGAGAGCAGGTCTTCGGCGAGTTCTGTGCGGAAAGCGCAAACTTTGGTTCGTGCTCGTTCAGCGGATTCGGTGCCGCCGGGCCACCGACGGCCGACGCCTCCGGCGCGGTGACGTTCAATGTTCCGGTGCGCCGTATCAACTCGGGGATCCCCGAAGAGGGTGTGGGGCCGATCGATTGCGTCGACCCCGAGGTGGAGTGCTCCGTCACGGTCATCGGCGAGCACTCCTACGAACAGGCCAAAGTGGCGCTCACCTTCGACCCGAGCGCGCCGATTCCACCGCCGCCCACCGCGACGGCCACTCCGAATACCAACCTCGGCTACCGCCAGTCGGTGGCGATCACCGGTTCGGGATTCCTTCCCGGGCCAGTTGCGATTGCGGAGTGCGGTGGCGATGAAAGCGGGGGCCTGGCCGGCCTGCTGGGCGGGTGTAGTGGATATACCGAACTCACCGCCGACGCCGGTGGTCATCTGTCCGGGAGTTTCGGCGCGCGGCGGGTGATTGGTTCCGCGTACGCGCCACCGGTGGATTGCGGGAGTCCGACCGCGTCGTGTTTCCTGCGGGTCGGTGGGTTCGAGCCCAACGAGTTCGTGGATGTTCCGGTGAGTTTTGATCCGAACTCCGTTGCGCCGCCACCGCCCACCGTGCGGGTGACGCCCCACTCGCATCTTCATGACGGCGATGTGGTTGAGGTGGAGGGAGCACGGTTCACACCGAACGCGCTGGTCGCGTTTGCGCAATGCGAGGCTGGGGACCTGTTGCGCGCCGCGTGTGACCCGTCCAGTTTCGGGAACGCCACGACCGATGCCCACGGGAGATTTACCGCCACGGTCACGACCCACTCCTCGTTCGACCCGTTCCGTGAGTCGGCATCTGGATCAGGAGCAGGGTTGGTCAGTGGCAAGCGCGGCGGATCCGCGGTCGCGTCCGCCGCCGGTCCGTTCGGCGGGCCGATCGATTGTTCGGCCGCGCCAGGAGCCTGCGTGGTCGACGTCGTCAACCCTTCGGATCTCCTCGAGCAAGGATTTGCCCCGTTGGCGTTCGACGTGCCGGAGCTCGACGTTCACGGGGTGACCGTGCACGAGGGGACGGGAGGCGTGACCCCGGCCCCGGTGGCAGTTGAACTCTCCGAGCCGTCGAACCAGGCGGTGGTGGTGCACTGGAAGACCGTGGACGGGACCGCGGTAGGTGCTCAGGACTTCACCGCGGCGGAGGGTGACGTCACCATCGCGGCGGGTGCGACCACCGCCACGATTCCGGCCGTTGTGATCGGCGACGCGGTCGACGAAACGACCGAGCGGTTCCTGGTTGAGATCACGAGTGCCCCCGGCGCGGTGATTGAGGACCACACCGCGACCGTGAAGATCAAAGACGACGACCGCGAGCCCGATGTCTCCATCGGTGACGCGACGGCCGTTGAAGGCGACTCCGGTACGGCCACGGTTGAGGTGCCGGTGACGCTGAGCGGTCCGAGTGGTCGGTCAGTGAGCGTGGAGTATCGGACGCATCACCGATCCGCTCGGTCGGGCACCGACTTCGTGCGTACCCGCGGTGAGGTCGTGATCGCGCCGGGAGCAACCCACGGTGTGATTCGTCTCGCGATCGTGGGCGATCGGGTTCACGAACCCACCGAGACGTTCCGGGTGGAGATCGACGATGCCCACCACGCCCACATCAACCATCACAACGCCAGGGTGACCATCACCGACAACGACTGACTACCGGGGGAGCAGTCCGGTGGCGGCGCGGACGCGGTCCATGGTGACGGTCGCGATTTCTTGGGCGCGCTCGGCTCCGATCGCGAGCAAGCGGGCGAGTTCGGCCGGATTCGCCGCGAGTTCCTCGTAGCGCTCACGGGTCGGGCGCAGATACTCGACCAATGCATCGGCCGTTGCCACCTTCAACGTGCCGTACCCCGCAGTGCCGTATTCGGCTTCGAGGTCGGGAACGCTGCGCTCGGTCGCGGCGGACAGCAGCGTGAGCAGGTTCGACACTCCCGGCTTCGTCTCCGGATCGAAGCGCACTTCGGCTTCCGAGTCCGTGACCGCGGATTTCACCTTCTTGGTGATGACCTTGGGGTCGTCGAGCACGAGGATCGTCCCTTGGGGGGAATCCACCGACTTGCTCATCTTGGCGGTCGGGTTCTGAAGGTCCTTGATACGGGCACCGTGCGGCGCAACCGCGGCCTGGGGCACCACGAGGGTGTCGCCGAAGCGATGGTTGAACCGGTTGGCGATGTCGCGGGTGAGCTCCACGTGTTGAATCTGGTCGTCACCCACGGGCACGGACACGGTGTCGTACAACAGGATGTCGGCGGCCATCAGCACCGGGTAGTCCAGGATTCCCGCACTCACCGATTCCTGGCCGTCGCCCTTCTCTTTGAACTGGGTCATGCGCCGCAACTCGCCGACCGTGGCCACACAGTTGAGGATCCAGGTGAGTTCGGTCACCACGGGCACGTGACTCTGCACAAACAGGACACAGCGAGCGGGGTCGAGTCCGGCGGCGAGCAAGAGCGCCGCCATCCGGTTCGTGGCCGCGGTGAACTCGGAAGGGTCATAGGGGACCGTGATCGCGTGAAGGTCCGCCACGAAGAAGATGCCGTCGTGTTGATCATCCACCCATCGGCGCACGGCCCCCACGTAGTTGCCGAGATGCATCTCCCCGGACGGCTTGATTCCCGAAAACTGACGTGTCATCACCCCGAAACTAGTGGCGGAAATGAATGTCCGACGGTCCCAAAACGCGCGCTACGCGCTGACTAGCCTGACCGCCAGATGTCATACGAAGTGCGCACCGACGTATATCAGGGGCCATTTGAGCTCCTCCTCCACCTCATCCTCAAGGAAGAGGTGGACATCTGGGATGTCTCGATTGCCTCGGTGATCGACGCGTTCATCGTGGAGATCGAGGGCCTCGATCAGAAGCTGGATCTGGGCGCCGCCACCGAGTTCCTCCTGATCGCGTCCACCCTGATCGAGTTGAAAGTCCGTCGCCTGCTGCCGGGCGCGGAAATGATCGAGCTCGACGAAGAGCTCCTGCGGTTCGAAGAACGCGACCTCTTGCTCGCCCGGCTCCTCGAATGCAAGACGTTCAAGGACGCGGCGCGAGTCATGGAACGCATGCTGCGCAACGGCGCGCGCGTCGTGTCGCGTACTGCGGGTCCCGAAGAACCGTTCCGTTCGATCGCGCCGGACCCGCTCGAACGCGTGACGCCTGCGGCATTGCTTGCCGCGGCGATCCGCGGCCTCACGCCCCCGCCGCCCCCGCCCGAAATCGACCTGTACCACGTTGCACCCATTCGGATCAGCGTCCACGAAGCCGCGCAGGCGTTGTTGCTCTCACTCACCGACCTGCGGCCCGTCAGCTTCCGAGCACTCGTCGCCGGGATCGATGACCGCATCGAAGTCATTGTGCGGTTCCTCGCGGTGCTCGAGTTGTACAAGCAGGGTGTGGTGGAGGTTGATCAAGTCGAGACGTTCGGCGATCTCAGCATCCGTCGGCTCTCCATTGACGATTCCGTGCTCGACCTCGTGGCGCTCGAGGACTGGGAAGACGCCAACGCCGGCTCGGTGCTCGACGCGGTTCCCGCGGTTTAGCGGCTCCTCAACATGGATGAGCGGGTGATGACCGAAACCAAGCGGGCGATCGAAGCGGTGCTCATGGCCGCGATCGAGCCCATTGATCCCCAAGTGCTCGCGCAACTCACCGAGACGCCCATCACCGAGATCGAAGCCCTCTGCGTGGAACTTGCCGAGGAGTACGAACGTGAGGGCCGCGGTTTCGCGCTGGTCCGGATCGCGGGCGGGTACCGATACCAGACCCACCCGGACATGACCCCGTATATCGAACGCTTCGTACTCGAAGGCCAGACGGCTCGGCTCTCGGCGCCTGCGTTGGAGACGCTCGCGATCATCGCCTACAAGCAGCCGGTCTCGCGCGCACAGCTCTCGGCCATCCGCGGGGTGAACGTGGAGTCCACCATCGCCACGCTCATGCAGCGGGGCTACGTGATGGAACTCGGTCATGACCCCGGTCCCGGCCAGGCACTGCTCTACGGCACCACGATCCGATTCTTGGAACAGATGGGCGTGGATTCGCTTCAGGATCTTCCATCGCTCGCCGAGTTCGTGCCCGAGCCGTCGGTGGTCGAGGCGCTCGAACGGGGTCTGCATCTACGGATCGAAGACCCGAGTGCCAACGCGACCGCCGAGGCCGACGCCGTCGGCGAAGTGCCCGTCGCTGATGCCGCTCGCGGTGAGCACGATGCCATCGATCAAGAAGTCGTCGATCAAGAAGTCCGGGATCTCGACGTCACCGACGACGAAATCGCCACGGTGCTCGAGTCGACGGGCGAGTGACCGACGACCACGAAGGCGTCCGGCTGCAAAAAGTGCTGGCCCACGCGGGCATGGGCTCCCGGCGAACCTGTGAAGACCTGATCGCGGCGGGACGCGTGACCGTCGACGGCGAGGTCGCAATCTTGGGCCGACGGGTCGACGCCGAAACTGCAGCAATCGATGTGGACGGTGTGCGGGTCCCCACCCAAGCCGGACTCGTCTATTACCTGTTGAACAAACCGGTGAGTGTGGTTTCCACCGCCAACGATCCTCAGGGTCGTCCGACCGTGGTGGATCTGGTGCCGGCCGAGCCGCGCGTGTATCCCGTGGGTCGACTCGACTGGGACACCGAAGGCCTCCTGGTGCTCACCAACGACGGCACGCTTACGCATCGACTCACCCATCCCAGTTTCGGGGTGGAGAAGGAGTATCTCGCCGAGGTCGACGGCGTACCGACCCGCGCCACCTTGCGCGCGTTGCGCGAGGGCGTCGAACTCGACGATGGCCTCACCGCACCCGCACAGGTGCAGCTCCATCAGACGCGCGACGACACTGCCGCAGTGACGGTGGTGATTCATGAAGGCCGCAATCGCCAGGTGCGGCGCATGTGCGAGGCGCTCGGTCACCCGGTGCGACGCCTCATTCGCACCCGTATCGCCACGCTCGCCGATCGGAATCTCAAGCCGGGGGAGTGGCGCACGCTGGAACCGAGTGAAGTGCGGAGCCTCTACGCCGCGGCGGGCGATGTTCCGGACGCAATCGCTGGTGGACCGGCCGAAGGCGACACGCCTGATGCGAACGGACTCGATGCGAACGGGCCGGGTGCCGGCGAAGGCACCGGGTAGCCTCGTCCGCCGTGAAGCTGCGAGGACTCCGAGGTGCCACAACGTGCGATGTGGACACGGTCGATGAGATCAGCACGAAGACGAAGTCGTTGGTCGCCGAGATGTTGGACCGCAACGATGTGGATCACGACGAACTGGTCAGCATCATCTTCACCGCCACCGACGATCTCCACGCGCAGTTCCCCGCCACCGCGGCACGCGCGCTCGGCCTCGGCGATGTTCCGTTGCTCTGTGCCCGCGAACTCGACATCGTCGGCGGAAAGCCGCGCACGATTCGCGTCCTGATGCACCTCTACACCGAACTCAGCCGTAGCGACCTCCATCACGTGTACCTCGAAGGCGCCACGACCCTGCGCGACGATCTGCCGGAGTAACGATGAATGTCGCCGTGCTGGGTACCGGCCTCATCGGAGGTTCGATCGGCCTCGCCCTCACCAAAGCCGGCCTGACGGTCACGGGATTCGACGCAGACCGTTCCGTTGCCGGGCGAGCCATGGCGCTCGGCGCACTGGGTTCCGTGGCCGAGTCGGTCGCGGAGGCGGTCGCGGGAGCCGACGTGGTGATTGTGGCCGTACCGGTCGGCAAGATCGCGGCATTGGTGATAGCCGCCTTGGACGCGGGCGCACCGGCGGTGACCGACGTCGGTTCGGTGAAGGCCGCGGTGATCGAAGCGGTACGCGCGGCGCGTCCGGACCTTGCGGTGCGTTTTGTGGGTGGACACCCCATGGCCGGATCAGAGCAAGACGGACTCGATGGCGCGGACGCCGATCTGTTTGCGGGTGCCACCTGGGTCCTGACGCCAACGGCCGAGACCGACGCGGCTGCTCATATCGCGGTACGGGGCGTGATCGGCCGTCTTGGTGCCGAGGTGATGGAACTCCCGGCGAACCAGCACGACGCACTGGTGGCGGTGGTGAGTCACGTTCCCCAGCTTGCCGCGACCACGCTCATGAATGTGGCGGCGACCCGAGGTGAGGAACATGCGCTGCTGATGCGGCTCGCGGCGGGAGGCTTCCGCGACATGACGCGGATCGCGGCGGGCCACCCGGGAATCTGGCCCGATATCTGTGTCGCGAACCGCGACGCGATTCTCGATGCACTCGATGCCTACCGCGCGTCGCTGGATTCGGTGCGTGCGTTGGTGGCCGCGGGTGATGGCGACGGTTTACTCGATGCATTGGAGCGCGGTCGGCGTGCTCGGCGCAATCTGCCATCGGGCGCTCGCGTGCGTGGCCCGCTCACCGAGTTTCGCGTGCCGGTATCCGACCGCCCCGGAGTTCTGGGCGATGTCACGGCTACGGCGATGCGCCACAGTGTGAACATCGTCGACATCGAGATTGCCCACTCGATCGAAGGCGACGGTGGTGTGCTCGTGCTCGTGGTTCCCACCGCCGGTGCCGACGAGTTCGATGCCGCGTTGGTCGAGTCCGGTTACCACGTGAGCCGGAGTGACCTGATGTGAGCGACGTGCGCGAGGCGAACACTCCGATGAACCTGGCCCGCGGTTGCCGAGCGGGGCCCGAGTGGCCCGGCCCGCAGGGCCAGGAGCGGGAGATATGAACACCCCGACGGAACTGACGGTGATCGGCGGACGGCCACTGCGCGGACGGTTGCGCGTGCCCGGTTGCAAGGGCATCTCGCACCGAGCGTTGATCCTTGCCGCGATCGCAGAGGGGCGTTCAACGATTCGGGGCCTGGCCGATGGCGCCGATGTTGCGTCGACCGCGGCGGGTCTGGTGGCGCTCGGGGTGCGACTGCGATCCGATGCGTCCGGCGTGACCACGGTGCGGGGTAACGGATTCGATGGTCTGCGCGAACCGTCCGCGGTCCTCGATTGTGGGAACTCGGGCACCACGATGCGGATGCTCGCCGGGCTCCTCGCCGGCCGCGATTTCCTGTCGGTCCTGGTGGGGGACGAGTCGTTGTCGGCCCGGCCCATGCGCCGAGTGCTCGAACCGCTTGCCGCGATGGGCGCAGCCGTCGACGGTCGCAACGGCGCCGCGCTCGCACCGATCACGATCCGCGGTGGGGCGCTCCGGGGCATCCGTCACGAACTCGCGACGGCGAGCGGGCAGGTCAAGACTGCGCTGTTGTTGGCGGGACTGCAGGCGCCGGGTACCACCGAGATCATTGAGCCGGCGCCGAGTCGGGATCACACAGAGCGAATGCTCACAGCACTCGGCGTGTCCGTGACCCGTCACGACGCCCGTCGGGTCGGAGTGAGCGCCGGTCAGCCGAATCCGTTCGAGCTCGACGTACCGGGCGACGCATCATCGGCCGCGTTCTTCGTGGTGGCCGCCTGCATCGTCGGCGGTTCCGAGTTGGTGATCGAGCATGTGAACCTGAATCCGGCGCGAATCGGTTATGTGGAGGTGCTCACGAGGATGGGCGCCCAGATCGAAGTGACGGTCACGGGCAAGCAGGTGGGCGAACCCGTCGGCGATATTCGCGTGACCGCCGCGCCCCTGCACGGGACCGACATCGCGGGCGACGAGTCGATCATCGACGAGTTGCCCGTGCTCGCGGTGGCGGCGGCCTTCGCGGAGGGAGTGACCACCATCCATGACGCGGCCGAGTTGGCGGTGAAGGAGAGCAACCGGATCGGTGCCATGGAGCAGGAACTCACCCAGCTCGGAATCGGGGTTGATGCCCGACCCGACGGCTTGGTCATTCACGGCGGTTCCCCGAAGGGCGCCTCGCTCAAGAGTCATGGCGATCACCGCATCGCGATGACGGCTGCGGTCGCGGGACTCGGCGCGAGCGGCGAGACCACGGTCCGGGGTTTCGCTACTACCGCGATTTCGTATCCGGGATTCGCGGCTGACCTCGAGTCGGTGCTCGGATGAGCGCGGCGCGTGATCGGGTGATCGCTATCGACGGGCCGTCGGGGTCGGGGAAGTCGACCGTGGCCCGCGGCGTGGCCGAAGTCCTGGAACTCGAGGTACTCGATACTGGTGCGATGTACCGCGCGGTCGCGTGTGCGGTGATACGCGCCGGCGCGGATCCCGGCGCCGCGGCCGCGGTGTCGGCAATCGCTCGCGCCGCGAAGATCACGGTGGTCGCGGGTGTGACCAAGCTGGACGGTGAGGATGTATCCGCCGCGATCCGCGGTCCGGAGGTCACGGCCACGGTGTCCACGGTCTCCGCCCATCCTGCGGTGCGATCCGAGCTCGTGGCCCGGCAACGTTCCTGGGTCGAGACCCATCACGGTGGAGTGGTCGAAGGGCGCGACATCGGTTCCGTCGTCTTTCCAGACGCGCCGGTGAAGGTCTTTCTCACCGCGTCGGACGACGAGCGGGCCCGGCGCCGCCAGCGCGACGAAGTTGCGGCCGCGCGCCACGTGTCGGTTGACGAACTCCGTACTGCGATGGCCAAGCGCGATGCGGCCGATTCGAACCGGACCATGTCACCGTTGACGACCGCCGATGGTGCGACGATCGTCGACACCACCGGGCGTTCGCCCGACGACATCGTGGCCCTGATCGTGGCGGCGTTTCGTGTCTCCGAAGGAGCACAGTGATGTTGTACGGATTCGCGCGCGGACTCTTCTTCGTGCTCAGCAAAGTGCTGTTTCGCATCCAGATCAGCGGCACGGAACATGTGCCGTCCACCGGGGTCTACATCGTGGCCCCCACCCATCGTTCTTACTTCGACACGGTGTTCGTTGCTTTCATCACCCGTCGCCGGATTCGATTCATGGCCAAGGAGGAGTTGTTCAAGAACTCTTTCGGGAACCGCCTCTTCCTCACCCTTGGCGCCATCTCGGTGACTCGGGGTTCTGCGAGCGCACGCACCGCGATGAAGGCAGTCCAGGCCGCGCTGCTCACCGGTGAACCGGCCGCGGTGTATCCCGAAGGAACCCGTGACCATGGCCCGATCATCGGTGACTTGTTCGACGGCACTGCGTACCTCGCCGTAAAGCTCGGAATCCCCATTGTGCCGGTGGCAATCGGTGGCAGCGAAGCGATTCTCGCCAGCGGCAGGAAGTTGCCACGGCTGCATCGGGTCGCGGTCAAAGTCGGCCCGCCGATCATGCCGAGCCCCGACGCCAGCACGCGGAAGCGTTCCGACCTGGCGGCGCTCAGCGATGAGCTCAAGACCTCGCTCCAGTCGCTCTTCGACACGGTCAACCACGCCGTGGGCGTCTCCTGACCGACCCCCGCCCGGATCAGCCGGCGAGGAGCACGCCGAGGAAGAGCGCCGCGACGGCGAGCAGGACCGAGATTCCTTCGCAGGCGCCGGAGAAGGCAGCCGCTCGGCGGCGTTCGGCCTCGGTACGGGCCGCCTTGACCCGGGGCGCCCCGACGAAGATGTGGATGGCCGCGGCGAGGCCGGATCCGGCAACGCAGAACAGCTTGACGAGCAGGGTCGTGATCCACGCCGTGGACTGATCGCCGATGTGCAGATCGGTCAGGTTCCACACTCCAGTCGCGAGTAGTACCCCGAACGCGATCCACGCCGCGACCTGGAACCGGCGCGCAACCTCTCGGATTCGCACCCGCGCGGCTTCGGGGTCGGGGTCCTCGGGTGCGGGCCGTAACGCGGGGATCACCACGCCGAGCGTCAACTGCCCGCCCACCCAAATGCTCGCCGCGAGGACGTGGAGAAACAGTCGAATCGTGTTCTCGGTGATCGGGAGCATGTCAGCCCGAGGCGCGAACGAGATCGGCGAGTACCTGGGCCGCGGAGATGGTGCGGTCGTCGGCGGGAATCAACTCGCGGAGCTCACGCGGTGGCGGGAAGTACTCGTCCTCATCGGTGACGTGGACGAGTTCCACGCCATCGGTGGGCGCGAGCTTGGCGATGATCGCCTGCACCACATCTTCGGGCGCGCTTGCCCCGGCGGTCACCCCGACGATCGCGGCGGCGCCGAGCGTGGCGAGGTCGAGTTCGTCGGGACCGTCGACGCGCAATACCAACGCAGCACCGGCAGTCTCGGCCACCTTCGCGAGCGCGATCGTGTTCGAAGAGTTCGCGCTCCCGATCACCACCACCGCATCGGCGCGCGTCGCGATTTCCGAGAGCGCCGATTGCCGGTTGGTGGTGGCGAAGCACAGGTCGTTGCGGGTGGCGGTCCAGAGGTCGGGGAACCGTTCGCGCGCCTCGGTGGCGATGTCTTCCCAGTCATGGAGTGCGAGCGTGGTCTGCGCGAGCAGTGCCACTCGTTCGGGATCGGCCACCTGCTCGAGCGCGCGGTCGAGGTCGTGATCGTGCTCCACGAGACGGATCGCATCCGGTGCCACTGCCAGGGTGCCCACCGCCTCGTCATGACCCGCGTGGCCGACGTAGAGAATGGTGTAGCCCTTCTCGGCTCGCACTCGGGCTTCGTGGTGCACCTTGGTGACGAGCGGACAGACCGCGTTCACCACAAACCGATCGTGGGACTTGGCCGCGGCCACGATCTCCGGTGCGGAGCCGTGCGCGGAGAGCATGAGCGGAGCGCCCGCCGGAACGGCGTCGATATCGTCGACGAAGATCACCCCAAGATCCTCGAACCGCTCAACGATCAGGCGGTTATGGACGATCTCGTGGTAGCAGTAGACCGGCGCGGGGAAGAGGCGCACCATCCACGCCAGGGCCTTGATCGCCATCTCCACCCCGGCACAAAAACCGCGGGGTTCGGCCAGGAGAACCTTGCGAACGGGCACGTTCCAAGGCTAACGCCGCAGGTGGCCACCCCTAGACTCCCGTGATGTCCCTTGCACGTGTTGAAGCTGTCGCGCCCGGAAGTCCGGCCGACGATGCAGGGATTGCCATCGGCGACGAGATTGTGGACGTCAACGGCGAAGAACTACGCGACGTCATTCGCTATCAAGTGCAGGTCGATGAGCCGAACGTCGCGCTCACCTTGCGGCGCGGCGAGGACGTCCGTGCGGTCACGATCACGAAGGCGCCCGGCGCGCCGCTAGGGCTGGAACTGAACAGCGCGGTCTTCGATCGTGTCCGAACGTGTGACAACCACTGCCCGTTCTGTTTCATCTACCAACTCCCGAAGGGGATGCGCAAGAGCCTGTACCTGAAGGACGACGACTACCGCCTCTCGCATCTCTACGGAAACTTCACCACACTCACCCGGTTTACCGAAGCCGACATGGAGCGGGTTGTGACCGAGGGTCTTGGCCCGCTCTACGTCTCGATCCACGCCACCGATCCGGATGTTCGCACCGCGCTGCTGCGGAACCGGCGCGGCGCGACGAGCTTGCGCTGGCTGGGGCTGTTGCTGGACGCCGGCGTCGAAGTCCACGGCCAGATCGTGGTGTGTCCCGGAGTGAACGACGCCGCGGTGCTCGACGACACGCTGTTGGGGATCATGGATCAGTTTCCGCGTCTCGCGTCGGTGGGTGCGGTGCCGCTCGGCATTTCGGACCACACGACCGAACCCGATATGCGCGCCCACACGCACGCCGAAGCGGCCGGAGCGATCGACATCATCGAGCGGTGGCAGGAGCGCTTCCTCGCCGCGGTGGGCCATCGCATGGTGTTCGCCGCCGATGAGTACTACCTCATGGCCAACCGCCCGTTCCCGGTGACCAATGCTTACGAAGGATTCATGCAACACGAAAATGGCATTGGGATGGCGCGCACGTTCGCGTCCGAGGTGGCAGCCGCGGCTGCGGGTGAGGATGTGGCAGGTGTGGGACCGCGTTCCGGGTTCTTCGCGTGGGTCGATGGTGCTCCCGCGCAGGGATACCGGGCACCCCGGAGTTCGGCGTTGTCGGTTGTGGACGCGCGCCACGATGTATCCGACGCGGATGCGCCGATTGTGGTGCTGACCGGCGAGTACGGCGCTCGGGTGTTGGAACCGCTGGTGCCGACCCTCGCGTCGATCGCCGGGGTTCCGATCACGGTCGTCTCGGTGGTCAACCGGTTCTTCGGGGGGAACATCGCGGTCACGGGCCTGCTGACCGGTGCCGATATTGCTGTCGCGCTCGCGGGGGTCCCCACCTCCGCCCGGGTCCTGCTGCCCGACGTCGTGCTGTCGCAGGATCGCTTCCTCGACGGCACCACCGTGGCCGATTTGGGCCGCCCGGTCGAGATCGTCGGGACCGACGGCGGTTCGCTTGTCGGTGCCCTTCGCCAACGAGTCGGAGTCTTGTCATGAGTGGAGCGGGACGACTTCCCACTGGTAGCAGCAACGCCAGCGAAACGGGGCCTGAGCGGCCCGGCCCGCAGGGCCAGGAGCGGAGAAGATGAGCGCTAGAGAAAAAATGAGTACGGCGGGGCTGCCGATCGTGGCGGTGGTTGGGCGTCCGAACGTGGGGAAGTCGACCATCGTGAACCGCTTCGTCGGCCGCCGCGAGGCGATCGTGGAAGAGAAGCCCGGTGTGACCCGCGACCGGAAGGAACTGGTCGCGAACTGGAACGGCCGGTCGTTCTGCGTCATCGACACCGGCGGTTGGATCGCCACCGATGAGCCGTTGGCGAAGCAAGTGAGCCAGCAGGCCGAACGAGCGATCCGCGAGGCCGATGTGGTACTCGCCGTCGTCGACGTGACCGTAGGGGTCACCGAAGAGGACGCGCAGATTGCGCGCATTCTCCAACGGGCCAACACGCCGGTGCTGCTCGTCGTGAACAAGGCCGACGACGATCGCCGCGAGCGCGAGATTTGGTCGTTCGCTTCGCTCGGGCTGGGCGATCCGCATTCGCTGTCCGCAATCCATGGACGCGGAAGCGGTGACCTGCTCGACGCGGTGGTGATGGCGCTGCCGCCGGAGCCCGAGATTCCCGTTGCGCCGCCGAAGGGTGATCAGCCGTTCTCGGTCGCGATTGTGGGGCGCCCGAACGTGGGCAAGTCCACGCTGTTCAACCAGCTCGTGGGTGATGAACGCTCCGTGGTCCATGACCTGCCCGGCACCACCCGCGACACGATCGACACGATCGTGGAAAGTGAAGACGGCACGTTGCGGTTCGTGGACACCGCCGGGATGCGACGCCGGAGCCGGGTGGATGAGAACACCGAGTACTACTCGGTGCTGCGCGCGCTCGACGCCGTGGACCTCGCCGACGCCGCCTTGCTCGTGATCGATGCAACCGAAGGTGTCTCGCACCAGGATCAGCGGCTCGCCGAACGGATCGACGGTGCCGGAACCGCGATTGTGATCGTGCTCAACAAATGGGACCTCGTGGCGACCGAGGCACGCGAACAGATCCAGATCGACGTGGCCGATCGGTTGGGCTTCCTCGGTTACGCACCCACGCTGAAGCTCTCCGCGCTCACCGGTCGAAACCTCAAGCACGTGCTTCCCGCGCTGCGGGAGGCGGAGGCGGCGTATCACATGCGGATTCCCACCGCGGCGTTGAACCGGGTGATCCGCGATGCACAACAGCGGCATCCGCCACCGCTCGACAAACGGCACCGGCCTCGTATTCAGTACGCGACCCAGGGCGCGGCCGACCCACCCACCTTCACGTTGTTCTCCACCCGCACGCTGCCCGCCACATACCTGCGGTACATCGAGCGGATGATCCGGGAGAACTTCGACCTCGGGCCTACGCCGATCAAGATCCGGGTGCGCCGCCGCACCGACTAACCGTCGCGGCCCGATTCGTCTCGTCCCAGTAGCCTCGCTCGGATGTCCGGGTGGCCCACGCAGGTAGAAATTGGTGAGGTCGGCCCGCGTGACGGGCTGCAGAACGAAGCAATCGTTGCGATTCAAGACCGGGTCCGGCTGATCGATGCGCTGAGCGCCACGGGGCTGCGCCGGATTGAAGCGGTGTCGTTTGTTTCGCCCCAGGCAATCCCGCCGATGGCGGGCGCCGCCGAGGTGATGGCGCTGGTCACCCGTCGGCCGGGAGTCACGTATCGGGCGCTGGTCCCCAACGTGCGCGGGGCGGAAATGGCGTTGGCCGCGGCGGTGGATGAGATCGAGGTCGTGGTGAGCGCGAGCGAGACCCACAACCAACGGAACGTGAAGCGGTCGGTGGACGAATCGATCGTGGGGGTGGGGGAGCTCACGGTCCTTGCTCACGGTGCCGGTACTCCGGTGGAGGCGATCGTTTCCACTGCATTCGGTTGTCCCTACGAAGGCGACGTTGCCGAGTCACGCGTCGCCGGGCTGGCCGCGCGCTTGCGCGAGAGCGGTGCTGATCGGTTGAGCTTCGGTGATACCACGGGAATGGCCACGCCGCGCCGGGTCGACGGGTTGCTCGATGCGCTCGCCGCGGTGGGCATCGAGGCGGCCGATGTGTCGTTGCACTTTCACAACACTCGCGGCACCGGGTTGGCCAACGTGCTGGCTGCGTTGACCCGGGGAGTGACGCGTTTCGACGCGTCGATCGGAGGCCTGGGCGGCTGCCCCTACGCCCCGGGTGCCACTGGCAACATCGTCACGGAGGACTTGGTTCACATGCTCGAAGACATGGGCATCGACACGGGCGTGAATCTCGGCGCGCTCATCGATTGCGCGCACCTCGCGCAAGCCATTGTGGGACGCGAACTCCCAGGCCAAGTCATGCGCGCCGGCCCGAGAAGCAGGACAGTGAACTCATGAGTGCGGAAGAAGTCGCGAAGCGGACCGCGCGGGCGCTCGCGGGCAACCTCGAGAAGGATCGGGCCAAGCTCGCGGCGGCGAACAAGCTGTTCGTCCGTGATCGGATTGCGCTCCTGCTCGACGACGGATCGTTTGCCGAAGATGCGCTCCTGGCCAACGCGCTGGCCGACGATCTCCCCGCCGACGGTGTCGTCACCGGCACCGGACGCATCGACGGTCGGCCGGTGTGTGTGATGGCAAACGACCCGACGGTGAAGGCCGGGTCATGGGGCGCGCGCACCGTCGAGAAGATCGTTCGCCTCACCGAGACCGCGCTCAAGCACGAGCTGCCGGTGGTTTATCTCGTTGATTCCGCGGGTGCTCGCATCACTGACCAGGTGGAACTGTTCCCGGGCCGGCGCGGCGCGGGGCGGATCTTCGCGAACCAGGTACGACTCTCGGGCCGGGTGCCCCAGGTGTGCTGTCTCTTCGGCCCGTCGGCCGCGGGGGGTGCCTATATTCCTGCGTTCTGTGACGTGGTGTTCATGGTGGAAGGCAACGCGTCGATGTATCTCGGTTCGCCGCGCATGGCGGCCGAGGTGATCGGCGAGGTGGTCACGCTCGAAGAAATGGGCGGGGCACGGATGCACGCCACCGTGAGCGGTTGTGGCGACAACCTCACGCCCGACGATGCGACCGCGATCGCGGAGGCGCGGCGTTGGCTCTCGTATCTGCCGACGTCGTGGCGCAGCGACCCGCCGGTGATTGCTGCCGCCGCACCGGTTGCCAGCGCGAAGCCGATCGCGTCGGTGATCCCGGCGGAGGAACGGCGGGCCTATGACATCCGCAAGGTCGTTGCCGCGCTGGTCGACGTTGACTCGTTCTTCGAGCTCAAGCCACTGTTCGCCAAAGAGTTGGTCACCGGGTTCGCTCGCCTCGACGGCCATGCAATCGGGATCGTGGCGAACAACCCGATGCATCTGGGCGGTGTCCTCTTCGGGAACAGTGCCGACAAAGCCGCCCGGTTCATTTGGTTGTGCGACGCTTTCAATGTGCCGTTGCTGTTCCTCGCCGACGTGCCGGGGTTCATGATCGGCAGCAAGGTGGAGCGGGAAGGCATCATTCGCCACGGCGCCAAGATGATCACCGCCGTGGCCGAGGCGACGGTGCCCAAGATCAGTGTGATCGTGCGCAAGGCCTACGGCGCGGGCCTCTACGCGATGTGCGGTCCGGCGTTTGATCCCGACGCATGCCTCGCGCTGCCGAGTGCGCAGATCGCGGTGATGGGTCCGGAGCCTGCGGTCAACGCGGTCTACTTCAACAAGATCCAGGCGATTGAGGATCCCGACGAGCGGGCCGCGTTCGTGTCCGAGAAGCGGGCAGAGTACGAGGCCGACGTCGACCTGATCCGGCTCGCGGCCGAGCTCGTGGTGGACGCGATCGTGGAGCCCGATGCGTTGCGGGGTGAGTTGGTTACTCGGTTCGCCTTGGCGCGTACGAGGACCCGCGACGACTTCCATCGTCGCCACGGCGTCCCGCCCGTCTGACGTCGAGTTCGAGCTCGAGCCGAGATGCCGTGGTGTGACGATTGTGATCGGTTCCTCTCGCCGTCCACGGTGACTCGCGATGGCAGTTGTCCCACGTGTGGACGGGCCGTGGAGGTGGGCGAGGTTGCCCGGGTGGCGGGCGAGGAGGAGCCGCTCCCGCCGGTGCCGTGGCATCTGAAGCTGCTTGCGGTCGCGATCGTGATCTACCTCGCCTACCGCGTCTTCCAAGCCGTCGGCTGGCTCATCAGCTGACCGGTCGGGCTCCGCGGCGCTCTGCACCACCTTCGTTCGACACACCCATCCCTGAGGGGTCGAAACGAACGAAAGTCCGGGTGACGGGGCCGACGGGTCGGGGGCGGTGCTCAGATCTGCGGATCGTCTTTGCGCCGGTTTCGTGAAGCCGCCTCCGCGAGAAGATCGGCACGCTGGTCGGATAATGCCCACACGAGGATAATGACGATCGCGATCCATCCCCCGGCGATCCATCCGAAAAGTACGCCCCACTGCCAGTGGCGTCGGTGGTAGCCAGCCCAGAACCAATCTCGACCCGCGATCCGGCCAAGATCATGGGCCCACCACAAGATCACCGGGATCACTACAACCACGCCAATGATCCAGATGATCGCCAAATACATCACGGACCAAGGTTGTCACCATTTCAACTGGGCCACGACCAGGTCGGGTTTCGCGGAGCCTGCTGCGTAGACTCTCGCCCGTCACACGGGCTGTGGCGCAGCTTGGTTAGCGCGTCGGTCTGGGGGACCGAAGGTCCCGGGTTCGAGTCCCGGCAGCCCGACCACAGGAATTGCAGGTCACAGGTCTACGAGCCGGTCGGCGACAGCGTCACGACCGGCTCTAGTCCGCGACAGCTTCCGATAGGTGTCGTCGAGACCGTCTGCGGGCCACTCACCATCGCCGGGAGCAGGTGCCGGTAGTGGTCGAGCGTGAACGTGATTGACGAGTGCCCGAGCCGTTCCTTGATCGCCGTCGGGTGCGCTCCATGGGCGACAAGCAGCGCGTTCCGGGTTTTGTACAGCTTGCCCGCAAGGACGCGCGGCAGTCGTCTTGTTGAAGTGGCGGACCCCGCGTCGGATGTTGCTGGTCCGGGGTCGGGGCTTCGCGAGTGACCCGACCGCGGCCGGCGTGCCGCACGGCGCTAGATTCGGGTGCGTTCGACCGGCAAGGACGAAAGGGCAGGGCATTGAAGCGTGCGTACTTGGCGGCGGCGGTCACGGTGGGGATGCTCGCTGTCGCGCTCGTCGGTCCGCCGGCTGCCGCTGCCGTCACCCCGAAGACAGCGCTGATCTTCGGCGATTCGCTGACGCACGAGTCGAGGTTTCAAATTGACGCCAGGATGCAGCTGCGCGCGGGGTGGGTCGAGCACACACACGCTTTCCCGCAAACCGCGCCGTGCGACTGGAACGGATGGCTTGCCGCCGACCTCGCGACCTACAACCCGTCCGTCGTCGGAATCTTGACTGCCGGGAACACTGGCCAGACGTCGTGCATGAACGACTTGACGGGCGCACCGATCCCGACCGGGTCAGTTGCCTACTACGCGAAATACCGCTCGGACCTCGAAACGTTCTTCGCCACCGTCACCGCGAGCGGGGCCAAGCTGGTGTTCTTCTCGTCGCCGCCATTCACCGACACCACACGGAACACGGCCGCGAAAGAGATCACGAAGATCGCTACCGAACTCGCGTTCAGATATCACGGTGTCAGCATCTCGGGCGCGGTCCGCTCTGTGTTGTCGAACTCGGGTGCGTACGCACCTACCAAACCCTGTATCGCAATTGAAACGCCGGCGATGGGGTGCGACTCTTTGGGTCGGATCGCGATTCGGACCGTTCCGGGGTACGTCGACGCTGGTCTGCACTTATGTCCGATCGGGCTCGTCCCTGGAACGAACAGCGTTTGCGCCGTTTACTCGAGCGGCGAATTCCGGTTTGGTCGGGCGATGGTCAACGGGCTTGTCGCACCACCACCACCGAAACTGGTCTGAATCCAGACTTCTCATCCCGACACAAGTGTTGCCCGATGAGTAGCGGGCGCGAACCTGACCTGCTGCCCGGACCGGGACCGTTCATCGACGCGGGAATCAGTTACGGCTCGACGCTCAAGGCCTGGGAGTCAATGCTCGGGGTGCCCTGCCTCGCCAATGTTTGCTCCACACCTGACATACGGAGCATCGGCGGGTTCTCGTCCAGCGTCAGAGCGCCCGAGTCCGTCCCTGCTGGCGTTACGCCCCAGCCGGCTGATGGCGGTGGCCGCCGGTCGCGGCGCC
>JBKJIQ010000004.1:0-26739 GCA_046598395.1 Acidimicrobiia bacterium
GACGATTTCGACGACCAGATGGAAGACGCGCTCGAACTCATGGGCGAGATCCTCGATACCGCGGAGATTCGCTACGCGATCAACGGACTGCTCTCACTCACACCGGACGCGATGCCGGTGCTCGGCGAGACCGTGGAGGTGCGCAACCTCTGGTCGGCAGCTGCGGTGTGGATCAAGGAGGGCCCGGGGATCGCCCAGCTCGTGGCCGAGTGGATGACGTATGGATATCCGCACCTCTGCGACGGCCACTCCTCGGACATCACCCGTTTTTACCCCCACGAGCGCACGGTCCATCACATCGAGGCCCGGTGCTCGGAACATTTCAACAAGACCTACGGCATCGTGCACCCACGCGAGCAATGGGCGTCCGAGCGAGGGATGCGGCGATCGCCGTTCTACGCGCGCGAAGAAGCGCTGGGCGCAGTGTTCTTCGACGCTCGGGGTTGGGAACGCCCGCAGTGGTACGAATCGAACGCAGCATTGTGCAACGAGTTCCCTGGCCAGTGTGAGCCCCGGCCGCACGAGTGGGATGCCCGCTGGTGGTCACCGATCACGAACGCCGAGCACCTCGCGATGCGCGATCGCGTGGGCATGGTGGACCTCACCGCCTTCTGCGAGTTCGACATCACCGGACCCGGCGCACTGGACGCGCTCCAATCCCTCACGGTCAACAGCGTGAACGTGCCGGTCGGGCGGTCGGTCTACACGCCGTTGCTCACTCCCGGCGGCGGGTTCCGATCGGACCTCACGATCATGCGGCTCGGCGAGGAGCACTTTCGTGTGGTCACGGGCGCGTTCGACGGCGGACGCGACCAGTACTGGTTCCGCAAGTACCTCCCGTCCGACGGATCGGTCACGTTCACCGACATGTCTGGCGCGCTCTGCACCCTTGGGGTGTGGGGCCCCCGAGCTCGCGATCTTCTGGCGGGCATCTGCGAAGCCGACCTGTCGAATGAGAACTTCCCGTACGGGTCAGTACGCGAGACGCTGATCGACGGCATCCCGGTCACGATGTTCCGCATCTCCTACGTGGGCGATCTCGGCTGGGAGATCTACACCAAGGTGGAACATGGTCTCCGGCTGTGGGACACGCTGTGGGACGCGGGCCAGCACCACGGTGTGCTGCCAGTGGGCATCGGCGTGTACGCGGTGACGGGGCGCATCGAGAAGGGCTACCGCCTGATGGGCGCGGAGCTCGAGAGTGAGTACAACCCAGTGGAAGCGGGTCTCGCTCGACCGAAGGTGAAGACTGCAGACTTCATTGGCAAGGAGGCGTACTTGGCTGCGCGCGAGGGGCCCCCTGCCGCGACCCTGTGCACCCTGGCAATGCTGTCGCACGCGTCGGCCGACGGCATCGATCGGTTTCCCACTGGCGGCAACGAACCGATCCTCACCCTGGCCGGCGAGCGCGTCGTCGACAGACTCGGTCGCGTTTCCCGCGTGACCACCGCGGGCGCGGCGCCGTCGCTCGGCCAGTACCTGTTGCTCGCGTACCTGCCGCCGGAACACGCCTTGGAAGGCACCGAGCTTCAGGTCATGTACATGAACGAGTTGTTCCCTGTCCGCGTCGAACGCGTCGGCAGCCAGCCCCTCTTCGATCCCGACGACGCCCGCATGAAGGCGTAGAGCGCGGGCCTTCATGCCGCGCGACCTCCTCCCTCCCACAGGCCGTAGCCTGACTTGTGATGGCTTCCGCGGCGCGCACGCTCCTCTCCAACACCAAGTTGCGTCAAGCCTTCGCGAGCTACCGCGGCCGCGCACGCTCCATGCTGCAAGATCCCCAAGCGCTCGAGGCCCTGGCCGCACAAGCGCGCAACCAGGCGGCGCACTCACCGAACTCGCGCATCCGCGAACTCGGCGACCAAATCAAGCGGCTCGGCCGACTGGTGCGGGCCTATGCAAACGGGTCCTACCGAGAAATCAGCGTCGGCAACATCGTGTTGGTCGTTGCCGCGATTCTCTACTTCGTTACACCACTCGATCTCGTCCCCGACGCGATCCCCGGAGCCGGGCTCATGGACGACGCAACCGTCTTCGCATTCGTCCTCGCCCGCCTCAACGTGGAACTGGCCCAGTTCGCAGCGTGGGAACGCTCGGACGCCATCACGCTCTGACTGCTCCGCGGGCTCCGCTCGGGAGCGCCGCGGGATGCAGCCTTCGATCCTGAGTCCTCACACGTGAAAGTCTTGCGGCTTGCGAGTTCTGGTATGTATCAAACGGGTGCCCGCGCCGGGGGCCCGGATAGCGGTCACCACTGATGGCCAAGCCGTCGACACCACCAACCTCGGCTTCACTATCAGTCCGCACGAGGAATGCGCGCTCGAGGCCGCGCTCCAGCTCGCCGAGGCCCAGGACGGATCGGTCAACGCGCTCACGCTCGGGCCGCCGGAGGCCGAGGAGCAGCTCCGGTACGCGGCAAGCCTTGGAGTTGGCCACGTGGTGCTCGTCCCAACCGATGGTTCAGATTGCGACCCGCAACGCACGGCCGCGTCTCTCACGCACGCAGTCCGCGCGCTGGAATCTGAGGACGGGCCGTTCGACCTGGTGCTCTTTGGCAACGAGTCAGCTGACTCCGGCGGATTTCAAGTTGGCATTCGCGTTGCCCGCGCGTTGGCCCGGCCGATGATCACCGGCGCCAAGGGACTCAGCGTCGCCAATTCCATCGCCCGCGTGCAGCGAGAGATCGACGGAGTACAAGAGGTGTACGAGTTGCCACTCCCCGCCGTGGTGGGTGTCAAGGAGGGCATCAACCTCCCGCGGTACCCGACCATGAAAGGTCGGCTTGCCTCCCGCAGGGCCACCGTGAGCACCTACGACCCGGTCGGTGAACCGGGTGGTCAGGCCATGGTTCGGCTCTTGGCGCCGCCCGAGCAAGAGTCGCGCCTGGTGGTGCTGGGCGAAGGTCCGAGTGCTGCGAGTGCGGTGGTCGATGTGCTCGCAGAGCGAGGGCTGCTGTGACCACGCTGGTGCTCGTCGAACATGACCGCGGTGCACTCGTGCCTGCCACACTCGAAGCTTTGACCTTCGCCCGCTCGCTCGGCCACGAGCTGCACGCGGTCACGATCGGATCGATCGCCGATGGACTCGCGCCGGAACTCAGCGCCCACGGCGTGACGGTCGTTCACCAGGCCCATCACGATCTGCTCGCCGATTACGGCGCCGACACATCCGCCGACGCGTTGGTCTCACTGCTCACTTCGCTGAACCCGACCGCGCTCATTGCCTCCGGAACCGATCGGGGCAACGAAGCTTTGGCCCAGGTCGCGGCGCGCGTCGACGCACCCTTCATCGCGAATGTGCTGCCGGCAAGTCTCGACACATCGAACGACATATGGGAACTCACTCGCGTCCGGTGGGGCGGATCGCTGCATGAGCGTGCATCCCTGCGCGCGCAGGTGAAGCTGATAACGGTCGCGCTCCACAGCCTCGAGCCAACACTTGCCGCGGAGCCGGGCGTCGCAATACCTGCGCCTTTCACACCCGACATCGAACCGTCCGCCGCGCTGACCGTAGTGCGCGACCGGGTCGAGCGAGAAGCAGGCCAGACGTTGGCGACGGCCGCGGTGGTGATCGGCGGCGGCCGCGGCGTGGGATCTCCCGAGGGGTTCGCACCACTCGTCGAACTCGCAAATACCCTGGGCGGGGTTGTCGGCTGCTCCCGTGCCGTGACCAACAACGGGTGGCGCAATCACACCGACCAAGTGGGCCAGACCGGCACGCGCATCGGCGCCGACGTCTACTTCGCGTGTGGGATCTCGGGCGCGATTCAACACTGGGTTGGAGCATCCGGCGCGAAGTGCATCATCGCGATCAACACTGACCCTGCCGCCAACATGGTCGCGAAGGCCGACTATGCGGTGATCGGCGACCTCCACGAGATCGTGCCGGCGATCACCGCCGAGATCCAAGCCCGTCGCGCCTGAGCACAACCGCGCGGTCCGCCCGGGCGCTCGTACACTGCGCCGCGTGATCGGGGTCGACGAGTTCGCAGCCGAGGCGCGGGCGTGGCTCGAGGCCAACCGCATCGATGCGCCGCCCGACTACGGCGCGATTCTGCCGTCGGAGTTGGAAGCCGCGGGCCGAGAGTGGCAGGCCCAACTCTTCGAGGCGAGATTCGCGGGTATTCACTGGCCTCCGGAGTACGGCGGTCGCGGCCTCACGCCCGACCACACCGTCGCATGGACCACTGCGTGCGCGCACGCCGAAGTACCGCCCTTCATCAACATGGTGGGATGCGTGCTCACCGGCGGTGCGTTGCTCGCGTTCGGGACTCCGCAACAGCGGGCCGAGCACTTGCGCCCGATCATCAGCGGCGACCAGGTCTGGTGTCAGCTGTTCTCGGAACCGGAGGCGGGTTCAGATCTGGCATCGTTGCAGACGCGCGCCGAGCGCGACGGCGATAGCTGGGTCGTCAACGGGCAGAAGGTCTGGTGCTCGAACGGGCGGATCGCCGATCGCGGCATTCTGCTGGCGCGGACCGACCCCGATGCCACTCCGCACCGGGGTATCTCGTTCTTCGTGCTCGACATGCGTGCGCAAGGAGTGGAGACCAGAGCGCTCCGACAGATGAACGGCGGCGCGGAGTTCGACGAAGTGTTTCTCACCGACGTCACACTGCCGGCCGACTCGCTGATCGGACCGGAACACGCCGGGTGGATGGTCGCGATGTCTGCGCTCACCAACGAGCGGGGCTATATCGGAGGGTCGGGTGTGGGTATCCAACGCCGACTCGACACGATGGTGGCGATGGGCGGCGACCTCGACGAAATCGGCCGGCAAAAGCTCGCGGCGCTCTGGACTCGCGGCACCACCCTGCACGCGATGGGCCAACGCCAGGGCCCAGTGGCGTCGGTGCTCGGGTCGGTCGCCAAGCTCGCGATGACCGAGTTGCTTTTCGACGCGGCCGAGTTCCGCACGAACATTGCAGGCGCCGATGCGATGCTCGTGAGTCCCGCGTCCGACGGGTTGCTTTCCGCCCCCGGCGCGCGCATCGCAGGCGGCACGAGCCAGATACAACGCAACATCATCGGCGAACGCATCCTCGGCCTCCCGAAGGAAGCCAAGGCGCCGACTTAGAGCGTCGCAGTCTCAGGTCATCTGCTCGACGGCGCGCTGCATCTCCTCGCGGCTGACGTCACGAACGTGGGTGTGGAACGACCAGAGGTGACCGAACGGATCCGCAACGAGAGCCGCGCGATCTCCGTAGAACTGGTCTTCCGGAGCGCGCACGACCGTCGCACCCGCAGCCACCGCCTTCGCGACGGACGCATCGACGTCGGCCACGAATTGATGGAGCATCACGCTCGAACCGCCGAGCTTCTTCGGATTGCCCGCGTTTCCGGGCATCTCATCCGGACTGTCGGCAAGGAATACCGTCGCACCGTTGACCGCGATCTCGGCGTGCCCGATGGTGCCATCGGGCATCGCCAACCGATACCGCTCCTCGGCACCGAACGCCGCCGCGTAGAACGCGATCGCCGCAACCGCACCGTCGATCATGAGGTAGGGAACGATCCGTCCTTCGAGCCCGGCGGGAATGGCATCGACCATGGCGTCTCTCTTTCGTCAGAGGCCCGGCGGACGGTCCGAGATGGCCGAGCACGATCCTCTCATGTGCCTCGGCGTGTGGCCCAGCCACCGAAACGCACTGCGCACGATAGCCACAAGTTCCGTTCCGTTCTCGCGTGGCTCAGACAACCTCGGGCGGAACGGCAACTTGGAGGACCGCACGGGCAATGACCGCAGTCCGAA
This sequence comes from Acidimicrobiia bacterium, assembly GCA_046598395.1. Lineage (GTDB taxonomy): Bacteria > Actinomycetota > Acidimicrobiia > IMCC26256 > JAENVU01 > JAENVU01. Next base: position 5,752 of record JBKJIQ010000004.1, read on the forward strand.
CCCGAAACCGGGTCGGAGTGCCGCGGTCGAGACGAACCGCGATCGAGACGATCAGGGCTCGAAGCCCCCCTCCGACGAGAGGCAAACGGGTCGCTCGGACAACCCACTTGGCAGCAGCTGGCATACCACCGGTGGGGTCCAGGTAGACCGCGAGGTCCGGATATTGATTGAGCAGCTTGTAGCTCGATTGCGTCTGCGCCTGCGCGTGGTCGAGGAAATCGGCGACCGACCGGTCGTAGTGGTGGACTGCGGTCAAAGCACGGTCGAAGACGCCGACCAGACCGGCGCGCTGACACCGGAATCCGAACTCTTCGTCTTCACGGAAGCGGCCACGGAACGCTTCCGTCGATTGGGGGACCCGTATACCGTCGGAGCGTCGCATCGATACGTTGCCGGCCCAGAGTGCGAGCAGGACCCCATCCGGGTCCACATCCAAGGCCTCGCACGCGGATTCATAGTCATGGGCATAAATTACCGCCGCCACGCGTCGAGCCTGTTGGTGCTCGGTCACTGGCATGTACCCCACCACGACCCGATCCGGCGCCTCTTCGTGTGCACGCCGATGGCCGTCGAGGAGGTCGGGGCCCGCTACAACGTCGTCGTCAATCCACAACACGACGTCGCCCGTCGCGGCATCAAGTCCGGCTTGACGCGCCGGTGCCGCACCTCGCCCGGGACCCGCGATCACCCGCACTCGGGCATCTGCGCCAAGCCCGGCGCCGGTCAGAACCTCCTCAACCCGATCCGGGTGAGCATCGGCCACCACGATGACTTCATGCGGTCCCTGCGCCAGGACTGTCCCCACTACCTCCGCGAGAACCCCGCGACCAATCGACGGTATGACCACCGAAACACTGAGCGTCGCTGCTGAACCCACACCTGCCACCGCCCACATTGGCCCGGCGCGACCACCCCATGCAACGTCTGACCCTTCAGGACCACGGCATTCAGTCGACGGATCATGGTGCAACCTCTGCCGTTCGCCTCTACGATCCCGTTCCGCATACCGGGCTGAGGGATTTCGTTGCACAACACCATGCTGAGCGAAGACGGGAATCGGCCGCTGGGGCACCGTCATGAACGTTGAGTCCGGCGGGCGCAGGGCTCAACGCATCGCGGGAATCGGCGATCTCGGACCTCCTACCGACGCGACGGCGATCGCGCTGCGGGTCCGCACCGTCAACCGATGGATTTGGATCAGCGTCGTATTCCTGATCGTCGCAACGTTCGTGGCCCAGTTCGCACGCAATGCGTCCGGTGTCAACACGATGGTGAACCTCTTCGACTCGGACCAGAAGACCAACTTCCCGAGCGGTGCAAAGATTCTGCTGCTCCTCGCCGCCACGGCATTGCTCGGCGTGCTGGGTATGACCGTGCGCGATCGCTGGCATCGCGTGCGGTGGGTCGGTATGAGTGCCGTGTTCGCGTTGCTGACGCTCGACGAGATGGCGTACTTACATCAACATCTTTCCGACGGATTACACAACCTGTTCGCCACCAGCGGACCCTTGCGATTCGCGTGGATTCTCGTCTATTTGCCTCTGGTCGCCGTGCTGCTCGTGTTGTATTGGCCCTTCTGGCGCAAGCTTCCGAACCCCCTGCGCAACCAACTCCTCGTGGCCGCGATTGCCTTCGCCGGCGGGTCGGGCGGGATCGAAGTCGTGAAATCCGCCCTCTTCGATGACGAGCGCTGGAAGCTGTCGTTTGGCCTCGCCGCGTCGGTGTCGGACTCGCTCGAGTTACTTGGGCTCGCGCTGTTGGTCACCGCGCTGCTCACGACCATCAGCCGGGCCGCAGCCGCCGTCACCATCACGCTCGACGAACGGCCCTGATGCAACGTGCGCCACGCGTCACCGTGACGTTCGCGAACAAGTGGCGCACCACGTTCCCGGACTACGCCAGGGCGCTGCAGCAGGTGTCGACGATGAGTCGGGTCACCACATACGGGTCCATGTTGGCGTTCGGGCGGCGGTCCTCGATGTAGCCCTTCTGGTCGACCTCGACCTGCCACGGGATTCGCACCGACGCACCCCGATCCGAGACGCCGTAGCTGTACTCGTTGTAGGGCGCCGTCTCGTGTTTGCCAGTCAACCGGTCCTCGATGCCGTGGCCATAACCCTCCACGTGCTCTGCAACCTTCTTGCCGAGTGCCTCACACGCCGTGATGATCGGGTCGTAGCCCTCGCGCATCGCCTTGGTGGAGAAGTTCGTGTGCGCACCCGCGCCGTTCCAGTCGCCAGGCTCGGGCTTCGCCGTGATCGTGACCGCAATCCCGAAGTCCTCGGCGATGCGATACAGCAGCCAACGCGCGAGCCACAACTGGTCCGATACCTCGAGCGGGCCGAGCGGGCCGACCTGGAACTCCCACTGGCCGGGCATGACCTCGGCATTGATGCCCGAAATCCCAATTCCGGCCTCGAGGCACGCGTCCATATGGGCCTCCACGATCTCGCGACCGAACACTTCGTCGGCACCGATACCGCAGTAATAGAAGCCCTGAGGGGCCGGGAACCCGCCCGGGGGAAACCCAAACGGCCGACCGTCCTGGAAGAAGTTGTACTCCTGCTCGATACCGAACAGGGACTCTTGAGCCTTGAACTTCTCCGCGATGGGCACCAGCAGCGCGCGCATGTTGGTCACGTGCGGCTCCATGCTCGTGTACAGCACGTCGCACATCACGAGCTTGTGCGAACCACCCCGTAGCGGGTCAGGACACGAGAAGACCGGGCGCAGCACGCAGTCCGACTTGTCGCCCGGCGCCTGGTTCGTGCTCGAACCGTCGAAACCCCAGATGGGGAGATCCGCACCGTCCGCCATGACTTTGGTCTTGGAGCGCAACCGTGCCGTGGGCTCAGTTCCGTCGATCCAGATGTATTCGGCCTTGTACGCCACGTGATGCTCCTGATCTTTTTACGGTTTGGATTGCGGGCTCGGGGGAGCCTCGCGGACGGTGATTGCGGGTCCATTGCCGAAATGTGAACGCTCTGTAACTGCTCGTTTCCCAAGCGGCGGGAGCCTACGTCAGCGTCCGTACACTGTGCCGAGCCGGGCGGATTCCCCTGATCGGAGCGAGACCATGGCACCACAGCTCGAATACGTCTTGCGTACCGTCGAAGAGCGGGGCGTGCGCTTCGTGCAGCTCTGGTTCACCGATGTGCTCGGCTCGCTGAAGGGCTTTGCGATCACCCCCGCCGAGCTCGAAAGTGCTCTGGAAGAGGGTATGACCTTCGACGGCTCCGCGATCGAGGGCTACTCCCGGGTTCAGGAATCCGACATGCTCGCGATGCCGGACCCGTCCACCTTCGAGATCGTCCCGTGGCGGGGTGACGACGCTCCCGTGGCCCGAATGTTCTGCGACATCCAGCTACTCAGCGGCGAACCCTTCGACGGGGACCCCCGCAACGTACTGCGCCGCAACCTCCAACGGGCCAGCGAGCACGGCTACACGTTCTTCGCAGGCCCCGAGATCGAATACTTCTACTTCCGCTCCGCGACGGATCCCGAGCCGCTCGACCACGCCGGGTTCTTCGACCTCACCCACACCGACACCGCGAACGAACTTCGGCGCCGCACCATCCTCACGCTCGAGGCGCTCGGGATTCCGGTGGAGTACTCGTTCCACGAGAACGGCCCCAGCCAACACGAGATCGACCTCCGCTACACCGACGCGTTGTCCATGGCCGACAACGTGATGACCTTCCGCATGGTGGTCAAGCGCATCGCGAGTGAACTCGGCGTGCACGCCACCTTCATGCCCAAGCCGATCGCGGGCGCGTTCGGCTCCGGCATGCATACCCACCTCTCGCTCTTCGAAGGCGACGTGAACGCGTTCCACGACGCCGGCGATCCGCACGGTCTTTCCAAAGTCGGCAAGCACTTTGTGGCCGGCCTTCTGCATCACGCGCGCGAGATCACTGCCATTACCAATCAGACCGTCAACTCGTACAAACGTCTGATCGACGGGTACGAAGCGCCCACCTACATCTCGTGGGCACGCAACAACGAGTCGGCCCTCGTGCGGGTACCGAATCCAAAACGCGGCAAAGAGTCGAGCACGCGTGTTGAGTTCCGTTCACCGGATCCTGCATGCAACCCCTACCTCGCGTTCGCGGTGATGTTGGCCGCGGGGATGAAGGGCATCGAGGAGGGGTATCCACTCCCGGAAGAAGCTACGAACAACATTTTCGAGATGACCCCCGCGGCCCGCAGTGCCGCCGGCATCGATCTCCTGCCGCAGTCGCTCGCGGAAGCGCTCGACGTGATGCAAGGATCCGAACTCGTGGCTGACGCGCTCGGCGAACACGTCTTCGAATACTTCATCCGCAACAAGCGTCGCGACTGGAGCTCGTACAAAGAACAAGTGACGCAATGGGAGCTCGACCGTTATCTGGGGTCGCTCTGATGCCGGCTCCCATCCTCGTCTTTCCCGATCCGCCACCGGCGATGCTCGTCCAAACCCTGGACCTTGGTGGATACGCGTGGAAGGCGGTGGAGAACGCGTCCGTCGCGACCCAAATCGAGCCGCACGACGGGTGGGGCGGTGCGATCATCGTGGCCGACACCGACCCCGAAGGCGCGTTCTCGCTGTGTCGCACGCTGCGCAAACGCGATGCCGTGCTGGAGCCTTTGATGTTGCTGGTGACCGGCGCCCAACTCGCAGAACTGAGCGAACGTGAAGACCTGTTCGACGACTTCTGCCTTTCGCCATTCCACCCCCAAGAGCTCGAAGCGCGGCTGCGGCATCTCATGTGGCGAGCCGGTCGCGGTTCGCAGCCCGAGCTCGTCGAGTACGGCGATCTGCGGCTCAACCTCGAGACCTATCAGGCCGCGCTCTCCGGCAAACCCCTCGACCTCACGTACATGGAATACGAACTCTTGAAATTCTTCTCCACGCATCCGTCGAAGGTGTTCACCCGTGAACAGTTGTTGTCACGGGTGTGGGGCTATGAGTACTACGGCGGTGCGCGCACGGTGGACGTCCACGTGCGTCGGCTGCGCGCCAAGCTCGGCGAGGAACACGCGAACCTGATCCAGACCGTGCGGTCCGTGGGCTACCGATTTGGCCAAACCCGAGCCCTGTAAACGGGCTATCCGATTCCGACGGTTTGGTCAGACGGGTTGGCCTTCGGCCCGTTGGTCGGCATCGTCGCTGACAAGCCAGCCGACGAGACCGCTCCACGCGGCACCGGCAGCCATGACAGCGACGGGTCCGAGCAGGATCATGACCACAATGATGATGATGGCTCCGGGCACAACGAGACCTTACCGAACCGATCCCTACCCGACGGGCAGGTAGGCCCAGGCCTCGATCTCGATATTGGCGCCGGCAGGGAGTGCAGCCACCTGCACCGTGGACCGCGCGGGGCGGTGGTCACCGAACACCGCTGCATACACATCGTTCATGGCGGCGAAGTCCGCGAAGTCGGTGATGAACACCGTGGTCTTGGCCACATCGTTCAGCGTCGCGCCGCAGTCGGTCAGGACCGCGACGATGTTGTCAAGCACCTGCTGGGCTTGAGCGCTTGCATCACCGGCCACGATGAGCCCGGTCGCGGGATCAAGCGGGATCTGACCCGCGAGTACGAGCCAGTCGCCGGCGCGCACCGCGGGTGAGTACGGCCCCGCGACGGGCGGGGCACTGGGAGTGAGAATCGGGGTGACGGTCATCGGCGGAGCATACGGGCGGCGCGCGTTCCCACGGCGGGGAACGAATCCGGTCGTTCGCCATCCGAGCGGGTGACCGCGTTCCAGATCGCTGCCGCGACCGCGGCGAACACCGCGCCCGATGCCAGGGCACGCGGCGCGTCGTCGCTCGGCACGATCTCCACCTGCACGGGGGGCATGGACTTCGGACGGATGATGCCGAACGAGCGGATCGTGAGGTCGAGGACCTCGCCCGTTTCGGGATCGACGGCGAGTCCTTCGGTGAGTACCCAACCGAGTGCCATGTGGGCGGCGCCAATCACATAGGAGCGCAGGACAACCTCGTCGAGGGAATCACCCGCGTCGACTCGGACGTCAATCCCGGTGATCGCGCCGGTCGCCTCATCCACGTGGACGCGCGCGCCAGCGAGTGCACCTGCCGCGTTGCGGACCACGGTGTCGAGCATCACCGCGGTGGCGCGCGGGTCTTCCAGCAGGGATGCACGATCCCAACCGGCGGCATCAATCGCCGCCTCCACCAGAATCGTGTGCTCCGCGAGCCCGACCGCGCGCAATGCATCGGATACGGGCGGACCGACCAACTCGCGAACTTCCCACTGGGCGTCGACGGTGAAGTCGTACACCGGCTGGTACATCGGCAGCTCGAGCGCGGTCACGCCGCGGATCTCGATCCGACGATCACCCGCGCCTTCAACTGGGACCGCCGTGGCGGCGATTGGTGGGCGCTTCGGGCCGAGGCGCACCACGTCTTCACGCGCGTAGACCACGCGCACCGGACGCCCAAGGGCATCGGCTAACTCGCGCGCTGCGGCCGGAGCGGCCGAAGTGGCCTTGCCGCCAAAGGCGCCACCGTTGGCGAGTGGGGTCGCAGGCTCCCCACCGGGCTGGCACCAACTGGCATCGGGTTCCAGATATCCGGGTTCGAGCCATCCGGTAGCGACCCGGACTCCACCGTCCGGGAGATCCGGCAACGGGAACGGGGTCACCTCAGCCACCGTTGTCCGGCGGCCTTGCACCTTGCCCGCACGGCGGCGAGCGTCGTCGAGCGTGTCGCCGATGACCCACTCCAATCCGGCGGCGGTCACCGTCTCCGCTTCAATCCCGGGCGCGCACGGGACCGCAACCAACGCGTCACGCGGCGCGGTGTCGTCCGCGAACCCGGCATCACCCAACGGCGTCTTGATCCCGACCCCCTGACCCGCGTCGCCCTCGAGCACCGCGCGCCGCCCCGCGCGCGCGAAATCTCTTGACTTCGGCGCACTTTGCATGCCTGGAGGCATGCCCTCTGCGCCAAAGTCGGTCTCGGTCTCGGGGTCGGTGCCGAAGTGGGCGGCGGCGGCTTCGTAGATCGTTTGCCAGCCGGTGCAGCGGCAGAGATGCGCCGCGAGCGCACGATCGACATCGGCCGAGGTGGTCTTGGCCTTCGTCTGCAGCGCGGCGAGCCGGACCAAGATCCCCGGAGTACAGAACCCACACTGCGAACCGCCGGTGGTCACCAACGCGTCGGCCAACGATGCACAGACATCGCGGTCAAGCCCGGCCAGGGTGGTCACCGATCGTCCGGCGATCCGAGCCGCAGGAGTCACGCAGGAAACACGCGCGTCGCCGTCGACCAACACGGTGCAACATCCGCACTGACCTTGGGGGGCGCAACCGTCTTTGACGGTGACGACACCCAACCGCTCGCGCACAACGGACAGCAGCGTTTCACCGTCGGTGATCTCGACCTCGACGGGCGCGCCGTCGAGGATGAACGCAAGGCGGCTCAGCTGAACGACTGGCCGCAGCCGCAGGTGCGCTGCGCGTTCGGGTTGCTCACATGGAAGCCGGAGCCCTGCAGGCCGTCGCGGTAGTCGAGCTCCGCCCCACCCAGGTGCTCGATCGAGGCCGGGTCGATCACCACCTGGACGCCACCGTGATCGGTCTTCACATCGTCGGCGGCGATGTCGGCGTCGAAGAACATCTCGTAACTAAACCCCGAGCACCCACCCGGACGAACGGCAACCCGCAACGCCAGACCGGGAGTGTCCTCGGCCTCGATGAGGGTCTTGACCTTGGCCGCGGCCGCGTCGGTGACGGTGAAGGCGACACGGGCGTCGGTGACAGTGAACATGCTCATGGTGCGCTCCGTTGATTTCGGGGACGGTTAGGATACCGCGACGACCACATGACAGGGATCCGGCTCATACAACGACGAGAATCCACTCACTGTTCCTCGGCCCGTATCCGCGATGCCTTCACAGATTCCTCGGTGCAAGTTGCAGACCAGCTCGGGGTAGGCCTCAGCCAGCTCCCGGAACGGGCAGTGAAGAAAGTCGATGCGCGTAGAGCCATCCAACGTTGCATTTTCGTCCGATGCCGGCGCAAAACCGAGGCGATCGAGTTCCTGACCCATCGCGGTGAGACACGCTCGGTCACTGGTGCGTTCCGCCACACTGCGGCCCCACGCCCGACCGGTGGCGCGGGCGGCATTCGAGTCGGCTCCGGTGGACTCGGCCAGCGCGGCGAGGAGTCCGGCGAGCAGGACATGGGCCGGTGGATCGAACCCGAGGCCGGGCGCACCGGGAGCGAGGAAGTACTGATGTTGTGGTCGTCCGACGGTGCCGCGATGGATCGCCTCGACCTCGATGAGCCCGGCGTCGCGCAGTCGTTCGAGGTGCAAGCGAACGGTATTGGGGTGGAGCCCGAGCGTCTCGGCCAGGTCCGATGCGGAGCGCGCCGCGTTTGACCCGGCCAGCTCGCGATACAGGGAATGGCGAGTTTCATCGCCGAGGGCCTTGAGCACCTCGAGTTCCATGCCTTGACCGTAGACGTCGATGGGCATATTTTCAAGGCCGACACTGTTTTTATTCACCGAAGCCGAACCGTCGGCTCCCACCTCTCTCTCATCGGATGACCATGACCGAAACGAATCCGATCGCCCAGCCCCCGATCGTCGCCTTACCAAGTGAAGACGACGTGCGCGGAATGCTCGGTGGGGTGATGGACCCCGAGCTCAAGGCCAACATCGTCGAGCTCGGGATGGTGCGCGAGATTGCGATCGCCACCGACGGTGTCGCCACGATCCACATCGCCTTGACCACACTCGGTTGTCCGCTTCAGGCCGAGATCCGGCGCGAGATCGCGTCGAAGGTGACGAGCCTGCCCGGGATCAACGATGTGAAGGTCCGTTGGGTCGAGATGACCCAAGAACAGAAATCCGCCGCGATGCAACGCGCGCGGCTCAACGCGCGGGAAAACGCACCCGACACCATGATCCCCATCACCACCCGCGTGCTCGCAGTGTCGAGCGGCAAGGGCGGCGTCGGCAAGAGTTCGGTGAGCGTGAACCTCGCCGCTGCGCTCGCGGCGCGCGGTCTACGGGTGGGCGTGCTCGACGCCGACATCTGGGGATTCAGCGTGCCGCGCATGCTCGGCGTCGAGGGCCGACTGAGCGGCGAGAACGGCAAGATCACTCCCCATCACCGCGACGTCGACGGTGGCGGCACCCTCGAGATCGTGTCGATGGGGTTCCTGGTGGAGAACGAATCGACGGCACTCATGTGGCGCGGGCTCATCCTCACCAAGGCGGTGGAGCAGTTCCTCACCGATGTGCGCTGGGGTGAGCTCGACTACCTCATCGTCGACATGCCTCCGGGTACCGGCGACGTGCAGATGGGTCTCGCCCGGCTGTTACCCCAAGCCGAGATGCTGGTGATCACCACGCCTGCGCTCGCGGCGCAGAAGGTTGCTACTCGGGTCGCCGACATGGCCCGACGCTCGTACATGAAGGTGGTCGGGGTGGTGGAGAACATGAGCGAGTTCGTGGCTCCCGATGGCCAACGATTCGCGCTCTTCGGCACCGGCGGCGGTGCCGCGCTCGCCGCAGAGATCAATGCGCCGCTCGTGGCGTCGATTCCGCTGGAGCCCGAGGTGTCCGAGGGTGGCGACACCGGTCAGCCCGTCGCGCTGAGCGCGCCCGACTCGCCGGCGGGTGCCGCATTCCATGCGCTCGCGGCCCGGATCGTGGAAGAGCTGCTGCCACCCGTGGAGATGGCCGGTTGCACCGCCCGGATATTCGAGCTCGCAACGGCGAACCTCGCCGCCGCCGACGCCCGCGCCGCCTCCGCCAAGGTGACGACGGTTTGAAACTTCTGCGTTGGGGTCGCGGTGTCGCCCTGGATCTGGGCCTGGAGACCCGCTTCGAGTGCCGCCGCGGCCGCACCCGAGTTCGTCGAGTTCGATCCGCCGTCGTCGCGGAAGAGCAGGTATCCGCCACCGAGCCCAAGCACGACTGCGAGGACCACAGCCCCAACAATCACGCCAGTGTTCCGGCGCCGTTACCGCGACGAGCGGCCGCCCTTCTGGCTTCTCGCCGGTACGTAGGTTTCTGCTTCGATCTGGGACCTCGTCACACTCATAGTGCGATTCATCGACGCGAGCCGCGCGACAGTTGACCCCAGCCTTACGGGACCGGAATCAATTGTTTCGGCCGATGTACGGCATAACCCACCAAACCACCACCGTCTGAGCAACAGGCTCCGGAGACCTACGCCAACGTCCAGATGCCTCGGGCATCGCGTCCCGTGACCTTGCCTTCCTCGCGCAACTTCTGGAGGTGCGAGTAAATCTGCTTCCCGGCCACGGGGATGAGCGGCGCAGGAGTGTCCTGATACAGCGTCGCGACGATGTCCTTCACGCGGGTCGGTCCCGTGCGCACGAGTCCGAGCACCTGCTTCTCCCGATCGCGACGGTGCTCGAGGTACTCGTCGATACGGGCGCGCGGGTCGTCGATCAACTCGCCGTGACCGGGCGCGATCGACCGCAGGCGCAGCGAGCGCAACCGTTCCAGCGACTTCATGTAGGCAGCCATGTCGCCACGAGCCGCGGGCGACACCACGGAGAACATCCCGCCGAGAATCGTGTCGCCGGTGAACAGCATCCGTTCCTCTTCGAGGAGGAAACAGAGGTGGTTCGGCGCATGGCCCGGCGTGTGCAGCACCTCGAGCCGGAACTCGGTGCCATCGATCGTGTCGCCCTCGCCAATCGCGCGGTCGACCGGAACGTGCTTCTCGCGTTTCGAAAACGCCAGCACCTCCGCGCCCGTGGCCTTGGCCAACCGCTTCGCACCGGGCGCGTGGTCGGAATGAGTGTGCGTCAACACAATCCACCGGACCCGCTCGCGCGTCGCCGCGCCCACGATCGCGTCGGTGTGCTGCTGATCATCGGGACCCGGATCGATCACCGCCACTTCATCGATGCCCACGAGATAGGTGTTGGTCCCCGGACCCGTCATGTGGCTTGGGTTCGACGCAACGACTCGCCGCACAAGCGGCGACAGCGCGCTCGGCACCTCAGGGGTCATGTTGGGCATGGCGCTACTCCGTCCGTCCATTCGACGTCGCCGGGCAACACGATCCGTTGTCCGCCCGCCGGTTCATCGGTGAGACACAGGCGACCGGTGTTGTCCACCGACCTCGCGCGCCGAGCCGCGTCCAACACTTCATCGGCGCGGTCAAACCGCGCCAACGCTTCGAGGCTCTTGCGCGTCGGGAAGATCAGATCCATCTCACCACGGTCGCCCGCCGCGAGTGCGTCGACCGGGCGAACCCACGCGGAGTCGATGAGCTCCGCGTTGTCGTGTGCGTACGAGCCGGGCGGCGCCGCGCCAACGAAGAACCACGTGTCGTACCGGCGCGGTCCACCGGGCGGCGTGATCCAGTGCGAGAAGAGGTACAACTCGTCGACCGCGAGCACGAGATCATGCTCTGCAACGAACGCACCGAAGTTCGTGTCACCAGTGTTGAGAGCGTCACGCGCGGCGGCGAGATGCTCGACGCGCGCGTCGGCTGGTTCACCGTCGCGAGTATGCGCCAGCAGGACCCCCGCTTCCTCGAACGTCTCGCGCACCGCGCCGACGAAGAACCCGAGCCCACCGGCATCCACACCAATTGCTCGACTCGCGCGCTCGTCATCCCACCCGCGGCTGCGCGATTCCCAGGATGAGTGCCGATCGTGAACATCGATTGCGCCACCCGGAAACACCGACGCGCCGGCGATCCACACGGAGTCGAGGTTTCGTCGGAGCATAAAGACGTGGAGGTCCGGTGCGTCCCGGACCAACATCACGGTGGCCGCGTCCCGAGGAGTCAACACCGGTAGTCGAGCCAAGGGTCCACACCTCGAGCCTACCGACGCCCTCGACTCCTGTGACCGACGCCTCGACCACGCCGAAACCTGTAGTCCAGTGGGAGAGAATCATGCCGTGTCCGAATCCGGCCAAGCGCGAGTGCACTCCGGCAGAACTACGATGACGGTGACCGCAGAACTATGGTTAGTTAGCCGGCAAAACTATGGTTGAACTGGTAGAGTCGGGGCGAATGGACACGCTTCGTCGCTTACAACCCGTTGCGCTCGAGCTGCTCGGAAGCTTCCGAGCGCTCGTGATCAACGGTCCCCGCCAGGCCGGGAAAAGCACGCTCGTGCGCCACGTCCAGCTCGATCGCGGTGTCGTCGCCAACCTGGATGACGCGTCGCTCCGCGACCTTGCACGCACGGATCCAATCGGATTCGTCGCCCAACTCCCGCCGCGATCCGCAATCGATGAGTTCCAACGTGGCGGGAACGAGCTCTTGCTCGCATTGAAGATGGCAGTCGATGGCGATCGGACGCCTGGCCAGTTCATTCTCGCCGGGTCAACCCGATTCCTCACCACGCGAACACTGTCGGAAACGCTCACGGGACGCGTTGGCATCCTTGATCTACTCCCACTGTCGGCGGGCGAGTTGCGCGGCCGCCACGAAACGTTCGTTCAACGCATCTTCGACCCGACGTTCACGGTTGAGCCTCCGGATCTCGTCGGTCGCGCGGAGTACGCGGAGATCGTGGCCAACGGTGGGTTCCCGGAACTCGCCCTCGGCACACCGAGCCAGCGTTTCCGTAACGCGTGGTGCTCTGCGTACATCCGCACGGTCACCGCCGGGTCCAACATCAACGAGATTGCGGACGTGCGCCGGCCCGATGTGGTCGCGGCCTTGCTCAGCCAGGTTGCTGTCCGCTCATCGGGCGAGGTGGTCATCGCCGATCTCGCGCGCGAACTCGCCGTTGACCAATCAACGGTCCGCTCGTACTTAGACGTGCTCGCCACGCTCTACCTCATCAGGCTCGTACCCGGCTGGACAACCAGCCAGACCAATCGCGCCAAGCGCCGGCCGGTGATGCACTTCATCGACACCGCGTTGGCGTGTCACCTCATCGGAACCACGGCGAATCAACTCGCCCGCTTCGACTCTCCGTGGTTCGGACCGTTGCTCGAGAGTTACGTTGTCGGTGAACTCGCCAAACAAGCAGGCTGGGGCGAGCAACCCGTCGCGATCTCGCAATACCGCGACCGCGATCAACGCGAGGTCGACGTGATCCTGGAACACGGCCAAGGCATCGTCGGAATCGAAATCAAAGCCACCGCAACACCCACGACATCACACGCCAAGCACCTCGCGTATTTGCGAGATCGGGTCGGCAAACGATTTCGGGTCGGCATCGTGCTTCACACCGGGGCGCACACTCTGGCGCTGAGTGACCGGATCGTCGCTGCTCCGGTCTCTGCGCTCTGGTCCGGATAACCCAACACCACTTCACCCAGTTCGCGCGACGACCTCAAAGACGGTGACCGAGCCCTACGCTCCTGGGCTCATGGATCCTCGGCGTGCGCTACCTCCCGTTGATCGAGTACTCGCCGCGCTCGATGGCCTACCGCATGACCTCTTGGCCCACGCGGCGCGTGCCGCAGTGGAGAATGCCCGCACCAAGATCGCCGACGGCGCCACCCTCACCGAGGCCGACGTCATCGCGAATGCTCGGCAACGGGTCGCCGAGCAACGCACGCGCCTGCTTCAACCCGTGATCAACGCGACGGGCGTGCTGTTGCATACCAACCTGGGCCGCGCCCCAATCGGCGAAGAAGCGCTGAACGCCGCGCTCGCGATCGGGCGCGGGGCATCGAACCTCGAGTTTCGGCTCGAGACGGGGACCCGCGGATCGCGCCACGAACACGCCGGCACGCTGCTCGCGCGTGCAGTGGGTGCCGAGGCCGGCATCGTCGTCAACAACAACGCAGCTGCGGTCTTGCTCGCGCTCGGCGCGCTCGCTCGCGGCCATGAAGTGGTGGTGAGCCGCGGCGAGCTGGTGGAGATCGGCGGCGGGTTCCGGGTACCTGAGATCATGGCGGAGTCCGGGTGCCAACTCGTGGAGGTGGGGACCACCAATCGAACTCGCCGCGCCGACTACGAACGAGCCATCACGCCCGCGACCGCACTCCTCCTCAAGGTGCACGCTTCGAACTACCGGATGGTTGGATTTACCGAAGCCACGCCGGTGAGTGAGCTCAGCCCTCTCGGTCCGGCGGTGATGGTCGATGCGGGCTCCGGGCTCCTCGATGAGACCACACCGTGGCTCTCCCACCATCCTCACTGGCTGCGCGACGAACCGGGCGTGCGTCAAGCTATCGATGCGGGCGCGGGCATCGTCACCTTCTCCGGCGACAAACTCCTGGGCGGTCCCCAGGCTGGGGTGATCGTGGGGCGTGCCGATCTCGTAGCGACGATCGCGCGTCATCCTCTCGCCCGCGCGATGCGCGCCGACAAGCTCACGCTCGCGGTGTTACAACAGGTGGCGCTGGTCTACCTCTCCGGCGATGCAACCTCGATCCCGCTCTGGCGCATGGCCACCGCGAGTCTCGACGAGCTCCGCACCCGCGCCGAGTCGATCGGTGCCGGCCTCGCCCACGCGAAGGCCGTGGAGACCGAGGCCGTGGCCGGTGGCGGAACCCTGCCGGGATTGACGATCCCGTCGATCGGTATCGCAATCGCGGTGCCCAATGCGGGCGCGGCCATGGCCACCCTTCGAGACCACGGCGTCATCGCGCGCACGGAGTCGGATCAGATCGTGTGCGACCTTCGCAGTATCGATCCGAACGACGATGGCATCGTGGCGCGCGCCCTCGCCGCCCTCACCGTCGATCGCTGAGTGTGGACCGTCTCATGAGCGTCCACGTATGAGAGTTGTCGCTACCGCCGGCCACGTGGATCACGGGAAGTCGACGCTCGTCCTCGCACTCACGGGCACTGACCCCGATCGCTTCCCCGAGGAGAAAGCACGCGGCCTCACGATCGACCTCGGGTTTGCCTTCGCCACCCTGCCTTCGGGCACCGACATCGGCTTCGTGGATGTCCCCGGGCACACCCGTTTCATCAAGAACATGCTGGCGGGGGTGGGTGCGGTCGACGTGGCGATGCTCATCGTTGCCGCGAACGAAGGGTGGAAGCCCCAGAGCGAGGAGCACCTCCGCATCCTCGATCTCCTGAACGTGCGCCACGGGATCGTGGTGGTCACGAAGTCCGACCTCGTGGACGCCGAGACCCTCGAAATCGCGATCCTCGAGGTGGACGAACACGTGGCGGGCACGAGTTTCGAAGGGTTGGAGATCGTGACCTGCACGGCCCGATCCGGCCTCGGTCTCGATGACGTGCGCGCCGCACTCGACCGTGCTCTCGCCTCCGCGCCGAGCGCGCGCGATGTGGGACGCCCTCGGCTCTGGATCGACCGCGTCTTCGCGGCCAAGGGTGCCGGGACGATCGTGACCGGCACCCTCACCGGCGGGCCGATCAACGTGGACGACGACCTCGACGCGGGCGGTCATCGCGTGCGCATTCGCGGCATCGAGTCTCATGGAACGTCGCTCGAGCGCGGCGAACCGGGGAGTCGGGTCGCGCTGAACCTCGCCGGAGTGGACCACCACCAACTCGCTCGGGGTGACGCGGTGATCCGCTCGGAACAATGGCGTGCAGTCGTTGTGGTGGACGTGGAACTGACGCTCCTGCCCGGCGTGGAACTGCGCCGGCGCGGCCGCTTGACTGCTGCGGTCGGATCCGGCGAGCACCGGGTGTGGTGTCGACGCCTCGATGATCGGTTCGCGCGTCTGCGCTTCCCTGCCGCGATCGCCGTGGCGCCCGGAGATCGCATTGTGTTGCGAGATCCGGGGAGCGCGGCCACGGTGGCCGGCGCCACCGTGGTGGATGTGACGCCGGCGCGAAAGGCGAGTGAGGCGTCAGCCCGGCTTGCACTTCCACCGGGAACCCGATTGCTTTCGGAGGGCTGGCTCCCCGTGACCGGACTCGATACTCGTACCGGCCTCGCCCAGCAGGACGCGGTGGCGCTCGTGACCGCGGCCGGCGGCGAGCCGACCGGTGATTGGATCCTCGACCCGAGCTTCGTCGCTGACCTGCGGGACCGGACTATCGAGAACGTGGCCCAATACCACCGGGACCATCCCGACGATTCGGGAATCGCGCTCAACGCGCTCGGCGGTCAGCTCGAACTCGACGTCAATCGACTCACGGCCTTGCTCACCACTATGCCGTCGCTGGCAACCACGAGTGGCCTCGTCCACGCGATCGATCATGCGGGACGCGTGTCAAACTCCGACGCCGCCCGCACATTCCTAGCCGCGCTCGCAGCTGCGCCGTTCGCGCCTCCCGCACCCGACGACGTCGGTCTGGCGAAGGCTCTCGTCCGCGAAGGCGCGCTGATGGAACTCGACGGCATCTTCTTTGCGCTCACCGCGATCGTCGCCGCACGCGATCGGGTGATCGAGGTGATGCGAGCGAAGGGTTCGATCACCATCGCCGACGCGCGCGACGCCTTGGCGTCGACCCGCAAATACGTGGTCCCGCTGATGACCTTCATGGATCGCGACGGCGTGACCCGGCGCCGCGGCGACGATCGCATCCCCGGCCCGAGATCGGGACTCCTCGAAGGAACCGACCGACGCGCCGAGACCTAGCTGACGCGGCTCGCGAGCATTTCGAGACGCTCGTGTTCATTGCGGCCGCCCCAGATGCCGTGCGGTTCCCGAATCGACAGCGCGTAGTCGAGACATTCGGTACGCACCGAACACTGTGAGCAGATCACTTTGGCCTTGGCCTCACGGCGCTCACGGTCATCACGGCGTTCGCCGCTCGCCGGGGGAAAGAACACCCTGGTCTCGGGCCCGCGACACGCGGCCCGGAGTTGCCAGGTCTCGTTCGCCATCCCGTATTGGTTACCTGCTGAGTTACGAACCGTCACTGCTCCCCTCCTGCGGGGTCGCCAGGGCTCCTCCACCGGGGCCCTCGATCGGAACCTAGTCCGAGGGTGAGACAGCCCACAAGAGCCCGATTCCACAGTGTGACCAGCAGGTAAAGCGTGGACCGAGTACCGACCAACGCGAGCTTCAGTCTTTGGGCTTGGGCTCGCGATAGTCGCGGGCGGCGCCCGTTTTGGGCTCGACCTCCAGGACCAGGCCGTCGACCTCCACGACCCGGATCGACTCACCTGCGGTGATAGGAGTGGCACGGTTCGTTCGTGCCCGCCACCGCGCGCCGCGGAGTAGCACCACGCCTTCGGGGGAGATATCCACCGCCGCTTCACCCTGCTCGCCGATCAACGACTCGCGCCCAATCGTTGGGGTGGAGAACCGGGACCGAACCGCCACGGGCATCGCGGTCACGAAGAACGTGACCGTGGAGCCGACCAACAACACGATCAGCCACCAGTACACGTCGAGAGCGGAGGAACCGCCGTACAGGAAGATCGAGCCCACGATCAGTAGCACCGTGGCGATCACCGTCCACGAATACGCACGGCCCGCCTGCACGTCGATGGCGTAACCGAGCATCGCGAAGAAGATCAGCCCGAGCGCCCACACGTTGACGGGGAGATGGGAGAAGCCAACGAACGCGCCGATGAGCCCGACGGCGCCGGTGGCCCCCGCGAGTCCGATCGAGATCGTGAAGAACTCGAACACCATGAGCGAGAGACCAACGACGAGCAGGAGGTACGCGATCGACGGATTGGTGAGGGTGTGCACCGCCTGACCGATGAGATCGAGCTTGCGAAAATGAATCTGCAGATCCGGCCGACGGCGGCGATCTGCGCCTTTGCCCACCACCTTCGCGGTATCGAGCTTCACGTTGCCGGCCGCAGTGACCACGGTCTTGCCATCGAGGGCCACCACGAAATCGCCGAGGGTGGCGCACCCTGGTGGCGCCGCGCAGACACGGTCCGTCACGCCCAGCCGGGCGGCATCGTCGGCACCGAGCGAACGATGCTCAATACGGTCCCTGCGCGTCAGAATCCGTCCTTCTCTGCTGTTCACGGGGGTGGAGGTCAACGGGAACGGCGGTCCGGCGCCATCGAGGAGGAACGGGACGATCGGGCCGATGGTCGAACCGTTCGACACGCCGACCACCGACGCTTGCAGCGCCAACACGGCGGCCAGCCCGCGGGCCTTCGAGCCCGACGGACCCATCCACGCGACGATGGGAACCCGCGAGTCCCGCACCGCGCCGACCAACGGCCTCGGATCCACGTCGACTGCGCCGCCGGAGTTGAACTTGATCACCAGGAGCTGCCGGTGATCGCGGTTCGCGTTTCGAATCGCGTCCTGGATGAGCGCCGCGTTGGGCGGATCGATCAGACCGTCGATCTGAATGACGTCGATCCCCCGACCGCTCGCCGCGGCGACCGCGGAGCCACCCCCGAAGATTCCCACGAGGAGGCCCAGCACGAGGAGGGCCATCGCGGCCCGGCGACGGCCCGACGCTCGCACTCCCGTAGGCTCGGAATGATGGAGCTGGCTCACTTCTGCTCCACCTCTCGTGTGGTCATCGTTGCGGGCAAGGGGGGTGTGGGTAAGACCACGGTGACCGCGTCGTTGGCGGTGGCCGCGGCGCGGATAGGCATGACGGTGCTCATCGTGGAGGTGGAGGGTAAATCGGGTCTCGCAACCGCCTTCAATCGGCCCTCGCTCGGATATGAGGAACAGGACCTGGCGCCCGGCATTCGGGGCCGGGCGCTCACCCCCGATGCGGCGCTCCGAGACTGGCTCGAAGGCAACAGTCTCAAGCGAATATCGAAACGGCTGGTCCAGACCGGCGCCCTCGACGTGATCGCCACTGCGGTTCCCGGCATGAAAGACATTCTCGTCCTCGGCAAGGTCAAGAGCCTCGAACAGAGCCGCGCCGCCGATCTCATCATCGTGGATGCTCCCGCGGCGGGACATGCGCTCACGTTCCTCACCTCCGCCCATGGGCTCCTCGATGCGGTGAGCGTGGGGCCGGTACGCAAGCAGGCGGCCGACGTCGTGGAACTGCTCTCTGATCCCACGCGCTGCCAGGTGATGCTCGTGACGCTGCCCGAGGAGACGCCAGTGAACGAGGCGATCGACACGGCGTTCTCAATCGAAGATCGGGTGGGCGTGCGGCTCGGCCCGATTGTGGTGAACGGCTGTTACGAAGACCTGCACCTCGACGCTTCGCAGTTGACCTCGGCCGCCACGATGGCCGACATGACCGCGGTGGGGTTCGTCACTGAGATCGACGGCCGGCGCGAGCCGATCGCCGGTCTGACCCAGGAAGCCGAAGATCTCGCCGCCGCCGCCGCGTTTCGCTCCGAACGGTGCGCGATTCAGCATGCGCAAACGAAGCGGCTCGCGCAACGCCTCCCGCTCGATCAGATCCGCTTGCCCTTCGTCTTCCGATCGGAAATCGGAGTCGCCGAGATCGAGATGCTCGCCGACGCGTTCACCGCCGGGCTGGCCACGCTGTGACCGACCCCCACGTTCGCCGCCATACCCTCGATGACGTCGTGGACCACGGCCGCATTGCGGTGTGTTGTGGGTCTGGTGGAGTGGGCAAGACCACCACCGCCGCGATCCTCGCGATCGAAGGAGCTCGACGCGGGCGACGCGCCGTGGTGGTCACCATCGATCCCGCCAAGCGCCTCGCCAACGCGTTAGGGCTCGACGGTCTCACCAACGAACCCGCCCTCATCGACCCAAGCCGGTGGGACCCCAGTGACGACCGCATGCCGGGTGGCGCGCTCTCCGCGATGATGCTCGATTCCAAGAGCACCTTCGACGGTCTGGTGACGCGCTACGCGGAGTCGCCCGCCCAGGCCCACCGGATCCTCGCCAACAACTTCTACACCAACATCTCCGGCGCGCTCTCCGGCACCCAGGAGTACATGGCGATGGAGAAACTGCACGAGCTGTACGAAGACGGTAGGTTCGATCTGATCGTGGTGGACACACCCCCGAGCCGGCACGCGCTCGACTTTCTCGACGCGCCGGCCCGGCTCTTGCGCCTCCTGAACAACCCGATCTTTCGAATCCTCATGGTGCCGACGCGCACGTATCTCAAGGTGGCGGGCGCGGCAGTGCAGGCATTCATCCGCCGCGCGTCTCGCGTGGTGGGGGCGGAGGTGGTGGACGACATCGTCACCTTCTTCCGCGCGTTCGAAGGGATGGAAGAAGGGTTCCGGACGCGCGCGGCGCGAGTAGTGGAGATCCTCGAGAAAGACGAAACCCGTTTCGTGCTGATCACCTCCCCGCGCCGGGACGCAATCGAAGAGGCCCGGTTCTTCGCCGAACGGATCGGCGACCACGACCTCGCCGTCGACGCGCTCATCGTGAACCGAGTCCACCCGCGGTTCGGTACGGAATCGGCGGCGGCGCTTCGGGCGCGCGGGGAATCACTCGGCGAACTCTCCCTCTCGCGCCGCGCCGAACGCGACGCGCGCGATCGGCTCGCCAAGCGGTACGACAACATTGCAAACTTCAACGAGATCGCAGAGCGCGAACGGGCGCAGATCGAAACCGTGCGCGTGCGGACGCGCTCAGCTGCGGTGACCTTCGTCCCGTACCTTGCCCATGACGTGCACGATTTCGAGGCATTGGCCGAGGTGGGGAGAATCCTGTTTGCCCCCGCCGATATCGAGGCGAAGGCCCCCTCCGCCGGGGAGTAAAGTTCGTACGTGACCACGATCCTCATCGCTGCCGAAGCCTCATGGATTCGTGACCAGGTGACCACCGCATTTACCGGCCCTGGACAGCAAGTTATCGAAGTGCGGCGGGGTCAGGACGTACGCGATTCCGTGGCCCAGCACGCACCCGATCTGGTGGTGCTCGACATGCAGATCGCCAACATGGGCGGCATCGCGGTTGCGATCGACCTGCGGATGGAAGCCGCCGAAGGTCGGGTGCCGCCCACCAAGATCCTGTTGCTGCTCGACCGTGAGGCCGATCGTTTCCTGGCCAAGCGGGTGGACGCCGACGCCGAACTGGTGAAGCCGATCGACGCGGGAATCCTGCGCCGAGCGGCGAAAGACCTGCTCGGACCGGTAACGGCTCCGATCTCCCGCTGACGGGTCGCTACACTTTCGCCCCTTACGGGATGTGGCGCAGTTTGGTTAGCGCGCAGCGTTCGGGACGCTGAGGCCCCGGGTTCAAATCCCGGCATCCCGACCATG
>JBKJIQ010000019.1:0-33217 GCA_046598395.1 Acidimicrobiia bacterium
TGGGCCGTGTCTCAGTCCCAGTGTGGCTGGACATCCTCTCAGACCAGCTACCCGTCGTTGCCTTGGTAGGCCATTACCCCACCAACAAGCTGATAGGCCGCGAGCCCATCCCGAAGCGGAATCCATTTCTTCACCTTGCCATGCGACATGGTGAAGACATCTGGTATTAGCACCGGTTTCCCGGTGTTATCCCAGTCTTCGGGGCAGGTTGCTCACGTGTTACGCACCCGTTCGCCACTTTCCACCCAGGCAAGCCCGGGCTTTTCGTTCGACTTGCATGTTTTAAGCGCGCCGCCAGCGTTCGTCCTGAGCCAGGATCAAACTCTCCATCGAGATCGTTGGCCTGCTCATCCGAAGATGAACCGACCGGTGATCGGTAAAGAGCCGCCTCGCGGGAAACTGAATCCCGTCTGGCAACTGGCTCCACAGGTTCCCGAAGGATCCTGTTGAGCATTGATTTAGACATGGATGCTCTCTCACCATCCGGACACACGCGAGAACGCGAGTGCCAAGGCGGTGAGGACATCCTCACTGACTTTTGTGCATCACTGTTCCGTTTTCAAGGAGCCGCTTGCTCGGCGCCGCCACTCCCGACTGCACGACCAGGGGTCGCAGCCAGGGGAGCACCGAGCCGACACTCGTCCCCGAAACCCCGATTCCTCAGGGTGCTGCTCTGTTGAGAGCTTCAAGGCGTCCGTGTCAATCCGCTGCGGGCAGGCCGGCCAGAGTGCGCAGGCTTCCCGTGTGCGGAAGCGGGATTATATGGAGAACTGCCTTGTCGGTCAAGTCGGAGGGCTATTCTTTTTCGAATGGGACGAGCCAATCAGAAGCCGCGCAAGGGAACCGACCACCACCACATGCCGAAGGTGGGGACATCGAATGACATCGCGCAGGAGGCCGCGGCCGAGCGCAGCGCCGTCATGGACGTGATGGGCCTCGGAAACGCCTCCAAGGGCACCCGGACCGCGATCGCGGTCATCGGCACACTGTTGCTGATCGGCGCGATTGTTGCCCTGATCATCCTCACGCTCCTGTAGGAAATCGCACGATCCGCATCAGCGATCCGGCCTTACGACTCCACGATCACCCGGGCCCACGCCCGTCTGCCCACCTGGAGCAAGAGCCCGTCGACGGTCTGGGCCTCCACCTCGACATCGGGATCCGCCACCTTCTCCCCCGCCAGGCGCACCCCGCCCTGTTCGATCTTGCGCCTGCCCTCCTTATTTGAGGGTACGAGTTCGACCAGCGCGAGGAGTCGGGCCAGGCGCAACGGAAACTCCGCCGCGGAAACACGCCGATCCGGAACCTCGGTCGGGACGTCGTGGGCCCTGAACACCCGGTCGAACTCGGCCTCGGCCGCGACGCCGGCGCCCTCACCGTGGTAGAGGTCCGCGACAATGCGTCCGAGCAGGCGTTTCGCGTCCACCGGCGCCAGCGAGCCGTCGGCCAGGGCAGCCACCGTCTCGGTCACGCGGTCCGGGTGCCAGCCGGTGACCAATGCGAAATACCGAGGCATGAGCAGATCCGGGATGCTCATGAGCTTGCCGAACTGTTCTGCGGCCGGTTCGGAGATCCCCACGTAGTTTCCGAGCGACTTCGACATCTTCTTCACGCCGTCGAGGCCCTCAAGCAGGGGCAAGGTCATCACCACCTGGGGCTCCATACCGGCGGCGGACTGCAGTTGGCGGCCCATGAGGTTGTTGAAGAGCTGATCGGTGCCACCGAGCTCCACATCGGCTCGGACCTCCACCGAATCGGTCCCCTGGAGTAGGGGATACAGCAGCTCCGAAAGGGCAATGGGCACACCGTCACGGAAGCGGTTCGAGAAGTCGTCTCGCTCCATGATGCGAGCCACGGTGGTGCGCCCGGTGAGCCGGAGGACATCGGCCATGTCCATTCGCGCCAACCAGTCGGCGTTGTGGACCAGCTCGATCTTCCCTGGCGAGAAGTCCAGCACCGCCTTCACCTGTTCGACGTAGGTCCGGGCGTGGCCTTCCACATCCTGGGCGGTCAGCGGCGGACGGGTCGCGGAGCGGCCGCTGGGATCGCCCACCCGGGCCGTGAAGTCACCGATGATCAACACCGCGAGGTGCCCAAGGTCTTGGAACTGACGGAGTTTGTGCAACACGACCGTGTGGCCGAGGTGGATATCCGACGCGGTGGGGTCGATACCCAGCTTCACCCGCAATGGGCGACCCGTGGCGAGCTTGGACGCCAGTTCATCGGCGTCGATGCACTGGACCGTTCCGGCGGTCAGGATCCGCAATTGCTCGTCGATCGACAACGCAGAGAGCGGCGGCACGAGTCGACGGTACCAGCGCGTCCCACAATCCGTCGGTGTCTTTGAAACAATGGCGCCAATGAACCGACGCGGACGCCTGATCATCGCGTTCGGCCTGCTCGTGCTCGTCGCCGCGAGTTGCCGATATACCACCCACCTTCGGCTCCCCGATGAGCAAGCGGTGTCATCGCGGATTCTCTGGGGCGACGGAACCCTGCTCACCCGGGTTCACGGCGTAGAGGATCGCGATCCCGTGAAGCTCGCCGACATGGCGCCAGTCCTGCCCCGAGCCGTTATCGCGATTGAAGATGCCCACTACTACGACCATGGCGGCGTCGAGCTACGCGGCGTCGTACGAGCCGTCACGCACAACCTGGAGCAGGGCCGCGCCGCGGAAGGCGGATCCACCATCACCCAGCAGTACGTGCGGGCGGTGCTGCTCGGCAACGAGAAGAGTTTGAAGCGCAAACTCCACGAAGCCGTGATGGCGATCCAGATCGAAGACCGCTACTCCAAACACACGATCCTCGAGCGCTACCTCAACACCGTCTACTTCGGCAACGGCGCCTATGGAGTGGAAGCCGCGAGCCGCGTCTACTTCGGGAAGGACGCCGCTGCGCTCGACCTCGGCCAGGCCACGCTGCTGGCGGGGTTGATCCGGTCTCCCACCGATTACAACCCGTATGTGCAGCCCGAGGCCGCGACCGCACGCCGCAACGACGTCGTCGAACGCATGCGCATCCTGCACCGCATCACCGAACCGGAGGCAGCATTCGTTCGGGCCCTCCCGCTCGGGGTGATCCCGCTGACCCAGGACGAGCGATACCCCGCACCATTCTTCGTAGAGAAGGTGAAGAAGTTCATCTTCAACGATCCTCGATTCGGCGCGACCACGGTCGATCGCGAACGGGCGCTCTTCAACGGCGGGCTCACGATCGAGACCACCCTCGATCCGTCATGGCAACTCGAAGCCGAAACCGCCCTGCACGGCATTCTCACTGACCCCACCGATCCGCCCGGCGCGATCGTGGCGATCGACCCACGCGACGGCCATGTGCGCGCGTATGCCAGCAGCCAGGACTTCTTCACCACCGACCCAAACTCACGGTTCTTCAACTTCGCCCACGACGACTTCGCGAATGCTCGTGGTGCAGACGGTCAGCCGACCCGATCGCCGGGCAGCACGTTCAAGCCCTTTGTGCTCACGGCCGCGCTCCAGGCCGGCATCCCCCTCACCAAGACCTACGACGCACCCGCGAGCATCACGATCCCCCTCCCCGGTCAAGATCCCTGGACCTTGAGCAACTTCGAGACGGGCCGGGGCTACGGCCGCATCAATCTGACCGACGCCACGGTGAACTCCGTGAACACCGTCTACGGGCAGCTCGTGATGGACGTCGGCGCCCCCAAGGTGGCCTTCCAAGCCGCGGCGATGGGTATCACCACGAAGCTGGAGACGGACAAGCCGTCGATCGCGATCGGGAGTCAACCGGCGACGGTGTACGACATGGCCTCGGCCTATGGCGTCCTCGCCGCCGACGGCGTTCGCCACCCCGCGGTGTATGTGACCCGAGTGACGAACCGCTCCGGCGAGGTGCTCTACGAAGCCCATCCGACCCAGACCCAGGTCGTCCCGCCGAACATTGCGCGCACCGTGACCGGAGTCCTCCAACAGGTCGTGCAACGCGGTACCGGAGTGAACGCGCGCATTGGTCGACCGGTCGCCGGTAAGACCGGCACGGCCGAGGACTTCTCCGATGCCTGGTTCGTGGGCTACACGCCGGAACTCGTGGCCGCGGTCTGGGTCGGCGAACCGGAAGGCAACGGGATCCCTATGGTCCCGCCCCGCACGCGCATCCAAGTCATCGGAGGGACATTCCCGGCGCGGATCTGGCAGATCTTCGCGAGCAGCGCGCTCGCCAACGTCCCGAACGGGAACTTCCCCGAGCCGGATACGGCAACATCATCCACGTCGAGCACGTCGACCACCACCAAGGTCCCGATCGGGCCGGGCCTCGTGAACGTGGTCGGCATCAGCGCCATCGACGCGATCCAGTCCCTCTCACAGAAGGGCTATCGCGTCGAGATCGTGAACGCACCAAGCCGCCGATACCCGCCGGGCTATGTCATTGCGCAAGACCCCGCCGCGGGTGCTCCGGTCCGACCGGGTGCCACGATCACGCTCACCGTTGCCACCGGGCGCCCGCGCGTCCTGACGGTCCCCAACGTGCTCGGGTTGCTCGCCGATCAGGCCGCCGCCGCGATCCGTTCTGGCGGATTCGTGGCCAACGTCATTGTCCAGTCCGAGCCCCCACCCACCAGCATTGAAAGTTCCGGGAAAGCCTGGAAGCAGAGCCCCATCTCCGGCTCCGCCGCGGATGAAGGCTCCACCATCAACGTCTGGGTCAACCCGTAACTACTCGACGGTGCGGCTGTCGCCCTCGCGGACGCGGCGGGCGAGGCCGGAGAGCAGGCGCTCCGTCATGGCTGGGAGTTCGCCCACCAGCCGCTTGAAGCTCTTGGCGTCCAGCACACCAACGGTTGCGGAACTGGCAGTGATCACATCGGCGTTGCGCGGCGCGGGATCGAGCACGGCCAACTCGCCGAACCAGTCGCCCGCGCCGAGCGTTGCGGTGCGACGGCCGTTGCGGTGCACGGTCGCGGTGCCGTCGATCAAAACGTAGAACGTGTCGCCCGCTTCACCTTGTCGCACCAACATCACGCCCTCGGCCACATCGTGGATCCCCAGCGCCTTCGCCACGACCTTGCGCTCTTTGGCCGACAGGTGCGAGAACAGCGGTACCGCTGATAAATGCGCGGCAACGTCATCGATCTTCAACGTCGTTCCTCCTTGGGTTCACACGGACACGGGTAGATGGGTCAATCCGCGCAACACGAAGCGACCGTTGTAGGTCAGAGCGTCCGTTGCGAGGGCGAGATCAGGGAAGCGACGGAACAACGCGGGGATCGCACTGCGGCCTTCGAGACGCGCGAGCGCGGCGCCGAGGCAGTGGTGCACCCCGCTGCCGAACGACACGTGCGCGGCCGCGCCGACCCGACCGAGGTCAAGGCCATCTGCCGTGGGACCCCACTTCCCAGGATCACGATTCGCGGCGGCCAGACCAGTCAGGGTGAAGGCTCCGTTCGGGATCACGACATCGTCGATCGTGATCTCCCGGGTCGTGACGCGGCCGGAGAACTGCACCGGCGGGTCATAGCGCAAGAGTTCCTCAATGGCGTTCTGGTCGAGGCTCTGATCGGTGCGCAACCGTGCCGCCTGATCCGGATTGCGCAGGAGTGCAAGCGTGCCGTTCCCGATCAGGTTGACCGTGGTCTCATGGCCCGCCACGTAGAGCAGGATCACCTGATCGATGAGTTCCTGCTCGTCGAGCATGTCGCCTTGGTCCTCGGCCGCGATCAGTGCGCTCAAGAGCGCACCGTCGGGCCGCGACCGCTTGGTCGCAATCACTTCCTCCACGTAGGCCGTCATCGCGTCGCCCGCGTTCAGCGCGGCGTCGAACTCTTCGATGGTAAAGATCGGATCGAGCGTCTTCACCATCGCGCCCGACCACGAGCGGAGATCATCTCGACGATCTGTGGGCATCCCCAACATCTCCGAGATCACGGTGAACGGAAGCGGAAATGCCAGATCGGCGATCACGTCCATGCCGCCCTGTGCCTCAGCGGCTTCAAGCGCATCGTTCACCAGCTGCGCGCAGAGCGGCGCGAGCTCCTCGACGGTCTTCGGCGTAAAGGCCTTAGCGACGAGCCGCCGGAGTCGGTCATGGTCGGGCGGGTCGAGGGTCAACATCGAGCGACTCCCCCGGCTCCGATCGCCCGCCCGCTCGAGCATCTCCGCTTCCATCGGAAACGGCATCTCGCCATTCCGGGCCTCGACGCTCAGCGTGGGGTCGCGCAAGATCGCCAGAACATCGTCGTAGCGGGTGAGCACCCACGGCCCGAAGGGCGTGAGGTACACCGGCGCGGTTTCGCGCAGTGACGCGTAGTGCGGGTAAGGGTTCGCGGGGAAGTCGGGATCGAATGGATTGAACGAGACTTCCGAGACCGTCACGGCTGTGAGGCTAGGACGACCACGGCCGGTCTGTCTGCGTGGCCACGGTCACACACCATGCTTGCTCGCGTTCGAGCAGGGACTGCGCCGCCTCGAGTTGCGGGCCGAGCGGAACCGGACCGCCGCCACCGGGCGTGGTTCGATTCGAGACCGCCGCGCCCGCATCGAGCAGCGCGACGCCATCGGTGCCGAGGCGAGAATCGGCGCCGACCAGATCCACGAGGTCACCTTCACCGTCGATCGCGCGGCGCACGAGATCACCGACAATCGCATGCGCGTCGCGGAAGGGGGTCCCGGCTCGCACCAGATATTCGGCCAGATCCGTGGCCGCGAGAAACGGACTGTCGGCACCGCGGCGCATCGCCCCGGCATCGAAGGCGATCCCCGCGAAGAGACCGCTCAATGCCATCAGCGACGCCAGCAGTGTGTCGACGGCATCGAAGAGCGGCTCCTTGTCTTCCTGCAGGTCACGGTTATACGCGAGCGGTAGCCCCTTCAACGTGGCCAGGAGACCGGCGAGATCGCCGATGACCCGCCCGGCCTTGCCGCGCACCAGCTCCGCCACATCGGGGTTCTTCTTCTGCGGCATCATCGACGAGCCCGTGGAGAACGCGTCGGGCAATCGCACGAACGCGAACTCCGCGCTCGACCACAACACGATCTCTTCACCGATACGCGAGAGGTGCACCTGCGCGAGCGCGGCCGCGAATACCGCCTCGGCTACGAAGTCGCGGTCCGATACGGCGTCGAGCGAGTTCTCGAACCGCCGCGAGAAGCCGAGAAGTTCGGCGCTGCGATCCGGGTCGATTCCCAGACTTGACCCCGCCAACGCGCCCGCACCGAGTGGCGACACATCTGCCGCGCGTTCCACTGCCTGCCACCGCTGCACATCACGGCCGAGCGCCCAGACGTGCGCGAGGAGATGATGCGCCAGGAGTACCGGCTGTGCGTGCTGCAAGTGGGTATAGCCCGGCAGCGACACATCGTTGCCGGCTTCGGTAGCGCGCGCTACCAGCACGGACTGCAGTTCGTGCAGCGCCCCGACCACCTCGCGCGCGGCGCGCCGAGTCCAGAGTCGCAAATCGGTCGCGACCTGATCGTTGCGACTCCGCCCGGTGTGGATCTTGCCACCGACCGGCCCGGCCAGTTCCGTGACGCGTCGCTCCACCGCGGTGTGGATGTCCTCATCGGTCTCGACGAAGACGAACGAATCCGCGCTGAGTTCTTCCGCCACGGTCGCCAACGCGGTGAGCAGGGTGTCGCGCTCGGCCTCGGTGAGGAGCCCAACCTCCGCAAGCATGGTCACATGCGCACGCGACCCTTCGATGTCTTCGGGCGCGAGGCGACGATCGAACGCCAAACTCGCCGACAACGCCATCAAGGCATCCGCCGGACCGTCGGCGAAGCGCCCGTGCCACAACGTGCTCATCTTTTCCCCCCCTCTCTCACGAAACGACTTTCATTGCGGGTTCGCGGGCTTGGGGACGGCGGGTTCTTCGACGCGTTGGCGTTTCGCCCAGGTCTCGACCGAGAGACCCCAGAGGCGCACGAACCCAGCGGCGTCTTCGTGGCGGAACGCGTCGTCGGCTTCATAGGTTGCCAACGCGAAGTCGTAGAGGCCGCGTTCGGCACGGCGCCCGACCACGGTGCACTGGCCCGGCTGCAGTCGAAGGCGGACCTCACCCGTCACATGCTTCTGGGTGGACTCGATGAACGCATCGAAGGCTTCGCGGAGTGGTGAGTACCACAGGCCGTCATAGACCGTCTCGGCATAGCGCGTCTCCAGGCGGCTCTTCTCCCGCATGACATCACGTTCCAGCGTGATCGACTCGAGATCCGCGTGGGCCAGGATCAGCGCCAGCGCGCCCGGACACTCGTACACCTCACGGCTCTTGATCCCAACCCGACGGTTCTCGACCATATCGATACGACCGAAGCCATACGCTCCGACCATCGCATCGAGTTCGGGCAGCATCTGATGCAGTGGCGTCGGAACCCCATCGAGTGAAACGGGCAGGCCCCGCTCGAAGCCGATCACACACTCCGTCGGTTCGGTCGGAGCGTCGGCAACGGCAACCGTGCGTTCGTAGATATCGTTGGGCGGCGCGTTCCACGGATCTTCGATCGCACCGCATTCAACCGCGCGTCCCATGATGTTCTCGTCCACCGAATACGGCTTGTCGAGCGACGCGGTGATCGGAATGTTGAACCGTTGCGCGTACGCGATCGAATCCGCACGACTGAATCCCCACACCCGGACCGGCGCGAGCACCTCGAGATCCGGCGCCAGCGTACGCAGGCTCACCTCGAAGCGGATCTGGTCGTTACCCTTGCCGGTGCAACCGTGCGCGACGGCGTCGGCCTGGCAGTCCCGGGCGGCGGCGACCAAGTGCCGCGTGATCACCGGACGCGAGAGGGAAGAGACCAGCGGATACTTCCCTTCGTAGAGCGCGTTCGCTTTGATCGCGTTGCTCACAAAACGCGACGCGTACTCCTCGCGCGCGTCGACGACCCGCGCGTCGATCGCCCCGGCGGCAAATGCGCGCTCGCGGATCGCGTTCCAGTACGCGGCGTCGGCGTTCGGCTCTTGACCAACGTCGACCGCCAGCGCGACCACCTCCGCGCCCCACTCCTCTTGGATCCACTTCACGGCAACGGACGTATCCAACCCGCCCGAGTATGCCAACACCACTCGTTTGGTCATTCCGTGCTCCTCATAACGGTCGTCCCGACGGTTTCGCGCTCAAAGGCCCGCGAGCGCGGCGAGGCGTTCGGCCACCGCTGCTCCGCCCGCCGATTCGGCACACACCAAGATCAGGGTGTCATCTCCCGCAACGGTGCCCAACACGTCCGGATAGCCCGCACGGTCGAGCGCGGAGCCAATGACGTGGGCGGAGCCCGGCGGCGTTCGCAACACCACCAGGTTGGAGGAATGAGCCACGTCGACCACGAACTCGCCCATGACCCGACGCAGGTGGTCATCCGGGCTCGCCGCGTCCTTGGAATGCTCAGGGATGGCGTAGGCGGTGGCGCCACCAGGGATCCGTACCTTCACTGCGCCCAGGTCTTCGAGGTCGCGGCTCACGGTCGCCTGGGTTGCCACCACCCCCTCGGACGCGAGCATCTCGACGATCTGGCTCTGGCTCGACACCGCTTGCTCCTCGAGGAGGCGCGCAACCCGATGCTGGCGTTGCGGCTTGCCCAGTGTGGCCATCAGTTCGTCTCCTGCATCAAGAACGCGAACAAGGCGCGCTTCGCGTGCATCCGGTTTTCGGCTTGCAGCCATACTTCACTCGTTGGACCGTCAATCACCGCGTCGGTCACTTCTTGGCCGCGGTGGGCTGGGAGGCAGTGCAAAAACCGCGAGTCCGGCCCGGCCACTTGCATGAGCGCGCCGTTGATCTGCCAACCCTCGAAGGCTTCGCGTCGAATCGCGGCTTCGTCCTCCTCACCCATCGACGTCCATGCATCTGTGTAGACGATGTCGACACCCTTGACGGCCTCGTACGGGTCGGTGACCAGCTCGACCGCACCGCCGAGGTTGCGCGACCGGTCCACCACATCGTCGTCGAGTTCATAGCCAGGCGGCGAGCTCACCGTGAGTTCGAGTCCGGTGAGCGCGGCGCCAAACGCGAGCGACGCGGCAACATTGTTGCCGTCGCCGACGTAGGCCACCCTGCGACCCTCGAGCCCACCCAGCAGTTCGCGAATCGTGAGCAGGTCGGCCAACGCCTGGCACGGATGCGCGCGGTCCGACAACAGGTTCACGATCGGGACGTGGACTGTGGCGGCCATGCGTTCGAGCACACCGTGATCGAATACCCGCACCGCGACAATCGAGTGGAACGCCGCCAGAGTCCGCGCGACGTCTTCGGCGGACTCCCGTTCGTCGATACTGATCTCGTCGGATCGGATCGATACCGGGTGGCCGCCGAGCCCCACCACGGCCATCTCGCCACTATTACGCGTACGGGCCGACGGTTTCTGGAACACGAGCGCGACCCCCCGACCGGCGAGGACCGGCGGGATCAACACGGGATCGGCCTTCCAGGCCGTCATCGTGTCCAGCAGCGCGGCGAGTTCGGCGTGGGAGAGCTCGTCGATCTCGAGGAAGTCACGAGCGGTCTTCATGGGTCCTCACTTCGTAGAACGGCGGCCAGAATTGCCACGCCGCAGTCAAGCTCGTCGTCGGTGATGAGTAACGGGGGCGCGAAGCGCAGGGAAGTCGGCGTCACCGGATTGACGATCAGGCCGTGTTCCAGGCAGGCCGCGGCAACCGGACCGGCAGCAGTCCCCTCCACCAGCTCTGCGGCGATCAGAAGGCCGAGACCGCGAACCTCGCTCACGTGCTCCAGCGAGCGCAGGGCTGCCGTCAAACGTTTCCCCTGCTGCTCGGCACGCTGCGCGACGTTCTCCTGTTCCATCACGTCGAGCACGGCCAGCGCCGCGCGCGCGGCGAGGGGCTGACCGCCGAACGTGGTGGCGTGGTCGCCCGGTTTGAACGCGGCCGCAACGTCGCGGCGCGCCCAACACGCTCCGATCGGCATGCCGTTGCCGAGCGCCTTGGCCATGGTGACGACATCGGGATGAACGTCGCCACCGTGCTCGAACCCGAACCAGCGGCCGGTGCGGCCCAGGCCGGTCTGGACTTCGTCCATCATCAGCAAGGCTTCTCGGTCGTCACACAATGCGCGCACGGCTTCGAGATATCCCGGCGGCGCGGGCTGCACGCCACCTTCACCTTGCACCGGTTCGAGTAACACCGCGCAGACCCGCTCATCCATCGCGCCCGCAAGCGCATCCACGTTCGCGAACTCCACTTGACGAAAGCCGCTCGGAAGCGGTTGGAACGTCTCCTGCTTCTGGGGCTGGCCGGTGGCCGCGAGGGTCGTGAGCGTGCGACCGTGGAAGGAGTTGAACGCGGAGAGCACGTGATACCGCTCCCGACCCCCGTTCGCCTGGCCGTACCGACGCGCGAGTTTGATGGCGCATTCGTTCGCCTCGGCGCCGGAGTTGGCGAAGAAGACCTGTCCCGGAGTGCCCGTGGCGGAGGTGAGGAGCAGGTCGAGTCGCTCGGCGAGCCGTGGTTGCTGATCGTTCAAATACAGGTTCGAGACGTGGAGCAGCGTGTGGGCTTGCTCGGCGATCGCCGCCGCGACCGCGGGGTGCGCATGACCGACCGAGACCGTGGCCAGACCACCGAGGAAGTCGAGGTACTCCTTGCCTTCGCTGTCCCACAACCGGGTGCCCTCGCCGCGTACGAACGCGACCGGCTGGCGGCCGTAGGTCTGCATGACGTGCTCGTGATCGAGTTTCCAGAGGTCGTCGTAGTTCATGACGTGAGCGTCCCGTGACTACTGACCATGGTGCCGATTCCTTCACGGGTGAAGAACTCGAGCAGGAGTGCATGCGGTACGCGGCCATCGAGAATGTGCGCTCGGGTCACACCATTGCGCAGCGCTTGAATACACGAGTTGAGTTTCGGAATCATGCCGTCGCTGGCTTTGCCGTTGCGGACCAGGGTCTCGAGTCCGTCGGCGTCGATCTGCGCGACCAATGAATCTTCATCCGGGAAGTTTGCGTACACGCCCGCAACGTCGGTGAGGTACACGAGCTTTTCAGCCCCCAGCGCTTCGGCGATCGCGCCGGCGACCGCGTCGGCATTCACGTTGTAGGCCTGGCCGGTCTCGTCCATTCCGATGGTTGCGATGACCGGGATCAACTCTTCGTTCAACAGCCGATGCAGGATCGACGGATCGATCGCGGCCACATCGCCAACGAACCCGAGCCGCGCGTCACGCGGCGTGACCGCGATCAACCCCGCATCCTCACCGGAGAGGCCAACCGCGTACGAGCCGTGTTGGTTCAACGACACGACCACGTCTCGGTTCACTTTGCCTACCAACGCCATGCGAGCGATGTCGACGGTCTCGGCATCGGTGACGCGTTGGCCATCAACGAACTCGGGCTCCTTACCGAGCCGGCGCATCAAGTCGGTGATCTGCGGACCGCCACCGTGGACCACCACCGGGTTCATTCCGACCAATCGCATGAGGACAACATCCTGCGCGAAGTAGTCGGCCAACTCGGGCTCGGTCATTGCATGCCCGCCGTACTTGATCACGACGGTCTTGCCACTGAACTCACGGATATACGGCAACGCCTCCGCCAAGACGTGCGCCTTCTCCCCCGCCGCCACTCGCCGAGCATCGATCGTCACAGGACACCACCTGGAACCATCAGGACGTCCCTCGGTTCTCGTCGATGTAGGCATGTGAGAGGTCGGTGAAGAGCATCGACGCGGTGCTGGACCCGGCGCGCAGGTCACAGACGATGTCGATCTCACCACCCGCCATGATCTCGGCCAGCGTGGCGGGATCGGCGCCGGCATCGATGCCGTCGTGACACGTGATCACGCCGTTGTAGGTGATCTCGGTCTGCTCCGGGTCGAACAGCGCGCCGCTCGCCCCGAGCTCGGAGAGGATGCGACCCCAGTACGGATCTTCACCGTTGAACGAGCACTGCACGAGCTGTGATCCCGCCACCCCGCGCGCCGCACGGCGGGCGTCGTCCACGCTGCGAGCACCGCGCACCGTGAGGCGCACCAACTTGGTGGCCCCCTCGGCATCGCGGGCCATCTGTTCGGCGAGCGATCCACACACGTCGGTCAGTGCATCGGTGAGGGCGTGTACCCCGGCGCGGTCGTCGATCGATACTCCCGATGCACCGTTGGCGAGCACCAGCACCGTGTCGTTCGTGCTCATCGAACCATCGACCAGCAATTGGTTGAACGTCTCCGCCACCGCGTTTCCGAGGGCAGCCTGGAGGGTCTGGGCATCAACCGCAGCGTCGGTGGTGAGTGCCGCCAACATTGTGGCCATCGCCGGCGAGAGCATCGCGGCACCCTTGGCCAAGCCCCCCACCACGGCGCGACCCGTGCCGACGGGCGCACTCGCAACCTTGCGCACGGTGTCGGTGGTGAGGATGGCATCGGCCGCCGCGTTCGCGCCGTTGAGATTCGTGCACAGCGCGGGGATCCCAGACTCCAGCGCGGCCATGGGCATGAAGTATCCGATGAGCCCGGTGGAACACACCAGCACGTCGTCGGTAGCACAGCCCAATCCCTCACCGGTGAGTTCCGCCATCCGACGGGCATCACGCCGACCTTGCTCGCCGGTCGCCGCATTGGCGTTTCCCGACGACAACACGATCGCGGCGGCCTGTCCGTTGGTGAGATGGGCGCGGCTCACCTGTACCGGTGCCGCGCTCGCGAGGTTGGTGGTGAAGACGCCGGCCGCGGGCACGGGCCGACCATCGGCGGTCGCCACCAGCGCCAGGTCCGGAACGCCATCGGGCTTGATGCCACACGCCGCGCCACCCGCAACGAATCCCTGAGCCGCCGTCACACTCACGGTGTCTCCTCGTTCATGGCCACATTCCGACGGTGGGGAGCGCCGTGGTCTCGGGCAATCCGAGGAGGACATTCGCGTTCTGCACCGCGCCACCGGACGCGCCCTTCACCAGGTTGTCGAGCACACCGAGCGCGAGGACGCGGCCGGTGCGGTCGTCGAACCGCACGGTGACGAGACAAGTGTTCGCGCCCGTGGCGGCCTTGGTGGGTGGCGGCTCGTCCACCACCACCACGAACGGTTCCGACGCGTAGAACTCGCGATACATCGCGAGGAGCGAAGCGGTGGAGAGTCCCGACACCGCCGGCAACGCATGACACGTGGCCTGCATCCCACGGATCATCGGCACCAGGTGGGGCGTGAACAACGCGTGCACCCGGGTGCCGCCCACCTTCGTGAGCACCTGTTCGATCTCGGCCGTATGACGATGGGTCAAGAGGCTGTAGGCGCTGACGCTCTCGTCGGCCTCAGAAAAGTGACTCGTGGTCTTGAGCCCGCGGCCCGCGCCGGACAGGCCCGACATCGCGTCGACGATGATTTCGGGCTCCACCAGCCCCGCCGCGAACAGCGGCGCCAACGCGAGCGACGCTGCGGTTGGATAGCACCCCGGCACCGCAACCTGGTGCGTGGCCCTGATGTCGTCGCGGTAGAGCTCGACCATGCCGTAGGCAAACCGGTCGATGAGCTCCGGCGCCCGATGGACGTCGCCGTACCACTGGGTGTACTCGGCGGCGGGAAGGCGGAAGTCGGCGCCGAGATCCACGACGTGACCCACGCGTTCGATCACCTGGGGTGCGAAGTCCTGCGACGCACCGTGGGGCATCGCGAGGAACACGAGATCCAACCCATCGACTGCGGCCGGGTCCATCGGTGCGTAGGTGAGCATCGGGTACGCAGCCGCGAGTGACGGGTAGAGCTCGGCCACCGCCGCGCCCGCGTTGCTCTGCGCGGTCACGTGGACCACATCGATGTCCGGGTGGGTGGAGAGCAACCGCAGGAGCTCGGCTCCTGTGTACCCTGACCCCCCGACGACGGCAGCTTGATACGCCATGACGAATAGTATACACCTCAATGAATAGCCAGGCCGGGGATACCGGCGCCGAGCCCTCGCAGCCCTTCTCCGGCCTCACCGTTGGTGATTCGTTCGGGCCCGTGGAATATGACGTCTCGGCACCCGCGAACGACCGCTACTGGCGGGCCGCCGGCATCGAACATGCGCTGCGGAACGCCGGGCTGCTCTACCCGCCGATGGCCGCGAACCTCACGATTCTCGCGCTGCAGACCGTGGCCCCCGCGCCGCTTCTCCACACCCGCCAGCGCCTGACCAACCATCGCGGCGCGACGGCGCCGGCGACCGTCGTCGTCACCGGCACGGTCACCGATCGGTTCGAACGTCGGGGCCGCGTGTATTTGGAGGTGACGGCCGAGTTCAGCATCGACGGCGAGGCACTCTGGACATCGATCGCCACGTTCATCCCCGCCGGAAGCGAGCGCCCATGAAGCGGTCCCTCCACCTGACCGCGGAGTTGCTCCAGGCGTATTCGCGGCGCGGCAACTTCCATTCCGATCCCGAAGCCGCCGCGGATCTCGGATACCACCGCCTCATCGCGCAGGGCATGCAGGTAGCCGGACCCGCATACGGGCTTCTGCTGGATGAGTGGGGCGAAGACTTCCTCGGCTCGGGAACACTCGACCTGAAGTTCGTGGGCATCGTGACCGACGATGAGACCGTCGACGCGGAGGTCACGATGGACGAGGATGCCTCGCGAACGACGGCGACCGTCACCGTGACGTGCGGTGAACGCACCGCGGTCGTGGGCACCGCTGGCCTTCTTCGGACTGGCATGGGCACCGCGGGCCGGGTGCAACCGTGACGACACTCCTGCTGCATCCGTGGAACCGGGAGTTCACCTGGACCGATCACCCCGGACCGTTTCGCCGGATCACCCCCGACCAGGCCCAGGCGTACGACGAGGTGGGCTACTTCCTGCTCGAAGATGCCGTCGACGCCGCGACTATCGCCGCGCTCACCGAAGCGATCGAACCGTTCGACCGGGAGGTGATGGGGTTTCTCGAGACCCAACCCGATGGTCGGTTCAGCATCGCGGGGGTCGACACCGTCTCCATTGCACTGCATCCCGCCATGCGCAGCGAGGTGTGTCGAGACTTCTGCACTTCCGAGTTGATGGCCGACCTCGGTCACGATCTCATCGGCCCGAACGTTCGGCTCTACTGGGATCAGGCGGTGTACAAACGCCCACACGGCGCGGAACCCGTGCTGTGGCACCAGGACAACGGCTACACCTACATCGAACCGCAGGCCTACCTGACGGTGTGGGTGGCGCTCACGGACGCCACGCCCGAGAACGGTTGCATCTCGGTGTTGCCCGGTGTGCACCGTTCCGGCACGGTCGCCCATCGGAATACGCCAATCGGGTTCGAGTGCTGCGTCGATCCCGAGGGCGCCGTTCAGGTTCCCGTGCGAGCCGGCGACGCCGTGGTGTTCTCCTCGCTCACTCCGCATGCAACCGGCCACAACCGGACCGACAAGATCCGTCGCTCCTACATCGTGCAGTACGCACCCGAAGGCGCGGTGTGCCTGCGTTGCGATCCGAACGCGGGGGTGCCGGTTCGACGCGATCTTCAGGCCGCGCCGGAGCGTCAGTTCTCCGTGTTGGTCGATGACATCCGCGCCTGAGCCTCGCCCGCACCCGCAGTTTCCGTGAGCGTCAATGCGTTGCGTTGATCCAAGACGTAGAGCAGCACCAGCGACGGAACAATGACCGCGACTGCGACTGCGGTGATCACGATGAGCGCGGTAAGCGTTCCGCTCGGCGCCGCGCCGGCCTCGATCGTCAACGATGTGGGGAGCAGGTATGGCCACTGCGCCACTCCCCAACCACAGACCACGGTGGCCACGGCGCCCACTGCGAAGACGCGGGCGGGCCGGACTTGGTCGCGCAACAGCAACGTGAGCGCGACCACTCCACACACCACCGACGCAATCACCAGCGGCAGCGCGCGATCGGTGAGCTGGCGGTGGAGATGCACCGCGTCTTCCTCCAACACGAAGTAGCCCACCAGCGCGAGCGCCCCGGCCACGAAGGCGGTCCCGATCGCCCGCCGCCGGAAGTATCCGACGAGATCGTCCTCCCCGAAGCGGTGCGCGTCCGACGCAAGGAAGACCGCGGCGAGATACGCACAGACCGCGACCGCCAAGAGACCACCGATGATCGACGATCCGTTGATCCACGATGACCAGGGGTCTCCCGCCTGACCGCCTGTGGGCACCCGGCCCGACACCACGCCTCCCACCACCGCTCCGAAGCAGTACGGCACGACCACGGACGACAGCGCGAACGCGCCACCAAAGATTCGTTGCTCGGCCAGATCCGGAACGACCTTGCGGAATGCAAAGGATGCGCCGCGCCCGACGATGCCCAACGCGGCGATCGAGAGTGGCACGAAGAGCGTGAGCATGATCGACGCGAACGACTCGGCAAACGCGGTCCAGAGAATGACCAGGATGAAGATCAACCACACGTGGTTCGCTTCCCACACGGGACCGATCGCGTGCTCGATGAGCGCCCGCGGCCGCTTGCCCTTCTCGGCGCCACCGGCGAACAGGTCCCAGAAACCCGCGCCGAAATCGGCCCCACCAAACACCGCGTAGATCGTGATCGCGCCAAACAGCACGACGGCCACCACATCGGCTTCGCTCACGACCTGATCTCCGACGGTTGGGGCGCATAGGGCCCGCTGGGGTCTTCACCGGCGCGCCACCGGCGGGCCATCGATCGCAATACGAGCACCGTCGTGACTCCCACCGCGGCGTACACCGCCACCACCACGAGGAATGTGATCCACACCCCCTGATTCGTGGTCGCGCCCTGGGGCACTCGGAGGTAGCCCTTCACGATCCACGGTTGGCGGCCCACCTCGGTCACGACCCATCCCGCTTCGAGCGCGACGACACTGGCGATACCCGCGACCGACGCGGCCCGTAAGAACCAGCGCGACTTCGGAAGGTCGCGTTTACGCCACCAAGTAACCCCGAACCAGACCGAGAGCAACGCGAGCGCGCTGCCGAGACCGACCATCACGTCCCATGCGAGATGAACCGTGTTGGCCTGCGCGTACGTCGGCCGATTGTTCGCCTTGAAGGCACCCAAGCCCCGGATCTTGGTCCCTGTCGAGTAGCCCGAGAGCAGTGATGCGGCGCTGGGAATCTTGATCCCCGCGTGCACCTTGCCGTGCGAGTCGAAGTAGCCGCCCAGCGTTTCGGGCACATTCGTACCGGTCTTGTTGACCAACTCGATGGCCGCGAACTTGGCCGGGTCATCGTGAAACACGGCGCGCGCCACGAGGTCGCCCACCACCATCTGGAGTGGTGCGGCGATCGCGGCGATCGTGAACGGGATCATGAATCCCAGCCGGTGATACCGGTCGCGGCGACCGCGCAGCATCGCTACCGCATACACCGACGCGATGAGGAAACCGCCCACGAGGTAGGCCGCCATCAACATGTGCGCGGTCTCATAGGGAAACGCTCGGTTGAAGATCACTTTGAGCGCGTCGACCTGCACGACCTTGCCGGCCGCGTTCAGCTTGAACCCCGCGGGCTGGTTCATCCACGCGTTCGCCGCGATCACCGACGCGGTCCCACCGATTCCGGCGAGAACAATCGGCACCCCTGACCACCAGTGCGCACGGGGCGACAGCCGATCCCAGCCGTAGATATAGATGGCAAGAAAGATGGCCTCGAGGAAGAAGAACAAGCCCTCGATCGCGAACGGAATCCCGAACGCGTCACCGAACCGGCCCATGAACCGGGGCCACAGCAGGCCGAACTCGAACGTGAGCACCGTCCCGGTGACGGCTCCCACGGCGAAGGTCACCGCCAGCACCTTGGACCACCGCCGCGCCAGGAGGCGCGCGTCTTCGTCGCCGTGCTTGTTTGCTCGCCACTCGGCGACGAGAATCATGAACGCCCAGGCCACCCCGAGCGGCACCAGGATGATGTGCACTCCGAGAGTGAACGCCATCTGCGCGCGTGCCCACGGCACCGGGTCCACCGCGAGAATCATCAAGGTCGAGTGTACGAGCGACGCGCATCCTTCCGACGGCGTTTGTCGCATAGGTGGCGCTCAGCGCACACGATCCGACAAGCGCCGGACAAATGGGAATGCTCCAATCGCTCCGTTACGGCTCCACGAGTTCGGCGGCGAACTTGGCGCGTAGGACTTCAGGAATCGGGGTGGAGTCGCGGGTACCGGGCTTCACACTCACGTAGGTGATGACGCCGACACACGCCGGGCGGTCTCCGACCGTGGCGGTGTACGTGAGGTCGAATGACGACGAGCCCAAGCGCGACGGCGCGACGGCAATGTCGACGAACTCGTCAAATCCCGCGGGGCCGGACCATTCCAGTACCGCCTTGACCAGCATGAAGTCGAACTCGGTGAAGAACGCGGTGGAGGCCTGGTAGCCGAGGTGTTCCAAGTATCGGGTGCAGGCTTCGTCGAAGAACGTGAGCCAGTGGGCGTTGAACACCACGCCCTGTTGATCGACCTCCGCGTAACGCGGCCGCACCACGTGCATGAACCCGCGCACCGGGGGTTCAGCTCCGCAGTTCGCCGTGGTGCGCCTTGACCACCGCGTCGATGCAGCGCTGCCAGACCGCAGTGAGCTCGGTGTCCTTCAGCGTGCGGTCCGCGGCGCGGAAACGCAGGGCAAAGGTGAGGCTTCGACGCCCCACGCCCAGCGTTTCAGAACGGAACTCGTCGTAGACCCGAACCGCTTCGAGTAGCTCGCCACCCGCCTTGCGAATGGTGGCGAGCACCGCGGCGGCGGGCACCGACTCGTCGAGCACGAAGGCCAGGTCCATGGACGCGGCCGGGTAGCGAGACAGCGGCACGAACGAGAGGTCGTTGCGTTCCCCGGCAAGAAGCGGATCCAGATGGAGTTCGAATCCGACGGCAGGACCAGGTGCGCCAAACGCAGCGAGTACCGCGGGATCGATCTCCCCCACCGCGCCGACCACCGCGTGGTCGACCACGATCGATGCCGCGCGCCCACTCAGGTACCCGGGATGGTCTGCGCTCACGGTCTCGGCGCGGGAGAGCTGGAGCGCGCCAACCAGCGCGTGCAGTAGGTCGGTGGCGTCATAGACATCCACCGCACGATCGGCTTCGATCGGACCGCGCCGAATCATGCCAGTCAGTACGACCACGAGATGATCCCGCTCATCGGGAAGCAACTGCTTGCGGTGCGGCGCGCCGAACACGTGACCGAGTTCGAAGAAGGCAAGGTCGGTAAGGCCCTGACCCGCGTTGTGGGCGGCCGACTTCAAGAGTCCCGGCAGGATCGCCGGGCGCAGGATCGGTTCCTCCGCGCTCAAGGCGTTGGTGGCCCGCACCGTGTTCTCGAGTGAGAGCCCCACCCGGGTCACGTCGGCCTCAGCGATCAACGGCAGCGTGTATGCCTCACATAATCCGAGACCGACGAGCACATCGGCAACGAGGCGCCGCGCTCGCTGACGCGGCGTGAGTCCCCCGCCCTGCGCGGTGGTATCCGGAAGTGTGCGCGGGATCGAGTCGAGGCCGATGCGACGGCCGACTTCTTCGATGATGTCGATCTCTCGGGTGAGGTCGGGACGGTACGTGGGTGCCACCGCAACGAACGCGTCATCACCGTTCTCGGAAACGCTGTCGGAACCGCTCTCCTCGATCTCCTCGATGTCGATCCCGAGCGGTCGCAGCGAGTCACGCACCGCGACGCCGTCGAGTTCCAACCCGAGCACCGCTCCCACGCGCGCCGGACGTACCCGGATGCGTTCTCGCTCGATCGGCGTCGGGTACTCATCGAGCGCGGGCGGGCCGACCGGCGCGCCTGCCACCTCGGTCAACAGCTCCACGACGCGATCCGAGGCGCGCAGCACACCGTTGGGGTCGACGCCGCGTTCGAAGCGGGCGCTGGCCTCCGAACGCAGGCCGAGCCGCTTGGACGTCATCGAGATGCCCGTCGGCGCGAAGTACGCGACCTCCAACACAATGCCGGTGGTGCCTTCGTGGATTTCGGCCTCGGCCCCACCCATGATCCCGGCGATCGCCTGGGCGCGGCGGTCGGCGTCGCAGATGAGCAGGTCGGTCGGGAGTAACCGACGTTGCACGGCATCGAGTGTGGTGAGGGTCTCGCCCTCGTTCGCCAGCCGCACGACCAAACCCGGGCCACGCAGGCGATCGAGGTCGAACGCGTGTGATGGCTGGCCCCGCTCGAGCATGACGTAATTGGTGACGTCGACCACGTTGGAGATCGGCCGCATCCCGGCCAAGGTCAACCGCCGTTGCATCCATTCGGGCGATGTCCCCATGGTGACGCCAACCCGACGGGCCGTGAAGCGCGGCGCACGATCCGCATCGTCAACGACCACCGAGATGTCATCGGCGTCACCCGAGATGTCGACCGACGGCTCGACCACATTCAACGGCACCCCGAAATGGGCCGCGAGATCCCGGGCCACGCCGATCATCGACATCGCATCGGACCGGTTGGGAGTCACCGACAGGTCGAAGACCACATCATGGAGGCCGAGCACATCTCGCACGTCGAGGCCGAGCTCGGTCTCCGGCGCCAACGGGAGAATGCCGTCGTGATCATCGCCCAAACCGAGCTCCCGTGACGAGCACAACATACCGTCGGAGACCTCGCCGCGAATCTTGCGTCTCTCCAGCTTGAACCCGCCGGGCAAGGTGGCACCACTCGGTGCGTAGGCCACCACCATGCCCGCGACCACGTTCGGTGCGCCACAGACGACCGTGGTGGTGCCGTCACCGAACTCGATGTCGCACAACTGCAATTTGTCGGCATTGGGATGCGGGCGCACGGCGACGATGCGCGCCACTTTCACTCCCGTGATCTGCGCGCCCGGAGCATCGAGCGCTTCCACTTCGAGGCCGAGCCGATCGAGCGCTTCCGCGATCGTGCGCGCGTCGACGTCGAGCGTGACGAAGTCGGAGAGCCAGGAGAGAGGAACGCGCATGGGATCAGTACCGGGAGAGGAAGCGGGAGTCGTTGTCGAAAAAGGTCTTGATGGGCTCGACTCCGTAGCGCAGCATCGTCATGCGTTCCAGCCCGAAGCCGAACGCGAAGCCGGTGTACTCCTCGGGGTCGATACCCACCGAGCGAAACACATTCGGGTCGATCATTCCGCACCCACCGAGCTCGACCCAGCCCGTCTTTGAACACACGCGGCATCCGGAGCCGTCGCAGAAGACGCAGCTGAACGCGAACTCGGCCGAGGGTTCGGTGAAGGGGAAATACGACGGCAACAACCGCGACGTGACCAACTTGCCGAAGTAGGCGCTCGTGAAGGTTTCGAGGGTGCCGGCAAGATCGCCGAACGTGAGACCGCGATCGACCGCAAGACCTTCGATTTGATGAAACACTGCGGAGTGACGCGCGTCGACGGTCTCATTGCGGTACGTGCGGCCGGGCATCACTGCGTAGATCGGCGGCGGCTGCGTTTCCATCAACCGGATCTGGACCGGCGAGGTATGAGTGCGCAACAACACCTGCTCGGGCTCACCAAGATCCACGTACAAGGTGTCTTGCATCGCACGCGCCGGGTGCCCGACCGGCAGGTTGAGCGCCTCGAAGTTGTGCCAGTCGTCTTCCACCTCCGGACCTTCGGCCACTTGGTAGCCGAGGCTCACAAACACGTCTTCGAGTTCGCGCTGACACTGTGTGACGAGATGCAGGTTGCCGCGGCGACGCCCATGGGTGCCAAGGGTGAGGTCGAGGGGCGCCTCGGTGGAAGTGGCCGGGCCGAGTTCGGCCTCTCGGGCGTCCAGAGCCTCTTGCACCCCGACGGTGAAGGCATTCACCGCTTGGCCGACCTGGGGCCGGTCGGTCGGCTCCAAGTTCTTGAT
The DNA here is from genome assembly GCA_046598395.1 of Acidimicrobiia bacterium. Lineage (GTDB taxonomy): Bacteria > Actinomycetota > Acidimicrobiia > IMCC26256 > JAENVU01 > JAENVU01. Next base: position 22,693 of record JBKJIQ010000019.1, read on the forward strand.
CGTCTCCTTGACCCGGCTGGCGTCGCCCTTCTTGCCCAGGAACCGCTTCCGCAGATCAGCAAGCTCGTCGACGGTGTCCGCCGCGCCAATCGCGGCTCGTGCCGCGTCGAGATCAAGCTCCGAAAGGTCCATGAGAGATCGGAGTCTAGAGAACGGCTTGTCCCCCACCCGGGCCCATTCGACGGGCTCGTTCGAATCTATTCATTCAATGTATTGACATATTCGGATAGAGGCGCGACACTGCCCTCGTGAGACTCGCCGTCGCAGAAATCGTCATCGTGCTCGTTGTCGTGGGAATCGTGGTCGCCGTCTTTGTCGGTAACCGGCCGAACGCGGAACGCTTCTTCACCGTCAATCGCCTCGATCCCCGACCCGGCGACGTCGAACATGCCCGAGCAGTACTCAGCCGCACGCGAGTCGCTCGGCTCACCGGCGGACTCGTCGGACTCGCGCTCGGGGGCTTCGCGGGAACGACCCTCGGGACTGCGGGCGCGATCGCCGGCGCCGGGATCGCACTCCTCGCCGGGACGATGCTCGGAATCACATTGGCGCAACCCCGATCTCGCGCGCCCACGGCCGTCACTCGGAGCGCCTCACTGACCGTGCGCGACGCTCGCGACTACCTCCCACGGCGGGCGCGCAGCATCACGGTCGCGCTCGCGTCGATCGTCGTCGGCTACGCCGCGTTTGCAATCCTGAGCGCCGCCGCTCCACTCAACCCCACCATCGCCGCCATCTTCGTTCTCGGCGTGGCGACGGTGATCGCGTTGCCACTTGGGCGCGCGTTCCAACGGCGAACGATCGAACTGCGGCGACCCGACGGCGACGCGGAGTCGGTCCGGGTAGACGATGCGCTGCGGGCAAGCACGCTGCGAGGAATTCACCACGCGACCGTGGGAGTCCTGATGTGTGGACTGCTGCTCGTGGGCTATAGCGCAGTCGTGACGCAGAACGTCGCGACCGTCGAGGTCGGCGATCGGGTCGTCCTGCGCGTGCAGTCAGAATCCATGACGGCATTCCCGGACCCGTTCGTTACCGCTCACCCTCGCCGATACCGGGTCGAGTGGACCGAACCTGGTGGAGCGCGGCACTCCAAGCTCATCCGGACCGGAGATGAACCCATCACACTGAGCTCGCTCGATGTCGGGCCGTTACTCGGAATCGGTTACTGGGTGGTCGTCATCGGATTCTTCGGGGCTTTGATCGAATGGGGCCGCGCCGCGAAGGCCTGGCGCCGGCCGCAGATGACTCCGACGATGCTCAGGACTCACGCGTGAACGTCGTCGTCGACCCAGCGGCGGGCACCCCACCGTATGAACAAATCCGAGCGCAGGTAGCGCGCATGGTGGGCGGTGGCGTGCTTGCTCCCGGCGCTCGCCTTCCCACCATTCAGCAGCTCGCGAACGATCTCGCGCTGGCCCCGGGTACCGTCGCACGCGCCTACAAAGAACTCGAGCGCGACGGCATCGTGACGAGCAAGCGGCGGAAGGGAACGAGCGTGGCCGACGCGCCGCCGAAGGTACCGACGCGCGAGATTCGCGAGGAACTCGACGCCGCGGTCCAGCGATTCGCCCTTGCGGTGCGCCAACTCGGCGCCGATCCCGACGACGCGCTCGGCAAGGTTCGCCGGCTGCTGGAGATTTAACCCTCAGCCACTGCCTGACGGGCCGCCTCGAACATCAAGACGCTGGCCGCGACCGCGACGTTGAGACTTTCGATCGCACCCGCCATCGGGATCGCCACCATCAGATCGAGATCCGCCGCGATCTCGTGCGGGATCCCGTGCGCTTCGCTGCCGAGCACGAGGGCAACGGAACCCGTGAGGTCGGCTTCCGAATAAGACACCGATCCAACGGTATCGGCGCCCACGGTTCGCCACCCCAACGTGCGCAGCGCGCCGATCGCCACGCCGGCGTCGTCGACCCCGATGATCGACACACCAAAAATCGAACCTGCCGAACCGCGCACGACCTTGGGGTTCCAAGGATCCACCCCGCCCGAGACCACCACGGCAACTGCCCCGGCACCTTCGGCACTGCGAACAATGGTGCCGAGGTTTCCCGGATCGGCAACGTCGAGCGCAACCACCACCAGCCCGGCCGGAACGTGGGCCAGAGCACAGGCCGCGGGCATGGGCGCGAGTCCCAAGACCGGTTGCGGGGTGCGCGTGGTGCCGATCTTCTCGAGCACGCCTTCTTTGAGATCTCGCACCAGTACCGAAGCGGCTTCGAGGCGAGCTACCAACGGAGCGAACGCTCGCCGCGCCCCCGGCCCGAGGTACACCGAATCGAGCGCGACGCCTCGATCGAGCGCGTCGGCCACGATGCGGGGCCCTTCGAGAACGATCGCCGCCTCATCCCGACGAGCCGATGCATCGCGCAAGAGCGCGTGCAACCGAACGGTGTCGTGGTGCCGGTGGTTGAGCGGCGCGAGATCAGGCACGGCCGCGTGACGCGTGTCTACGCCGCGTCGAGCGCACCGCGTGCGACGGTCACGAGCGCGCCGAACGCTTCCCGATCACGCACGGCGAGGTCGGCCAACACCTTGCGGTCGACTTCGACTTCGGCGGCCTTGAGACCCGCGATGAACGCCGAGTAGCTCATGTCCTGCTCCCGACACGCGGCATTGATGCGCATGATCCAGAGCTTGCGGAACTCGCCCTTGCGCGCGCGCCGGTCACGGAACGCGTATTGGCCCGAGTGCATGACCTGCTCGTGGGCCGCGCGCACGTGGCGACTGCGCGACCCGGTGTAACCCTGCGCGCGCTCGAGAATGGCGCGGCGGTGCTTTTTCCCCTGGACTGCTCGCTTGACGCGTGCCATGGGTGGAACTCCTTGCGGTCAGATGGTGCGGATCTTCGAAAACAACTGCTGTGCTGGTGAAACGGTGATGCGATTAGCGGCGGCCGAGCAGTCGCTCGACGTGCTTCTTGTCGCCGCCGACCACTTCGGCCCCCCGAGCCAGACGCCGAGTGCGCTTGGTGGGCTTGTGCTCGAGCAAGTGGGCGCGGAACGCCTTCCGACGGCGGATCTTGCCGCTGCCGGTGACCTTGAACCGCTTGGCGGCTCCTCGGTGAGTCTTGACCTTGGGCATTTCAGGCTCCTGTCACTGCTTCGGGCGCAGGCTCGACGGCTGGCTCGAGAACGGGCTCGGCGGCGGGCTCCACCACGGGGAGGGACGCCACCTCGGCGACCGGTTCAACGATTGGTGCAACGATTGGTGCAACGACTGGTTCGGCAACTGGTGCAACGACGGGTTCGGTCTCTGCTCCCACCACCGGCGTAGGCACCGCCGCCGCCTTACTTTCGGGCTTCGCAGCCTGAACCTTGGGCTTGGGCTTCACGATCTTGTGTGGGTGTAACACCATGGTCATGTTGCGACCATCCTGGCGAGGAGCGGATTCGACGATTGCGAGTTCTTCAACGTCGACCGCGACCCGGTCCAGAATCTTGCGCCCGAGCTCGGGATGGGCCATCTCCCGACCACGGAACATGATCGTGAGCTTGACTTTGTGACCTTCGCTCAAGAATTTCTGAACGTGCTTCATCTTGGTGGTGTAATCGTGGATATCGATTTTCGGACGGAACTTCATCTCTTTGATGACGACGTTCGTGGCCTTCTTGCGTGATTCTTTGCGTCGCTGCTGCTGCTCGTACTGCCAGCGCCGGTAGTCCATGATCCGGCACACGGGAGGGCTGGCGTTCGGTGCGACCTCGACCAGATCCAGCTCCGCCTCGCGAGCGAGCTGGAGCGCCTGCGGGAGGGGCCGTACCCCAAGCTTTTCGCCGTCTTCGGCAATCAGCAGTACTTCGCGGGCGCGAATGCGGTCGTTGATCCGTGCTTCGTCATCGGCAGCGATGTTGGCATCACCTCGTGGACTCGGGACCCGTCGGCGGGTCGCCGGCGGCTGGTTCGCAAGGAAGCTCCACCGCGCGGCCAGAGACCGAATCGAAGAGGATGACCTGGACGCGGCCACGATCTCCCAGCGGTCCCCCAGATGGGGTTCGTCTGGTCGCTCGTACCGGCCAGGTGGGGGCCGTCACGAGGACGGTCCCACTTCCCAACTGGATTGTCGTGGCACGATAACAAACTTATGAGCAGCCTCTGGACTCCACATGGTGAACAACCCGTCGGCCCCAACCAACCGGGTCAGTCTTCTCCCGCCTCGCCGGGCTCGCCCGCAGGTCCACCTGGTGGGGGGTATCCGGACGAGTTCGGGGGGCCAGACGGCAGCTACGACGAGGAGATCAGCCCCGAACAGATGCAGGAAATGCTGGCCCGCCTGGCCTCTACCCCGGTCGAGGCCATCGTGACGCAGTTCGCGGTCCAGCTCCAAGAACTCGCAGTGCTGCACCTCGGGATCTCCCAGGAACAACGCGAATCGCTCCCCCAGGCCTCGATCGCGATCGACGCGCTGGGAGCAATCGTCGACAGCCTCGGCGAACGCCTCGAACCCAACACCGCGGCGCTGCGTCAGGTCATCGCCCAGTTGCGCCTGGCCTACGTGGAGATCGCCGGCGGCGGAACCCTCCCCGATCCAACGCCGAGTGATGGCCCCGGAGACGCGGGCACCGCTTGACCCGCGCGTTCCGAATCGCGGGTTCGGTCCTCGTCCTGGTCCTGCTCGTGGGTGGTGGCCTCGCGGCCAAGTTCCTCATTCCGACGAAAGCGTTCACGGTTCCTCGCGTCGAGGTCGAGGCGAGGCTCGCCCCGGACGGCACCATGCATGTGGTGGAGCACATCACCTACGACTTCACCGGATCGTTCTCGTACGGCACGCGGCCGATCCCCGTCGGCACGTACGCGATCAGCGACATGACCGTGTCCGAGGACGGCACCGCACTCGTGAGCACCGGCGCGCCGTACAACCTGCAGTGGTACTTCACCGCGGAGAACGAGCAGCGAACGTTCGACATCGCCTACACCGTGACCGGCGCCGCAGTCGGCGCACCTGATGCGGCCGCGTTGTACTGGAAGTGGGTCGGCACCGAACACCCGACCATCGGTCAGGTCACCGCGACCCTGCACGTTCCGCCGGGCGAGGTTCGGTTGCGTGCGTGGGGTCACGGGCCGCTGACCGGGACTGTGAGGGCCGGCACCACCACCGTCACCTGGCGGGCGCCCGACGTTCCCACCGGCACCTTCGTGGAGGGGCGGGTCACGATCCCGGCGAGCCGCATGACCGCACTTCCGGCGACGGCACCTCCACAGCTCGCACGCATCCTCGCGGAGGAGCGTGCGTGGGCCAGGGCGGCCAATGACACGCGAGCGAAAGCCGCGCAGAACGCCGCTCGTGAGCGCGACGCCCGCGCCGCGCTCACGGTCCTCGCGCCCGTGCTCACGTTGTTGGGCGCGATCTCGTTCTGGTTGCTCTGGCGGCGGTTCGGAAGGGAACCCACACCACCGCAACCCGTGGGCGAGTACATGCGCGACCTTCCCGACGATCCTCCGGCGATCGTGGTGGGGCTCATGCACTGGGGCACGCTCTCCCCCGCCGCGTTCTCGGCCACGGTGCTCGACCTCGCACAACGAGGATTTCTCACGGTCAAGGAAGTTCGCATCGATCGAGCATTGCTCGCGGATCGCGTCGACTACGAGATGACCGCGACCGAGGCAGATCGCGCGATCCTCTCAGCGTTCGAACGCACCGCGCTCGAGCAAGTGTTCGCGTCCGGCTCGCCGGTGCTGCAGTCCGAGATCTCGCGGTACGCGCGAGCGCACCAGAGCGAAGCGCTCGCTCGGTGGAACTCGTTCAAGGCCGATGCGTCGACGAGTCTGGGGAATCGCAAGTACATCAACGGCCACCGCTCGAAGCCGTTCTTGCTCAACATCGGCGCGGCGGTCGTTGTGGGCCTGGCCGGGGTCGGCGCACTCGGACTGCGACTCTGGGTCGTGGGTGGGATCGCCATTGCCGGAGCGGGCCTGCAACTCGCGCTGACTCCGCTCTTACGCCAACGCAGCCCGGAAGGTCATCAGCGATTCCTGGAATGGAAGGGCGTGGCGAAATACGTGCGCGACTTCTCACAGCTCGCCGATGCACCCGTGGGCCACTTGATCCTGTGGGAGCGCTACCTCGTGTACGCCGCCGCGCTCGGAGTGAGTGAGGAGCTCGCGCAAGGACTCGCGGCGCGTATCTCACCCGTTGAGCAGGCCAACTTCGCGCCGTGGTACGTGGGGATGCATCCCGGTGCGGGCTATTCCTCCATCGGTGACTTCTCCAGCGGCATCGCCACCACCACCAGCTCGTTCAGCCCACCATCGAGTAGTTCGGGTGGCGGCGGCGGGTTCTCGGGTGGGGGCGGCGGCGGAGGCGGCGGAGGCGGAATCGGCGCGGGCTAACACTTTCGGTACGTCGCCGGGTTATACGAGAATTGGTTCGGCGCGTTTCGGCTCAGCGCGCGGTGAATCGGGCGGTGAATCGGGCGGGTCGGGTGCAGGGTCTTCACTCCACGGATATCGGTGGAGTTCACGACCGCTCGGGCGGCACACGCGCAGCACCTGATCGTCGAACGTGGTCACCCAATCCGGATGGCGATGTAAGAACCGGTGGTGCCGCGGGCACAACAAGCATCCGTTGCTCAGCGCGGTGGGTCCGCCGTGGATCCAATGCACCACGTGATGCACATCGCACCACGCCGCAGGAACCTCACAACCGGGCCACTGGCAGCCACCGTCGCGGGCGATGGCCGCCCTGCGGATCGCACGCGGCCACGACTGGCCTTGACGGCCCACATCCAACGGCTTCGAATCGGGTCCCATCACCACCCGCGACACATGACAATCACACAGGACCTGTTCCACATCCCGCCGATGCAGTGGTCCGGTGAACATCCCATCCAAGCGCCCGACCGACGGTCCAGGCGAGCCCTGCGAGCCCTGCGAGCCCTGCGAGCCCTGCGAGTCGAACCGAGCGTCGCCGACCGCATCGTGGGCGAGGTTGGTGGCGAAACCCTCGCGAAACAGTGACTCCCAGTCGACCACCATGGTCACGTGCACCCGGGCCCTGCTCGCAGCGGCGCCGCGCGCCAGAGCAACTTCGCACATGCGGACCAAGGCGTCGGCCCGGCGTTGCGCGGGAGTGCGGGTATCGCCCGCCGTTGGGGGATCCATGAACGCGGCCAACGCGGTCTGCACTACCTCAGCGGCCGCATCGTGCAACTCGCCTGATACCGCGGTGCGACCGTCCATCAACTTCGACAACGTGAGGCCGTTGCAGTCCATTGGTTCCTTGCCATCACCGCGTGCGAAGTTCCGGAAGTGATCGGTCGCTTGGCGCAACGCACGGTGCTTTCCCGTGCGGGCCAACGCGAGGAACTCCGGCTCGCACGCCGCGAGCTCGTCGTCATGACCGACGACGCGCGCCGAGGCGATGGCTTCCATCGCACCCGTGCTGATCTCACCGTTGCGCCACGCGGCACCCGACTCGGCGAGCAGTTCGGCTGCGTCACCCACCCGGATCGTGTGGTTCATCACCGCGCGGCGCACTCCGGTCTTCCACCCCAACCACGCCGGCAGCGAACCGTGGCCATCGGCCAGGCCAATGCCGCGACCCTGGGCTGTGACCGACCAGTGGGCGAAAACTCCATCGAGACGATCCATCGACCGACGCAAACTCACCAGATCATCCGCGATTGCCGCATCCGCCAGGGTGGTGAGATCCACTTCCGCGATGAGCTTCACCGCGGCGCGCAAGACCCGCACGGGATCGGCGTTGACCGTCGGCACCTCGAACTCGTTCACGCGCGCATCACCCCACAGGAAAGAACATGAGTCACCGGCTACCGGTGTCGTGCGGCTCCCGAGGGAACGAATCCACGGACACGGGCCACCACAATGACGAGCGAGAAACGCATCGCCGGGCGTCCGAGCCGGGTATGGAGATCATACCCAAACGCCCGTTCGAGGTCAAGCGGAAAACCCAGTATTTCTGGGTTCCTCCTTCCGCGCAGGAGCAAACGACGGCCTGTACTCGCGGATCGGGAAATCGTCGGCGTGAGCGCGTGAGGCTTGATCCCTCCCCGACGACCTTCGCCCAGACGGCCTGAGGATGTCCCACTCGTTGTTGAAGTGGGGTGGCAGTCGGCGTTCATCTCATGCGACTTGGGCAGTCTCGCACGCGGGTGAGACCGACGCGGCGAGCGCGGCAACGAGTTTCGGCATTTGGGTGTGGCCGCGGAGCCGTCGGTATTTGCGTTCCGCGTTGAGGATCCCCGCCGCGCACCACCGTTTGATCATGGTGCCGTCACGCCACCGTTTCACGTTCCGGGTCGTGTCTCGCGCGACGGAGATCGTCGACTCGATCGGGTTGGTGGTGGTGAGCGTCGCGGCGAGCGCGCCGGTGATCCCGAGCCGGCGGACGGTGAACATCTCGTCGAGTCCTTCGAGCATCGAGCTGGGGCATCAGGATGTTCGAGTTGGATCGACGCGGCAAGTGTCGTCACCTGCCGGCGACCCGCATCGACGTTCTCGTTCGCGAACGCCGCTGCGAGTTTCTGATCAACGCGACGTTGCTGGTCCTTCGGGAGGTGGCCGGCGACGTTGCGTCGCTTATGCAACGTGCACCGTTGCACCAGGGCGAGATCGCCGAACACGTCGCGGTCCGCTGCCGCGAGTGCTTTGGCCCCATCGATCGCGATCAACAATCCACCGTCGGCGTTGAGGCCGCGGGCGACGAGATCGGCGAGGAGTGACTTCACGATCGTCTTGTTTTCGGTGTCGCCGAGCCAGAGCCCGACCGGGATCTTGGTGCCATCGACGGTGATGGCGAGGGCGATCACACAACACTGCTCCGCGTAGTGGACACCATCGAGCATCAACACCACGAACTCAAGCTCGGACAGATCCCGGGACATGAGTTCGGCGAGTTGTGTGGCGGTCGCAGTCTTGAACCGGCGCGACACCGCGGAGCGGCCCGTCGAGCGGGCCACCGCATCGACCTGAGCACCGACGGGTTCGTTCACGACCCCATGTTGGCGGGTCGCGACGCCAGCCAACACCGCGCTCCCGGGGGCGGTGCCATGCCAGTTCCCGACACGGTCGCCGGTCTTCGCGTGTTTCGCCGCGCCGACCCGTGCGGCCATCTCGTCGTCCATCATCGTGGCCATCACCGCGAGACCCGCCGCGGCGGCGACCGCCAACAGGCCCTCACGAGCGACCCCAGCGATGTTCTCCAACGAGACGCGCACCTCGTCAGGCACCCGAGACACGATCGGCGCATCGTCACGTTCGACGAGCCGCACGGCAGGTAGTTTCTTCGATGTCATGGTGGTGGTCCCCTTCGGTTGAAGTGTCAGGTTCTTGGTCGAGCTCGACACTTACCACCGGGCAAGCATCAAGCAGGGGACCGCCACCACACTTCAACAAAACCTGGGACAACCTCCTTGGCCGCGATGGCGATGTTTAGGGGCTCCGGAGTGGCGTAGGTCGCGACGCGGGAGACGTCGGACGTCGACAGGCGTGCGAGCTGGTGGGCGCCGAACTCTGCGACCCATACGTCGCCGCCTTCGCTGATCGTGATCCCGCAGGGGTTAGCGAACCCTGGAGTCAGCTCGACTCTCCCACTCGGATGAACTCGGCCCACCACGTTGTGATGAAACGATGTGAGCCAGATCGTTCCGTCCGGATGGACAGCAAGCGCGCTGGGACGCACCTCGTCCGGCAGGTCGTGCCACCGCCATCCCCTACGAACGGGATCGAATACAGCGATCCGATTGGGCGGCCCGCTAACTGTTACGAGAACACGCCCGTCGCCATCGATGGCAACTCCCTGCGCCTCCAATGTCACCCACGGCGTGTGCCAGGGCACGTCGTTCACACTGATGGCGCCGTCATCCGAGATGCACCCGATTCCGCTGCCGACCGTGAACCAGACGAGACCTGACGGCGCTACAACGATCTCCCTTGGCGTCCCGTGACCCCAGACAGATGCAACGCTGTACGACGTTCCGTCTGCGCTGATTCGGCTCACGAGGTGTGGGGCGAGTTGAGCTTCGGTGGCGTCGCTCCACTCGGTAACCCACAGTGTCCCGCCTTTCTCGATGGCCAAGCCGAAGATGTGATCGGCCGGCGTCGGAACGTCGAACTCCACATGGGCACCGTCGCTGGACAGAAGCCCAATCCCTGGCCTTCGAGTGTCCGTCCAATAGACAGAGTCATCCGGGCCGACGGCTATCGCATGAGGCTGCCCGCCGACTTCGAATGAGAACACCGGCGATGGGCTTCGACTGGGATCCACAGACCGTCGACGCTACCGACACCTACCTTGCGTCACTCTCCATACACCCACCTCTCGTCCCGCAGGACCGCTGCGATGATCGCGGCGCTGAGGAGACTGGGATCAACAGGTGCGCTCACGAGAAACCCGCTACTGCGCGAGGCGGCGCCGCCTCGAGGAGCGGCGCCGCCTGCAACTACATGCAATCTTTCACTGAAATCACCTGCAATTACCGCTGCATCTCAGATGCAACTTGACACTACGAGCAGCCGCTCGTGGCACCGCAGCTCGGGCAGGCGTGACACGAACCGG
>JBKJIQ010000036.1:0-172313 GCA_046598395.1 Acidimicrobiia bacterium
GCGCGCCAATGCCATCCGAGCAGTGTCCATTGTCCGTATTCCACCGCTACCCGTGGCAGACGCACAATGAACGCAGAATTGCCAGGATCTGACCCGTTCCGCGGAGCGTTCAGCGGAAGTCGCGGGACTTCAGGGCGTCGGCCAGGCCGAGCGGTAGGGCCTCGATCCGCTGAGCCAGCAGGTTGGTCACCCCTTGATGGCGTTCCAACAACCCCCGCACGCGTACAGCCGGTGAACCCCGTGCCACCTTGCGGTAGCGCTTCCACACGCCTCCGGTACAGATCACGTTGGTCAGACCGGTCTCGTCTTCCAAGTTGAGAAACACAGTGCCCTTCGCCGTCTCGGGCTGCTGACGGTGTGTGACCACTCCTGCCACTTCCACGATCGACCGGTCTGGCAGGGACCGCAACGCGGACGACGTGACCACCCCACGCGCAGCCAGCTCGGCGCGCACGAACTCGGTGGGATGGCGGCCCGGCGACAGGCCCGTGGCCCACAGATCGGCCGCGGTCTCTTCCACCTCGGTCATCCCCGGCAACGGCGGGGCTTCCACTCCTACCGCAGTGTGCGGGAGATGCCCGGGGCGCGCGTCACGCATCGCGCCGGCGGCCCACAGCCCGGCACGGCGATCCACACCGAAGCACGCGAACGCGCCCGCAGTCGCGAGCGCTTCGAGCGCATCGATCGGCGCTTCCGTACGCCGTACGAAGTCCTCCATGTCGCGGAAGGGCTCCAAGGCACGTTCCGCGTCGATGCGATCGAGTAAGGCCGAAGACAATCCGCGCACGTACCGCAACCCGATCCGCATCGCGTGAATCGACGGATCAGCGTGCCATCCGTCCTGGGGATACCCGATCGGACCGGCGTCCACCGACCGAGCCTCCAAGGTGCAGTCACGTCGAGAACGCTCGAGGCACGGACCGAGTACCTCCACGCCGTGGCGACGCGCGTCGCGCACCAACGTGTGCGGTGAATAGAACCCCATCGGTTGCGCGTTCAACAACGCGCACGCAAACTCGGCCGGGTGATGCAGCTTGATCCAGGAACTCGAATACACGAGGTACGCGAACGACACCGAGTGACTTTCGGGGAAACCGAAGCTCGCAAATGCTTCGAGCTTGTGGGCGATCTCCTCCGCGGGCTCGCCCGTGATTCCCCGCTCGGCCATCCCTTCCATCAGCCGGACCCGCATGCGGGCCATACGCGCCTTCGAACGTTTCGACCCCATTGCTTGGCGGAGTTGATCGGCCTCGCCGGGGCTGAAGCCGGCCGCGTCGATCGCCATCTGCATGAGCTGTTCCTGAAACAACGGAATCCCGAGCGTCTTACGAAGACATGGTTCCAACAACGGATGGGGATAGGTCACTTCTTCTTCGCCGTTGCGTCGCCGCAGGTACGGGTGCACCGAACCACCCTGGATCGGACCGGGTCGAATCAACGCGACCTCCACGACCAGGTCGTAAAAGTTCTCCGGGCGCAACCGCGGCAGCGTGGCCATCTGGGCTCGGCTCTCCACCTGGAACACACCGATGGTGTCCGCCGCGGTGAGCAGGTCATAGACCTCGGACTCCTGCGGAATCGTCGCGAGGTCGATCTCGAGGTCTTCGTGATCGCGCACGAGATCCACTGCGAGGTGCAACATCGTGAGCATCCCCAAGCCGAGCAGGTCGAACTTCACCAGCCCCGCGGCCGCACAATCGTCTTTGTCCCACTGGAGCACGGACCGGTTCTCCATCCGCGCCCACTCAACGGGACAGCACTCCACCAACGGCCGATCGGCCATCACCATCCCGCCCGAGTGAACGCCGAGATGACGGGGGAAGTCCTGCACCGCGTCTGCCAGTTCCAGGACGAGCTCCGGAACTGGTGGCGCTTCGTCGCTCTCACGAAAGTCGTCGAATGCGCCGTCACGCGACCGCCAACGGTCGATCCATTTCGTCAACGCGTCGGCATGGCCGGGCGAAAGTCCCGCGACCTTCGCCATCTCGCGCAACGCGGAACGCGGCCGGTACGTGATCACGTTCGCCACCTGCGCGGCGCGATCGCGTCCGTACTTCTCATAGACGTACTGGATCACTTCTTCCCGACGTTGGTGTTCGATGTCGAGATCGATATCCGGTGGACCATCGCGCTCCGGAGAGAGGAACCGTTCGAAGAGCAGGCCAAGAGCCACGGCATCGGCCTTCGTCACGCCGATCGCGTAACAGACCGCGCTGTTGGCCGCGCTGCCGCGGCCCTGGCAGTAGATGTCATGGGTACGACAGAAGTCGACGATGTCGTGGAGCAACAGGAAGTAGCCGGGGAATCCGAGCTGATCAATCACACCGAGCTCGTAATCGATCTGGCGCATTGCCTGCTCGTACTGCGGGTGCGTGCGCGGGTAGTACACGGCCGCACCTCGGCGCGTGAGTTCGCGTAGCCAACTCATGTCGGTATGCCCCTCGGGCACGGGATAGTCCGGCAGGTTCGGCACCGCGACCTTCAAGTCGAACGCGCACGCCGCCGCGATATCCACGGTCCGCTCGACCGCACCGGGGTAGCGCGCGAACCGTCGGGACTGTTCGGCCGCGCTGCGCAGATGCGCGAACGGCGTGGCGGGCAACCAACCGTCGAGCTCATCGAGACTCCGCCGCGAGCGGATCGCTGCGAGCGCAGTGGCCAGCTTGCGTCGATCGGGAGTCGCATAGTGCACGTTGTTCGTGGCAATCACTTCCGTGTCGGTCCGCATCGCGAGGTGCGCGAGTGCATCGTTGCGCGGCCGGTCGAGTGGGTCGCCGTGATCCCAGAGTTCCACCAGCACACGGTCGCGACCGAACGCGGCAATCAGCTGTTCCAGCGCGTGCTGAGCGGCGGCCGGGCCGTCGCGCATGAGTGCCGCGGGCACGATCCCCTTCCGGCACCCCGTGGTGGTGAACCAGTTGCCGTTCGTGCTCGCGGCCGCGTCCGCCAACTGTTCGAAGCTGAGCTTCGGAGCGCCCTTCTCCCCGCGCATCTGCGCCGCGCTGATCGTGCGCGCCAGCGCGGCGTAACCCGTGGGCCCTTCCGCCAGGATCAGTACGTGCTCGCCGGGAATCTCCGCGCTCCCATTCGGCGGACGGTCCATACCCAGTGTGAGTTCGGCACCGAAGACGGTCGGGAGCCCGATCGGGCGCGCCGCCTCAGCGAAGCGCACGACCCCGTACAGGCCGTTGTGATCAGTGACCGCAAGCCCGGTCAGGCCGAGTCGGTGGGCTTCCTCGGCTAACTCCTCGGGATGGCTCGCACCGTCGAGGAACGAAAAGTTCGTATGACAGTGCAGCTCCGCATATCCCATCCCCACCATCTCGCCACTCTCGCTCCACAGTTACCGGGACGAGCGACATTATCGAACGTTTGTTCGTCTCCGCAAGAGCGGCGGCCGGCGCAACCGAAAGCGATCTACCCGCCACCAACGCGGTGCGACGGGCGAAGAGACCGCGAACTGAACCTGCCCCGAGCGGTTGCGGCGGGCCAAACTGGCGCCATGACCATCGAACTCATTCCCCTCGCCACCGCCACCGCCACGCTCGCCGAACCGATGTTCCTTCCGGACACCCCGCTCGGTACCCGCGTGATCGCGGAAGTCACGTCGTTCGACATCAAAGGTGATCGGATCCGGGGCCACATGAAGGGCAACGCCGCGGCCGACTGGCTCACACTGAGCCCCGGCCTACTCGGCACCCTGGACGTGCGGCTCTTGATCGAGACCGACGACGGTGCGCTGATCTTCACGTCGTACCGCGGCCGCCTCGACCTGTCCGCGGGACAGGGGACATCACCCGTGTATGCGGCACCGCTGTACGACACGGGCGACGAGCGTTACGCGTGGATCAACAAGATCCAAGCCGTAGCCAAGGGCACCGTCTCGGCCGACGGCACGCAGCTCGTCTACGAGATCTGCGAAGTCCGGTAGCCCATCCTCCTCGTCCGCTCTCGGGGCGCACCCTCACGCGCCCGCCAGCGCGACCATCGCGTCGCCCGTGAGCCGGTAGAGCAGCCACTCTTCCTTCGGGCGTGCACCCAGCGACCGGTAAAACGCGATCGATGGTTCGTTCCATTCCAGGACGGCCCATTCGATCCGACCACAACCGCGCGTCTCGGCCAGTCGTGCGAGTTCCACGAGCAGTTCCTTGCCCAACCCATTGCCGCGTGCGTCGGGCCGCACGTACAGGTCCTCGAGGTAGATGCCGGGACGCCCGAGAAACGTGGAGAAGTTGTGAAAAAACAACGCGAACCCCACGGGCGTGCCGTTGGATTCGGCGATCAACACCTCGGCGTACGGGCGCGCACCGAAGAGATGTTTCCCGAAAGCGGCCTCGTCGAGCACGACCTCGTGTTCAAGATGCTCATATGCCGCGAGCTCGCGAATGAGCGCGATGATCGTCGGGACGTCAGACGGGTCGGCGGAACGAATCACAACCGACACCGTATCGAGAGTTAGTCGTAGATCGCGGCGATCGACGCGTTGCCACGCTCAACGTTCACCAAACACGCGAGCGAGCCGTCGACCACCACCTGCCACGCAACCCGACGTGATCGCGATGAGCGATCCCACCACCGCACATCCTGAGCCCACGGCCCCGCCCATGCGGTGATCGCACCCCCACCGTTCGGGAGCACCGAACTCCTCACCACCGCGGGCGGCGCCGAAAGATCTCCGCGAGCGGAAACCATGACCGCGCGATCGTGACCATCCAACAACCGCGCCGCAACCGGCGGATCGAGCACGCGGCCCGGAGCAGGACCCGGGATCGTGCCCGGCCATGGGGGGATCTCCACCGAAACTGGACCGGCGATCGGACCGATGGGCGCGTGGGGTGACGGTTCGCGCGGTTCGCCCCACGGCACCCACCGGATCCGTTCCCCCGGGGTCCGTCCGCCTTGCGCCACCGCGGTCACCACATGATCGGGTCCGAGCAGGCCTTGGAGGCGAGCGAACACTCGCTCCGCGCGCTCCGCGGCTGCGGCATCCCCACCCCAGAATCCGAGTTGGCGGCCCGACGCCGGAATCACCTGGTCGGGGATCAGACCCAACTTGGTAATGCCGCAGCTCAATCCCCCGGTGGCGGTCAACCAACCGTCGAGTTGCCACCGCACCCGTTCCACCAGCGCGCCGGGGGTCAACGCGCCCTCATGGCGCCAGGCACGCGAGAGATGTTCGCCGTGTTCGGTCTCGGCCTCCACCACCACTTGGGTACACGCGAGGCCACGCCGCGCCAGGCGATCGAGCAACCGGTCGGCCAGGCCTTTGGCCACGAATGCAACGGCATCCACGCGATCCGCGGGCGGATCCAACTCGGCGCGCTCCTCGAAGTCCGGTGGCGGAGTGGTGAGAGAGGGCGGGTGCGCGTCTTCGCCGCGCGCGAGCCGGTGCGCAGTCAGGCCATCACGACCGAACCGGGCGAGCACTGATCCCGCGGGCAGTTCGCCAAACGCGCCCAACGTGGGTAGTCCGAGCCGCACCAGCAGACCTGCAAGATGTTCTTCACCCAACGCGCCCACCGGCCACGGTGCAAGAAACGCTGGCGTCTCACCCACTGGCACCAACACAGCTCGGCGTGCCGCGAGCCGAGCCGCAAACGCGCCGTCCGCGATCCCGATGCGGAGATCGGTGACGCCGGCCGCGCCGACCACTTCCCGGATCCGCTCTGTGAGCCCACCATCGCCACCGTGATATCGAGACGGCCCGCGGGTCGGAAACGCGAGTACCCCGGGTCGATCCATCACCACCCGTGGGGTGATCAGCTCAACCGCACGAGCGACCGGTTCGAACACGCGGACTTCGGTGGCCGGATCAACATCGAGCACCACAATCCCCGGGCACGCAGCTTCTGCTTCACGTCGACGATGCCCGATCCGGACTCCATCCGCGCGCGCGTCTGCTGACGCGGACCGCACCCGGCCGCGCTCGATAATTGCGACCGGGCCAACCTCGGGCGCGGCCTCGGACCGACGGGCTGCGACCACCGGCCAGTCCGGACACCAGAGGCACAACGTACGAACCGCCACCCGAACCTCAGCCCGCGAGTTCGAACTGCCCGCGACCAGACTGCCCGCGGCGAGACAGCCCGTGACCAGTTCGGCCACGGGCTTCAACGTCCATCGCCGCAACTCGCGGTTCGAGGACGCCATCGCCTGCACCCAGCCCCAACCACAGACCACCGTGAGCATGGACCCGCACCGCAGCTTCCACCGGCCATGCCCGCGCGTCCGGCGCGATCGTTACCAACACGGCGGACCGTTCCCTGGCGCGGGCAACCAGCCGACGGGCGTCGCCCACCCGCACCGTGCGTGGCAACTCCGCGATCACCACACTCACGCCGTCGAGCAACGCTGCGACCACGGTGGCCCACCGGTCCTGTGGAACATCGCGGATGACGGCGAACCGCGCGAGATCGACACCGGAGTCCGCCGCGGCCAAACCGCCGAGCGTCCCCGTTCCATCCACCATCGCGGCCCATTCCCCCGCGGCCGTTGCCGCGGCCGCGATCTCGAGCACCGCGGTCGTTGCACCCGATCCGACCTCACCCCCCACTGCGATCACCGAACCGCGCTGCACCGACGGCAGCATCGCGGCCAATGAACCGGTCAGGGCAAGCGCGCGGTCCCGCGCCAAGACCACTGGCGTCCGCTCCACACGCAGCGCCGCGAGCCGAGCGCGGGCATCACGATCTCGGCGCGGCAAGTCCCGAACTGGCTGCACCGGGACTGACGTCATGGCGGGAGTATACCGAACACCTGTTCGTTTTCGCCAGGTCGGTTACAACGCGACGTTCTTGGCCGACACCACGTGCGTCGGGCGGAGCCTGCACAACAGCTCCCCCGGTACGCCGTTGCGGATGCCGTACTCCTCGGCGTGTTCGTTGCCCATGTACCGGCCCCCGATGATCGTGGCCCAGCGCAGCGGCTCGTGGAGATCAGTACTGAGCTCCACGATCCCGGTCACTGTCACGAAGCTGAACGGTGGACGTTCGTCGTCAACGCACAATGCGGCGCGCGGATCTCGGCGCAGGGTCCGCCCTTTCACCGAGTCTTCGTGGGTGTTGAACACCAACGAGCCGTCGTCATCGACCGCGAACCAGATCGGGGCCACATGCGGGCTGCCGTCGGCTCGGGTGGTCGCGAGCTTTCCGGTATGCGGTGGATCTGCCGTCAGAAACGTCCGGACTTCAGTTTCCGACATTTCGTGATACGCCATACGTCCCGCCAACGTCGAGCCGCGAAGCCTTGTTCCCTCGAACCGCCGCTACACGACTGTCGGCGTAGCCGGCGGCTCGATGCCGAGTGCCTCATAGGACCAACCGGCGTCGTCGCCGTAGTACTCGAAGAGATGCTCGATCAGGTACTGCGCTCGCGGCGCAAACGTGCCCCAATCATCAGCCGGTGCCTCGACCGTCACACTGTTCGAATAGATCGTCACGCTCAACGCGCCTTCGTCGAGCAGCCTCGCGGCCAGCACATCCGGTGGACGCATGCCCTTGTTCCTGGCCTCCTCCACCGTTGAATACCGCTCGAGCTCCATACCCGTCAGTGATCGGTTGAGGTCGAACATCCGCACCGAGGGGGTGGCTCCCGCGCGTGCCGTCACCGTGATCGTCTGGCCCATAGGCGCGCCACGTTACTCAGGCGCGATCACCGGCTCCGATCTCGGTACCGACACCGACCTGTCTCGTGCGTTGGCCGCACCCAACCTCGGCGTTCTGACCATGGTCGTGGACCCAGGCGGTACACCAGCACGGTCAGAACAAGCGACCCGGCGCGGGCGCGAGTCCACCCCAGTGAGCGAGATCATCCATGAAGACCCAGGACCGACGGTGGATGGTGGTGGGCCCGTAGCCGCGCAGGGCGAGCTTGTGTACGGGCGCGGGATAGCCCCGGTTCGAGTCGAAGCCATAGGCCGGAAAATGCTCAGCTTCCTCCGCCATCATCGAATCGCGTTCGACCTTGGCCACGCAGCTCGCGGCGGCGACGGCAAGGGAGGTGGCATCACCTTTGATCACGGTCGTCACCCGTTTCCCCATACGGAGGTAATCGTGATTGCCGTCGAGGATCACCCGGTCGGGTTCGAAGCCCTGGGTCGCGAGCTGCTCCAACGCTCGTAGTCCTGCGGTCCGCAGCGCCGCAGTCATGCCGAGCTCGTCGCACTCTTCATGGGACGCGTGACCGATCGCGAACGCTCGGGCCCACGCCCGCACGTCGGCGGCCGCGGTCGCGCGTTGGTTCGGCGACAGCATCTTGGAATCGCGGACCCCGCGCAGATGCTCCGGCGGCGGAATCACCGCGGCCACGGTGACCGGTCCCGCCCACGCGCCGCGCCCCACTTCGTCGATGCCACACACCAAGAGATCACCGGACTCCCAACACTTGCGCTCGAGGCGCAGCGTCGGTCGGGTGCGGGTGGTCACCATTGCCAACCTCGCACCACTGCGCCGGGCACCCGACGACATCTGCGGGGCGTCGGTCGGGTGCGGGTCGTCACCGGCCGAACCTACCCGGGGAAGGTCTTGACATGTGGGTTTACGATCACGCCGTGGATGCCGGGACTCGAGTGGAGGTGCGGTCGAGATTCGACCGCCAATGGGCTCGCGGTTTCGAGATCGTGGAATCGGTTGGTGGACCGAGCCCTGGCTATCTCATCCGTCGTCGATCCGACGGTTCAATCCTGCCGCTCGTTTTCGTGAACGACGACGTCCGCGAGGAACACCGCCGCACCAACAACATGTGGTGGGTATAGCGCGAGCCCGGACCGCGGAGGCTCAGCTGTCTTTGAGCGCCTCGATCAGGGTTTCGATCGGAAGGGCCTGCATGGTGGTGGTACGCATCGTGCCCCGCGAGGCCAGCGCGACTGCGGCCTTGGCCATCGTTGCTTCGTCGGGCGCCTCGATGATGTTCAGAAAATCCCACTGGCCCATCAGCGCGTACTGCGCGACCACGGTGAGGCCCATCGCCTCGACCTCCTTGGTCACCGCATGGAGCCGTTCCGGTTTCTCACGCAGCGTGGCCCAACCGCCAGGGCCGAGGGTGCTCAACATCGCGTAGGTAGGCACGATCGTGATCCTACCGGCCCGGGCTCACGTCCCGAACAACCCGATGCGAACCTCCGCGAGTGTCTCGAACGGATAAAACGGCACGGTCTCCTCGGCGCACCATCTCGCCAAGCCGTCCTTCGCGAAGACCACGTCGGCTGCGACCGCGGCCCGGCGGTCACTGACCCCATCACCGACGAGCACGGTCTGGCGCCCGCGTGCGGCGGCGGCTTCGATCGGCGCCCGCTTGCAGGTCCCACAGCTGGCACAAGCACACGACGGGTCGGCATTCGGAAACTCGAGCGCGCCCGTGGACCAGTCCACCTCATTGGTCAGGATGGGGATTCCGAGATAACCAAGCTGCTCGTGGACGTTGAACCCGAATCCATCGGACACGACTGACACTTCGGCCCCGACGTCGAGGAGTGCCGTGACCAGTGAGTCGACATCGGGATCCATCGGCACTTCGGCGGCAACGGCTCGCAACCGGGATTCATCCGCGCCCAACAGTGCCCACTCCAAGGCCAGACACTCGCGACTCCCGATTTCACCTGCCTCATAGCGATTGCCGACCTCCCGCCATCCCGGCGCCGCCAACCGCTGGAGGAGATACACGCCCGTGTCCGTAGCGCTGATCGTGCCATCAAAGTCGAAAAAGATGGCAGCAGACGACAGATCGCGGATCAGCATCGGGGCACCCTAGACATCCATCCGGCGCGCCCACCTTCTCAAATCGGGCACAATGATCACTTCTACTGGGAGGTGGACGGGTGGATCTCGACCGGAGACAGTTTCTGAAGCGCGCCGGAGTGACCGGCGGTGCGTTGGCCGCGCTGGCCGCGTTGCCTGGGTGCAAGACGCTGTTCCCGCCGGGCTACGCCCACGGCGCCACGATCCTGGACGGCGCCGCGGCGGACTCACCGATCGACACCGTCGTCATCGTCATGATGGAGAACCGTTCCTTCGACCACTGGCTGGGATGGCTCGGAACCGACCAGGCCTACCTCGAGTCCGGTCGGAGCAAGTACGGCAACTTCTTTGTGGTCGATGCCAACAACCAGAGCACCCACGAGGGTCCGAGCGGCCCGGTGCACACCCAACACATGGTCGGGTGGGATCAACTGTCCAACCCGTACCGCGGCTGTGACTTCAGCGACCCGAACCACGGTTGGAACTCCGGACGAGCCCAACGCGACCTCGGGTTCCTCGCACCGACCTCCAACGACGACGTACTGCCGATTGGCTACTACGAGGGCGCGGATCTTCCGTTCACACAGAAGTTCGCGAAGGCCTTTACGGTCTTCGACGACTACCACTGCTCGCTGCTCGGCCCCACGTGGCCCAACCGCCACTACCTCCACGGCGCACAGTCGGGCGGCAACAAGACCAACGCATTCCCACCGCCGACCGGCTTCGACTGGCCGTTGATCTGGGAGAAGCTTGCGGCAGCCAACGTTTCCGCGAAGTACTACTACAGCGACCTTCCGTTCGCCGCGCTCTACGGCGCCCGCATGAACCCGTTTCTCGCGCCGATCGCCGATTACTACACCGATTGCGCGAACGGGACCTTGCCCCAGGTCGCAATGATCGACCCCTCATTCGGCGGACCCGGCCAGAACGACGACCACCCGCTCGCCGATGTGCGGGGTGGCCAGGCCTTCATGCGTGATGTGTTCAAAGCGTTCTCGGGTTCCCCGAAGTGGCAGCACGGCCTCTTCGTTGCCACCTACGACGAGTGGGGTGGTTTCTTCGATCATGTACCGCCACCGCACTTCGCCGACGACCGCGCCAATGCCGTTGACCAGGACGATTTCTCGCAGGCCGGTTATCGGGTGCCCACCGTGATCGCGTCACCGTACGCACAGCGCGGCATGGTGGACCGGCGCACCTACGACCACGCGTCGATCCTGCGCTTCCTCGAATGGCGATTCCTGGGCGCACCACCGGAAGGCCCGGGCGCGCCCGGCGACTCGTGGTTCCTCACGCGCCGCGACCAGTACGCACTCAACCTGGGTGGCAGTCTCAGCGCTTCGATCATCGACACTGACCTCGGCTTCGACATCAACGCGATCCAGATCGACCCGCCGTCGGCCGCGTGCGGTACCGGTCCCGCCGGGCTCTCGAACATGGCTCGATCGGTACTCGAAGCCGATGACCCCGCGTTCGATGAAGGCACGTGGCAGACGTTCCTCGATCAGCAAGGGCTCAAACTCCGCTGACCAAACTGCTTCTGTGCGCGAAAACGGCCGGTGAGCACGGTGGCACCGACGGGAGCGGACACGTCCGGCTTACACCTCCAATCTCGTAGCATTCCGTTATGAGCGCACCCACCGTCGTTGCAATTGTTCCGCATACACACTGGGATCGGGAGTGGTATTCCCCGTTCCAGGCGTTCCGTATCAGGCTCGTGCGACTGCTCGACGAGCTCTTGCCGCTTTTAGAATCGGATCTCGCGTACGCCCGATTCTTGCTCGACGGGCAGACCGCAGTCCTCGACGATTACCTGGAAGTCCGACCCGAGGCCGCGGCCGCGCTGGGGCGGCTCGCCGCGAGTAACCGCCTGTCGGTCGGCCCGTGGATGATTCTCATGGACGAGTTCATGGTCTCGGGCGAAACCATCATCCGCGATCTCCAGATGGGCATTCGTCGCGCCACCGACTTCGGCGGTCCGATGGAAGTGGGCTACCTCCCCGACATGTTCGGCCACGTGGCCCAGATGCCGCAGATCTTGCGCGAGGCCGGCCTCGATCACGCGGTGGTGTGGCGCGGGGTGCCGTCGGAGGTAACGCAAGGCGCGTTCTGGTGGGAGGCCATCGACGGTTCGCGGGTGCGCGCCGAGTACCTCTACGGATCGTATTCGAATGGCCGCGATCTCCCGGACGACGCGAAGCAACTCATCGGCCGCGCCCGCGGGTACGAGCAGGAGATCGGCGACGCGCGCATTCCGGGCAGTGGACTCCTGCTCATGAATGGCACCGACCATCAAATGCCCCAACCGTGGCTCGGTCGGGTGGTGGCCGAGGCCAACGCGGTGCAAGACGACTACTCGTTCGTCGTCACCTCGCTCCCCGAGTATCTCGCCGACCAACCGGTGAACGGGCTGAAGACCTGGCGGGGTGAGTTGCGCTCCGGCGCGCGAGCCAACGTACTGATGGGCGTTGCCTCGAACCGGGTGGACATCCATCAGGCTTGCGCCGCAGCCGAACGCGCGCTGGAACGCCGCGCCGAGCCGCTCTCGACCCTCCTCCTCGCAGCCGATCGTTACCCCGCACCGTTGCTGGAAATCGCGTGGAAACTGCTCGTGCTCAACAGTGCCCACGACTCGTCGTGCGCGTGTAGCGCCGATGA
Organism: Acidimicrobiia bacterium; assembly: GCA_046598395.1. GTDB lineage: Bacteria > Actinomycetota > Acidimicrobiia > IMCC26256 > JAENVU01 > JAENVU01. The sequence goes on from JBKJIQ010000036.1 coordinate 12,393, forward strand.
GGTGGTCGACGCGGTGAACGTCCGCTACCAAGAGGCCCGCCAGATCGGCGATGGACTCGCTCGGGATGCCCTCCACACACTCGGTTCCGAAGTTGACGCTCCCCGCGGCGCCACCATCGTCGCCAACCCCACACCGAGTGACCGGGGCGGCCTCATCGCGATTCGTGTCCCAGGTGTTGGACCCGTTCATCTGGTCGCGACCGACGATGGCACCGAGGTCACCGCCCAGGTCACCGGGTCAATCGGCGGCGAGGGCTTCGCGATGACGATGAGCGGCGACCAGATCACCTCGATCACCGAGATGATGCGTGGGCCCGAGTTCGCCGGCACTCGCATCGCCAGTTACGAACTCGTTCGTGAAGCCGACGCCGCGGAACTCACGTGTATCGGCGCTGCGCCCGATCAAGCCGCAGTGGACCTCGAAGATCTGCGGGACGAACTGATCGAACTCGGAGCCACCGGCGTGTCGGTGACCGCCCGAGTCATGCGCGCACCCACACGCGAAGTCATCGCCCGCGTTGGCGACGTTCCCGGCTTTGGGTGGCGCACGTTCACGGCGGTGGACGGCCCCGGCCCCGAAACCGCGTTGCGCGCGGGCGAGCACTGGCTCGCGAACGAACACCTCGAGGTCGCGGTGGACCCCCACTCCGGCACCTACACCATCACCACGACCGACGGCATCGTTGCGGGACGACTCGGACGGCTCGTGGACGGCGGTGACGGAGGCGACACCTATAACTACTCACCGCCTACCAACGACCTCGTCATCGACCATCCCGACGCAGTCACCGTCACATTGCACGAACACGGACCCGTCCGAGCGCAGCTACGCGTCCTCACCTGGTATCGCTGGCCCCATCACGCGATCGGCAACGAGCGGTCGTGCAGCCGACGCAGCGATGAGCACCTGCTCACAGAGGTGATCACCACCCTCGAACTGCGTGCTGGAGAAACGTTCCTACGGGTCCGCACCGAGCTCGACCATCGATGCCGCGACCATCGGCTGCGGGTCCATTTCCCGCTCCCGAGTCCCGTCGAACACTCGCACGCCGAGTGTGCATTCGCGGTCGTCGAGCGTGGTCTCACCACCGAAGGCGGTCCTCACGAAACTCCGTTGCCCACGTTCGTGTCCCGACGGTTTGTGGATGCGTCGGACGGCAACGAAGGAATCGCCCTCATCCACGATGGGCTCCTCGAGTACGAACTCGTGAACGAGGGTCGCGAACTCGCACTGACCTTGCTGCGGGCCACGGGTTACCTGTCACGTTCTGAGCTCGCGCTGCGCCCGAATCCCGCAGGCCCCCTCGATCCGCTCGAAGGCCCGCAGCTCCAAGGGCCGCTCGCGGTCGAGTACTCCGTTGTGGTCCATCCTGGATCATGGAGCGACGCGAACCTCTACGAACTCGCGGATGAAGCGCTGGTGCCATTGGAGCGGGTCCGAGCCACCGGCCCCGGCACTCGCCCCGGGCGGGGCCGTCCGCTCCGCGTCGCCGGCGCCGTGACCTCCGCGGTCCTACGAGAGTCCGGCGGAATCGCGATCCGGCTCTTCAACCCCCTCGCGACGCCGACCCTCGTCGAGATCGAGGTCGACGAAACTCCCGCGCGCGGTTGGCTCGTCGACCTCCGTGGTCGGCCTCAACGTCGCATCGAAGCGAGCTTCGAACTCCGCGCCGGGGGCATCGCCACTATCCGCCTCGATCCCTGAAATACGAACTTGCGTCACTTTTCCACGCTGAGCGTGGAAAAGTGACGCAAGTTGATGAGGAGTTAGACCGCGGTGGGACGCAGGAGGGTTTCCCCTACGGGTTCGCGGGTGGACCAGCCGGGGGCGAGCACCGGCGCAGTGAGTTCCAGCCCTTGCTCCGCATTCGCGACCTCCCACAGCAGCGCAGGGTGCTCGCCGTGCCAACGGAGCGCAAAGGAGATCCGGCCGTGACGCGTCGGTGCGTCGAGCACCTCGACATCGATTCCGAGGGCGGGTGGGTCGACGAGCAATTCGATGTGGCCATCGCGCTCACGCACATACCCGTCGCGAGCCGCGAGCAACGACCCGGCCGGGGTGGAATCGCGCAACGTTGCATCGCGCCGACGTGCCGCGCGCCGGTCGCGCATCGATAATCCCCGCCAGGCCCACTCGGCCTGCTCGTCGAATCCCCAATCCTCGAGCGCGGCCGCGGCCGCCGGTCCCGGATCGGGATCGAGCAAGATCTGGCTGCGAGCCAAGTCGAGCGCGGCAACCGTGTCCGCGGGCCCGCGCACGCGCATTGCTCGATCGAGATGCATCTGCCAGCCGCGCGCGGCGGCTGCCGCGTCAGGGATCTGGGCCAGATCGAGTTTCGGCGCATCCTCACCACAGACCATTGCGACCCGCATCCGATTGCGATGGCTGAGCGGGAAGAGCAAAGTGGAGCGCAATGTGCCCGCCGGAAACTGTCGGGCAGGGAACACCCCCGTCTCCACGCCGCACTGTTCCGGCGTGAGCTCCACGTCGGTGACATCCCAGCGCGGCGGCGCGAATGGAAGGATCAAGGCGGCCAATCCATCGACGATCAGCGTGGCACCATCGAGCGCGATCGACGTGGCCCCGCGTACCACGAAGCCAACGATGCACGCTGCTGGTGATGCGTTTTCCACTTCCACGACCACGACGCCGCCCGTGCCGCCGATCCCGTAGGCGCGCTGAATCGCATCACCACTCGGGATCTTTAGGCGGGTCTCGGCCACGGGCGTGCCATCCAGCACCGATTGGCGCACCGCGGGTTCACGCGCGGGAACTCGCCATCGATCATCCGCGCCGATCCACCAATCGAGCGTCCACGACTCCCCAACGACGGCCAGGGCACCGCGCGGATCAATCGTGGCGCGACCGTCTGATCCAATCGAGCCGAGAATCACCGGTCGCCACCAAGTTCGGGTTTCGCCTCGCGCAGCATCAACGCCGGAACAATCTCCGCCGGCGTGCGGCCGTCGTACAGCACCGCACCGACTTGCTCGGCGATCGGCATCTCGATGCCCTGGCGCGCCGCAAGCTCGAGTACCGCCTCCGTGCTCTTCACTCCCTCCGCGACCATCTTCATTTCCGCCACGATCTCATCGAGTTTGCGTCCCTGCCCGAGCGCGACCCCCACCGTGCGGTTCCGGCTCTTCTCACTGGTGCAGGTGGCCACCAGATCACCCATCCCCGCGAGCCCCGAGAAGGTGAGCGGGTCACCACCGAGCGCACTTCCCAGCCTCGCCAACTCAGCGAGACCGCGCGTGATCAACGCGGCCTTGGTGTTGTCGCCGTAGCCGAGCCCGTGGGCGATGCCCGCGGCGAGTGCGATCACATTCTTCAATGCCCCCGCAATCTCACAGCCGACCACATCCGGGTTGGTGTACACCCGGAAGGTCGCAGTCATGAACAAACTCTGGAGTTCGGCGGCGGTCTCAGCGTCTTCGATCGCCACCACCGACGCCGTGGGCTGACCGAGTGCCACCTCCCGGGCAAGGTTCGGCCCGGTCAACACCCCGATGCGGTCGCGACGGTGACTGGTGAGCACATCGGCCACGACTTCGGTCATCCGCAGGCTCGTTCCTTGCTCCAACCCTTTGGACAGACTCAAGATGGGAACGTCGTTGCCGATCGCGGGCGCGGCGGCAACGAGAACCGACCGAAACCCGTGCGAGGGAACCCCCATGACCACCACATCAGCACCCGAGCATGCGGCGATCAGGTCGGACGTCGCGGCTAACGAGTCCGGCAACGCGATGTCGGCGAGGTAGTCGGGATTGCAGTGCTCATCCATCACCCGTTGCGCGACGGCCGGGTCACGCGCCCAAAGGACCGCGTCGGCATTCACCGCGGCGATTGCACCGACCGCGGTGCCCCACGTTCCTGCGCCGATCACCGCGACCTTGGCTGTCCCTCGTGCATTCATCGACAACTCCTCACCACGGCGGTCTCCGGTCCTCGTACCCACCAGTCTCCTTCGCTCGCAGCCGGCAGTTGCGGGTACTCCGCGCGGGCCTGTCGGAGCTGCACGCAAATCGCTTCCATGATCTGATCCGTCGCTTCCAAGACGTCGTCGTCGGCACCGATGTGCAGCGGGGCACCGATCTTCACGACCTCGGCGATTCCAGCTCGCCACCGCGGCTTTCGGCCCTTGAACAACAAGCGATGCAAGCCCCATAACCCAATCGGAACCACGGGCGCGCCCGTTGCTTGCGCGAGCCGTGCGGTTCCGGTCTTGCCAATCATGGGCTCCAGATCGAGGGAGATCGTTCCTTCCGGAAACACTGCGATGCAGCGCCCTTGCCCCAGCGCGGCTTCGGCTTCCATCAGTGAGCCCGCGGCCGCCGCGGTGCCGCGGTTCACCGAGATCATGCCCGCGCCCTTCAGTAACCCACCGAGGACCGGCTTCTCGAACATTTCGTCCTTGGTGAGGAAGCGCGTTCGACGGCCGCGCTTCGTGACGAAGTAACCCAGCGCGAGCGGATCGAGATACGAGGTGTGATTACACGCGAGGATCACCGACCCCTCCGACGGGATGTGCTCGAGGCCATCCAGGAACCATTTGATTCCGAGATGCATCGGTGGGTACAACACACCGCGTATGGCATCAAATGCGAGGTCCACGGGCCGGTAGCATACGCAGCCCCATGCAGAGCGTCCCCGGTCCCCGCCCGCCTGCGGGAGTCGTGGTCCCGATCCGTGCCTTCACGACAGGAATGGCGCGCCTCGCGGCGGCGCTCAACGACCACGATCGGATTCGCCTCGCCACCACGATGGCTGCCCGGGTGGTTGCCGCGGCCGGACCACTCCCCGTCGTGATCGTGTCGTCCGCGCCCGAAGTCCGCACCTGGGCCGAGGGCGCCGAGTTGGTCGTGATCGCTGATCCCGGCACGGGCCTCGATGATGCAGTGACCGCCGGCTGCGCTGCAATGCGCGCGCTGGATCTAGCCCGAGTGATCGTCGCCCACGCCGACCTTCCACGAGCGCGTCCGGATTCCTTGACCCGTTTTGCCACATTCGAACCGGACATCGTGACCATCGTTCCGTGTCATCGCGACGACGGGACCCCGGTGATCTCACTCCCCGCCCGCATCCAGTTTCCGTTCGCGTACGGCCCCGGCTCCGCCCGTCGACACGCGGCGATTGCGCGACGAGCGGGGCTCACGGTTCGCATCATTCGGGACGCAGAACTCGGCTACGACGTGGACATACCCGAAGATCTCTCCGAAGAGCTGACCTTCCCGTGACCGACCCGCGGCTCGCCCCGCCGGCGTGCGCGCTCGCGATCGGCGCCCACCCAGACGACATCGAGTTCGGAGCGGGTGCAACCTTGGCTCAGTGGGCTGGCGCCGGTACGGACATTCACCTCTTGGTACTGACCGACGGGTCGAAGGGAACTTGGAACACCGACGACGATCTTGGCGAACTGGTACGAGTGCGCCAGGAAGAGGCGCGCGCAGCCGCCACCACTTTGGGAAACGGCACCGTGCACTTCGGTGGGTTCGTTGACGGTGACCTCGAGAGTGATCGCGCCACGCGCCTCGAAGTGTGTCGCACGATCCGCACGGTGCAACCCAACATCGTCTTGGGCCACGACCCATGGCAGCGGTATCGATTGCACCCGGATCACCGTCACGCCGGTTGGTCCACCGTCGACGGTCTCGTCGCAGCACGGGACCCGCACTTCTTTCCGGGAGTTGGAGGCGAGCATCACCGCCCCGACGCGCTCCTGCTGTTCGAGGCCGACGAACCCAACTACATCGAACCGATCGATGTCGGGATCAAAGCCAAAATCGCGGCCTTGCTCTGCCATCGCAGTCAATGGCGTTCAACGATGGATATTGATCCCGACGCAACCGATCTCGAACTTGCGCGCCAGGCCTTTGCCGATCGCGTCGCGCAGACCGCGCGCCGGGCCGGGGACGGCGAACTCGCCGAAGCATTCCGAATCCTCACCTGCTGATTTCGATAGGGGAACGGGACTCCGCGACGGTCACGCGAACTGCCCCGACCCACTACTCCGGCTCCGGACCTGGAGCGCTTTGAGTACGCACGAGCAGTTGGGTTCTGAGAGAAATCGGGGGTGAACGTGAATCGGGGGAGGCCATTGGCCTCCCCCGATTCATCACGCCGATGTGAGTCGGCTACTTCCGCTTGGCTACCTTGCGCTTCGCCGGAGCCTTCTTGGCCGCGGCCTTGCGCTTTGCGGGGGCCTTCTTCGCGGCCTTGCGCTTCGCAGGAGCCTTCTTCGCCGCCTTGCGCTTCGCAGGGGCCTTCTTCGCGGCCTTGCGCTTCGCAGGAGCCTTCTTCGCCGCCTTGCGCTTCGCAGGAGCCTTCTTCGCGGCCTTGCGCTTCGCAGGAGCCTTCTTGACTGCCTTGCGCTTTGCCGGAGCCTTCTTGGCCGCAGCCTTCTTTGTGCTTCGCTTTGCCGGAGGCATAGTCGCCCTTTCTGGGTGTCTACTGGAAAACGAGTACCGATCGAGCTCCAGTACTGCTCGACCGTCTCGTGCTTCACGGTGGACTCAAGGTGCGGGTCGCACACTTCAGAAATCTTCCACCGCGATCTCTTGCACGCATCGTCGCGAACTTTGGTTCACAGTCGCGCGTGTGATCTTGTGACGGGCTTCGCTCGTGCGCGTTCTCCTCCGCCGCCCGTCGTCAGTGAGTATGCAAACGCATTCCGCGCACAAGGTCAAGCATCAACTGCTCGGTACCCGTGTACGCGCGGACTCTGGCGATGACGTCATCCACGTGGCACCACACTCGTCGAACGCGAGCAACGAGCGCGCGAACGCACGCTCCGTCGCATGATGCGTAGCAATTGCAACGCATTCGTCACGCGCAGTGGTAACAACGTTGCGAACCGCGCACGCGAACGTTGATCGAACGTGCGCGACAGCAGCACGATTCGTGCGCGAAAAAACTTTCTGAAATTCTTTCGCGAACGCGCAAATCCGACCTCCGCGCGACCTTCACGTGCGCGAAGACACGGTTTCGTTCACCGCGCGTTCGCCCACTCGCGTCGCGCGAACGAACGCGCATCCGTGCACACGCGCGCCCCCCCGAGCGTCGCCGCGCCGACGATTCGTCCACGGGAACAACTTCACGCGCGGTTCCCGCGATTGGCCACCCGCGCCCGTGGCCGCTGTGACCACACTTCACCCGTGCCGAATCGAACGTCGGGACACAACAAAGCCCGGGACGGATGTCCCGGGCTCATTGGGTAGCCCCGAGCAGATTCGAACTGCCGTTACCGCCTTGAGAGGGCGGCGTCCTAGGCCGCTAGACGACGGGGCCTTGCTACATCGAAGACAGGTCCTCGATGGGCTCGGGGGGGAGGACTCGAACCCCCAATAACAGGATCAGAACCTGTTGTGTTGCCGATTACACCACCCCCGAATGGGAGAGGCGATTATAGCGCCGATGCTTCCTGGGCCCGAACGCCAAACCGGTGCGTGCACGCCAGTAGCGACCGAGGCCCGATCAGCCGAGGCGAAGGCGTGCCGCCCGCAGCCGCGCGAGCGAGACATCACGACCGAGCAACTCCAGCGCGTCGAAGAGCGGCAGCCCCGCGGCCCGGCCTTCGATTGCCGCGTACAACAGCTTCATCACCTTCCCGGGCTTGAGCCCGAGCTCCTTGATCGCGTCACGCATCGCACCGATCGAATCCACCTCCCATGCGCACGTCTCCACGTGTGTGATCACCGCGTCCAACACCGCGCCGGGCTGATCAACCGATACCACCGCGGCCCACACGTCATCGGGAATCACGAACGACGACTCTGCAAAGAGGAAGTCCATCTGGTTCGTGAGGGCAACCAGCGTGGTCGCCCGTTCTTGGCCGAGCTTCACGGCACATTCGAAGCGGTGCGCATCAACCGCGTCACCGAATCGGGCCGCAGCGAGCGGCCGAACTCGTTCGACCAGGTCATCGAGTTCGATCCGCCGAATCCATTCGCCGTTCAGCCATTCCAACTTCTTGTCATCGAAGATCGCCGCCGACGGCGTCACCCGATCGAGGGTGAACGCCGCAACGATCTCATCCCTCGTCATGACCTCACGGTCATCGTCGGGTGCCCAACCGAGCAAGGAGAGGTAGTTGAGCAACGCCTCGGCGAGAATCCCGCGCTCGCGAAAGTCCTCCACCGCCACCGCGCCATGACGCTTCGAGAGTTTCGCTCGATCGGCTTGGAGAATCAACGGAAGGTGCGCGTACACCGGAGCGTCGGTGCCACCAAGCGCGCGTCGGATTGCGAGCACACGATGCGTTGTGTCGATCAGGTCCTCGCCCCGGATCACATGTGTGATCCCCATGGCAAGATCGTCGACCGCGTTGGCGAGGAAGAACAGCGGTGAGCCATCGGACCGGACGATGACAAAGTCCGAGATCGTGGACCATTCCACACTCACCTCACCCCGGACTTCATCGGTGAAGGTGCTCCGGCCCTCGTCGGGAGTGCGGAACCGCACCGTGCGGGGCCGGCCCTCGGCCGACAGGCGGGCACGTTCCTCAACGCTGAGATCCCGGCCGCGGCCGTCGTAGCCGGGCGGCAGCTTGGCTGCTGCCCGTTCGGCGTTCATCGCCGTGAGTTCTTCGGGCGTGTCGTAACACTCGTAGGCATGCCCAGAGGCGAGCAGCGAGTCGGCCGCGTTCAGGTATTCGGGAACCCGCCCCGATTGCCGCCACGGCACCTCATCCCAATCGAGACCGAGCCAACGCAGGGTGTCGCCGATGGCGTCAACCCACTCTTCGCGGGTGCGGCTGCTGTCCGTGTCCTCGATGCGCACCAGGAACGCGCCACCCGTATGGCGTGCGTAGAGCCAGTTGAACAGCGCGGTACGTGCGCTCCCCACGTGGAGGTCGCCACTCGGCGCCGGTGAGAAACGGACTCGGGTCGTCATGGGCCCTTCACTTCTTCAAGCAGGCGCCGAGCAACGACGACGCGTTGGATCTGGTTCGTGCCTTCATAGATCTGGGTGACCTTCGCGTCGCGCATCATGCGTTCGACGGGATACTCATTGGTGTAGCCTGCGCCACCGAGCAGCTGTACGGCGTCGGTGGTCACCTGCATCGCGGTGTCACTCGCGAACAACTTCGCCATCGCCGACAGTTTCGATCGGTCCGACGATCCCGCGTCGGCGGCCGCGCACGCTCGGTACACCAGAGTGCGCGCGGCCTCCACGCGAGTCGCCATGTCGGCGAGCATGAACTGCAGGCCTTGGAACTCGGCGATCGGACGACCAAACTGCGAGCGTTCCGTGAGGTACCGCGCCGCCACATCGAGCGCGCCTTGTGCGAGGCCCACTGCTTGCGCGCCCACGATCGGGCGAGACACATCGAGGGCACCCATCGCGTACCCGAACCCCGCGCCCGCTTCGCCGATGAGATTTCCCGCGGGGACCTCGGCGTTCTCGAAGATCAGCTCGCCCGTCGGTGAACCCCGCATGCCCATCTTGTGTTCAAACTTCCCCACCGCGAATCCGGGCGTGTCCCGAGTGACCACGAACGCGCTGATACCTCGGCTGCCGGCCGCGGGATCGGTCTTGGCAAAGACGGTATAGACGTCGGAGACGCCGGCGTTGGTGATCCAGGTCTTGCGGCCGTTGAGCACGTAGTGATCGCCGTCGAGCGCGGCCGAGGTGCTCATCGATGCGACATCGCTGCCGGCATCGGGCTCGGACAAGCAGTAACTCGCCTGCCACTCTCCCGAGGCAACCCGTGGCACGATTCGCTCGCGCAGCTCGGCGGACCCGTGCTTCACGATGGGGGTGACTCCGAGTCGTGAAATCAACACGAACAGCGACGACGAACCACAAACGCGTGCAACCTCTTCCACCAGGACCGCGTATGCGAGGGTGTCGCCGCCGTCACCACCGAGATCTTCGGGGTAGATCGCCCGCACCAGCCCGGAGTCGCGGAACGCGTGAAACGAGACCCACGGGTATTCGCCCGACTCATCGGCGGCGCGCGCGTTCGGTGCGATCTCGCGTTCCGCGAGCCGGCGAGCGGCAACGCGCAGCGCAACGAGTTCGTCAGAGAGCGCGAACGCCGTCAACGTCAGGCCGGCTCATCGAGTGTGACCGCCGCGAGTGGCTCTACCGACGGCGGTGGAAGTTGATCGGCGATCGCCAGGCGCACCTCGAGGAGATGCTCGGGAAGCTCTTGCACCGACATCCGGAGCACCGCCACACCCACCGAGTCGGCGATGCCGCGCCGGACCACGTAATCGTGGTCTGCACCGCGTACGAGTGCCGGACGCCATGCGGCGACATCACCGATCGCGGCACTTGCATACCCGAGCAGCTCGATCGCGAAATCTACATCGAGGTTGGTGGGGGCCCGCCCGAAGGTGGCCGCGCGTTTCATGGCCAGTTCGGCCACCACCGCAATGGCATCTTCGGCGTGTTCACCGGGCTCGAGCCGGAACCGATCACGAGCCCGACCCGCGAGCGTGAGCGCAAATCCCACGTTCGGGCCCGGAGTCCCGGCCAATGGGCCAGGGACGACCCGCGAACTGACCTCGCCGGGGCGATCCGCCCGCCACCCGCGAGCGGGAGGCATATGCACACCGGGTGCGAAGTTCTGCGCCTGGCGCGGAGTGTCGTCGGATGAGGCTTGAACGAACGGGTCAGTGGGCACAATCGTGATGGTTACCCGCGGATCTCATCCCGGAGCAAGCCATAGACGAGGGAATCTGAGAGCGCCTGCCAGCTGGCCTCGATGATGTTCTCGCTCACGCCGATCGTTGTCCACGATTCCTCACCGTCGGTGGTGTCGAGCAGGACCCGCGTGATCGCGCCGGTTCCGTTCTGGGTATCGAGTACCCGAACCTTGTAATCGGTGAGGTGGAGGCGGTCGAGCGCCGGGTATCGGCCGCCCAGGGCGCTGCGCAACGCGCGGTCGAGCGCGTTCACCGGACCATTGCCTTCTTCCGTGGCGATCAGCCGTTCCTCGCCGACCCACAGCTTGATCGTGGCTTCGGTGGTCACGCCGTCCGGGGCGGCACCGGGCGAGTTCGTGGGACTGGCGTCGTCGGTGATGACCCGAAATGACTCGACCCGGAACCAGTTCGGTTCCCACCCTGCGGTACGGCGCATCAGCATTTCGAGCGAGGCATCAGCTACCTCGAAGTGATAGCCCTCGTGCTCGAGTTGCTTCAGCGTGTCCACCACTTGGTTCACGGTCGGGCCGTCGAGCTCGATCCCGAGTTCCTTGGCCTTCAAGAGAATCGTGGACTTTCCCGCCAGCTCGGACATCACAAACCGAGTGCCGTTCCCCACGGTCTCGGGTGGTGTGTGTTCGTAGGCATCCGGTCGTTTGATGATCGCACTCACGTGCAGCCCGGCCTTGTGCGCGAATGCGGACGAGCCCACATAAGGCGCCTGCGGATTCAGCGACATGTTCACGAGTTCCGCCACGTGATGGGCTACGGGCGTGAGCCTCTCCATGCGATCGGGCGGCAACGTCTCGATCCCCATCTTCAAGGTGAGGTTCGGGATGATCGTGGTGAGGTTGCAGTTCCCGGTGCGCTCGCCGTACCCGTTGATCGTTCCCTGCACCTGGGTCGCGCCACCACGAACACCGGCGAGCGCGTTCGCAACTCCGCATCCGGTGTCGTCGTGCAGATGGACACCGATCTTCACATCGGCACCGAAGTACGCAACGACGGCGCGCACCGTCTCCTCCACATCGTGGGGCAGGCTCCCGCCGTTGGTATCGCACAGCACGAGTTGATCCACCCCAGACTGCACCGCCCCCTCGAGGACTCGAAGTGCGAACTCCGCATTCGAGCGATACCCATCGAAGAAATGCTCCGCGTCGAACAGCACGGCGCGATTGAGATCCTTCAGGTACGAGATGGAGTCGGCAACCATCGCGACACCCTCATCGAGCGTGGTATCGAGCGCCTCGGTCACGTGGTAGTCCCAGGTCTTACCCACAATGCATACCGTGCTCGTGCCGGCCTCCACGAGGTGACGCAACGTGTCGTCGGAGTCGACCTTGCCTTTCACGCGCCGCGTCATCCCGAACGCAACGAGGATGCTGGAGTCGAGGTGGAGTTCCGTACGCGCCCTACGGAACAGTTCGTCGTCCTTCGGGTTCGCGCCCGGCCAACCGGCCTCGATGTAATCGACGCCCAGCCAGTCGAGTTGCTCTGCGATCCGCAACTTGTCATCGACCGTGAGCGAGATGCCTTCGAGCTGCGCACCATCACGCAACGTGGTGTCATAAATCTCGACCCGGCTCGGTAGGCCCGGTTCGCGAGTTACCTCATTCGTCGACATGTTCACACCACGCTTGGTAGGCATCGGTCTGGCCACGCACGGCCTTGGCGTACTCGGCGGCGATCACTTGGGTGCGAGGGCCGGGACACGGAATCTCTCGATCATCCACGGAGTTCACGGCACTCACTTCCGCCGCCGTTCCGCAGACGAACATCTCCTCGGCGATGTAGAGGTCGCTCCGGGTCAGTTGATCGAGCCGAACTTCGAACCCATGGTCGCGAGCGATCGTCGCCACCGAATCGGCGGTGATGCCTTCGAGCGCACCCGCAGAGAGCGGTGGCGTGATCAGCACACCGCCACGCGCCACAAAAATGTTCTCACCCGTGCACTCGCTCACGTACCCGGCGGTGTTCAGCATGATCGCCTCGTCGTAGCCGGCTTTCAACGCCTCGACCTTCGCCAACGACGAGTTCACGTAGTTCCCGGTGGTCTTCGAAGCTGGTGGCATCACGTTGTGGTCATGGCGGGCCCACGAACTGATCTTCATACGCACACCCTTGGACGCGGCGTCGTCACCGAGGTACGCGCCCCAGGGCCAACACGCGATCGCCACATCAACGCTGCACGGGATGGTGTTCAGACCCATTTCGCCGTAGCCGTAATAGGCGATCGGACGGACGTAACAGCTCGGAAGCCCGGATGCGCGCACCGTGTCCTTGCACGCCTTCACCAAATCCGCGACCGAGTACGGGATGTCCATCATCAAGATCTTGGCGGAGTTGAAGAGCCGTTCGATGTGGTCGGTGAGCCGGAAGATCGCGGGGCCACGGTCGGTCTCGTAGGCACGAATGCCTTCGAACACGCCCATGCCGTAGTGCAACGTGTGGGTGAGGATGTGAATTTGCGCCGCGTCCCAATCGACGAGTTCGCCGTTCATCCAGATCTTGTCGGTCTTGTCGATGGGCATAGCTCAGACCCTCTCCGCGATACGTGTGCCGATATCCGACGTCGACCCGGTGACATCGTCTGAGTTGGTGACCGCCGTATGAATCCGGGTGGCGGCATCGGTCTCTCCAAGGAACTCCATCATCATCGCGGCGCTGATGATCGCCGCGCGCGGATCGGCTTGCCCCGTTCCCGCAATATCGGGGGCCGATCCGTGTACCGGTTCGAACAAGCTCGGGCCGGTGCGGGCCGGGTTCAAGTTCCCCGATGCCGCTCGACCGATCCCACCGGCAATCGCGCCACCGAGGTCGGTCAGGATGTCGCCGAACAGGTTGTCGGTCACGATGACGTCGTAGCGTTCCGGGCGCTGCACGAAGTGAATACACGCGGCGTCCACGTGGTCATAGCCCGTGGTGAGGTCGGGATACTCGGCGGTGACGGCGTCGAACGTTCGCTGCCAGAGGTCGCCGGCGAAGGTGAGCACATTGGTCTTGTGCACGAGCGTGAGGTGCAATGCATCCCGACTGCACGCGAGATCGCAGGCATACCGCACACACCGCTCGACGCCGAGGCGAGTGTTCACCGAACCTTGGGTCGCAACTTCGTGTGGTGTGTCCTTGCGCAGGAACCCGCCCTCACCGGCGTAGGTGCCCTCGGTGTTCTCGCGGATCACGATCATGTCGACACCGTCGTTGTAGATGCTCGGCGGCGCGAGGAACGGGCGCAGGTTCACGTAGAGGTCGAGCGCGAATCGCATCTTGAGCAGCAAGCCGCGCTCGAGCACTCCGGGCGGGACTTCGGGGGTACCCACGGCGCCCAGCAGAATCGCGTCGAGGCCGCGCAGTTCGTCCAACACGGAGTCGGGCAAGACCTCCCCCGTAGAGAGGTACCGCGCGCCCCCCAAGTCGTAATTGACCGTCTCGTAGGCCACGCCCGCAGCATCGACGGCCTTGATGGCCTCGGCGAGGACCTCGGGTCCAATGCCATCGCCGCCGATGATGCCGATCCGGTGAGTCACAGTTACTCCTTGTCCAGGTGGTGCGTGGTGGATGAGGGGGCATGGGCGGCGTGCCCGCCCGGTGGCCCGAACAACGAAAAACCGCCCACCGAAGTGGACGGTTCTGAGCGAACGCCGGAGTGGCGTCCGCCTAAGAAATGATGATGACGCGTCGGATGACCATGCGCTCGGGAGGCTAGCAGCGTGGCTCTCGCCCGGTGGCGGAGTTCGATTGCCCCTGCTACCGGGAACTCAGTCCCTTTTGGGCGCGCCGACCGACTGCGGCGACCGACTGCGGCGGGCGTGCAATGCTCGGTCGATGAGCCTCTCCCCTTCTCCAGAACCTGCCCGTGTTCCCCGCGTCACCCGTGACGAGCGCGGCGGCATCTTCTCGGTGCTCGTCATCCTCCTGGTCGTCGTCGTCGCCGCCGGTGCCGCGGGGTACTGGTTCTTCATTCGCGAAGAGAAGAAGGCCAAGCCCAAGATCGACGTCACGAAGGTGGTCGCAGGCGGAACGGTTGACGGCACCTGGAAGCTCACGGCCAACTCTGCCGGTTCGTTCGCGCAGTATCGAATCCACGAGCAGTTCGCCGACGGACTGCTCGACAACGAAGCCACCGGGCAAACCGCCGACGTGACGGGTTCCATGAAGATCTCCGGTGCCACCGTGTCTGACATCAATGTCATCGCGAACATGGCCGCACTGAAATCCGACAAGGATTTCCGCGACGGCGTCATCAAGGACCGCGGACTCGAGACCAACAAGTTCCCTACCGCGAAGTTCGTGGCCACGGCCCCGATCACGCTGCCGAGCGCGCCGAAGAAGGGCGTCACCGTCGCTGTCCCCGTGACCGGTGACCTCACGCTGCACGGCGTGACCAAGTCGGTCACCATCACACTGAAGGGACGATGGGACGGAGCCAAGATCCAGGTCATCGGTGAACTCCCGATCAAGTTGCCCGACTATGGGATGACCGGACCCACGAGTCCGCTCGTGGCCGAAGTGGACGACCACGGCACCCTCGAACTCAAGCTGTTCTTCACCAAGGCGAGCTGAGCACCGGGTCGGCGGATACCCTCGGTCCGATGGAACCGGCCCAGCTTTCTCCCACCGCGCACGATCGCCTCGCGACCGAGCTTGCCCATCGGACCGGACCGCTGCGTCGTGAGATCGCAGATCGCATCGAGCGCGCTCGCGAGCTCGGCGACCTGAAAGAGAACGCCGATTACGACGCGGCAAAGAACGAACAAGGGCTCAGTGAGGCCCGGGTCCGGCAGCTCGAACAGATGCTGCGCAACGCCGTGATCGTGGAGGGCAGCGCCGGCGATGTGGTCGAGGCGGGCGTGATCGTGGAGATCCGCATCGCCGGTGACGACGAAACCTCGAGTTACCTCATCGGCTCGATCGAGGAGCGCCACGACGATTACGACGTGCTGTCCACCAGCTCACCGATGGGCCAGGCACTCATCGGGCTCAAGGCCGGCGCCACCGCAACGTACGAGACGCCACGCAAGACCATGCTCGAGGTCGAGATCGTGTCAATCCGTCCCCTGGGCTGAGCGCGTCCGCGCCCCGCATGCGTTCATTGTGCGGATTCCCTGCCGGGGAGGGGTAGACGCACAAGGAACAGGGAGATCCGCGGTTACCGCGCAGTCGAGCACCCCATCCATGAGGGGCACCGCACGGTGCCTGCGTTTCGGAAATGTTTCGAGGCGGTGAAGGGTGTCGGTCCCCGTAAGCTGGCCCACCTTGACCATCTCGAGGAGTGAACACCCCCACATGGGCCAAACGCTGAGCGAAAAGGTGTGGGAACGCCATCTGGTGCGACACACCGACGGAGAACCGGACCTGCTGTACATCGATCTCCACCTAATCCACGAAGTCACTTCGCCGCAGGCGTTCGACGGGCTGCGCCTCAACGGCCGCACCGTCCGCCGCCCGGAGTTGACCGTGGCCACCATGGACCACAACGTGCCCACCGCCGGGCTGGAGTTGGGGATCACCGACCCGATTTCGAAACGTCAGATCGAAGTACTCGACGAAAACTGCAAGGAGTTCGGCGTCCGGCTCTACGGCATGGGCGACCCACTCCAGGGCATCGTGCACGTGATCGGGCCGGAGCAGGGACTCACCCAACCCGGAATGACGATCGTCTGCGGCGACAGCCACACCTCCACCCACGGCGCATTCGGTGCCTTGGCATTCGGTATTGGCACGAGCGAGGTCGAGCATGTGCTCGCGACTCAGACCCTCCCCCAGCAGCGTCCGGGGACGATGGCCGTGACCGTTGACGGCGACCTTCCGGCCGGGGTGACCGCCAAGGATGTGGTCCTCGCGATCATCGAACGGATCGGGACCGGCGGCGGGATCGGCTCGGTCATCGAATACCGCGGCGCCGCGATCCGGGCCTTGTCGATGGAAGGTCGGATGACGATCTGCAACATGTCGATCGAGGCGGGTGCCCGCGCCGGGATGATCGCGCCGGACAACACCACATTCGAGTATTTACAGGGCCGCGCCCACGCACCCACCGGAGACGATTGGGACGCCGCGGTGGCCGACTGGCGGACGCTCGTCACCGATGACGACGCCGTCTTCGATCAGGAAGTCGTCATCAGTGCTTCCGAGCTGGCGCCGTATGTCACGTGGGGAACGAATCCGGCGCAAAGCGTGACCATCGATGCGGCAGTCCCCGATCCGTTGTCGTTCCCCGAGGCCGCCCAACAGGAGTCCGCCACGCGGGCGTTGCAGTACATGGGTTTGCAAGCGGGAACTCCGATCCGTGACATCCCGGTCGACACCGTGTTCATCGGTTCGTGTACCAACTCGCGCATCGAGGACTTGCGCGCGGCAGCCGCGGTGGCGCGGGGTCGTCGCGTGAAGGACGGCATTCGCACACTCGTGGTGCCCGGCTCATTCGCGGTGAAGGTGCAGGCCGAAGCCGAGGGTCTCGACGCGGTCTTTCGCGAGGCCGGTTTCGACTGGCGTGAGCCCGGCTGTTCCATGTGTCTCGCGATGAACCCCGACAAGCTCACCAAGGGTGAACGGTGCGCGAGCACGAGCAACCGCAACTTCGAAGGTCGCCAAGGCCAAGGCGGCCGCACCCACCTCGTGTCACCGGCGGTCGCCGCGGCGACCGCGATCGCAGGCCATTTCGCAACACCAGAAGACCTGGAGCGCTGATGGAACCGGTTCGTGAAATCGTGGGCCGCGGGGTACCGCTCGACCGGTCCGATGTGGACACCGACCAGATCATCCCTTCCGACTGGCTCAAGCGCGTCGAACGCACCGGGTTCGGAGCGGGGCTGTTCTCCGAGTGGCGCGAGCGGTCCGACTTTGTTCTGAACCAAGGTCGTTACGACGGGGCGTCGGTACTCGTGGCCGGCCCTAACTTCGGCACCGGTTCGTCACGCGAACACGCCGTGTGGGCGCTGCAGGACTACGGCTTCCGCGCGGTGATCTCATCACGCTTCGCCGACATCTTCCGCAACAACTCGCTCAAGGGGGGGCTCGTCCCCGTGGTACTCCCCGAACCGGTCGTGCGCACGATCATGACCGCCATCGATGACGACGCGTCGATCGAGATCGTGATCGACGTGGTGGAACGGCGAGTCGCCATTCCGGCGATCGGGCTCGACCAACCGTTCGTGCTCGACGACTACACCCAGCACCGGCTCGTGGAGGGCCTCGACGACATCGGACTCACCGAGAAGTACGTGGACACCATTACCGAGTTCGAATCGCATCGCCCCGCGTACCTGCCCACGGCGCAGTAGCACGAGCGCGAGATAGAGCGCGCGACCGCCATCGGATCGTCGGTCAACGAGTCAGCGCGACCGTGACGATGATCGCGTTGTAGACCGCGTGGGTGAACATGCCGGGGCCGAGGCGTTTGAAGCCGTAGCGCAAGACTCCGAGGAGCGCACCCACCGGCGCAATCAGCAGGAACACGCCGAGGTTGCCGCGTGCGTCGGTGGGACCGAGGTGGACCAGGCCGAACAGGATCGCCTGCCCGATGATCCCGACCACGGCGCCCCATCGCGAGACCAATCCGCTCTGGACCAGGCCCCGGAAGAACATCTCTTCCACGAACGGCGCACCGACCACTGCGATGACCACAACGACGACGACGGTCAGCGGTCCCCGACGCAAGGGGTCCACCAAACTGGAGCGATGCGGTTCGATCCCGATCGCCTTCAGGACCCGAGCGATGTTGCCCACTCCGATGAGCGCCGCAATCCCAAATCCGAGGCCGAGCGCACCATCGACCCACCGGACTCGGAAGCCGAGATCTCGGAGGCGTCCGGTCCCGTGTCGGCTGACCGCGACCCGACACGCACCCAGCAGGCCGGTCCAGAGACCGAACTGCATCGCGAGCGCGAGTAGCGGATTGTTCGTCGCAATCCCCAGGGATCGTGCCCCGAAGTAGATGACCACCGAAAGCCCGACCCCCGCCAGCATCCCGACGAGTGCGATCCAACCCGCGCGAATCGCCAGGCTGTGATCAATCGCGTTTGGTGCGACCCGGTTCGGCGCCGCATACCCGACGGGCCGATACCCGACGGGCCGATACCAATGGTCGGTGTAACCCGTCCAGGTTTCGCCGTTCCACCACCGCCACTGCGCCAGCTTCCACGGATCGGAGTACCAGCCCGGCGGCGGCGACACCGTCGGCGAGGTCATGGCCACGATCCTGCCACTCGCCAGGCGTGCGGGGCGTTCGTGGTGCCACGCGGGCGATCAGCGCCGCGGCGCCCGCTCAGCCTGGAAGCTGGCTAACGGCGCGGTCGTGGTACATCGCCTCGTCGACCGCGACCCCAATCTCAACGGCGAGCTCGCGGGTCTGTTCCCGATCAAACAGGTAGGTGAGAAATTCGCGGTAGTCCATTGCAGTGCCTCCCAAGTAGCCAATACCCATTTCAGGTATCGGTCGGGAGTGCCCCGGAACTTGAATCGAATCTTCGGTTTGGCCTTCATCCTTGGCATCGATGGATTTTCGGTGCGGTCGTGCGAGACTCATCGGGTGACGAAACTTGTGCGCCGTGGCGCGATCGCTGGTGCAGTGGCCGGCCTCGTGTTCGCGATATGGAAGTTCCTGAAATCCCGGGCTCCGGACACCGGCGGCGTTACGTATCAAACGCAGCCATTCCCGATGCCACCCATGCCGGTGGCTCCGAAGCCCGTCCCCGAGGTTCTAGCGTCGGTCGATCCGGATGCGGAAGGTCACTGCCCGCTCACGCAGCCGATCAAGGGAAAGCTCACCAGCGGCATCTACCACCAGCCCGGCGGATTTGCCTACGAACGGACCAAGGCCGACCGGTGCTACCGAGACGCGCTCGCCGCAGAATCTGACGGTCTGCGCGCAGCCAAACGCTGAGCGTCGTGATCCTTTCTTTCCGTTAACCCAGGCGTTATCTTCCCGCCTCCACGATCAACCTCTGGGGGCACACATGAAGAACATGCTCGACGAGTTCAAGAAGTTCATCATGAAGGGCAACCTCGTCACCTTGGCGGTGGCCTTCATCATTGGGGTCGAGTTCAGCAAGGTCGTCGGGACCTTCACTGACGTCGTCATGGGGTTCATCGGCGCCATCGTCGGCAAGCCGAGCTTCAACGACTTGGTCCTGGAGATTGGCGACGGCCGGGTTCCCTATGGCTTCTTCCTCACTGCGCTCGTCAACTTCGTCATCGTCGCGTTCGTACTCTTTCTCATCATCCAGACGTACGACAAGATGAAAGCCACCGAGGAAGAGAACGAGCCGCTCACCGTCGAAGGCGAACTCCTCTCGGAGATTCGCGACCTGCTCAAGGCGCAGCGCTCGTAAGGCGTTCAGCCGAGTTCGATGGCGCGAGCGTCGAGGATCCCTTCCTCAGCCCGCAGCGCAGCAATCACATCTGCACCCACAGGCTCAGTGGTCGACAGCGCCATGAGTGCAGCCTGCCCGCTACTGGTGCGACCCACCACCATGTCGTCGATGTTGACCGAGGCGTCACCAAGAATGGTCCCGACCACCCCGATCACTCCGGGCACGTCGTTGTTGCGGACCACGAGCATGTGGGCGGAGGGCGGAACGTCGATGATGTGCTCGTCGATCCCCACGATGCGCGGCGCGCCAGCCTTGCCGTAAAGCGTCCCTGCCACATGGGTGGGACGACCCTGGTAGGTCCCGCGCAGCTCCACCAAGTTCACGTAGTCGCGCGCGGAGCCCAGCTTGGCCTCGCGCACCTTGAGCCCCCGTTCGGCGGCAAGCGCGGGTGCGTTGACGAAACTCACGGCCTCGTCCACCACCGGGCCGAGCACGCCCTTCAACGCGGCGAGGGTGAGCACCTTGCAGTCGTAATCGGCGATCTGGCCTTCGAACGAGACCTCGAGCGTGTCGACCATCCCGCCCGCCAGGCCGGTGAACAACCGGCCGAGTCGTTCCACGAGCGGCAGAAACGGCGCAACCGTGGCGTTCGCTTCACTCGCCGCAAGGTTCACCGCGAACGGTACGAACTCACCGGCGAGCGCCAGCACGACCATTTCCGCAATGGTCTGGCCGGCCTTGTCCTGCGCTTCCGCGGTGGATGCCCCAAGGTGGGGGGTGACCACCACGTTCTCGAGCGCGAACAACGGCG
Source organism: Acidimicrobiia bacterium (assembly GCA_046598395.1). GTDB lineage: Bacteria > Actinomycetota > Acidimicrobiia > IMCC26256 > JAENVU01 > JAENVU01. Next base: position 33,171 of record JBKJIQ010000036.1, read on the forward strand.
ACTCCGTGGTCGGTTCGACCGCGAAGACATCGATCGCCGCACCACCGATCGGACCGTCACGCAATGCATCGGCCAGCGCAGCTTCATCGATGATGCCGCCGCGTGCCGTGTTCACAATTCGCAGGCCCGGCTTGGCGCGCGCCAAGAGCTCCGCGTTGAACAGCCCGAGCGTCTCAGGATTCTTCGGGAGATGGATCGTGAGAAAGTCGACGGTTTCCACGAGATGGCCGAGGTCCGGCTCCAGCTCCACGCCGAGCTGACGCGCCCGTTCAACGCTCACGTACGGGTCGTAGGCCACGAGCCGCATTCCGAAGGCCAGACACCGTTGGGCGACGAGCACCCCGACCCGGCCCAGGCCCACCACACCGAGGGTCTTTCCGTAGAGCTCGACGCCCGACCATTTCGAGCGGTTCCACTTGCCTGCCTTCAGGTCGGCATCGGCTTGCGGAATGTTGCGGGCACCCGCGAGGAGCAATGCCACGGCCTGCTCGGCCGCGGAGATCACGTTGGACTGCGGCGCGTTAACGACCATCACGCCCTGCTTGGTGGCCGCGGCGACATCGACGTTGTCGAGCCCAATCCCGGCGCGGCCCACCACCACGAGATCCGTGGCTGCGGCCAGGACCTCCGCGGTGACTTGGGTAGCACTGCGAATCACAATCGCGGCCGCGCCCGGCGCGGCCCCGATGAGTGCCTCCGGCGAGAGCCCGAGCTGGACATCAACGTCGAGGCCGGCGGCACGCATGTGCTCGAGGCCCCGGGCGGCGAGTTCTTCTGTGACGAGGACGCGGTGACTCACGAGTGGAGTGCTCCTTGATTCAGCAACGACAACGGGAACGACAACCGAAACAGAGTGAACGAACGTGAACTAGGCGAGGAAATCGGCGATGCGACTGACACCGAGTTCGAGGTCATCGTCACCGAGGGCAAATGACAACCGCGCGTATCCGGGTGCACCGAAGGCTTCGCCCGGAACGATCGCGACCTTGGCCACCTCGAGCAGGACGTCGGCCAGTTCTATGGTGGTCGTGACCGTACGACCCGCGAACTCGCGACCGAGCAGCGCTTCGAAACTCGGGAAGCAATAGAAGGCACCTTGTGGTTCAAGGCACTCCACGCCGGGGATTGCACTCAACATCGCGTGCATGGTCTTGCCCCGCCGCTCGAACGCGGCGCGCATCTCGCCGACCGCTTCGAGGTCACCCGAGACCGCGGCGAGCGCGGCGCGCTGGGCGACGTTGCCCACATTGGATGTGGAATGCGACTGCAGGTTGGTGGCCGCGGTGATGACGTCTTCGGGGCCGATCATCCAACCGACGCGCCAACCGGTCATCGCGTAGGTCTTCGCGACCCCGTTGACCACCACGCATCGATCCGCCAGCGCGGGTACCAGCGCCGGCATCGACGAGAAGACGTGATCACCAAAGGTGAGGTGCTCATAGATCTCGTCGGTCACGACCCATATGCCGTGCTCTACGGCCCACTTTCCAATCGCTTCCACCTCGTGCTCGGGATAGACCGCACCGGTGGGGTTCGACGGCGACACGAAGAGCAGCGCCTTCGTGTTCGGAGTCCGCGCCGCCTCGAGCTGATCCACGGTGACGCGGAAACCGGCGGCGGCCGTGGTGGATAGCACCACTTCTTGGCCGCCCGCCAAGGCAATCGCCTCGGGGTAGGTGGTCCAATAGGGCGCGGGCAAGAGCACTTCGTCGCCAGGGTCCAGCAGCGTTTGGAACGTGTTGTAGACGGCGTGCTTGCCGCCGTTGGTCACCAAGACCTGGCCGGGGATGCAGCCGTACCCGGAGTCCCGCGCCGTCTTATCGGCGATGGCGCGGCGCAGGTCCGGGAGCCCTGCGGTGGGTGAATACCGGTGGTTTGTAGGGTCATAACACGCAGCCGCGGCTGCTTCCACGATGTGAGCAGGCGTAGGAAAGTCGGGCTCTCCCGCACCAAAGCCCACCACCGGCTCGCCGGCAGCCTTGAGTGCCTTCGCCTTGGCATCGACCGCGAGAGTGGCCGACTCGGCAATGGACGCGATGCGACGAGAAACTCGGGAATCGTGGGTCACCCCGCCATGGTGGCACGCGAGGCGGCCGCCGGGCCCACCGATTGGCTCGGCCGGCCCCTCAGACGGGCGTTCCACCACTAGCCTGGGCCGGGCATGACGCCATCCCGCCATGCCCGGTGCCGCCTGCTCGCACTACTCCCGGCGCTCCTGGCCTTCACGTTGGTCCCCACCGTCTCGCTGCTCTCGGCGAACCCGGCTGGGGCGGCTGGTCCTCCCTCCACCCAGGCTCCGCAGTCCTACGTACTCGTTGATGCCGACTCCGGTGCGATCCTCATGGCCAGCAACGAGCATCAACCGCACCTCACCGCGTCCACCATCAAGCCGCTGACCGCCCTGGTCACGCTCGAACATCTCCCCTTGAACTCGTTCATCCACGTGAGCCGGCTCGCCGCGAGCCAGCCGGCCGCGAAGATCGACATGTTGGAGGGCAGCGCGTGGCCGCTCCAACAGGCGATCGACTCGCTCATGATCGTCTCCGCGAATGACGCGGCGTACGCACTGGCGGAGAACACCGGTGGTGACCTCGCTGGTTTCGAGAAAATGGCGATGGCCACGGGCGCGCGACTCGGGCTCCGAGACACCTCGTTTCACGACCCGGCCGGGCTCGACGGCCCGCAAGGCTTTGGCGGAGGAACCACCTCAAGTGCCTATGACCTGGCCATCGTCGCCCGCAACGCGTTGAGCGTGCCGGCAATCGCGGAGCCGGCCACGCGCATCACCGAGGAGTTCACGGACCCCTCGGGTGTGGGCCGGAGACTCGTCAATCACAACCGAGGGTTTCTCAACGGCTATCCCGGTGCCATCGGGCTCAAGACCGGCTTCACGAAGGCGGCGAGCCGAACGCTCATCACCGCAGCGCGCCGCGAGGGGCACACGATGATCGCGGTCGTCATGGGGACCTGGGACGACACCGGGTGGGCGTCGTACCTCCTCGACCAAGGCTTTGCCGGTATCACGCCGGCCGGGGGGAGCGCCACGCTTCCGCCGGTACGCGTCGCCACCGTCGACGGTCGTGCCGCCACCTTCGCCGCGCTTCCCCGCGCGTTCGGCGGCGGTCCGGTGGCCACGCGAGTCACGGATCCGAAGGTCGTCGCGCCCAAGACACCCAAGGCCTCGACCCCACCCGCTTCCAAGGCTGGGACCGCGAAGCTCGAACCAACGGCGACACGAGCGGCAGCAGGCGCGGCGGCGCTGACGGCGGCACCGATACAGGCCACGACACCAAGTCCGAATCCGACGCCGGCAGAGTCTGGTTTCTTCTCATCGGTCCCCGGCACCGTCGGGATCGTGGTCTTCGGCCTGCTCGTGGTGCTGGTGCTGCTGCGACGACGAGCGGTCAAGCGTCAGCGGACACGGAGGATCGAACGGGTGCGTGCTCATGCCGAGGCCCGTCGGCGCGGCATGATCGACGTCGTCACCAAAGACGACGGTGAGGTGCGGGCGGTACCCGCCAAGACGTCGCATCACGTGGCCGCGGCCGGGAAGCGACATCTCCCCGACCGACGGGTCGTACGTGCCGCGCGCCCTCGCGACCGCAACGCAGTGCCGCGCGACCGACCCCGCTGAGCGGCACCACCCACCAAAGGTGAGGAAGAGGAAGCGCTGATGTCACGTGTCTGATCCTGAGGTTCTCTACGACGTTGACGGACACATCGCCACGATCACGCTGAACCGTCCGCACCGCCGGAATGCGATCTCGGTGCAGATGCTCCAGGAACTCGGTGCTGCGATCGAACGCGTGGAGCGCGACCGCGGTGTTCGCGTTGCGATCATCACCGGCGCGGGCGCGGGCTTCTGTTCCGGTCTGGACATCAAGGACGCCATGGCCGGGACCGGGATCGGCGGAGGTGGCAGTGCGAACCCGGGGGGCGGAGCGGAGCTCAGCCGCACCAGTGACCTTCCCACGGTCACGCTCCAGGAGATGGACAAGCCCATCATCGCTGCCCTCAACGGCGCAGCTGCGGGCTACGGCTTCGATCTCGCGCTCGGTTGTGATCTGCGCCTCGCGGCGGAGTCGGCCCGCATCCTTCCAGGATTCGCGAAGCGCGGGATCGTGCCCGAGAGTGGTGGCACCTGGTATCTGCCGCGCCTCGTCGGTTGGGCCAAGGCCGCGGAGATCGCGTACCTCGGACGAGACCTCACCGCGTCCGAAGCCAAAGAACTCGGCATTGTGAACGAGGTCGTTCCTGACGAGAGCCTCATGGACGTCACGCACGATTGGGCCGGAGAGATCGCGGCCAATGCTCCACTCGCGATCCAAGCGATCAAGAAACTGTTCCGAGCTGGAATGAGCGAGGATTTCCGCAGCCACTCCGAGCACGTGCTGCTCCAACTCGTTGCCCTGATGCGAACCCAGGACTTCCAGGAAGGCCTATTGAGCTTCATGGAGCGCCGTGCGCCCACGTTCGAGGGTCGCTGAACCCCCAACTGCTCAGAACTCCCAGCTGATCAGACCGCGGGTTCGTCGACCTTGGAGTTCCAGTTGCGGAGGTCGGCGAGGCGTGGATCGTTGGAGAACACCTCGACGATGGGGCGTTCCAACTGCAGCCGACGCTGAATGATGCGAACCTCGTTCTCCTCGTTCCACATCGTGAGCATCACCGCAACGCCCACTTCGCCGGCTCGAGCCGTGCGCCCGGAACGATGGATATACGCCTTGTGATCCTCGGGCGGGTCGTAGTGGATCACGACGTCGACACCATCCACGTGGATTCCGCGTGCGGCAACATCGGTGGCGACCAACACCGGAAGCTCGCCGCTCGAGAAGTCGGCCAGCGCCCGCTCCCGCGCCGCTTGACGCAAGTCGCCGTGGATCGCACCTGCCTTGATGCGTTCGCGCATGAGCTGCTCGACCACCCGATCCGCGCCGCGCTTCGTGCGACAGAACACGAGTGTGCGTTCAACCCCACGCGAGATCGCCGCAACCACCTTGATCTTGTCCATCTGGTGGATCAAGAAGAAGTGGTGGTGCATCTCATCCACGGTCTCGTCCTCAGACTCGACCTCGTGCGATACCGGGTCTTTGAGATACCGCGCGACCAGCCGGTCGATCCCACGGTCGAGCGTGGCGGAGAACAGCATGGTCTGGTGGACGCCTTCGACGCGGTGCAGAATCTTTTGCACCTGGGGCAAGAAGCCCATATCCGCCATGCGGTCGGCTTCGTCCAGCACCAACATCTGCACCGCGGCGAATGAGATCTCGTTGCGCTCCATGAGGTCGATCAAGCGACCCGGCGTTCCGATCAGCACGTCGACACCCTTGCGGAGCGCCTCGATCTGGGGATCCATCCCCACACCGCCGTAGAACGCCTTGACCGAGAGGCCTCGCGCTTTGCCGAGCGGTGCGAGGACCTCCTTCACCTGGTTCGCCAACTCACGCGTGGGCACCAGCACGAGACCGTGCGGGCGGCGCGGCTCGGCGCGCTCGATCCGATCGAGCAGGGGAAGACCGAAGGCAAGCGTCTTGCCCGAGCCGGTCTTGGCCTTGCCGAGTACATCACGGCCCGCAAGGGCATCCGCAATGGTCAGCGCCTGAATGGCGAATGGTTCGTGAATGCCCTGGGCCGCCAGCGCGTCGGCGAGGGGGGCCGAGACGCCGAGATCGGCGAACGTTTGACTCATCAAGATCTTTCCAGGAAAGGGGGTTCGCCACTCTACGCCGTCGACTACCGATCCGTTGTCTCAGGCGGATCTCAGCGCCGGCGCCCCAATCGCGCGACCGCGTGGCACCATCACGGTATGCGGGTATTGGTCGTAGAAGATGAGGTCAGCATCGCCGAGGCACTCGCCACGGGACTTCAGGCGGAGGGGTTCGACGTCGACGTCGTCCACGACGGAAACGACGGCCTGTGGCGGGCTCGAGAAACGGCCTACGCCGCCATCGTGCTCGACATCCTCCTCCCCGGCCTCAACGGGTACCGGGTGTGCAGGCAACTGCGGGCCGAGGGCAACTGGACGCCGATCCTGATGCTCACCGCCAAAGATGGCGAACTCGACGAAGCGGAGGCGCTCGACACCGGTGCCGACGATTTTCTCAGCAAACCCTTCTCGTTTGTGGTGCTCGTCGCCCGCCTCCGTGCGCTCCTGCGACGCGGCGCGATACCTCGACCCAACGTGCTGACGGTCGGAACCCTCACACTCGACCCGGCGTCGCGTCAGTGCGCACGTTCGGACACGCCGGTCGAACTCACTGCTCGCGAGTACTCACTCCTCGAACTCTTGATGCGCCGGTCCGACGCGATCGCCTCGAAGTCGGTGCTCATCGACGAAGTGTGGGGGCCCGATTTCCGCGGCGACCCGAACATCGTCGAGGTCTACATCGGCTACCTCCGCAAGAAGATCGACGCCCCGTTCGGCGTCCACACGATTCTCACCGTGCGGGGCGCGGGCTATCGCCTGATCGCCGACTCAGGGCAAAGCGATGCGGCCGACGCGTAGTACTGGATGGGGCACCGTTCGGCTGCGGATGACGCTCGCCGCCATGCTCGTCGTGACCATCGCCATGGCCGCCGCGTCATGGCTGCTCGTGGCCACGGTCCGCAGCTCGCTTCAGAATGATCTGCGGACCGACGGCGCACTCGCACTCGCGGACGCGCGTGCGTACCTCCAAGCCGGTTATCCGGCCGATCGCCTCCCGCCGCCCCGTGAAGCCGGATTCGACATCGTGCTCGTCGACGATCACGGCCAAATCCTCGGCGGGTCACCTGGGTACGCCATCGGAAACTGGTCGGACTTCGTCGGGGCCTTCGAAGGCGGCTACCACGACGTCGTGGGATCGAAGGGCGAACCCTTCCCCGGGGTGAACCCCAATCAGCACCACGTCTGGTACGTGGGCAATCGGATTTTCGATTTCATGGCGATCCCGGTCCGAGACGGCACGCTCTACCTCGTGGCCGCCGGTCCCTTGGGCGCGGTCGAGAACTCGGTCAGGACCCTGGCCAACACCCTCTGGTGGACCGGGCCCGCGCTCGTGGTGCTGATCGGGCTCGTGGCTTGGGGAGTCACCGGTCGAGCGTTGCGACCCGTTGAGCTCATCCGCAGCGAGGTCACCGAAATCACGCACTCACGGCTGGACCAACGCGTCTCGGAACCGCGGGCACAGGACGAAGTCGGCCGGCTGGCGCGCACGATGAACGAGATGCTCGATCGCCTTCAGAGTTCCTCGGCTCGCCAACGCCAGTTCGTGTCTGACGCCTCCCACGAGCTGCGATCCCCGGTGGCCGCGATTCGCGCCACTGGCGAAGTAGCCCTTGCTCACCCCGATTCGGCCGACTGGCCAGTGGTCGTGCGCCGCATGCTCGCGGAAGACGACCGCATGGAGCAGATCGTCACCGACCTGCTCGACCTGGCGCGCGAAGGCGAGTCGGAACTCCCCACCACGCTCGTCGACCTCGACGACATCGCGCTGGAAGAGGCCACGCGCGCTCGTCGAGACGGTTGCACCGTCGTGACCGAAGGCGTCTCGGCGGGCCGAGTCCGCGGCAGTCGCGAGCTGCTCACCCGCGTGGTGCGGAATCTGCTCGACAACGCGGTCCGCCACGCCGATCACGCGGTCCGGATCTCTCTGGCCGCGGCGGACGACGTTCTGCTCACGGTCGAGGATGACGGACCCGGCATTCCGTTGGCCGACCGAGCCAAGGTGTTCGAACGGTTCGCCCGCCTCGACGAAGGGCGAGCACGCGATGCCGGCGGCCTCGGCCTCGGCCTGGCGATGGTGCGAACCATCACCGAGCGTCACGGCGGGAGCGTGGAGATCACCGACCCCACCGACTCCGCCTACCCCGGGGTCCGGATCATCGTCCGTCTCCCCACCGCCGGGTAGCCCCCGCCGCTACCAGGGCATCGCGACCCCGCCGTTGGGACGCAGGATCTGGCCGGTGACGAACGACGCCCGATCGGAGACCAGGAACAGGATCGAATCCGCTACATCCTGGGCGGTCCCCACTCTGCGCACCGGCGCCATCGCGCCGAACCGCTTCCGGTACTTGTCGAGCCGCTCCGGGTCCACGTTGCCATCGTCATCCACGAAGTTGTGGCGCGAGAAGTTGGTTTCGATGACCCCCGGCGCCAGTGCGTTCACCCGGATCCCCAGCGGTCCCGCCTCCCACGCGAGCGTCTTGGTGAGCATCGCGACCGCAGCCTTGGTCATGCCGTAACACGCGAGCGTGGGCGCGGGAGTGTCGATGGCTCCCGATGAGATGTTGATGATGTTGCCGGAACCCTGCTCACCCATCACGCGCAGCGCGGCCTGGCACCCGTAGAAAACGCTTTTGAGGTTGATCGCCAAGATCCGTTCGAACTCATCGTCGGTGCACTCGGCGACGAGTCGGTTGTGAGGGATCCCCGCGATATTGCCCACAATGTCGACCCGACCGTGTGTGGCCTTGGCGCCGTCGATGAGCGCGTCGACATCTGCGCGCTGGCTCACGTCGGCTCGGTGTCCGCTCGCCGTGCCACCGGCGGCCACGATCTCCGCGGCCGTGGCCGACACTGCATCGACGTCGATGTCGCCTCCCACCACGGTTGCACCGGCTTCGGCCAACGTGAGGGCGGTGGCCTTCCCGATACCGCTCCCGGCACCCGTGAGCACCGCCACTCGACCGCTCAGATCGAAACCACTGATAGTCATGAGAACCTCCGAGACGTAGACGACGGGCCGGAGACTACGAGGGCGGCCCGGTAACCTGCGACTTCCCCATGCCTGCGCTCTCCGTTGCCTGTTTCAACCTCCATTGGGGCGTGGATATGCGCGGTCATCCGTTCGACGCCATGGCTGCCTGCCTCGAACTCGATGCCGACGTGCTCGTCCTTCCCGAAGCGTGGCGTCCTCACGGCAGCGCCGCGTTCATCGACGAACTCGCATCACGCACGGGAGCAACGCTGCACGATGTGGTCGCAATGTCGGATGACCATCACGCCCGCCCCCGCCATCTCCGCGTCGCTGCTGGTCCGCCCGGCACCTGCGGGTTGGCGATGTTGTCGCGCCTTCCGGTGCGATCGTTTACGAATGTTCCTCTGCCGCGTACCGCCGGCGATGTGGTGGACCTTCGCCACGCAATCGTGGCCGAGATCGACGTGGGCGGTACCACGGTTGCAGTAGCGGGGCTCCATGCGTCTCACCGCCTGTGGGGTTCGCTTCCCCAACTCCGCGCCCTCGACGCTGCGCTGCAAGATCGCGCGTTGCCATCGGTGATTGCCGGCGACTGCAACATGTGGGGACCGCCGATTGCAACGGTGCTGCGCGACCGGCGGCGGGCCGTGCTCGGCCGCACCTGGCCCGCATGGCGACCACACAGTCAGATCGACCACATCTGGATCGATGACCATTTCGAGGTGATCGACGCCCGCGTGGGTCCGGCGGTGGGCTCGGACCACCGAGCGGTGCGCGCGACCCTGTCGCTACGGTAGAACCGAATCTTCGATCGAGGAGCGTGCGCGAAATGATCCATGAAGTGCTCGGCGTGGTGGCGCGGGCCAAGGGTGAACCGGTGACGACCGAGCAGATTCTCGTCCCCGATCCCGGGCCGGGCGAAGCACTCATCCAGGTCCAAGCTTGTGGGGTCTGCCACACCGACCTGCACTACCGAGAAGGCGCCATCAACGACGACTTTCCGTTTCTGCTGGGTCACGAAGCCGCGGGCATGGTCGAGGCCGTCGGCCTCGGCGTCACCAGTGTGGCCCCCGGCGACTTCGTCATTCTCAACTGGCGGGCGGTGTGCGGCGAGTGCCGATCGTGTCGGCGGGGCAAGCCTTGGCTGTGTTTCGCCACCCACAATGCGACCCAGAAGATGACGCTGCCGGATGGGACGGCCCTCACCCCGGCACTCGGCATCGGCGCGTTTGCGCAGAAGACGCTCGTTGCCGCCGGGCAAGCCACCAAGGTCGACCCCGCCGCCTCACCCGCCGCGGCCGGGCTCCTGGGATGTGGCGTGATGGCGGGCATCGGCGCGGCCATGTTCACCGGCAACGTCCAGAAGGGCGATTCCGTTGCAGTGTTCGGCTGCGGCGGCGTGGGTGATGCCGCGATCGTGGGCGCCCGCCTCGCGGGAGCGGCCAAGGTCATTGCGGTCGATCTCGACGCCCGCAAGCTCGAGTGGGCCCGAGAGTTCGGCGCCACGCACGTGGTCGACGCGAGCAAAGAAGACGCAGTGGAAGCGGTACGCGCGCTCACCGACGGTTTCGGCGCCGACGTTTGCATCGAGGCCGTCGGCCGACCGGAAGTGATGCAACAAGCATTCTTCGCTCGTGATCTCGCCGGGACGCTCGTTCAGGTGGGCGTGCCCGATCCGGCGATGACCATCGAGCTGCCCATGATCGAGTTCTTCGGTCGGGGTGGCGCACTCAAGCCGAGCTGGTACGGCGATTGTCTCCCGAGCCGCGATTTTCCGATGCTCATCGACCTCTATTTGCAGGGTCGGCTGCCACTCGACAAGTTCGTGAGCGAGACGATCGCATTGGATGCGGTCGAGGACGCGTTCCACAAGATGGAACGCGGCGACGTGCTGCGATCGGTGGTGCTGCTGTGAGCCCGTCGCGCCTCGATCACGTGGTGACGCACGGGACGTTCTCCATCGATGGTGAAGACTTCGCGGTCAACAACAACATTTGGATCGTGGGAAACGACACCGAGTGCCTGGTCATCGACGCGGCCCATGAGGCTGCGCCGATCGTGGCCGGAATCGCTGGTCGGCGGGTCACCGCCATCGTGTGCACGCACGGCCACAACGACCACATCAATGCGGCGGTCGAACTCGCCGATGCCGTGAACGCGCCGATCGCGATCCACGGTGACGATCGCATGTTGTGGGATGTGGTGTATCCGAACCGCGCACCAAATCGGACGATCGTCGACGGTGACCGGTTCACCGCGGGCGGCGTGGAACTCCGGGCACTCCATACCCCGGGGCACTCTCCCGGCGGCGTCAGCCTGTACGACGAAGCCGGTGGTCGGGTGTTCTCCGGCGACACGCTCTTCAACGGTGGACCCGGCGCGACCGGGCGATCGTTTTCGAGCTACGACACGATCATGGAGTCGATTCGCACTCGGCTCTTCACGCTGCCGCCCGCCACGGTCGTGCACACCGGGCACGGTGACGACACCACCATTGCGAACGAACTCATCTACTGAGGTCCTCCGAGTACATAGGAGCAGCGGTTACGTGAGGCTGTAGCCATCGGCACGCACCACGGTGTAGCGACCGTTGCGTATGACGAAGCTGCGCCACCGATCGAATGGTGCGTATCCAAGATCGGCCGCGAGGGGCACGGCACCGGACCGGTGCACTCCGCCGAAGCCGTCGAGGACGGCGAAACCATCGCCGCCGGGAGTGATCACGATGTCGCGGGCGATGTCGAACCCGAAGTAGTCAAAGGGAAGGTTCGCGACGGTACCGATCCGCCACACTCCGCCATAACCGTCGAGCACGACCATGCCCTTGCTGTCGAGGGTCGTCGTGAGCGAACGGGCGATGTCCCAACCGGGCCAGTAGGGGTACGTCCCACTGGGACGCACCGCGGTACCAGCGGTGTGGACGCCGCCAAAGCCATCGAGCACGAAGAACCCGGCACCGTCAGCAGTGATCGAAATACTCCGAGCGATATCGAAGCCGAAATAGGGAGTGCGTGCGTTCTGCAACGGGCTCGTGGCCGCAGACCCAAAGAGATGGATGCCCCCGTAGCCATCAAGGACCACGTAGCCGCGGCCATCGGGCATCACCGAAATGTCGCGGGCAATGTCGAACGCGAACGGAACCGAGCCGTAACTCGGCGCGCTCCCGATCGCCTTGACCGAGCCGTCACCACTCAGGACGTAATAGCCACCGATGCCCCCCGTCACCGCGCGGCCGGGGTGACGAAGGCTGAGCGGACAGTCGCGCGCCTCGTTGGCGCCGAATCCGAGTCCATCGGGCGGACACGCTGACGGCTGCCCGTTGAACGTGAGCATCCGATTGAAGATCGAAAGAATCACCGGTCCGTAGGTGGGGGTGCTGGCCCATTTCTGCGGCCCGCCCATCACGTTCCAGGTTGGTGCAGTGCCCTTCGCGAAGAACGTATCGAAGTTGTGGATCGCCAGCACCGGATCGAACGTCCCGTCCGAACGCCGTCCGTACCACTCGACCACCGGCGGATGGGCAAGCCCGCTCGCGCGTGATGTTGCATCCGCGAAGTTCCGGAGGTGTTGAATCTGCGCTCGGACGCCCACCCTGGCATTGGGGAACTGGCGTCCGGAGTTACACGAGTCGCACGCTCCCATGCCTGCGTAGTTGTAGTTCTCCGGCTTGACGATGCTGCCGACAAACCCGAAGTAACCCGTCTCGATGATCGATTGGGCAAACGCCACGTCACCCCGAACCCCTTCGGCACGACCCTCGGCGATGTAATAGCCCGCCAGTTGCTCGATGGAACTGGGAATCGCGGGCGTGCGATTCGTGGCGCGGTACCAGTTCGCGAGTTGCTTCGCGGAAAGACGGTTGGGTCCCATCACCGTGACTCCGCTCAGAGTCTCGGCACCTGCCGATGGAGGGGTGAACGCGACCGAACTCGGCGCGCCTCCGACCACCACGAGGGAGGCCCCGAGGATCGCGCTCGCGCAGAAAAGACGGAAGGAATGGCTGACGGCCCGCATCGCACCTCTCATCGACAGGATCGAACGAATAGTTGAGCACGGATCGTGGCGACCCGCAGGGACCAGGCTCACCCTGAGTGGGAGAAACCCGCGAGGGGTGCCCCCGCCATCAGCACGGAAACGGCGTAGTCATTCCCTGCGAACGGATCGCGATCCCAGGTTGCAAACCGTTCGACAACGGACAGTCCGGCCGTCTCTGCGCAGCGATCGAAGCGATCGAGTGAGAGCCGACCATCGTTGCCGCTCACCCCCAACTCGCCGCCGAGTTGGAACCCCGCCACCACCCGACCCCCCGGATTCAGGTGACCAGCCAGGTTTGCGAGGACGTCAGACTCGGTCCCGGGCGCCACAAAGATCATCACATTGCCGGCCAGGACGACGAGATCGAACGTGCGGCCCAGATCCACGGTGGCCAGATCGCCGAGGTCCCATGCGATGGCGGGCGCCTTCCGCCGCGCTTCGTCGATGAAGCCCGCGTCGAGATCAACACCGGCGACATCAACACCATGGCGCGCCAGCTCGATCGCGACCCTCCCCGTGCCACACCCCGCGTCGAGTACCGAGCGCGGCGCGTAAGAAAGCACAAAGGTCGCCTCACCGTGCAGGTCTGCTCCCGATGCCTCGAGCCGCGCCCATCGGGCGTCGTACTCGGCCGCGGCGGGCCGCGAGTCTGAAGACCAACGCGTCGTCACGTTCGCTCAGCCGCGGCGCTCGGGTTGGGTTGCACCATGCCCACTCGAAATGCTCGGCGCACCCAGCGCCACGCGATTCGATGCTCGACGTTCATAGACCGCGATCCCGTCAATCGTGCGCACGTATCGGTACCCGCCATCCACGTAACGCTGGAGTGCAGGCAACGAGTGCATCGGATGGAACTGAGAACCGCGGAACGCGGCTGGCGTGGTGTCGAGGATGTAACGCGGCGCACGCGCTCGGAGATCGCCCATCAACATCAAGCGAGCACCGGGAGTTGGCACATCCGCCGTCGTGTCCCCTTTTGGTCGCCCGCCCCAGTCGCCGAGCCAGAACCCACTCGACAGGAACCGGGTGGCGGGCAGCGCCCCGGAGGCCCAATAGATCTCGGGCATATGACCCCACACAAAGACGCGGTCGCGCGGGTGAAGGCGGTTCGTGAGGTAGGCACTCACCCGCTGATAGCGCGGTTCGTCGCCCCAGGGACGCAGCACAAAACCCACCGCCGTGAACCCCATGGCGCTGACCACCGCCACCGCGACCGTGGCTCGGATGTACGGCCGGGAAAACCGCACCAGCGCGCCGGCGCTGATCAAGCACAGCGGCGGCAGCAACTGCAGGTAGTAGTGCCCGAAGAATCGCAGCCCGACGGCCACCGACAGTGCCGCCGAGAGCAGCCAGATCCAGAGGTCGGTATCAACCCCCTTCTCCCGGCGATGCCAGGCCACCGGCACCGACCACAGAATCGGGAGGTTGCACGCGATGAAGGCGAACGTCATCACCGCGAACAGTCCGGCCACGTAAGCCGTGGCCGTACCCAAACCGAAGTACGACCCGTTGCCCGCCACCGCCCAGAACAGCAAATCTCCGGGCCCGACCAACAGCGCGACGATCCCGAGTGGGATCGCGAACGCCACCAACCCCGCCATGACCCCACGCCGCCCGCGGTGGCGCCAGAGGAGATACCCGACGGGGAGCAACGTTGCCGCGCCGGTCTGCTTCGCGAGGGTTGCCAACGCCACCGCCAGACCCGCGCCGCTCGGTCGATCGCGCGCTGCGAGCAACATCGCCGCGGTCATCGCAGGGAGCATGAACACTTCGAAGTTGGCAGCCTGACCATCTTGGGGCGCGAAGGCCACCGACGCGCAGACGAAGAGCAGCGCCGCAAGCCACCCGGCGCGTTCGCCCCAGCGGCGACGCGCTTCTGCGGCGAGCAGCAACGCCGTGAGTGCGACCGCCAACATCGCAACCACCCGCACCGACCACAGCGCGGTACTCCCGACGAGTGCGAACGTGGCAGCGTAGAGATACGGCACCAGCGGCGGCTTGCGGTCGGTGGCTTCCTCGTAGAGCGAACCGCCGTGGCGAATCACCTGCGCTTGGGTCGCGAGGAACGTCTCGTCAGAGTTGAACTCGTCGACGAAGAACGCCGGGAGCCGCAACCCGAACGTGAGGAGCAGCACGGTCAGAACCAATGGCCAGCGGCGCGGCGGCGTGGACGCGACACCGCGAGACTCCCCGCCGGTTGAACCTCCGGCAGAGACGTCAGCAGATTGAAGTTCAGAGGTTGTGAGCGCGCGCGACACCGAGACCTTTGCGACGACGGGCCCCCATTCTGGCCGCGAGTGGCGAATCGTTGGGGATCACCGCAGATCAGCCACCTCCAGATGCCATGATCCCCGGTCATGAACATCGGCAAGCGGGCGCTCGGAATCGCCGCTCTCACTGCAGTTGCGCTCGTGATCCCGCTCGGGAGTTGCTCCGTTGGTTCGGCCGCGGTTCCACCGCGGCCCACCGCGCACAGTCTCCTCATCATCACGCTTCCGGCCACATCGTGGAACGACGTCCGCGAAGGACCCGCGCCGAACCTGACCAAACTCTTCCGTCAGAGCGCGCTGGCCAACCTGGCCACCCGCACCGTGGCGACCCGAACGCTTCCCGGCACCGGTTACCTCGCCGTGGGCACCGGCACCCGTTCCTTTGCGAGTCCCGACGCGGCCGCACTCGCGCTCAACGCCACCGAGCGATTCGCGGGCCTCACTGCCGCCGAGATCTATCGAACTCGTACCGGACACCCGCTCCGAACCAACATCGGCCAGATCAGTTGGCCGGCAATCGTCGCGGAGAATCGCGGCCGGTCCTACGGCGCCGAGCCCGGCGTGCTCGGCCAAGCACTCGCTGATGCCGGCATCGGGCGGCGGGTGATCGCCAATGCCGACGAACGGACCGAGACCGGTCCCGTGCTGCATCGCGAAGCTGCGCTGATCCTCGTCGACACCCATGGCACGGTTCGCGGCCGCGTGTCGCGAACTCTGCTCGAGGTCGACCATGACGCACCCTTCGGTTGGCGCCTGAACCCGAATCGCGTCCTGGGCGAGTTCCCCACCGACTTCTCCACCCGCCGCCAGGTCGTCACGGTGGAAGCATCGGACCTGGCGAGGGCAGACCGGTACCGACCGTTCGCCAACGCGCGCCAACGCGATCGCATCCATCACGACGCGCTCGCGGCATCGGACGCGATGATCGGTCGCCTCCTCGAGCGGGTTGATGCTCGTCGGGATGCCGTGATGGTGATCGCTCCCTACCACTCGAGCCGCGCTCGTACCCTCACGGTCGCGGCGATCCGCGGTCCGGGTATCCGTGCCGGTCTCATGGAGTCGGCCACCACTCGGCGAGCCGGATTCCTCCAAATCGTGGACGTCGCTCCCACCGTGCTCGATCTCCTTGGCCGCGATCGAACTGACTCCATGGAAGGACGTCCGGCGCGATTCCATGCAGATGCCGATTCATACCGTGCTCGGATCGACGGCCTGGTCAAAACCGATCGCGCCGCGCAGTTCCGCGATGCCACCATCGGCCAGGCCACCGCGACCTTGGTCACGGCGACGATCGTGCTGGTCGCGGCCGCCATCGCCGGACTCGTGTGGTTCCGGCGGCGGTGGACGCGGCTCGCCTTGCGTTGGGCCTCACTCATGCTGCTCGGCTTCGTCGCGGCCACCTTCCTCGTCGGAATGTTGCCGCTCTATCGGTGGGGAACCGCCACGTACTTCGTGATCATCGCGACGCTCGCGGTCGCGTTCGCCGCACTGTGTCTCGCCGCCGGTCGCCGCGGAATCGCCGACCCACTTCTCGTCGCGTTCGGACTCGTGATCTCGCTCCATGTGATCGACCTCGTGACCGGCCCTCGCCTGGAACTCAACACTGTGTTCGGCTACTCACCGACCGTCGGGATTCGCCTCGCGGGCATCGGAAACCCCGCCTCCGCAGAGCTGAGCGCGGCCGCCTTGCTCTTCGCGGTGCTCATTGCCTGGCGCCTGCCGCGACGCGGAGACGCGGTGGGGTACTCGCTTCTCGCGGTGGTCCTCGTTGTGATCGCCGCGCCGATGTGGGGACAGGATTTCGGCGGCGGACTCGCGCTCGCCCCGACCCTCGCGCTCTGGTGGTTGCTGCGCTCGGGGCGGCGCGTGAACCTGCGCACCATCGCCACCATCGGCGTCGTGCTCGTGGTGACGGGACTGATCGCCGGGTTCGCCGACCTCAGCCGTCCGGCCAACGAGCGCACCCATGTGGGCCGCTTCTTCGAGAAGGTCGGCACCGACGGCCTGGGAGGGTTCCTCAGTGTGATCGGCCGCAAGGCCTCCCTGATGATCAACACGTTCTCGAACACTGCGTGGGTGCTGCTCGTACTCAGTGTGCTCATGGGGATCGCGCTCGCGGCCCGCCGGAGTCACCTGTTGGAACGCGTGCTCGAGCGGGTTCCCACCCTGCGGCCGGGCCTGGTGTGCTTTGCCGTGCTCACCGTGCTCGCGACGGTGTTGAACGACTCCGGGGTTCAGGTCACCGGAATGCTGCTGGCGACGCTGCTGCCCGCCCTCGTCTTCCTCGGAACCCACGTGGCCGACGAGCACGCCGACTCCGATGGTCAGACCAACCACCCACCAGTTATGCCGACGGATGAACCAAAGCTCGTGCGTTCTCGCGCATAATCGCACGGATCGCGAGTTCGTCGAATCCCTCGAGGTCGTTCACGAACGATGCCGGGTCCGCGAGACCTTCGGCATGGGGAAAGTCGGAGCCGAACACAATGCGATCGACCCCGAGGCCATCACGCAAGGCGTGAAGATCGTCTTCGTAATACGGCGACACCCACACGTGGTCGCGCATCTGCTCCACCGGATCCCCGCCGGGGAACGCCATCGGCACTTGGCCGAATGACTTCTTCATCTTGCGCAGGAGCACCGGTACCCACTCGCTACCGGATTCGATCGTCGCGACCTTGATACGCGGGTGACGGGTAAAGACACCGTGACACACCAGCGCGGCCATCGTGTCATAGATCGGCCGATCGGCCGCGGTGATCGTGGTGAACGGGTTGTGGCGGAACGCTTCCATCTCACTGCTCTCACCCCACTCCTGCGCATAGCGGTGGTATCCGCTCTCACCCGAGTGATACGCCACCAGCGTTCCTGCTTCGGCGAGCCGCGCCCACACCGGGTCATAGATCGCATCGCCCGGTGAGCGCGATCCGCTCGGAGCCAAGATCGGGCCCGCCCGCATCACCAACACCTTCGCGCCGTGATCGAGCGCCCACTCAACCTCGGTCAGCGCCCGATCGGGATCGAGCAGGGTGAGATACGGCGCCGCGAAAATACGATCTTGAAAATTGAGCGTCCAGTCGTCCAGCAGCCATTCGTTGAACGAGTGAAACGCCGCGTGCGCCGCGATCGGATCATGGACGAGCGCCTGTTCCATGCCCACGCCGAGCGTGGGAAACAAGAAGCACCCCTCCATGCCCTGGGCGTCCATCACCGCGACGCGCGCCGCGGGCTCCCGATACGCGGCAGGAATGGGTTCAAGTTCGCCGAACGCGGCGCGGATGTCGTCACCCGCGCTCTCCCCCCGGAAGTACGCGTCGAGGGCGCCGGGACGAGCGACGGGATCGAACGTGGGGTTGGGGATGAAGCGATTGATCTTGCCCGCAACCATCAAGCGTTGCTTGCCGTTGAGCTCCACCCATTGCATGGTGCGCTTGGCCATCGCCGGCTCGAGATGGCGCGTGAACGCGTCGGTGGCCTCGTAATAATGGTTGTCGGCGTCGAAGAGCTGATAGTCAAGCGTCATGCGCCCGACGGTACTCCCGTGGGTCCGGAGAGGTCGGCGTGGTCGGTGAGCCAGCCCAGAATCTGCGCGTAGATCTCGATGATCCGATCGCCGTATTGATCCGCCGATGCCCACGTGTGGGTGAGGCCGTTCCACGTGGGGACACGACCCTTGAGGAAGTGAGTGTCGAGCTTCGGATCCACGGCCGCGGGGTTGAGGTCTGCGTTCTTGAGCGTGGCGTCGGCATACACCCGCAACAGCTGCATCTGGGCCCGGACTCCAGTACGCGCGTCCGGAAAGCTCTTGCCCTTCGCACAGCTGTCACACGCATCCATGCCCGCGAAGTTGTTGTCAGTGGGCTGGAGTTGGCCACCATCGGGATAGAAGAAACTTCCGGTCTCGAGGATCGACTGCGCGAACGCAATATCGCCGCGCACCTTCGCCGCTTCGCCCTCTTCCACGAACGCCGCGGTGAGATCCGACATCGGCACCGTGATCCGAGCGTGGCGATGGGTTCCCGAGAACCAGTCGGCGAGTTCCGTGGGACTCAGGATCGAACGACTCATGATCGGCGTGTTCACTCCCGCACCGATTGACTGCCACCGCGTAAGCCAGAACCGTGCGATCGACAGCGCACCCTGCAGCCGATCGATCTCGGCATCAACGGCAGGTATCTGGCGTTGGAGCGACCCGATCAACGCATGGAGCCGAGTCTCTTCGTTTCCCGCGTCGCGCGCCGCCTTCACCGAAGCCGCGCGGGCGCGCAGGGCGCGCTTCACGATCTTGGTCTGGCGATCTCCCACATCACTGACGATCTTCTGGCGGTATCCGAACTCGGCGGCCGAGCGTGACCGCAACAGCTGGAGCATGACGTTCGGGTTTCCCGCGTTTCGGTAGTACGACGCCGCCAACGCGCCCACCTCCGCGCGCACCGTTCGATACCGCGCCTCGGCCGCGGTCGCAAGCTGACTCAGCAGGTCGGAGCGCGCGAGCGCCGCGTTCTCCGCGAGATGCGTCTCGGCGAGGCGCTGCACCAACTCCTCACGGCGCAGCGCCGCGGCGACGCGCGCCGTGTCACGGGTACTCACTAATGCGGTGAGCGATGCAATCCTCCCCAGCGGGGTGTTGGCAATGGCCGCACTCGGAGGATTCGGGGCGAACGGAACGCTCGGCGCGTTGGGCCGGTTCGGGCGCGCGAGGGCAGCTGCGGGCGGTCGGTCCACGAGCGGCACTGCGAGGACCAGCGCGAGTACCGCAACGAGAAAGCGGGTGCGGTGCACAGGGAGGGTGATCGACATGGGAACCGAGAATCTTCACACACGTCCCCCCTGACCACCCCGCACCAAACCGGATGAAATTCTTCATTCAAGAACTTTCCGACAATTTGCCGAAGCTCGAGGGAGGGCCGTTGCCGTCCGTCACTGCACCGACCCGATCACCGTTACTCCTATACGTCCCGTCCTATACGTCCCGTCCTATACGTCATTGGCACAATCAGAGGGGTCAGCTTGTTCATTTTCTTCTTGCAGCTGCGTGACACGTTGCAGGGAGGTCGGCTCTACGTGTTCACGATCCTGGTTGCGCTTACCTGGGTGCTCTGGATGGTGAAGCTGCGGCTGGCTCGGCGCTATCGGCCATGGGTCGGCGATTACCCCGCTACCGCGTCGGTGATCATCCCCGTGGTGGACGAGCCCGTCGGCCTGTTTCACGAGGTGCTCGACCACATCTCCGAACAGTCACCGCACCAGGTGATCGTGGTGATCAACGGGCCTCGCAACGAAAAGCTCGAGCAGGTGTGTGCCGCCTATCGAGGCGTCGGCTGGATCTGGACGTCGATCCCCGGAAAGCGCAACGCGATTCGCGAAGGCCTCGAACACTGTTCCGGCGAGATCGTGGTGCTGGTGGACAGCGACACCATCTGGACCGACAACACGCTGCGGGAGCTGATGAAGCCGTTCGCGGAATCACGCGTCGGCGGCGTCACTACCAACCAACGGATCATCGATGCCGACCGCAATGTGCTCACCCGTTGGGCCGACTGGCTCGAGAACGTTCGCGTTCAATATTCGATGCCCGCGATGAGCGTGCTCGGCCAAGTGGGGTGTCTGCCGGGACGCACGATCGCGTTCCGCCGCTCGGTACTCGTGGATGCGATGCCGGCGTTCCTCACCGAACGTTTCCTCGGAGTCTTCCTCGAGGTGAGCGACGATCGCACCCTCACCAACCTCTGCTTGAAGCAGGGGTACCAAGCCGTGTACCAATCGACGAGTTGCGTCTTCACCGACACGCCCGTGGGTATGCGCAAAATGGCAAAACAACAGCTGCGCTGGGCCCGCGGTAGTCAGTACAACACCCTGCGGATGCTGCCGTGGATGTTGCGCAACACCCCGACCCTCGCGGTCTTCTACCTCGCCGACATTCTCACCCCGTTCCTCTTCCTCGCCTGCATCACCGGCTTCATCGTTCGTCTGCTCAACGGCGAGAACGTGAACTTTTACGAAGGCATCACGTTCGGCTACGGCGCGGCGGTGGGCACGGGGATCATCGTGGTTCTCACGTTGATGGCCACGTGGCTCTCTGCGTACATCCGACAATCGCGCCACTTCGAGGAACACCCGCGCGACCTCTGGCTCCTCCCCGCGTTCACGCTGCTGAACACCTTCATGCTCATGCCGATCCGCATCTGGGGGTTCATGCGCATGGCGCGCAACGACGGTTGGGGCACGCGTGCGAATGCGTTCCAGGGCGGCGACGAGCGCGTGCACCACCGCAATCCTTGGGGCTTCGTCCCCTACATCCTGGCCTCGGGTCTTGTCTTTGCAGGAGTTGCATACCATGGGTAATCCGCACCGCGGGCACCTTCGATTGATGGGAGCGTTGCTCGCCGGCATCGGCCTCTTCGTCTACACGTCGCCGCCTGCACCCGACGCCGACACGCTCGCCGCCGCATCCGCCCGCAGCACTGCACCCAGCCTCGGGGCCAGTGCCGCCACCGCGCGGGCTCAAGCCGCACGCGCCAACGCGCGCCACAAAACCGCTCCCGGCACGGACGCCCTCGACGGTGGGTCCACGCCCAAACCCGCGTCGAAGCCGGCTCCCGCCGCGAAACCGGCCGCGAAGCCGAACACGGTCGGCGGGGTCCGCGCCGCATCACGCACGGGCTCGAACCAACGCCCCTCCCCTACGACCACCACCACCGCACCGGCTCCTCACGCTCCACATTGCAGCGATTTCCGCTGGCAACAGGATGCGCAATCGGCATACGTCATGAACCTCGCGGACCCCTACGGGCTCGACGGTCCGCCGGGGCCGGCCGATGACGACGGCATTGCGTGTTCGCTGCTCCCCACCGATCCAAGCCGGCCGGCGTCGACGCCCGCCGGAGCGAAACCCACACCCCCGCCGCCGCCTCCGCCGGTTGAGGGCCTCCCCGAGACACCGACCATCGAGCAACTTCTCGCACCGGCCGACAACTACTTCGGCGTGTCCACTCCGCAGGCGCCGTACGACTGGAAGGACTTCCAGATCTTCGCGGCGGCCGCGCAGAAGTTGCCGAGCATGGTGCAGTTCTTCCAAGGATGGGATCAGGACTTCGCACGCGATCAAGTGATCGAAACCTGGCGGCGCGGCGCGCTGCCGGTGGTGTCGTGGGAACCGCGTCCTACCGTCCAGCCCGTGGGCCCCGACAGTGACAACACCCAAGATCCGGGGTTCAAACTCTCGACCATCATCAACGGCAGTCACGACGAGTACATCGACCAGTACGCGACTGCGGTGCGCGACCTCGGGCTGCCCGTTGCGATCCGCTTCGCACACGAGATGAACGGCAACTGGTTTCCGTGGTCCGAAGAACGCAACGGCAATACGCGTGGCGAGTACGTGGCCGCGTGGCGTCATGTGCACGACCGGTTCACTGCACTGGGTGCGAGCAACGCGATCTGGATCTGGAGTCCGAACGTGATCACCGCCCGGCCCAGCGTGAAGCTCGCGCCGCTGTATCCCGGCGATGAGTACGTCGACTGGATGGGGATGGTCGGCTACTACCGCCGCGTGTACGTGGACGACAAAGGCCACCCCAAGGACCCCACGTTCGCGAACACCTACTCCGGGACCGTCGACGAGCTCCGCTCCGTGGCGGTCAAGCCGATCGTGATCACCGAGCTCGGCGCCACGGAGGTGGGCGGCAACAAACCGGCATGGATCCAGAGTGTGTTTCAGGGGCTGGCCGAGAACCCCGACATCATCGGCTTCGTCTGGTTCGACCACAGCGTGAACGGCAACGACTGGCGCATCGAATCATCGAGCGCGGCCATCGGCGCCTTCTCCGGCGCCGTGGCCGATCCCCGATACCACGCCGGCAAACTCCGCCCACCCAAGCCCGGCGCCTGACGGGCTCAACACGGCTCTACGCGACTGAGTGTGGTTGGCGTCCTCTGATTCTGCGGGTTGGGACGGTAACCCATTTGATGCCGAGGCGGCCGATGAGTCTGCGTCAATAGTTCTCGTGGTTGGTGAAGCCGTGACTGTTGCGGCGGATCTTCTCGGCGAGCATGTGGACGTTCTCGACGCGGCCGTTCGATGCGCCGCCGGTCTGGTGATACGCGAGGACTTCATCGGACCACCGGTCGATGGTGCGGGCGAGGCGGGTCACTTCCCGGACGTCGATCTCGGCGGCGTATTGGAAGAACACGATCAGCCGCCGGCGGGCGTGGGCGAGATCGACGGCCTGGTACACGTCTCGGAGTAGCTCTTTCGCGACCCACGCGGCGCCGACTTCGCCATCCGGGTCGCCTTCGGCGAGGCGGGCGGCCATCCACGCGAAACGTTCCTCGGTGAGGCGTTCATCTGCGGTCAACAGGACGCGACGGATCCGGAACAGTGGGTCGGTCTTGTGGCCGCGATGGCCGAGCGTCACTTGTTGGGTTCGGCGACGAATTTCGTCGATCGCCTGGTTCGCGAGTTTCGTCACATGGAAGTGGTCCACGACCCGCACCGCGTTGGGGAGCATGTCGATCAACGCCCGGCGATACCCCGCAGCCGGGTCCAATGTCGCGAGGGTGATCTGCGCGCACCACTCGACGCCACGTTCCTCGAACCAGGCCCGCAAGACGCTGCGGGACCGGCCTGGGATCACATCGAGGACCCGGTGGCGGTCGAGGTCCACGACCTGGGTCGTGAACTCGGTCCGATGTTCTGCGGTCGCGTTCAGGAACCGTTTCTCGTCGACACCGACCGCATGGACGTCGTCGAACCGGCCCGGGTCCGCAATCACCGGGTCGGTGTGTTCCGCGACCGCCTCGTTCGCGATGACCAACACGCACGGTCGGCCCGCGATCGGCAAATCCCGCACCGCGCTGCGAGTCCGGCCGTGACCAATCGCGCGTGTCCCACACCCGGGACACCCGACGAGGTCCGCCCTCGATTCGCAATACAGCCACCACTCGTCGTCGACGAGGACCTGCACACCGACCACCAGGCCCGTGATCCCAACGAGCGCGGTCGCGCCATGACTACCGTGCAAGACGGTCAAGGGTCTCTCCTTCTGCGGATGTAGGAATCAGCAGAATCGCGGGACCCTTGACCGCGAAGGTGGACCTAAGAAACCAGCCCCAACATCACACGCCCCCACACATCAACGCGCAGAGCCCGTTTCGCCTGGTGCAAGCAGAATAACTGATTGACAGAACAGCACTGAACGGGGGAGGAGTTCTAATGTTGCAAATGTCCGGCTCCGCGCGATTGTGGTCCATACTTCCGGTCTCCGGTGCCGTACCGGACGACGCTCCGCTCGTGAACTCGAAGTGCATCCAACCAGCGCCGACACGACGACAATTATCATGAACGTTGCGCGCGCCCCAGGCGTCCGGCGCGTGATGACCCCCCGCTCTGGAGCTTTCAGAAGTGAGAGATGGCACGGTCGGTCACGTCCACGCATCCGCGAGACAGATGAGAACATGGGTTGGCTACCTTCGGTCGAGGAAACAGAAGTCAAGGGCCACCCCAGGCGTAACGCCAATCGTCGGGCGGATGACGTCGGCAAACTCGGTAGCTGACGGGGTGGTACCGCACGCTGGGCCTCTATCGTCAGGCGGATGCGCGAACGCTTCCCTGGCATTGGTACGGATTGGGCGCGGTTCGACGGACCCGCCGGCACGCAGATGGTCGATACCGCGATCGATGCGATCTCCGACTTCCTCCGGTCCGGCGACGCCGCGAACGGCCACGGCATGTTCGCGGCGTCGACCGCGAGCACGGAGCTCGTCGCCGATGCACGGCGGGTGGTGGCCCGGCTCCTCGGCGCTGATGCCGACGGCATCGTGTTCGGCGCCAACATGACCACGCTCACGTTCGCGTTCACGCGGGCGCTGGCGCGCACCTTCACCGCGGGCGACGAAATCGTGGGCACTCGCCTCGACCACGATGCGAACGTGACCCCCTGGCAACTCGCCGCCAACGATTCCGGCGCGCACCTCAGCCTCGCGCCGTTCGACGTTGACACCGGACGCCTCGAACCCGAGGCCGTGTTCGACCTCATCGGGCCGCGCACCCGATGGGTCGCGGTCACCGGCGCGTCGAACGCGCTCGGGACCATGCCGGATCTCGCCGCGATTGTGGCCGGCGCCCACGAGCGCGGCGCGCGCGTCTTCGTGGACGGCGTGCATCTCGTCCCGCACCATCGCGTGGATCTCGTCGCACTCGGCTGTGACGCGTTCGCAACGTCGCCGTACAAGTGGTACGGACCACACTCCGGCATCGTGTGGCTCTCACCGGACCTGCGCGACACGCTTGGTCCCTACAAGGTCCGGCCGGCTCCGGATGCCGCGCCCGAACGGTGGGAAACCGGCACGGCATCATTTGAAGCCGTCGCCGGAATCGCGGCGGCGGCCACGTTCCTCCTCGAATCCGATGTGGCAACGATCGCGGCGAGCGAGCGCGCGGTCTTTGCCCCGTTGCTCGACGGTCTCCAGGCCTTCCCTCATGTGGTGCTCCACGGCCCGACCGACCTCGATGCTCGTACGCCCACCGTGAGTTTCTCGGTGGCGGGTCACCACCCCGACGCGGTGGCGGCGCACCTCGCCGGCCACCAGGTCGCGGTGTGGAGCGGGAGCTACTACGCAGTCGAGACCATGGCCGCGCTCGGTCTCACCGAGACCGGCGCCATCCGCGCCGGGGTCTCCTGTTACACGTCCGAGACCGACGTCGACCGCCTCCTGGCCGCGCTCGCCACCCTGGCTCCGTAATCCACAGTGGGTTCAGATGCGGCCGGATCGGTCGCTCACCTGCCCCGTCGGCGTTTCTTGTCGCGAAGCCGACACCCTGACGACGGGTTCGCGACAAAGAACGGGGGGAGTTCCCGAATCCAGATGCGGCCGGGTCGAAGCTGGATCGGCTAAACCCACTGCGTGTCGATCGTCGGATGGATTGTGCTGAGCGCCCTGATGGCGGGAATCGTCGTGACCACCGTTGCCTTAGCGATGAGTGCACGAGGTCGGTCCCGCACGGTGGTCGACCTGGAGACCGAACGCAACGCGCATCAGGAAACCCAACGCAGCAGTGAGCACCTCGAGACGCGGATGCGCACGTTGCGCAGTGAACTCGCCGAGGCTCACCTCACCAACGCGGATCTCACCGCACGCGTCTCACGGGTTGACCCGCGCGACGCGGGGCGCGCCCTCGGTCTCTGGTCCCTCGAACGGCTCCGCCAAGCCCGCGTGGCCGGAACCCCGTTGCTCGGTCTCGCCGTGGGCCCCGGGATGGATCTCACCACCGGCCTCACCGAGGCGATTCGCGTGGAACTCGAGGTCTTGCGCGAAGACGTGGGCACCCACGCAGAACTCACGACCGTGGAACTCGGAGCCGGCATCGATGCCCGCGAGGCATTGACCGTTCTGCGCACCGTTCAAGAACTCACCGCGATCTTGGCCAAGCGCGCCGATGAACTTCAGGTGAGCATCGAGCGCGACGACGACACCGCGATCATCACCGTGGCCGCACTCGGCTGGGACGATTCCACCCCCAATACCGCGGCCTTCGAATCCGGTCTCGGTGCCTTGGACGGCGCGTTGGAACTCAGGCCTGACGCCGAAACGGCCGATACCCTTCTCGCCGTTGTGAAGATCGAGCCGTCCAACCACGCGTAAAGGGCCGACCAGTGTCGAAGCCGAAGAACCCGCCGACGCCCGACCGCAACCAGCCCGACCGCGACCAGATCGAACGACTGATCTCGCAGTTCCGGATCGACGCGCCCGGCACCTTCAATCTTTCGGACCACGACCCGGCGTCCACCAACGGCGTGAAGCACGAGAAAGCCGCCGGCATTCGCCTCGCGCTCGGGGTCGAACAGCTCAGCGCGCTCCAGGTTCGCCTCGCCGCCGAAGAATCCCACGGGATGCTCGTGGTTCTCCAGGCGCTCGATACCGCGGGAAAAGACGGCGCCATCCGCCACGTGATGACCGGACTCAATCCCCAAGGCGTGCGAGTCGTCTCGTTCAAGACCCCGTCCATCGAGGAACTGGCGCATCACTTCCTCTGGCGCACGACCCGGGATCTGCCGCGTCGAGGTGAGATCGGCATCTTCAACCGGTCGCACTACGAGGAGGTGCTCGTGGTCCGGGTACACCCCGAGTTCCTGGCGGGTCAACATCTCCCGAAGTCGGCGACCAAGGGCGACATCTGGGCCCGGCGCTACCGCGAGATCAACGACTGGGAGCAAACTCTCGTGGACAACGGGTTCCCCATCGTGAAGATCTTCTTGCATCTCTCGAAGGACGAGCAGCGCCGCCGGTTGCTGTCTCGCATCGACGAGCCCGCGAAGAACTGGAAATTCTCGATGCTCGATGTGGCCGAGCGCGAGCATTGGGACGAATACCAAACCGCGTACGAAGACACGATCCGCAACACCAGCACTGCGGCGTCACCGTGGTACGTGGTCCCCGCAGATCAGAAGTGGTTCGCGCGAATGGTGATCGCCGAAATCCTCGTTGAGACGATGCTCGACATCAGTCCGCAGTTCCCGACCCTGTCGAAACCCAAACTCGCGGAACTCGCCAAGGCCCGCAAGGCCCTCGAGCAGTCCTAGGCACAGTCCGCTCACTTCGTTGCGCGCCTACGCGGCGGGCTTGGCGACCCGGGCTTCGAAGTCGTTGATCGCCAAATCGGCCTGGGCGCGGGCGGTGAGCACGTCCGACACGTTGTCGAGGGCACCGCGTCCGCCGAAGCGGCCGATGAATGCGGTGAGGTTCTGGAAACGGGGCATGGGGATCTCCTCTCGGTGGTCGAGATCATCTTCGATCACCGAGGTTGCGACGACGTCACCCTTGTTCGTCGATGTCATGGCGAACGGATGACTTCTCTCTGAACGCCCGCGAACTCGCCTCAGCCGTGGCAGTGCTTGGTCTTGCGACCGCTGCCACAGGGACAGGGATCGTTGCGTCCCGACGCCGAGAGCACCGCCATGACGTCACCGGCCAGACCGCCGCGCCGCAGGGAGTCCGCCATCAGCTGCATGAGGCCGTCGATGTGGTTGAAGAAATGGAAATACCCGGCGCACAGATAATTGAGACCCGCTTCACCGTCCGGGGTCAACGCCACCCGGTTCTTCGGACATTCACCCTGACACGCGAACAACACGGGACACGCACGACAAAGCGCGGGCAGGGTGTCGCGCTTGGCGGTGCCGAAGCTGCGTTGCGCGGGCGATGCCAGCAGTTCGACCATGTGGGTCTGCGTGATGTTGCCGAGCAAGTGCTCCGGATCCACGAAGTGATCACAGGAGTAGAGATCGCCGTTGTGTTCCAACGCGACAGCGTCGCCGCATGTCTCACCGAAGATGCACAACCCGGGCGCCACGCCGTACCACGACGCCAGGGCCGCGTCGAACATTTGGACGAATACGTCGCCGACATCGCGTCGGACCCATTCGTCGAACACGGTCGTGAGAAAGTGGCCCCACGCCTCGGAGCCCACTGACCGGTCCGTGAGTTCGGGCCGCTGTTCATCCACCCGTTCGACGATGGGGATGAACTGAATGAACTTCGCGTCGAGCTCGTCACGGAGGTACCGGTAGACCTCGAGTGGCGCGCCTTGATTGGCAGCATGGACGGTGCAGAGCACGTTCCATTCCACGCCGTGTTGCGTCAATCGCTCGAGTCCCGCGCGCACCCGAGCGAACGTGGGCCGCCCCTGCTTGTCGACCCGGTAAACGTCGTGCAGATGTTCCGGGCCGTCGATGCTGATACCAACGAGGAATTGCTTCTCGAGCAGAAACGCACACCATTCGTCGGTGAGCAAGGTGCCGTTGGTTTGGATCGTGTGATGCAACGTGCGTCCGGAACCGGCGCACTCCTCTGCGTATGCGACGGCCCGACGGAAGAAGTCGACTCCCATCAACGTGGGTTCACCGCCCTGCCACGCAATCGTGACCTCGGGGGTGAGCTGAGACTCGATGACTTGGCGGATATATGTATGCAGCACCTCATCGGCCATCCGGAATCGATCACCTGGGTACAGCTGCTCCTTCTCCAGGAAAAAGCAGTACGAGCAATCGAGATTGCAGATTGGACCCGTTGGCTTGGCGAGCACGTGAAACCCAGGTGGCGCGGTCAGCGGACGATCGGTCGGCAAGGTCGGGAGCGCGGCATTCGCCGCCGCGGTCCCGCCCCGGGGACCCAGCGCAATCGGTACGTCGACCATGGGCCCCGAGCCTAGGGGTGACGACCGGGGACCGGTTCCGAGCGGCTTCAGGCGTTGTTGATGCGCGCGTTCTCGAGCCGAACATCGAGAGGAAACCGATCGTCGCCCTCCGGCTTGGGTCCGGCGAACGTGAAGATCATGGTCTGGGTCCCGTACGCCACGAGCCCAGTCTCGGGGTCCCAGAGTTCCAGTTCCAGCGAGGCGTACCCGTCGGACGCACTGCCCTTCGGCACGTAGTCCTCCCATGGCGGGTGGCCCACAACCGGGCGACCTTCGAGGTGGTGGACCCAGATCAGAAACGGTCCGCTCGCCACGGGCTCGGGCGAACGAAGAACGCGACTCGACCCGAACCAGTTGGTCCGGGCCGAGTCTTCAGTGCTTGATGTCAACAATCACCGGCCGGAGACACGGCCGATTCGACGGTCAGCCCTCGCCGAGACCCCCGCCAGAACTGTCGGACCCGTCGCCGGACGATCCGGAACCCGAACCGGAGTGGTCCGATCCGCCGTCGCCGGATTGACCGTCCGAGCTGGCGTCCGGGGTCGTGGTGGAAGAGGTCGGATCCTGCGCGTCTTCGCCCTGATGGTCAGCCTCGTCCTGACCCTGATCGTCCGCGGAGTCGTTGCTCTGGTCGTCGCCTTCGTTGTCGGCCGCGTCGTGGTTCGCCGGGTCATCCGAACCAGGTGTCGCCGCCGGCACACCCGTGGGCGGCTGATCGGAAGGCGATGTCGTGGAGGTCGACTCGTTGTCCTTTACCTTGGTCTCGTCGGAGGATTCCGCGGGCTCGGTCGAGTCGTTCGCGTCGTCATCGGGAACATCGACGCCAACTTTCGACAAAGCACTGTGCGCAACGCTCTGCGCCGCGCCCGGTAGTGAGCCGGTGGCAGCGGCGGCGCCGGTCGCGCCGAGGATGATGACCCCGGCCGCAGCCGCGGCTTTCACGGTAAGAAGTTTGACAAGCACGGGAGACCTCCGGGTCTGCAATGGCGAGCCCGGTTGGCTCACCGATTCGCCTGCGACTCGGGCGAGTTCCGCGAGGTTTGGTGCCGGGGCCGGAACACCGGCGCGCGCGGCTGCGAGTACCGCAGCAGCCTGGCCGTATCCGGGCGGGGCATCGGCCGGCGCAACGGTTCCGGCAAGGAGCCGTTCCGCAGTGCCCGCATCGAGGAAGTCGTCGTGGTGAGTCATGGCACTTCCGGAATCACCAGACTGGCTCCGTCCGTTACAACCGGTTGAGAAAAATGTGCAGCGAGGGTCCGCAGCCCGCGATGGGCCACCACCCGCACGTGTCCCGGAGTGAGTCCCAGCAGCTCTGCGATCTCGGGCACCGAGAGCCCACCGACCACACGGAGCAGCACGACCTCGGCCTGGAGTTCGGGTAACGAACGGCCGATGAGTTCTACGGCTTCCGCCGCGTCGAACTCCGCCAACACGATCGCTTCGGGGTCGTTCTCGACGCCGCGCGTGGGCAAAGCGCGGGGCCCGTCCGGGAGGGTGACCGGGTCATACACGTCCGCGTGGTCACGGCGGCGGCGGCGGAGTTCGTTCAGGAGCCTCCGGCGCACAATCGTGAACAGCCAGGCCCGAAATCCGGCTTCGTCGCCCTCGAATCGTCCGAGGCTGCGAGCTACATCGAGCCAAACCGTGGCCGCAACATCCTCGGCGTCGGATGGGATGCGACCCCGAAGGAAGCCCAGGACGCTGGGAGCGAACTCACCGTAGAGCGCGGCGAATCCCCACTCTTCACCCGCGCCGGCCGCGGCCCGCGCGCCGTCGAAGTCATCGCCGAGCACCCTCACGTATCGGCGCATCCGCTCCAAAACCCAACCGGGCGGAACGACCCATCTTCTTCGCCCTCATCTCCGAAATACGCCGATTGAACAAGATCGCCACCGTGGCGGTGGTAATGCCAACCGCCGCGAGCGAGATCGGATTCAATGCATCGGTTCCGGCGCTGAGGTAGTGGATCGTGGCGAGTAGGTACAGCGGGAGCGCCATCACGTGAATACGACGCCACACCCGCGCCGGCAGACGCTTGCGAGCCAACGACGTGAGTTCAACCGCGAGCAAGAGGTAGAAGCCCACCACTCCCCACGCCACCGCGACCGGATGCCATGTGGACGCGAAGGGAACGAGAACGTCTGCGAGACCGATCGTGGTGTAGGAGTCCGCAAGAATCGCCATCACGTGGACACCCACGAAGATCGTGGCGAGTCCGCCCAGGAATCGGTGAAGGTCCAAGATCCACGCCGGACGCACACCGAACGGCCGCACCCGTCCGGAAAGCCACAGGCCCCAGACCACGCTGGCGGCCAGCAGCGCCCAGGCGACGATTCCGCCGGCGCGGGCGGTGTACCAGAACAGTTGACTCATGCCACGCCCTCCAGGGTCCGAGCGAACTGCGACCAATGTGGGCCAACCACACAGCCCGCATCGGTGACAACCATCGCGGTTGCCCCGAGCCGTTCCGCGAGATCGATGCCCGCCACCCGATCCAAGAACGCGACCGTGCTCAGGACTTCTCCACGCCAACCAAGGGATGCGATCGCGGTGGCGTGTAGGACGGGAGTGACCGCGCTCGTTCCGGTGAGTGGATCGATCACATGGTGGTGTTCCACGCCGTCGGCGGTCTGCCACCGCCGACGAGACTGGGATGTGGTGGCAATCGCGCCTTCCGCGATCGCCACGTACGCCACCGGATCGTCATCGGAGCGATCCCGCACTGCGACGATCCATGCATCTCCGCTGGGAGCAACACCCGAGACCCGCACGTCGCCACCGATATTGATGGACACCCCCGCCACGCCGAGGCTTCGCAACTCTTCGGCGACGAAGTCCGCCGCGAGTCCCTTGGCAATACCCCCCGGGTCAAAGCGAGCGGAACCCGTGAGCCGGACCGTGCTGCGGGCCGCGTCGACGTCGATCGCGTCACTCGGCGATGCGCTCATCGGTTCCGACGACCCACCACTGGGATGGGCGATCCGTTCGAACGTCTCCCGGTACCCGATCGCTTCGAGCGCGGTGAGCTGGAGCGGGTCGAACCGACCGCCGCTCAACTCCATGCCCTCCCGCGCGCACCTCATCAAGGTGACGGTCTCGGCGGAGACTCTGATCGGCACGCCCCGTGCGCGGTTCACCCGCGAGACCTCACTGGAGGGCACAAACCGGCTCCAGCGTTGTTCGAGATCGCGAATCCGATCGCGAGCGATCCTGAGCACGTGCGGATCGCCATCCACCACCGTGACTTCGACCTCGGTCCCCATCGCACGGAAACGGTCGACCACAACATCCACGGTCAGCTCGCCTGCGACGAAGTATGCGCGGCCACCGGGACACTCGCGGACCCATTCGTGGCACCCCAACCCGTTCCGGCGTTCGAGGTCACGGGGCTCGTGGCCGCCGCGTTCAAGGCTGCCGCATTCGAAATCGCGGTCTCGGCGCCCGCGGTCTGGGTGGTACCCGCGGTCGCCTTCGTCGATTGGTGAGTGGTGGTGGTGGTGCTCGAGGTGGCCGTCGCCATTCCCACCCCCAGCGTGGCCATGCCAGCCAAGCTCAGCAAGCCGCTGAGTATGCGAGATCGATGCGCGGGTCGGCGCCGGGTTGGGCGCGCGGGGAGGGAACGCCGATCGATGTTCGGAACTCGTTCAATCGTCATGCCCGCGATGTTGCAGTGCGCGGGTAAGACCTCCCCGAGCGCCATGTAAGAGATCGGCAAGAAGCCTGTCCCTGCGTCTTACCTTGCTCTCGCGTGCGGGCCATACAGTCAAGCGCATGGATCAGGCCCGGGTACTCGTCGCCGAAGACGACCGCAGCGTGCGTGAATCGTTGGTCATGGCCCTCGAGCTCGAGGGCTACACAGTGCATGCGGCTACCGACGGCGAGAAGGCACTCGCCGCATTCGACACCTTCGATCCGGACCTCCTCGTGCTGGATGTGATGATGCCGACGGTTGACGGCCTCACCGTGTGTCGACGATTGCGATCTCGCCAGGTGACGACTCCGATCCTGGTACTCACGGCTCGCGATCAAGTCTCCGATCGCGTGACCGGTCTCGACGCCGGCGCGGATGACTACCTGGTGAAGCCGTTCTCGCTCGATGAACTCCTCGCGCGTATGCGCGCCCTGCTGCGCCGGAACCACGTGCAGGCCGACGAGCCCGCGCTCACGGTTGCGAACCTCACGCTCGATCCCCTGCGGCGCCTCGTCACACGCGCCGGGCGGGTCATCGATCTCACCAAAACAGAGTTCGACCTCCTGGCACTGCTCATGGAGAACGTCGGCATCGTCCTCTCGCGTGACCAGATCTACGAACACATCTGGGGTTACAACTTCGAGACCGGATCCCGATCGCTCGACGTCTATATCGGATATCTGCGGCGCAAGACCGAGGCCGAAGGCGAGTCGCGGTTGGTCCACACCATGCGCGGCGTGGGCTACGTGGTGCGGCCGTGAGTCTTCGGTGGCGGATCGCGCTCGGCATGGCCGCGATCGCGGCGTTGGTCTCCACGCTCGGCGCCGTCGCCGCGTTCCTCAATACCGCTGACCGCCTCGAGACCAGCATCGACGAATCGCTCTTGAGCACCGCCCGAGACCTCAGCGCAGCACCCGATCGAAGTCCTGATGGCCATGAAGGCTCGCGGGCCGACTCGCCCACCGAGTTCTCCAAGGAGTGCCCGCCCACGGGGCTGCTGCAACCGGCGAACGCGGCCCAGATCATCACCGCCACCAACAAGATGGTGCCGTGTCTCCAAGAAGGCGTGACCCTTCCTGTCACCCTCGACGCGGTCAACGCGGCTCGCCGCTACGGGCAATATCGGCTCGAAACCGTGAGCGTTTCCGACACGGGCTACCGCGTGGTGACGTTCGTCCGGAAGGACGGCACGGTGCTCCAACTCGGTCGGAGCCTGAACGAGAACAACGACGTCCTCGGATCATTAGGGATCCGCCTCGCCCTGTTCACCGGCGCGGGAATCGCCGCCGCGGCCGCTCTCGGTTGGCTGCTCGCAACCCGGATCGTCAGACCGATCGAGCGGCTTCGAACCGCGGCCGAAGAGATCGCACGCACCCGCGAACTCACGAGCGACTTCCCACCCGCCGGCGGTGGCGAGGTCGGCAGCCTGACCACCAGCTTCGCCACGATGGTCGATGCACTCGCAGACTCACGTCGCCAACAACAACAGCTCGTCGCCGATGCCAGCCACGAACTCCGCACGCCCCTCACCAGCCTTCAGACCAACGCCGAACTCCTCGATCGCGGCGATCGACTCACCGCCGCGCAACGCCATCAAGTTTCCGAGGGCATCCAGTTCGAGGTGGGTGAGCTGACCGACCTGGTCGGTGAACTCGTGGACTTGGCGCGCGATCCGGGTGCCGACAACGAAGCGGTCGAGTCGGTTGATCTCTTCCAACTCGCGACCGCGACCGCGGTGTCCGCTCGGCGCCGCACCGACCGACCGGTCGAGGTCATCCTCGATCCTGACCACCCTGCGGCGATGATCGACGGTCGACCCAAGGGCCTCGCGCGTGCCGTTTCGAACTTGGTGGACAATGCGATCAAACACGGCGCCGGTCCGATCGAGCTGTCGGTGCACGAGGGAACCGTCGAGGTACGCGATCATGGACTTGGGATACCCGACGCCGATCTCTCACGCGTGTTCGACCGTTTCTATCGCGCCGACGTTGCCCGCACCGCTCCGGGTTCGGGGCTCGGCCTCGCCATCGTGGCCCAAGTGGTCGAGCACCACCGCGGGACGGTCTTCGCGAGGAACCATCCTGACGGAGGCGCGATTGTGGGGTTCACACTCCCGCTCTGATCGCTCACCTCTTTCTGGGTCGGGGTGAGGTGGAGTGCTCGGGTTCCTCCACGCGCGAGAGCGGACCCGCCAAGCTCATGCTCAGCGGGTCCGCGCCAAGGGGGGACTCTTGGGATCGGTTCAGTTGCCGTTCGGCGTGCTCGCTCCTGACGGCGCTCCCGGTACCGGCCGAGCGCTTCTTTTCGAATGTGGTCGGGCTCGAACTCGCCGAGGTGCGCACCGACGACGCACGTATGCGTCTGCCGTTCCGATCGGAACTCTGTCAAGCAGAGGTCCGCGCCGAGGCCACCGGCGACGTTGTGGCCGAAGGGTGGATGACCTACAAAGTGTCCGCGCCTCGGAAGCTCGAGCCAAGCTGAGTTACCTTCGTCGTGATCCACACCCGTGTGCGGCCATTACAATCCTGCATTCCGCCCGGACCAAGGATTGAACCGATGAGTGACCCGACCTTCCCGCGTGCCGAAGTGGAGGCGGCGTTCCACCAGTTCGTCGCGGTCGGCGACTCCGGCGACTGGAACGCTTGGGCCGACCTCCATGGCGAAGACTGCGTATGGGTCGAGCACCACTTCGGCACCATTGTCGGGCGCGACGCAATCCGCGCCAAGATCACCGAGCTCATGGCACCGGTGCCGATGATGCAGTTTCCCGTCGAGTGGTTCATGATCGACGGCAACCGCGTGGTGTTCTACCCCTGGCAGGTGTTCCCCGATCCGGCCGGCGGCGATGCCGAGTACCGGTTCGGTTGCATCACCGTGCTCGAGTACGCGGGCAACGGAGAGTGGTCCCGCCAAGAAGACATCTACAACCCTTCGGAAGGCGAAGCCGTCGTCACCCGCTGGCTCACCGACGGCGGCCAACTCGCAGGCGACCCCGGCGCAATCGGCCTGAGCTAAGCCTGAGCTGCGCTCGAGAAGTTCGCCGCGACGCCCACGTTGCTCGCGGCAGGTCGGTTGGATAAGACGGCACCGAATGGGAAACGGGCCAAGACCCGCGGGTCGCGTCCCCTCGCGGTGATCGTGGTGCACGTGTCCTATGGGGCGTACGTGCGGGGACACACCGTTCCGGGTGAGATCTGCGAGATCGAAGGCGCGGGACCCATCACCGTCGCCACCGGTGGCCTCACCAGCCTCACCAGCCTCACCAACCTCGGCCGCCTCTGTCACCACCACCACCTCAAAACCCTCAAAGACCTCCGAAGAACCGGCCCCCACGGCAATCAAAAGCTCGTAACAAAAGCAGAGTTCGAAGGAGCGGGCCCCGGCCCCTCAGCAACCCCAGCTCGAACCAGGCCGCTAGTCGTGCGCGGCGAGCCAGGAGAGGAGGTCGGCGGTGACGTCGTCGCGATTGATCTCGTTGAACATCTCGTGGCGGCCGTCGGGATAACAGAGGAAGCTGACGTCCGCAACCCCCAAGGCGCGATACGCGTCTACGAGTGCTTGGCCGCCGGCCGCGCCACCCACGGGATCGACGGCGCCGTTGAGCACGAGGATCGGCAGGCCACGCGGGATCGCATCCGTAGGCGGTCCCGCGAGGTAGGCCATCTCGTCGTAGGGAAAGTCGGCGGGAAATCCACACCAAGGATCGGCCACGTACTTTGCGACTTCGGACGCGTCGCGGCTCAACCAGTCCGACGGTGTTGCCGCGGGCTCGAAGGCGTCGTTGAAGGAGTCCGGTGACGGGAACGGTGGAACCATGAGCGTGGAACCGGAGAGCACAAGTCCGGTGAGTTCACTCCCCCATCGCAGCGCGAACTGCTGAGCCAACAACGATCCCCAACTGTGACCGAGCAGAAAAAACGGAAGACTCCGATGTTGCGCGCGGGCGAACTCACTCACGGCGTGGAGCGCATCGAGCGTGCCTGCCATACCCCGAGGTCCGAGCGGGCCGAGACCCCCCGCAGCAACGCCGGTCCGGCCGTGGCCCCGGTGATCATCCGCGTAGACCGTGTAACCCGCAGCGGTGAGTCCCCGAGCGAGCCGCTCGTATCGCAACGCGTGTTCGCCGAGTCCATGAGCGATGTGCACCACCGCGCGGGCCGGAACCGATCCGGTCCATCGGTGACCGAAGATCGTGGCGCCATCCGCGTCGGTCAACGAGAAGTCGGCATCACGGAAATCGTCCATGCAGGCATCATCGCAGCTCGTCCGCCCCACTCGTGTTGGCCAAAGAACTCGCGACGCTGGACCACATCTCGGGTGGGCGCGTCGAAGTCGGGCTGGGCGCCGGGTGGATGGCACCGGACTATGAGCAGAGCGGCATGACTTTCGACCCACCCGGGGTACGCGTGTCCCGCATGGAGGAAGCAGTGACGGTGAACCTTCCCGATGCCACCGCCGATGCCACCGATCGCAAGCTCAGCTGGATTCGCGAGGCCGCGGGTGAGCGGTACGGCGATATCGAAATGTCGATCGTGGTTCCGTTCGTCATCGTCACCGACGACCGTGAAGGAAGCGCGGCCGCAATCGCGCGAACCCTCCCGCCCGACGCGGCCGCGAATCTCTCCGCCGAGGGAGTCCTTGCGAGTCCCGATGTGTTGATCGGGACCGTCGACCAGATCGGCGCCACGCTGCTGGAACGACGGGACCGCTGGGACTTGTCGTACTACGTCTTCAACGACGACTCGCTCGACACCGTCGCACCCATCGTGGCCGCGCTTGCCGGGAACTGAGACTCAGGATTACTCGAGACCACACGCGGTGCGCGCTGCGGGCGCGGCGTTGGAAATGGCCTCGCGTATTGCGTCGACGTTCACCGACGCATCCGTCAGCGTGAGTAGTCCCCGCAGCGCAGGTGCCGCGAGCAACTTGCCCACCAAACACCGTGCGGTGGCGCGTGGCGCACCCGACTTCACAATCTCGCCGATCAGGCCGTCGTTGATCTCCAACACGTCACTGCCGTGAACGATCGCGGCATCCGGCGGCGTGAGGGCGGAGGATGCTCCCGGGTCACAGGACGTCACGGTGATGAGCCCACCCGCAACCGCGACCTCGGCCATCCCCTTCGGCAGCGCCGCGGCCCAGGCGGTGAATCCATCCACGAGACGAGCGGTTGCCCCGGCGTTCGCACCGCGAATCGCGAGGCGAACACAGGTATCGCCTTTGCGTTGGAACGTGCGGTTGCTCGCGCCGCCCCAGCCACTGGCTGCCGAAAGTGCCGTGGCCGGCTCCAGCCGCGAGCTCAGCAGTTGATAGCCGTCGTACGCGCCCAACGAGCTCGATTCGCCCACTGCCCGCTCGCCCTTGGTGAGCTTCGCCGCCGGTACGTGGGTCGCCTTCGTGGCGTGGATCACCGAAGTGGGGTCGAGGAAGACCTTCTGGTTGAACACACCGCGGGCCATGACCGCGTTCACCGCACGGTTCCCGCCGCCGGCGAGGAGTACCTCAATCGCCGGTGGCCCGAATCGATACGGCGCTGACGACTGGGCGCTCAAAATCGCGGGGACCGACCCGGTCTCGGCTTCGGCGGTGGTCACGGTTGCTTCGTTCGACCTCTGATATGCAGCGCGATCGGACTTCGGAAGCCCGCGCACGTATCGCGCCTCCACGCGGTTCGCGTCACCTTCGACGATGGCGCGCATCGCGTCGGTTGAGCTGTCACGATCTGCGGCAACCCGTTTCCGTAGCGCTTCGAGATCGAAGTGTTGATCCTGGAGCACGTGCGTCATCTCGTGGGCGAGCGTCACGCGCGTGGCGACGTTGAGCGCGTTGGTACCCCGCACCACGATGACTTTCCGTTCCGGGCTGTAGTACGCCAGCACCCGCGATTGGCGATCGGCGTTGACCGCTTTCAACAGGTCGACCTCGCCCGTCACAAGCCCCAACGCGCGGAGCTCCTTGGTTGCCCGTGCCGCGCGCTTCCGGTCGGCGGCCGTGGTCTTGGCACCTACCCCAACGTCACGGCGGAACTTGGCGTCGGTGAGGAACTGCACCGGCACCGGGTGCTCGAACTTCAGCCCGCGGATACGCGCCACGTCGGCCGCGATATCGCGGAGCTTCGGGTCCCACTGCGATGGGTACGAACGACCCGAACCGAAGCCGAAGATCCCCACTGCGAACGCCACCAGTACCGCCAGAACGAATCCGGCGCCGACCAACAGCGGCAGCTGCTTCGACGTCCGCTTGGTCCGGGCACGGTCGCCGCTCGGTAACAACTCGGGCATCGCATCTCCGTTCCGCCAACGTTCGGTCTCCGCGATGGTCACGTCATCTCCTGCCCGTACGCCGGGACAAACCTGTGGGTTCCCCATCATGATCGGATCCGGATCGCTCCGACCTAAGGACCCGCACCTTCACGTACAAACCGGAGGAACCGGCCGATGACGGCAGCGGCGCCACTGTCCTACGATCCCACGCGCACGAACCAACACCGGTGACTCACACGGGGGAACGTCGATGGCTCATGACTTGGTGATCTCCGAAGGCACCATCGTCGACGGAACGGGTGCGCCCGCCCAACGCGCCGACCTCGCAATCAGCGGTGACCGCATCACCGAAATAGCCGCGCCGGGCACGCTCGGCGCGGCGACCCGCGTCATCGATGCCGGCGGTCGCTACGTCACCCCCGGATTCGTCGACCTGCACTCACACCTCGACGCGCAAGTGGGCTGGGATCC
Organism: Acidimicrobiia bacterium; assembly: GCA_046598395.1. Lineage (GTDB taxonomy): Bacteria > Actinomycetota > Acidimicrobiia > IMCC26256 > JAENVU01 > JAENVU01. Next base: position 72,773 of record JBKJIQ010000036.1, read on the forward strand.
ACTCATGTCGTCGTCGTGTTGGCACGGCGTCACCTCGGTGGTCATGGGCAACTGTGGCATGACGTTCGCGCCGGTGCGGCCGGGACAAGCCGCGGTCCTTGCGCACGCCATGCAGTCGGTGGAGGACATTCCCGCGTCGTGCATTCTCGAAGGCTTGCCGTGGGATTGGGAGTCCTACGGCGAGTACCTCGACACCGTTGACACGATGCCGAAGGGCATCAACGCGGGCGGGTATGTGGGCGATGTTGCGCTGCGCACCTACGTCATCGGCGATGCCGCCTGCGACCCGGACTACGCGGCCACCGACGATGAACTCGCCGCGATGGCCCACGAAGTGGAGTCCGCCATGGAAGCGGGCGCGCTCGGCTATTCGATTTCTCGTTCGCTCACACACCGCGTGCCTGATGGCCGCTGGGTTCCCGGCACCTGGGCTGATCCACGCGAGTTCTTCCGGATCGCGGAACCGCTCGGCCGCCTGGGGCGCGGCGTGATCGAGTGCGCGCCTCGGTACAACGAGGTCGACGGCTCCACCTCGCGTGCCGAAGCAGAAGTGGCATGGATCGCGGAGCTCAGCCAGACACTCCGACGACCGTTCACGTTCAACCTGATGCAAATGAAGTCCCTCGGCCATCACTACCGGCGGGTACTCGAACTGGCTGAGGAAGCCAACCGCCACGGCGCGCAACTTCGCCCCCAGACCACGCCACGCGGCATCGGCATCCTGTTCGGCCTCGCCGCGAATACGCCGATCGACAACCTCCCGTCCTACGCCCCACTGCGCCCCCTCGACGCCGCGGGCCGCCTCGCGGCGCTGCGCGACCCAAACGTGCGAGCCCAGCTGATCGCCGATGCCACCGCCACCGACGTCTCATCCTTCGACCGCATGTACCTGATGACACCGACCACCGGCGCGCACTATTGCTACGGCGACGACGATTCCATCGCTGCGCAAGCACGCCGCGTCGGGGTCTCGCCGGTGGAGCTGTACGTAGACACCCTCATCGCCACGGATGGCACCGCTATCGTCAACTGGCCGGTGCTCAACGAGGACTTCGATGCGATCGATGAGCTGCTGCGTTCCCCGGTGACGATCATGGGTCTCGCCGACGCCGGCGCGCACGCGACGCAGATCATGGACGCGAGTCAACCCACATTCTTCCTCAGTCACTGGGTACGGGACCGCGGTCGGTTCTCCCTGGAGGAGGGAGTCCGGCGCATCACCTCGGACACCGCGAACTTCGCGGGCTACCGCGACCGAGGCGTGCTCCGCGTGGGTGCATACGCGGATGTGAACGTGCTCGACCTCGACTCCATGTCGTTGCCGATCCCCGAGATCGTGGAAGACTTCCCCGGTGGCGCACCGCGCTTCATCCAGCGCGCCAACGGCATCGACCACACAATCGTGAACGGTCAACCGTTCCTCGAAGCGGGCGAGCACACCGGCGCACTCGCCGGCCGCCTGCTTCGCAGCACCGACTGACAAGGAGTATCGATGTCTGACGACCAAGTCCTGACCGAGATAGCGGAGGGCGTCATCACGGTCACCATCAACCGGCCTACGGCGAAGAACGCAGCAAATCGGGCGGTGGCCGTTGGGATCGCCGCGGCCATGGACGAACTCGACGGCAACGACACGCTGCGGGTCGGGATCATCACCGGGGCCGGCGGGACGTTCTGCTCCGGCATGGACCTCAAGGGGTTTCTCAGCGGCGAACTGCCCATCGTCGCCGGGCGCGGGTTCGCGGGCGTGGCCGAGGCTCCACCGCGCAAGCCGTTGATCGCCGCAGTCGAGGGCTACGCGCTCGCCGGTGGCTTCGAGCTCGCCATCAGTTGTGACCTCATCGTCGCCGCACAGGATGCGAAGTTTGGTATCCCCGAGGTAAAGCGCGGTTTGGTAGCCGGCGGTGGCGGACTCGTGCGTTTACCGCGCCAGGTCTCACCCCGGATCGCCCTCGAGCTCGCGCTCACCGGCGACTTCATCACCGCAGCTCGCGGTTACGAGATCGGTCTCGTGAATCGAATCGTCGAAGCCGGCGAGGCGCTCGCGGCCGCACGTGTACTCGCCACCACGATCGCGGCCAACGGCCCACTCGCGGTCGCGGTCACGAAGCAGGTGATCGTTGAGTCCGCCGATTGGTCCACCACAGAGATGTTCACCCGTCAGCAGGCGATGGTCTCCCCCGTGTTCAACAGTGACGACGCCCGCGAAGGCGCGACCGCCTTCGCCGAGAAGCGGGCGCCGAACTGGTCAGGGAAATAGCCCGGCCAGCTCGCGGCGCTGAACCTTGCCGATCTCATTGCGCGGCAACGTTGCGATCCAATAAAAGGCGACGGGGATCTTGTACGCAACGAGATGCTCCCGGCACCGCTCGCGCAGATCATCATCCGCGATCGGGCGTCCCACCAGGAACGCCACGGGGACCTCACCGAGACGGTCATCTGCCACCCCCACGACCGCCACGTCGTCGACCGCATCATCGAGTCGCAACACTTCTTCGACCGCTTCGGGAAACACCTTGTTCCCACCCCGATTGATCACATCCCCGGCCCGGCCTTCGATCCATACGAAACCGTCGTCGTCGATCCGGGCCAAGTCACCGGTATCCACGTACCCATCGGCATCGAGTCGTTCCTCAATGCCCACTGCGATATTCGGGGGTCGCACGAGGAGGTGGCCGTGGGCATCCAGCCGAATGTCAACGCCAGGGTGGGGCCGACCCACCGCGCCGATCTTGTGGGGGAATGCCTTCGCGTCGGCCGCAGTCCAACCGATGACTTCACCGATCTCGGCCTGGCCGTAGCCATTCAAGACGTAGGTCCCGGCGAACTTCGCCACGAACCGGGCGGCGTGGAGCGGTGACAGTGGAGCGGTGATCGATCGCACGTAACGCAGCGGTCCGAGGTCGTCGACTTCGGAGTCGATGATCATGGTGAGCGCGGCCGGAGGAAGCACGGTCGATCGGATCTCGAACCGGCGAACGAGCGCCGCGAACACGGCGGGATCGAAGCCATCCATGATCACGAGCGCGGCGCCGGCGCGCAGTCCGAACAACGCGTTGTAGAGACCGGCATTCAACGCCAGCGACACGGGAATCACGTTGGGCGACGGTGGGCCAACCCGGGCCCTCGCCGTGGCGCGCAGCGGCCCGAGGACTCGGTCCAAGAGTTCGAGATACGCAGAGTGGGTGTGCAGCACCGCCTTCGGCGCCTCGGTGGTTCCCGAAGTCCACATCACAAACGCCACGTCGTCGGGGTACGTCATTCCCGCACGATTCGACACCCCGACTTCGGTCACGATCGCGGCCGGTTCGGTGGCCGCGTGCACCGCGTCGACCTCTCGCATTGGGAGACGCGGGTTCACCGGTATGTAGACCCCGCCGGCGAGCCATACCCCCACCATCGTGGTGATCAGCTCCGGACCGTTCGGAAGCTGAACCGCCACTGCTTGACCGGGCGCGATATCGAGCCGCGCTGCGATCCCCCGAGCCGCGTTGCGAGCCGCGCCCGCGGTCATCGACCGGTCGACGGTGTACAACAGGTCCTGGTTGTCAGTAAACGGATGTTCCAGGAGCAGCGCGGCAAGGTTCGTCATCGTTGCGTCCGCCGCCTGCAATGCTCGGCGTGGGTTCGGCGCCGCGTGGTCATGACCGTGGGACTTCTTCCCACGGCCGATCTGACCACGGATCCATCTCGCGCGGGAGCCCGAGAACGCGCTCGGCGAGCACGTTCTTGTTGATCTCGGTCGTGCCGCCTTCGATGGTGTTCGCCCGCGACCGCAACATTCCTTTCACTTCGAGGGGCATCCCGTCGGCGTACTCAACTCCCTCGGCGCGGCGCTCCCATGCAGTTGCGTCCATTCCGATCACGTCAGCAGCCAGCGTCTGCAACCGTTGGTTCAGCATCCCCTGATGCACCTTGCCAATCGACGCGGCCGGACCGGGAGTCCCTCCGGCGCGCACCGTTGCTCGCACCCGCTGGTTCGTCCACGCCCGTATCCGTTCTTCGGAGTACAGCGCCATCAGCCGTTGCCGAGTCCGCCGATCCTCGGAACGCCCCAGCTCACGTGCGCGATCCAACACTCGGTCGATCCCGGCTCCACCAATTCGGTCGACACCACCAGAACCCTCCCCCGAGACCATCTGACGTTCCCCGGCGAGCGATGAACCCGCCACCTGCCACCCGTCACCCGGCGCGCCAATGCGCCACGCATCCGGTACACGTACCGCGTCGAGGAACACCTCGTTGAAGTCGATCTCCCCGCCGAGATGGCGTAACGGGCGCACCTCAACTCCGGCCGCATGAAGATCCACGATGAAGTACGTGAGGCCGTGACGCTTCGGAGCCCTCGGGTCGGTCCGAGCCAAACACACCGCGAACTCACTGCGATGCGCCCAGGTCGTCCATACCTTCTGACCGTCGAGCACCCACTCATCACCGTCGCGAGCGGCCCGCGTGGCCAGGGAAGCGAGGTCCGATCCAGCACCCGGCTCGGAGAGCAACTGGCACCACCGCTCCTCGTTGCGCACCATCGGAGGAAGAAACCGCGACCGCTGTTCCTCGGTGCCATGGGCAAAGAGTGCAGGCGCAGCCGAGTTCAATCCCAAGGGATTCAACCGACCCAGGTTCAGCGGTGCCAGTACTTCCTCCACCACCTGCGCTTGCGCGGGCAAGAGGTCGAGCCCGAGGTATTCGACCGGCCAGGTCGCTACGGCAAGACCGCTCGTGGCGAACGTGGGATACCAGGCTTCGTAGTCGGCACGCGGCCGAGCCGCGCGCAGCGCGGCGCGACCGTCGCGAGCAGCGGTGCGCCACACTTCGGGAACGTTGGCAGCCACCCACGCCGTGACGACCGCGCGGATCGCCGGGTCAGATGATGTGCGCGTCAGCAAGAAGCCAGACTGTACTGACCAGATCTTCCCCGCGGAGCGAGCCCGCAACTCCCGACATTGACCATCGAGGACGTGCCCACCATGGCTGACGTGATCACCGACTCCGGCGTCGAGGCGCTGCGCCGACGTATCGGTGTAGCCCGCCCCCACACCCGTCCTCCGCACTATTTCGCACCGAACGAGGACGCGTTCCGCCACGTCGCCAACGCATTCGGTGATGACAACCCGTTGTGGTGCGACCCCGCGTACGGTGCCACTACCCGCTGGGAGGGCCCGATCGCACCGCCGCACCTGGTCGGCGGAGACTCGCTGATCGGCGAGGACGAAGTCGGTCGCCTCGAGGGCGAAATCCGCGAACTCATGCGAGGCGACCCACTGGGAGGGGTCCACGCCTTCTATTCCGGATCGTTTCGCGAGTGGTGGAACCCGCTACGGCCCGGAACTCGGGTCGGCCGGCGCAACGCGCTCGTGGGGGTGCACGACAAGACCGGTGAGTTCGCCGGCCGTGCCGTCCACGAATGGTCAGCGGAAGTGTTCGGCGTAGTCCAAGGTCCGCTGCTGGCCGCGCAGTATCGACTCATGATCCGCGCGGATCGCGAGGAAGCAACCCAACGCAAGAAGAACGACACGATCGAACTACTCCCGTACACCGACGAAGAACTCGCGGACATCGATGCCACATTGGCAGGCGAACGCGACCGTCGCCGCGGTGCTGTCCCGCGCTATTTCGAAGACGTGAAAGTCGGTGACGAACTCGAGCCGATGGTCAAAGGCCCGATGCGCGTGACCGACATGGTGTGTTGGCACGTAGGAATGGGGATGGGTCTGTACAACGTCGCGCCGTTGCGCCTCGGATACGACCAGCGCCAACGGATGCCCCGGTTCTTCCGGCCCGACGCGCTCAACATTCCCGATGTCCAACAGCGCGTCCACTGGGATGCCGAATGGGCGCGCAACGCGGGGAACCCGGCCAGCTACGACTACGGCCGTATGCGGGAGACCTGGCTGATCCACCTCTGCACCGACTGGATGGGCGATGACGCGTGGCTCTGGAAACTCGATTGTCAGTTTCGAAAGTTCAACTACGTGGGCGACACGCACTGGATGCGGGGTCGGGTCACGCGCACCTACCGGGCCGACGGCGGTCGGCCCGCTATCGATCTCGATGTCTGGGGGGAAAACCAACGCGGCGACACCACCACTCCCGGTCACGCTTCGATCCTGCTGCCGTCCCGAGAGCACGGTCCCGTTCGACTCCCAGACCCACCGGGGAACGCGACCACCTGCCAGGAGGCCCTGGACGCACTCGCCGACCGATTCGATCAACCAGCCGGCTGATGCCCACCTGGACTCCCCAGGACGGCGGTCCATCACCCGCTCGCATCGGCGCGAGAATAAGCACTGTGCGTGTGGAGATCGGACCGGTATCACGGGCAAGTGCCCAAGCGTGGTTGGACTACTGCTCGGGCGTGGTCACGGAGTTCGTCGGCGCTACGCCCCCCACGATCCCGGTTCCGGCGCTGGAGACATTCACCGAACTGATCGAAGGCTGGCGTCAGGCAGTGACGGCCGCCGCTCGGCAACAGCGTCCATTCCACTGGACCGGCGAAGCGCCAGCCGACCGCGTGGAGTTCCTCATGAAGGCGCTCTACGAAACTGGCGTCGCCGTCGAGCAAGACAACAAGACCGGCGGGATGGGACTACGCCCCGCCGCCGCCGACGAGTTCCATTTCGTCCTGCTCGACCAAGTACTCACCGCGCTCGAACACGAGAGTCGGTCGAACGCCGAGTTCGTAGCGACCTTGCGGAATGACTGGCGCGCGGCGCGGCCGAAGTAGCGGACCGCACATCGGTTGGGCTCAGCCGAGATGATCGTGAAGGACGATCACGTCCGGCATCGCACGACGGCATCCACCATCTGCAGCGCAAACACCAGCGCTATCCCACCGATGGCAATGAAGACCGCGCCAGAAACCAGCCGTCCGCCCGGCCGCGGTGCGCGCGTGAGGCCGATCCCCGGGGGCGGAGTTAACGCGGCGATCCGTCGCTCAAGTGCGCGGCGTTCAACCGATGTGACCCCACAGGACGCGAGGTGCTTCAGCGCGGATCGCAGATCGGCCGCGCGTTTCTCTGACCCCCCTGTGCTGGCGTCATCCGCCCATTCCTCGATGGCGATGCGAAGACTTACTGTGCTCGAACGGACGTGGGGGATCCAACCGAAGACTTGATCAATGACCGTCGCGACCACGAGGTAGTGCCGATGGTGTAGTCGGTGATGTGCCACCTCGTGGCGAATCACCGCGTCGAGTTCACTCGCAGTGAGTTCGGCCCTGAGACCTTCGGAAATGATGATCTGAGGTTGCCGGCCCGGGACGCCGACGGCAACGAACTCGGCGGTCGGGATGACCACCACCTCGTAGTGACCCCTGTCGTGATGTTGCCCAAAGTACGGGTCCACCCGTGCAAACTGCGCATTCATCCGCGCACGGCGAACCGCCGCCAGGCCGCGGCCCGTGGCTGCAACCGCGACCGCAGCCATCGCCAGCGCAAGCTCGAGTCCACCGAGCGGCAACCGATGGATCGCCGCATCGCACAGACCGGGGACCCCGAGAGCATCTACCCAATGCAGGATCGCCGGGGCACCCCACAAGGTGAGACCGAGTACCACACCGATAAACCCGAGCGTGATTGAGGCACGGCCGAGACGAGCAGAACCGGCAGGGCTGAATGATTGATGGCGATCCAACCAGCCTGGCAAGCCCAAGGAGATGAGGCCACCAAGAATCAATGCCAACGTCACGATGCGCTGCCACGGCGGCGAAGCACGCGACGAAGCTCCGCCACTTCCTCGGTATCCAGTGCGGCAATGAAATGGGTCAGCGCAGAGCGCGGGTCGCCCGCCGCGGTGAGAAGCTCGTTCATCCGCGTGGCTGCGTATTCGGTCCGGTTCAGAGTCGGGTGGTATTCGAAGGCTCGACCGCGGCGCCGACGTTCGAGGCGTCCCTTATCCCAGAGCCGTGCCATCGTCGTCATAATCGTTGTATAGGCCAAACGTCGGTCACGGTTGATGACGAGATGCACTTGGCCGGGAATCAGCCACCCTTCGCCGTCCCACAGCACGTCGAGGACCTTCGCCTCCAGCTCGCCCCGGGCCAGCGGACGCTTCCTTGAAGTCATGCTCGAATCGTCGCGGCTCCGTCGATCCGACGCAAGCCGAACCAGATGGAGTGGCACCGGTTGCTTCACCGTTCCTCCACAGCTTGCGCGTTCTCGGTCAGCCGCCAGATCCCGTCGTCGCGGCAGCTTCATAGGTTCGCGATCGTAGGACCACTCCCCGTTGGAGTAGCGCGGGCGGACACGCGGTCCGGCCGGGCTACCACTCCAATCACGACACGACGAGCTTTCCGATCATGCCTTCCGCCCGATGGCCCTTCACCGAGCAATAGAAGCTGTAGGTACCGGGCTTGGTGATCTTCACACCACCACGGGTGGTCTTGCCTCCACCGGCGTGGACGATGTGACCAACCCCCTCGACGGTGACGTCGTGCGGGAGATCGGTCGCGGTGAGCACGATGGTTACGGCCTCACCGGCTGCGACCTTGATCGTGGCGGGCTCGAAGCGGTAGGCCTTGGCCAACACCACGATCTCACGAGCGCCCGGAACGACGGGCGAACTTTTCTCGGCTCCACCCGAGTCCATCATCGATCCCATCGACGATCCGTGAGTACCACCGGAGCCGCTGCCGCACGCAGCAAGCACAAGGCTGGCCGCGATGAGCAGCGCGACTGCTGAAAATTTTCGCATTGAGGAACTGCCTTTCGAAGGAATGGTGCCGAGTCACCTCGACATAACATTGCGTAACGTGCGCCGTTGCCGGCGACGTCATCAACGCCGAAGCACTCCTACGGTGGACAGACGATCCGGTTCGCGCGGCCGGTCCCGCCCGCGCGCCAAGACATCGCCGGAGCGCGCGGTCACCACGGTCATCGCCAGCACGGGGCCGGGGCCCGCGAGCTGCATCAGCGCCTTGCGGGCCAGCGACGCGGTGCACTGGTTCGCGCCGTGCGCACCTTGGTTCGCGGATGAGCCCTCTCGCGTCTCAGATACGTGCACACCGTCCTGCGATGCGCGTTGATGATCCTTCATCGAAGGTGGCGGCGTGGTGTTGGTGGTGGTCGCGCACCGCGTGGTCGGGCCGATCACGTGCATCGAAAGAACGCCGAGAATCACGATGATCGCAGCACCAACGACAACAACTGAGAGAGGTCGGCGGACCAAAACTCTGGAGATCACGGCCGCCATGCGTAGCGAGGTTACTCCGACGTGTCGTCGTAGTAGGACGCGGCCGCAACGATTTGCAGCACCGCGAACCTACGATCTACCGTCGTAGATACCGGCCAGAACCCTGATGACTTCGTCGCGTGATGCAGCGCGCGAGGGCCGAACGAAACGCGCTCCGCAAGGACAAACGATGGCCGTCGGCCACAGAGGGAGTCCCCATGAAGCACCGATTCTCCCGTGCGACCACAGCCGCGCTGTGCACCACCATGCTGACCGTCGGCACAATCTCCGCGACGGCTACGGGAGCCCCAATCGACGCGAAGCGCGCCGAGGCCGAACGGCTCCAGCAACAGATCAACGAGAACGGAATGAAGATCTCGTCGCTCGGTGAGCAGTACAACGGCGCGCAGCTCGCGCTCGACGAAGCCCGTGCGCGGGTCGCCGACGCGGAAACACGCCTCACGACTGCGCGCCGTCGCACACTTCGGATTGAGAGACTCCTCAAGCGACGAGCCGTAGCGCTGTATCGATCCTCGAGCCAAGCGACGCCGTTGGACGCGATCAACGCGTCGGGGCTCGCCGAGTTGGCATCCCGCAGCAAGTACGCCGCAGCCGCAGCGGAACATGACGCCGCGCTGATCGAACAGTTCCAGCGATCTCGCGATGCACTCCGCGTGCAACGCTTGCAGTTCCGCCGTCAACAAGACCAGGCCCAGGCGCAACGCGATGCCGCCGCGCTTGCGCGCGCGTCGATCGAGTCCGCCAACGCGCTTCAGCAACAGCTCCTCGGCAAGGTGAAGGGCGATATCGCCACACTCATGGCCGCTGAGCAGAAACGTCGAGACGACGATGCTCGCCGTTCCGCGCTGGCGCGAGTACAACCGCGGCCGGCGCCGCGCGGTGTCGATCCCGGTCCGGTCGGAGGCAACTTCCCCGACATCCCAACGTCCGGGAACATCGCGGCAGTCATCGCCTACGCCCGAGCACAGATCGGCAAGCCATACGTCTTTGCGACCGCAGGACCCGAAACCTTCGATTGTTCCGGTCTCACCATGATGGCCTGGCGTCAGGCTGGGGTGTCGATGAATCACTTCTCCGGTTCGCAGTTCAACCAGTTCCCACACGTGTCGATCAGCCAGCTCCAACCCGGAGACCTCGTCTTCAAGGGACCCGGCGGCGTCGACCATGTGGCGTTGTATATCGGTGGCGGGATGCAGATCGCCGCGACCCACACTGGGAGCTTCGTCAAGCTCCAGCCGCTCGGCTCGCCTTTGAGCGGGGCCGTCCGGCCGGGATAGCGCAGCAGGGCGCTATCCTCTGCACCGGCACTGCAAAGAGTTCTGGGGGAACACATGGACGACCATTCGCTTGATCCATCCACCGAGCCGATGCCGCTCAACGCGTTGCTCCGATATCTGGTCGCCGCACTCCTCCTCGGGGCAGCCGGGTTCCATTTCGGAGCGATGGGCGAGCACTCCGGCGTGTCCTGGACCCATGGACTCTTCTTCGCATCGGCCGCGTGGGCCCAAGTTGGGATCGGCGTACTCCTGCTGTTCAAGCCGTCGCGACGTGTAGTTTCCATCGGCATTCTCGCCAACATTGCGATCCTCGCCCTCTGGGTCTTGACCCGCACGGTCGGGCTCGCGATCGGAGGCGACGGGACACCGGAGGCTTGGGGAACGATCGACACCCTGTGCGCGTTGCTCGAGACCTTTGGGCTCGTCGGACTGTGCGCCCTACTCGTGGTTCCGGGCCGCGAACGGCTCGTCAACCGACGTGCCGCCATCGCCGGGGTCGCGGCCGTGTGGGCCGGCGTCGTCATCCTGACCTCACTCGCGTTCAGCCCCGCAGTCGCCGCCACCGACGGTCACGACCACTCCGGTGGCCCGAAGCACGGCGACCACTCCGGCATGCAGATGCCAATGCCCTGAATCAAGACCGCGGCAAGCGCGAACATCGCGTAGGCAATGACGTGTCGACGGTGTTGACGCTGGAGATCGGCTTGGAGCGCGGCCTGAGCCTGTTGTCGTTGCGTCTTTCTTGCAATCGGTTCACGCGCCGCGCGGCGTCGATCGACCGTGTCCTGTGGATCGAGGATGCCACGTTCCGCGAGCTCGACGCGATGGCGTACGACCCGGTCGGTGGGATGACCGCGCCGACGACGCCGGGATGAGCACACCAGACCCCACAGACCGCGCCGAAGCGTTGCCCACCGATGACCTGTTCGTGGGTCGATGGGGAGCCGGGCCACCCGTCGTCCTACTCCACGGCCTCGGCGCCTCGTCGCGCTACTGGGACACACTCGCCGCGCGACATCCTCCGTTCCGCGCGACTGCGCCGGACCTGCTCGGCTTCGGTCGCTCGCCGAAGCCCGCCGACGCGACCTATGACATCGATTGCCACGTCGCGAGCATCGCACCACTGATCACACCCGGCAGTGTCCTCGTCGGTCACTCCACCGGCGCGCTCATCGCCGCTGCCGTCGGGGCACGACACCCGGACCGGGTACGGGCCCTTGTGCTGATTGGCATGCCCGCGTATGACACCCCGGAGGAAGCACAACGCGCGATCGCCCGACTCGGGTGGCTCGCCCGAACCACCGCAGAGAACCGCGCCTCCGCCCGTTGGATTTGCGCAGCGATGTGTCGCCTTCGTCCCCTCGCCGCAGCAGCCGCCCCACTCATGACCCGCGATCTTCCCGCCGCCGTTGCACGCGACGCCGTCATGCACACCTGGCCGTCGTACAGCCGCACCCTGCGTAACGTCGTGCTCGATTACCGCCCCCTGCCCGACCTCATTGCGACCGAACGACCAATCACCCTGCTCTACGGAAATCGTGACACAGAGACCACTGGGGACGAAGTCGGACGGCTCAGTGCAGCACTCGAGCGCAGCCGAACGCGGGCGGAAGTACGCGTCGTCGACGGCGACCATCACCTACCCGTTCGTCAGCCGACCGTGGTCATCCAGGCCATCGCCGCCGCGACCGCGCAATAGCGAAGAAGGGCGCGTTCAGCCCGCGTGTGATTCGCCGAAGTGGTGATGGGTGGCGGTGTGCTGCGCCGTCGTCCTGCGGAGCGGGGGTCTGCAGCGTTGCGATCCCGAAGATGGAGATCCGATGCGCTGGGTGCGGCGTGGTGGTCGACTCGGGTGTTCGGGTGATGGAATCCAGGACCTTCGCCTCTGCTACGACTTCTCGTAGGAGTTGATGATGAAGCGATGATGGGCGTCCGCGGATGTTGACGAAGAGCGTCGATGCTCGCCACGTTGAGCAGCGGATGGCGCGCGATCCCGTCTGCGGGATGATGGTCGACCCGGCCACCGCTCTCCGGAGCGACATCGACGGCCGAACCTTTTGCTTCTGCAGCAGTGGGTGCCAGCGCACGTTCGATGCCCCCGACGAAGAACTCCGGCGTGTGAAGCGTCGAGTTGACCATCGCGCTGACTGGCGTCTTGGTGCTCGCGATTCTGCGGGTGGCGGTGTTCCTCGGCCTCGCCGCTGGCACGACGTTGTTGCCGTGGACGCCGATCGACGCGCTGCCCTGGTTCACCTGGGGCCTGTGGATGATGATCCTGGTCACTCCGGTGCAGTTCATCGGCGGAGCCGGCTTCTACAAGGGCGCGTTCCAGGCGCTTCGCCGCCGGACGATCAACATGGATCTCCTCGTCGCGCTCAGCACATCGGTTGCGTACTTCTCCAGCGCGATCGTGGTGTTCGCTCCCGACAACGCACCGCAGCCTTCGCTGCGGGGTGGTCGCCGGCGTCCTGATGGCGGTCTTCTACGTCGCGGTTGTCCGTAGTGCGTCGGGATCCTGGACCCACCTGTGGGACCAGGTCCGACTGGACTGGGTGTATCTCACACTCATCCTTGGCGGGTTCGGCACCCAGGTCACCCTGATCGCCGAACTGCGATACCGGCATCGCCTCGACGCGGCGGCGACCGCAACCGGTGGAGTCGGCGCCGGTGCGGCTGTGTTCCTCACCGTCCTGGGCGCGTCGTGTGCCGACACCACCCCGACCACCGACGCGGTCTTGCCACCCCGCACGATCAAGGCGGGGTCGGTGAAGCTCACCATCACCCCTACCCGCTTCGACGACCGCGGGGCGAGGTTCGCCATCAGCCTCGACACGCATTCGGGCGAGTTGTCGACGGACCTCGCGACGTCAGCAACCCTCGACGTGAACGGCAGGGCATGGCCAGCCGTTCGGTGGAGTGGCGGCGGTCCCGGTGGTCACCACCGCTCCGGTGAACTTCGCTTCAAGTCAGGAGGTCGCGCTCGGGGTACCGCGAGGCTGACGATCGCCGGGTTCCCGACGCTGGTCGAAGCGACCTGGCGTCTTGCCGGGGGTTGACGTGCCTCGAACGGTCCCGCTCGCCCGCCGCAACCAACTCGCCGAACCTCGCCGCCTCGCCGCCAGCGCCGTCGCCGTCGGCTTGGCGATCATGCTCATCCTGCTGCTCGACGGCCTCGGTGCCGGGATCACGCGCAGCGTCACCGCCTACGAAGACAACGTCGGCGCCGACCTCTACGTCGCTCAAGCCGGAACCCGCAACTTCTTCGGTGCGGTCTCACTCATCCCACGCGACACCCTCGAGACCGTGCGGGCGCAGCCCGATGTCGACTGGGCGGCGCAGGTCAGGACCTTTCTCGCGATCATCGAGCTCCACGACCGCAAGGTTCCCACCGCGATCGTCGGATGGGTCCCCGGCCAGCGCGGTGGGCCGTGGGTCATCGCGGAGGGGCGAGCCCCTCGATCTGACAACGAAGTCGCGATCGGCCGGGCCATGGCGCAGCGTCACGGGTTTCGCGTCGGCGATTCGATCGCCATCATGGGCCGCCGATTCCAGATTGTCGGTACGAGTGCCGACACCTTCATGCTTTCGTTCGTCTTCATGACGCACCGGGCGACCGACGCGTTGCTCGGTGCGCCGGACACCACCAGCTTCATCCTGATCGGCACAGCAAGGCCGGCCGCCGTGCGAGCCGAACTCGCGGCCACCGGCCTGGCCGTACTGGATCGCGACGAGCTCGCACGCCGAGACCTCGCGGTGATGACCCGCGCGTACAAGGTTCCGATGAGTGTCATGCGAGCCGTGGCGTTCGTCATCGGAATCCTGGTCGTCGCGCTCAGCGTGTACACCGCCATGATGGACCGCCGCCGCGAGTACGGCATCCTCAAGGCGATGGGAGCCAACCGCCGACACCTCCTCTCCATGGCATTGCGTCAGACGGTCATCGTTGCGGGCGCAGGCTTGGTGGCCGGCGGCCTGCTCTTCATGGCCGGCCGCGCACTCATCATGAACCTGCGGCCACAGTTCACCGTTGTGCTCACGGTCGACGCGACCGCGCGGGCCGTCGCGGCCGCGCTGCTCATGGCCGCCATCGCCGCGCTGCTGCCAGCGCACCAGCTCGCGCGGCTCGAACCGGCCAGCGCCTTCCGGGGTGGATGAGCGATGCGACGAATCCCACTAGCCCGCAGAAACCTCTTTCAGGATCGCCGACGCGCAATGCTCGCCATCTTCGGTGTCGGGGCCGCGTTCGTGCTCGTCCTCATCCTCGACGGCATCTTCGCCGGCGCCATGAATCAGGTCACCGCGTACATTCGCCATTCTCCCGCTGACGTGTTCGTCGCGCAACGCAACGTCAAGACGATGCATATGACTGCGTCTGCGCTCCCGCCTTCCACGATCGAGGATGTCCGCACCGTCGATGGGGTTGCATGGGCGGAAGGGCTCCGATTCACGACCAGCACCGTCAACGCAGGCAAGGCCAGCCTGCTGACCTACGTCCTCGGCTACAACACCTCCAGTACCCGCGGTGGTCCTCGCCGAATTGCCGATGGTCAAGCGCCCGGCCCCGGCCAGACCCTTGTCGATTCCACTGCCGCCGAAGAACTCGGCGTCACCGTCGGCGACGCCGTCACCATCCTCGGCCGACGTTTCGTCATCAGCGGCCTGTCGACGGGCGGCACCAACATCGTCAACACCACCGTCTTCATCACCGCCGACGACTTCGCGGAGCTCCGCGGCTCCACGTACGCTTACATTCTCGTCGGCGCCCGCGCCGACACACCCCCCGACGTGTTGGCGGAGCGCCTCGCCCGCGAGGTTCCCCAGACGACCGTGATGGACCGCGACGAGTTCGCCCATCAAGAAGCGAACGTGGTGCGGTCCATGGCCGCTGACGTCATGGCCATCATGACTGCCATCGGCTTCCTCATCGCGCTCGCGCTCATCGGCCTCACTCTCTTCACCTCTACGATCAGCAAACAACGCGAGTACGGCATCCTCAAAGCCCTCGGCGCCAACACTCGGCATCTCGCCGCCATCGTCGTCGCCCAGGCCGCATGGACTATCGCCCTCGCCGTCGTCGTCGCGGTCGCACTGTCGGTGGCGATCGGCGGCGCGATCGGCGCGCTCACCCCGAACTTCGAAGTCGACATCCAGATCAGCTCGGTCCTACGCACCTGTGCGAGCGCCCTCGTGATCGGCAGCCTCTCCGCGTTGCTTCCGCTCCGCCGCGTCACACGAGTGGATCCCGCCACCGCATTCCGGAGACCATGACATGACCGTGCCTGCTATCACCGTGCGTCACCTGACCAAGACCTACGGCGAAGGCAGCGTCGCCGTCTACGCGGTGCGCGACGTGGACCTCGACGTGGAGCCCGGCGAAGTCGTCCTGATCATGGGACCCTCCGGCAGCGGGAAGACCACCCTGCTCCTCATGCTCGGCGCGATGCTGCGCCCCACCAGTGGCTCCATCCTGATCGACGGCGTCGACCTTGCCACCACGCCCGAGCGACACCTCCCCGCTCTCCGCGCCCATCATCTCGGATTCGTGTTCCAGGACTTCAATCTCCTGGCTGCGCTCACCGCCATCGAAAACGTGGAGATCGCGTGCAATCTCGCCGGCATCAAGGGCAGCTCGGCCCAACGGCGCGCCACTGAACTCCTCACGCAGGTCGGCCTCGCGGATCGCCTCGGCTTCCGTCCCGATCAACTGTCCGGCGGAGAGAAGCAACGCGTCGCCATCGCACGCGCGCTCGCCAACGAACCCACCGTCATCCTCGCGGATGAGCCCACTGCAAATCTCGACTCGAGCCATGGTCGAGACATCGCTCGACTCCTCCGCCAGCTCGCCATCGACAACGGGATCAGCATCGTCATGGTCAGCCACGACGCGCGACTCAAGGAGATCGCCGACCGGACCCTCTGGCTCGAGGACGGCGCCTTCCGAGCGCTGGACGCCATGGTCTCGGACCCCGTGTGCGCCATGACCGTCCAGCCCGGTGAGGACACTCCCCACTACGAGTATGCAAGCACCACCTATTGGTTTTGTTCCGCGGCATGCCGACACGACTTCGGTGCCGCGCCCGAGCACTACCTCACGCCCGGAGCCAATCACCGGCCCTAACGCACCATTCCGAGAACTACGGTTGGCACGCCTCGCCGTCCCAGCCTGCGAACCCGCGGTGCATTCCGGGGTTGTGCGTGCCGCTGAACCCCATGGTCTGGGCACAATGACGGACGTGTTGACCAAAGTCGGCGCCGGTCGGTTGGGCCGACGCCGCCAGGGGCGCGAGGAGCGCCGCGAGGCTGATCGTCGTCGCGGCGACAGTCTTGAGCAGGATTCGGTTCATCTCAGTTTCTCCTTGATCGGCGTGGTCGCGAACAGCCGCACGGCCGTTCGTACTCTCGAGGGCTCGGGCTGCTCAGTGTTGGTGTCCGCTCCCTCCCCCGCTGCCCATAGCCCGCATCATCATCACCATCATCGCGGAGCAGAGAACCGCGGCGAAAAGAAACCCGACACTCGCCACACCGGTAGCGACCAGCACCACGGCAATTACGAGCATCGGAATGCAACACAGAATCATCATCCAGCCATGGCCACCATGACCGGGCTGGACGGAATCGCTCGTGCCGCGGCTCTCGGCCTCGGATTCCGGAATCACAACGAACTCCCCAGAGACGTCGGCACATGACCGAGCTTCTGGTAAAGCGGACAATGACCAAGTGCTCCCGTCACCACAAGATCAAGCCCGGCGCCGAGCAACAGCACCTCGAGCACGACGGCCAGCAGCGACCCGGCCGACGTCAGCAGCACAATGGCGCTAATCATGGCGCCGAGTCCGAGCAGGACCCGGCCCGTGCGCTCGGCCGCGCTGATATTGATACTCAGACGCCGAGGCGCAGGACCTCGGCTGACGACGGCTCCAGGGTTCTGACTCATGTCGACTCCGAATCTGCTCGCGTGGCGTTCTACGACAAAGGATAGTTGCACCTCATCTCGGATGACACGGTCGCTCGACCCGACCGGTAGGGGACCTTCGGCCTACCGGGGCGTGCCCGCAAAGGGGAACCCCATCGCGACACTGCCCCACCGCAGGATTACGGCCACGACCCGTCCAGAGCGTGGACCCGCCGGACCTCGCGGACCATCTCGAATTCTTCTCGGCGTTCGTCGAAGAGTTCCTCAGGTCAGTAGCTGCTCAGCCTTTCCTGTGGGGCGAGACAGACAAGCCGGGCGGCGTCAGGCCGCAGCCAGGAGCGCCCCGCTGGCAGAGATCGGTCGGGTCGACGCACCACCTCGCGAGCATTGCCCGTCACAACAACGCTCCACCCACAGCCAGCCTCGACGTCGAACTCGTCGGCTTCGAGCGTGAGCAGTTGGCCGTCGGCGATGACGTCCAGAAGGCCGCCGGTCCAGGAAGCTGTTGAGTTCGCGGTTGTCGACATCGATGCGGAGGTGCTCGCCGTGGCGCTCGATATCGAGAGTGGGGCAGAAGAACGGGGAGCCGTCGACGAAAAAGTACGGGGAGCCGATGACGCCGCGGCGGACGCCCTCAGCGCGGTCGGCGTTGACCGCGCCGCGAGCGGTCGTCGCGTCGAGGACGCTGAGGCCGTACCCGGCGGCGATCTCCGCGAGCACTTCCGGCCTACCAATCGCCTGGCCCGTTCGAACAGTGCGTCGCGAATCGCGAGGTTGAAGCCTTCACCGACCTCGGCTCCGTGCTCGTAGGCGAGCGTGGCGGTGCCGAGGATCCCGATCGTGGATGTCGGGAACGCCGAAGGGTCGAAGCCGGTGAACAAGTCGGGGGCGACCTGCGCGCGCAGGTCGGCGATCTCTTCGGTGACCTGGTCGGCCGCGAGCGGATGTCCGTTGGCCAGTTCCAGCGGCCAGGCCCGTACCCGGAGCCGCACGCGATCGGAGCCGGTCTGGTGCCGCCGATCGATGAAGCGTCGCAGACTGAAGTGCGCGAAGGGACACGACACGTCGGCGAACACGTCGATGGCCCCGGCGTGGTGGCCGTTCACTCCGCGAGAACCTGGTGCCGGCTCCCACACGACGGGCAGGCGGCGGTCTCGGCCATCAGGCGCTGCGCAACGCGTCGAGGGCTGCTTGGATGTGCACGCCGGCCTCCTCGGCGATCGGCGCGAGGTCCGGATTGTCGGGCACCTCGGCGATGATCGTCGGATCGAGGGCCTCGACGATGGTGCGTCCCTGTTCGGTGCGGACCACGACGTTGCACGGCAGCAGCGTCGCGATCCGAGGGTCGATCTCGAGCGCGCGGTGGGCGAGCTGGGGGTTGCAGGCGCCCAGGATGATCTGGGGCTCAACATCGATGCCGAGCTTGTCCTTGAGAGTTTGGCGGACGTCGATCTCGGTGAGTATGCCGAACCCTTGATCCTTCAGCGCGTCCTTGACGCGGCCGATGGCGTCGTCATAGGAGATGTCGAGTTCGACGCGGCGGGTGAAGTCCATACGGTGCTCCTCGGTGGTGGCTGGCCAGAAGATAGCGGGCACATTGCGCCCCAACCTCCCGGGATCGCCGCCTCGTTCGGTGCCATACCCGGTATGGTACCTCCCAAACCGATCGGGATCGAACGGAGGTCATGGCCGACTGGCCTCGCTGGTCGTGCCGGCGATGATGGCGATGATGGCGCGCAGGACACTCTGGTTCCGGGCCGTGCGCCTCGTGTGGTCGCGACCGCGCGGCACGGCAAAGCAGTACCGCCACCGGCGGCGTGAAATCCTGAGCGCCCTCAGCCGCCATGGCCTCGGCGTCCTCGTCGGCCCGCGCGGCTTCGGTCGCATGGTCCCGTTCCATTGGGGTCTCCTCGGTCATCAGCGCCGCGCGGTGCCCTACACCCGGGCGGAACACGTGCGCCTCGCGATCGAGGATCTCGGTCCGACCTTCATCAAGATCGGCCAGATCGCGTCGACGCGCGGCGATCTCCTCCCACCCGACTACTTGCGCGAACTCGCGCGCCTCCAGGACGCAGCGCCACCAGAGTCGCTCGACGTCATCCGTAAGACGATCGAGGCGGAGTTCGGGCGTCCGCCGGAGATGATCTTCGAGCATTTCGAGGCGGTGCCGCTCGCCGCGGCGTCCATCGGCCAGGCTCACGCCGCGACCTTGCCCGACGGCACCGAGGTCGTCGTCAAGATCCGTCGCTCAGGAGTAGCCGCCCAGGTGGAGCGCGACCTCGAGATCCTCGGCCAGCTCGCGGAGACCGCCGCTCGCCGCTGGGACCCCGACGGGCAGTACGACATCCCGAGCCTCGCCGACGAGTTCTGCCAAACGCTGCACCATGAACTCGACTACTGCCGAGAAGCCCAGAACGCCGAGCGCTTCGCGGAGAACTTCGCGGCTGATGTCTCGACCATCATCCCCCGCGTGTATCCGGAGTTCTCGACGTCGCGGGTTCTCACGCTCCAACGGATGCGGGGGATGAACGTCGATGATCTCGCCGCCTTGGAAGCGGCCGGAATCGACTGCTCCGACCTGTCGAAGCGCGCGGCGGAACTTACGCTCACGATGGTGTTCGAGCACGGTTTCTTTCACGCCGACCCGCACCCCGGGAACTTATTCGTGCAAGCCGACAGCTCGATCGCGCTGATCGACTTCGGCATGGTCGGCGTCGTCGATCTTGCGACCCGCAGAGCCCTCGCCGCGGCTCTCCTCGCGACCACGACCGGCGATACGGAGCGGCTCATCGACGCGTTCGCGAGCCTTGGTGTCACGAGCCGAAATTTCGAACGCGAGCACCTCGCGACCGACCTCGAGGCGCTCATGGGCGACTACCTCGCTCGCCCGTTGAACGAGATCGCAGTCGGCTCACTGCTCCACGATCACCTCACCATCATGCGGCGCCATGGTCTCCGGCTCCCGCCAACCCTCGCGTTGCTCGCGAAGACCATCGCAATGAGCGAGAGCATCGCTGCCCGCCTCGATCCCTCGTTCCAGATGCTCGCGGTACTCGCTCCCTACGCGCAGCGCCTCGCCGCGTCGCCCTGAAGTCGTGGTGAACCGCCGGAGATCGACATTCCCTGGGACCCTTCAACAGATTGACGACACCGGGTACGTCTGGGCTGGAGCTCACCACGAGGGCCAGCAGGATCAGCAACCACCAGGACGCCGATCACGATTCCTGCGACCCCTTCAACCGTCCTTGTTCATCGACATTGATCGACGCACGTTGCGGGGCTGCGGAGTTTGAGTAGTTGTCCGAAGCCGCGATCGGTAACGGTGCCGGATGGCGCTGCGCCGATTTGCAGTCAGCCTGGGACCCCATGTGCTTCTCCGCAACCGCGAGCTTCACCGCCGGGACTGCGCTCACCGCGGTGGGAGTGCTGACGGTGAGCAAGTCGCGGGGCAAGGCCGAGCTGCCCCTCGCGCTGGTCCCGTTGCTGTTTGGCGTGCAGCAACTCACCGAAGGGGCGCTCTGGTTGAGCCTCCGCCACGACCTGCCCCTGTTGAGAACCTTGGCGACCTACACGTTCTCGATGTTCTCCCACGTGTTGTGGCCGATTTTCGTGCCGTTCGCGATTCTGTTGGTGGAGACCAGTCGGCGTCGAAAGCGAGCAATCGGTGTCTTTCAGGTACTCGGCATCGGTGTCGGGCTCTACCTCCTCTATTTCATCGTCCGATTTCCGGTCACGGCACACGTCCACGACCAGAGCATCTCGTACCGTTCGCCACACTTCTACATCGGTGCGGTGCTGGTGATCTACATGCTGGCCACGTGTGTCAGCGGCCTGTTCTCCAGCCACCGATGCGTCAATGTCTTCGGTGTGCTGGCGTTCGTGTTAGCCGTTGTCGCCTACCAAGTCTCCGCCGCGACCTTCGTCTCGGTGTGGTGCTTCTATGCCGCGGTCCTGAGCCTGTTCATTTACCTCCACTTCAGCGGCCCCATGCAGGCGTGCCGACCCGCCCTGGCGTCTTCACGAGAAAAGGCCATCCCGTAACCCCCTCGCGCCCTGCCCCTCAACGGGGCCCTAGGTGATGGAGATCGCCGGTCAGCAGAGGCCCGCGCGGCGTCCCGTTGCGGGTGGTGTGCGGGTGGACCCCACCAGCCACCGGGAGATGGCCGGGCGGGGTCATGGTGGACCCGGAGCCGTTGGAGCGCGCGGCTCGCCACTGCGCCGACGCGACGCTCGTGGTCGTGGGCTCGCGCGGCCGCGGCGGCTTCAACACCGAGGCCGAGCCCGATCGGTGTTTGAACCGCTCACCGCTCTCGCGAAGCGCGGCGTGCGTGTGCACGGGTGGCGGCCTTCCGCAGCTCGTCGACTATCAAGATCGTGGCGGCAACCGCAACGCAGACCGCCCACTCGTTCGCGTTGAGCGGCACAGTGTCGAAGATGGTGCCGAACACCGAGAGGTGGACCACGGCGATCTGCAGGACCGCGACCGCGGCGAGCGCGCCCCAGAGCCGCCCGTTGGTAAGTGAGTGGCGCCGGAACACGCTGGCGTGCTCGCTACGCGCGTTGAGCGCATTGAACAGCTGGAACACCACGAATGTGGTGAACGCCATCGTGCCCGCGACCTCAGAACCGAGATCGCCACGACGGGCGCCAGCGAAGACGAGCAACGTGCCGGTCGCCATCACCACGCCGAGGAGGGCGAGCGCGGACAATCGGGACCGGGTGAGGATGGGTACCGACATCCGGCGCGGCGGCCGACTCAGCACACCCGGAGCAGGAGGGTCGAGCCCGAGTGCGATCGCGGGTGGACCATCCATGATGAGATTAACCCACAACATCTGGATCGGCGTGAACGGCGTGGGCAGCCCGACGAGCAGCGCACCGAGGATCGTCAGAATCGCCCCGATATTCGTCGAGAGCTGGAACCGCACGAACTTGAGGATGTTGTCGTAGATCGTCCGGCCGATCTCGATGGCCACGACGATCGTCGAGAAGTTGTCATCGGCGAGGACCATCTCGCCCGCCTCTTTCGTGACCTCCGTGCCCGCGACACCCATCGCGACACCGATGTCGGCGGTTTTGAGCGCCGCGGCGTCATTGACCCCGTCACCGGTCATCGCAACGATGTTCTGGCGTCGCTTCAGCGCCTCGACGATCCGGACCTTGTGTTCGGGAGCAACCCGAGCAAAGACTCCCAGACCGTCGATCTCATCGCTGAGCGCGTCGACGCCGAGTTCGTCGAGCTCGCGTCCCGTGATAACTCGACCGGGGATTCCAAGCTCCGCGGCGATAGACCGGGCAGTCGCCGCATGGTCGCCGGTAATCATCTTGACTTGGATTCCGGCGCCGCGACACCGCTCGATCGCCTCCGCGGCCTCGGGGCGCGCCGGGTCGAGAATACCGACGAGCGCCTCCAACCGTAGGTCCTGGACCAGGCCGAAGCGCTCGTGCTCGAGACCCAGCTCCATCGTGTCGGCGTCATCGACCGTACGACTGGCAATCGCAAGGACCCGCAGTCCGCGTGCCGCCAGAGCCTCGATGTCCCTCTCGAGCTCGCGGCGTCGAGCATCGTCGATTGGTTGCTCGCCGTCGGCGGAGTCCGCGAACCATCCGCACCGATCGAGCAGCACCTCGGGCGCACCCTTGACGCAGACCAGGAGGTGGCCAGGATGATCCGGATGACGATGGAACGTGGCCATGAACTTGTACGCCGAGTCGAACGGGATCTCGGCGATTCGCGGGCAGCGACCGCGCTCGACATCCGCATTGATATCGGCCTTGGCCGCCAACACGACCAGGGCCGCCTCCGTCGGATCGCCCACGATCCCGCCATCGTCAGCCAGCGCGCTGTTGTTGCACAGCACCGCGGTCACCAGGGCAGGCCGCAGGTCCGGTACGTCGCCACCCTCGGCGGCGGTGATGGTGCCGACCGGTTCGTAACCATGACCCTCGACCTGGAACAGGCGCCCCCGCCAGAGCGCGCGTACCGTCATCTGATTGAACGTCAGCGTGCCGGTCTTGTCGCTACAGATCACCGAGGTTGCGCCGAGGGTCTCGACCGAGGCGAGCCGTTTCACAATGGCGTTGCGACGAGCCATTCGGCGCGCACCGACTGCGAGGGTCACGGCAACGACCGCCGGGAGGCCTTCCGGAATCGACGCGACCGCCAGCGCGACGGCGGTGAGCGCGGCGTCGGAAAATCCCTCGCCATCACGCAGCGCGAGGGCGAACACGGCGAGGCTCGCCACGCCCGCGAGCGCAGCGATGCGACGGCCGAGGGAGTCGAGCTGGCGTTGGAGCGGCGTCGGGGCCCGCACTGCGCTCGCAAGCATTCCTGCGATGCGACCGATCTCGGTCCGCATACCGGTCCGGATCACGAGCAGCTCGGCGCTCCCACGGGTGATGGTCGTGTTCATGAACGCAAGATTTACGAGCTCCGCGACCGGGAGCTCCTCGTCGCCCAGTGGTTCGGAGATCTTGTCGACCGGGACCGACTCGCCGGTGAGCACCGACTCGTCGACGGCCAGGCTCGCCGTGATGATCAGCCGTCCATCAGCCGGGACGCGATCACCTGCCTCGAGCAACACGACATCTCCGGGAACGAGGTCTCGCGCGTCGATCTCGGCCACATGGCCGTCGCGGCGCACCCGCGACCGGGCAATGAGCATGCGTTTGAGCGCGTCCATGCTCCGTTCGGCGCGGTTGACCTGCACGAACCCAATCACCGCGTTGATGACCAGCACCGCCGAGATCACGATCGGGTCCTTCACGTCGCCGACCACCGCGGCGAGCACCGCCGCAGCCATCAGCACGTAGGACAGCAGCGACCGGAACTGGTCGAGGAACACCAAGAGTCGCGCCCGGCGGGCCGTCTCCTCGAGCGCGTTCGGGCCGTACTCCGCGGCGCGCTCCTCAACGTCGTCAGCCGACAGCCCGCGCCCCGGATCGACCCCCAGTCGCGCCACCGCCTCCCTGCCATCGAATGCATACCAACGCGTCGGCACATCATCGCCGCGCCAGCCCGTCTGCGTCCCGACGAGGTCGACGCCGCGCTCAGTCGTCATTCGTATCCTCGCTCGGCAGTCGTGCAGGTCGAAACGAGACTACCGAGAGCCTCGATGCCGGTGACCGGTCTCGGACCAGACAACCCCCGACAATGAAGAACCCACGACGACCTCGATGAAGCTGTGATGAAGCCCGGGCAGGAGACGGACGCCCCGGTCGCGCGTCACCATGGCTTCATCCGTCTGGTGTCGTCACAAAGTCTTTTTCAGTCATCCACACTGACGGAGCGCCCATGACCGAACCCGTCGTGGAGTCGGGCGCACAGCTCATCCCCGATGGCGTCCGCGGCGATCCACGCCCCGGCGCCACCCCGGACCGCCTCGGCGCGGTACGCGTGATCCGGTTCGCGACCGATCACCACAACCCGAGCCGCAGGGAAGCCGCCACACTCGGGACCGCAACAGCTCGGGAAGTCGGTCGCGTCGACAATCAGGGCATCGGGGTAGTGCCGGTCGATCAAGCGAGCAAGGTCGACGATCGACGTGCTGGTCACCAGCCAGGGTTCTTGGTCGCGTTCGAGGAGCTCGGTAATCATTCGGCGCATGGACAGATATGCGACCGCGACGACAACGGCTCGCGGCTCGCCGGTCACCGAATGCTGTCGACACATACCCAGATGATGGGCCTCCCGACCGGGAACGCCATCGGAACCGACTACCGAGTCATGCTGCGGACATTCACGGAATATCGTCGCCAACGAGCCCATCGTCGAGGAGACCGGCATCGCGTGCGAGGCGAACCAGCTCGGCCCGGGTGCGGGCATCGAGCTTCTGTTGGATGTGGGCGCGGTGGGTCTCGACGGTGCGAACCGACACGAAGAGCCGCTCGCCGATCTCGGTGTTCGTCAGACCCAGTGCGATCAGCCGCAACACGTCGACCTCGCGTCTGGAGAGCTCTCCGCCGGGGCCGGCGAGGCGGGCAGTCGGTGCGTCGGGGGCGAGGAGTGCAGCGCCGAGGGTCGGGTGCACGTACTGGTGTCCGGCAAAGACTTGCCGGACCGCATGAATGAGTTCGGAGTCGGCCGCGTCCTTGAGGAGGTAGCCGGCAGCGCCAGCCTCGAACGCCCGCCGGAGGTAGGCGACGTCGTCGTGAGCGGTGAGGACGAGCACCTGGGTGCCAGGGCTGATCGAGCGAACCTCAGTGGTGGCGTTGAGGCCGCTGCCGTCGGGCAGGCCAAGGTCCATGACAAAGACGTCAGGGAGGCTCTGCGCGGCGAGCGCGATCGCCTCGGCCACGGAGCCGGCTTCGCCGATGACCTCGAGGTCGGGTTCCGCGTCGAGGATGCGGCGCAAGCCGCTCCGGACCACCGCGTGATCGTCGCACAGCGCGATCCGGATCGACTTACTCAATCGGCACTTCCAGACGGATGGTTGCGCCGTAGCCGGGGCGCGAGTCCACCGTCAGGATGCCGCCGACGAGTTCGCTCCTTTCGGTCATGCCCGCAACACCGAGGTGACGTCCGCTGCGGGGTGCGGCGGGATCGAAGCCCTTACCGTCGTCCTCGACCAGCGCGCGCAGTCGCCCGTCGGCAAGCATGACCGTCACGCTGACGGTCGTCGCGTCGGCGTGACGAACCACGTTGGTGAGTGCTTCTTGTACGACGCGGTAGACGACCGTCTCGAACTCTCCTCCCACCCGGATGTCGCCATCCAGTCCGTGGACCGCCACCTCGACGCAGAGCCCAGAACGTCCGGCGACGTCGTCGGCGAGGCGCGCCAGCGCGGGCGCCAAGCCGATGTCGTCGAGCACCGTCGGGCGCAGTTCAAATGCCAGGCGCCGAGCCCCTACGAGCGCGTCGCCCACTAACTCACGCACCTCGGCGACGAGACCACGCGCGTCGGCAACGTCGACGTCGTCACCGTCGAGCGATCGCTCGACGAGTCGCAGGCCCAAGAGGACCGACGTGAGGGCTTGACCGACGTCGTCGTGCAGATCACGTGACACTCGGGCCCGTTCGGCTTCCTGGGCGGCGAAAACCTCGCCGAGCATGACCCGGCGCGCCCGCGCCTGCTCCGCTGCCGCCACTGCGTCCGCGACCGCGGCCACCCGCTCCCGTTCGGACTCCACCAGTTGCGCACTTTCGATCGCGCCGGCCGCGAACCCGGCCAGCGCGACGACAAGCGCTTCGTCTTCGTCCGTGAACAGACCCCCACCGCGTTTCTCGGTCAAATACAGATTGCCGTAGCGGCGGCCACCGCGGGCGATGGGGACCCCCAGGAAGGTGTGCATTGGTGGGTGGCCGGGCGGGAACCCACACGAGTCCGGGTGGGTCGAGATCTCCGCGAGACGTATCGGGCGGTCGGCGATGGTCAGCTCCCCCAGCAAGCCACGACCCTCCGGCAGGTTTCCTATGCGGGAAACGGCATCCTCGTCGAGGCCGTGGTGGATGAACGTGATCATCATGCCATCGTGGTGCACGCCGAGTGCGGCGTAGCGAGCGTCCGCGACACTGGATGCTTCGTCGACGATGTGTTGCAGCACCGCGGAGAACTCATGCTCGCCCGCTAGCTGCAGCGCGATCTCGAAGAGCAGGACGGCACTCCTGGGCCACCCCAACAAACGCGCATGCGCCGGCAGTGCCGGATCAGGTGCCATCAACCATCCACCGTAGTAGCACCGCTGGGACCCGCGCGCTGGCCCGCCGATCGCAACGCTCGGTCAGAGGTAGACGCTCGTATGGAGCGCCCGTCCGACCGCCGACTCGCCAAGAAGCGCGATGCACGCTTCGAGAGAAAGGTGCAGAACCCATGCGTCCTTCATGAGGCCTCCTCCTGGGCCAACGCTCCCGGGTCACGTCGTCTCGACCGCGAACCGGTTTCGGCCGCAGCAGCCTCGCGGGCGAGGAAGGTGCCGAGCTCTCCGATCGTGCTCATGAGCGGCGCCGGGAACACGACCGTCGTGTTCCTGTCGACCCCGATCTCCACGAGCGTCTGTAGGTTCCGAAGCTGAAGCGCAAAAGGATGCGCCATCATCGTGTCCGACGCTTCGCGCCGACGTTCTCGATGGCGATCAACGCCTTGGTGGCGTCGACAACGCGGTAATACGCGACTGCGGAGACGTCCACGCTGACGTTGTCGCGCGTGATGATTCCTTGCGATTCGATCGGCATCGTCACGATCCGCAGGGAAACGCGACGGAGCACATCGACAATCGGGACAATGGCGACGAGGCCGGGTTTCCTGACACCGATGACTCGACCCAACCGGAAAAGCACCCCCTCCTCGTATTGCTGCACGATCCGCAACGACAAAGCGGCACCGAAAAGCAGGACGAACACAACGACGATTCCCACGATCAACACTGCGCCCATATGCGACTCCTCGCTCGGTCTAGGAACGATCGCCCTTCGCCAACGCTGCGTCATCCGCGGCAACTACCGAACCGGGCTGCGGTGGGCCACGGAGCCGGCGCAGCGCGCCTCCGGTGTTGTGATGTTCGCGCGGCTGTGGTCCGAGTTACCGACGTTCCCGCGTCCGCACATCGGATCCGTAGCAAGTCCGGATGCAATCCGACGCGTCACCGACGATGATGTCGAAGCCGGATACACCACGGATGGCGGCACGTGCTGGTGTCGTTGCGAGTTCGCGATCGTCATCGACCCGTGTCCGCCACGGAGGAGACCTCATGCATGACCACGACCACCACCACCACGACGCCGACGACGCCGACGCACCCGGCACCCAGACCGTCGTCTTGGAGACCGCCGGTTTGCAGTGGGCCACCGAGAAGAACGTCGTTGAGTCCACACTCGCCCGCCGACCGGGCGTGCACTCGGTCGAAGTGAATCCGGTTGCCCAGACCGCCACCGTGACCTTCGACCCCAGCGTCAGCAGCGTCGCGACGCTACGGGGATGGGTCCAGGATTGTGGTTACCACTGTGCCGGCCAGTCGGTACCCAAACACGTCTGTCTCCCGATGGCCGAGCCGAGTGGACACAACCAAACCAGCGCTCCCGCGCCCGCGACGCATGAACCCGCGACGCATGAGCCCGCGACACCCGAACCCGCCGCACCCGGGCAGCACGACGCGCCGACGGGCCAGTCGCCGCACGACGCGATGGGACACGGAGGCAAACACAGCGGGATGTCGATGGCCACGATGGTCGCCGACATGCGCCGCCGTTTTCTGGTCGCAGCGCTGTTCTCGGTACCGATCGTCTTGTGGTCACCCATCGGGCGCGACGTGCTCGGATTCTCTGTCGCCGCCCCGTTTGGGATGCGCAACGACGTATTTCAGCTGCTGCTGACCCTGCCCGTGGTGTTCTGGGCGTCCTGGATCTTCTTCGACGGAGCGGTCCGTGCGTTGCGGGCCCGCACCCTCGACATGATGGTGCTGGTCGCAGTAGCCGTCGGTTCCGGGTGGATCTACTCCCTCGTCGTGACCCTGACCGGCGGCGGCGAGGTGTTCTACGAGGCGGCCACAGTCCTGGCGTCGTTCGTGCTGCTGGGCCACTGGTTCGAGATGCGCGCCCGGGGCGGGGCCAACGAAGCAATCCGTGCGCTACTGGATCTCGCGCCGCCGATGGCGCTCGTCGTACGCGACGGCGGAACCGTCGAGATTCCGACCGCCGACGTCCAAGTGGGAGACCTGCTCCTGGTTCGCCCCGGCGCGAAGGTCGCGGTCGACGGCATCGTCGAGGACGGCGAGAGCGACTTCGACGAGTCGATGGTCACCGGCGAGAGTTTGCCGGTCCACAAAGCGACCGGCGACGAGGTCATCGGCGCCACGCTGAACACCACCGGAACGCTGCGGGTGCGGGCCACCAAGGTCGGGGTCGATACCGCCCTGGCGCAGATCGTCAAGCTCGTTCAGGAGGCGCAGAACTCCAAAGCGCCGGGCCAGCGCCTGGCTGATCGCGCCGCGTTCTGGCTGGTATTCGTGGCCCTCATCGGCGGCGCGGCCACATTCCTCGTATGGAGCGTGCTGGTCGGTCGACCCGTGTCCGAAGCGATGTTGTTCGCGATCACGGTGGTGGTCATCACGTGTCCCGATGCGCTCGGGCTCGCCACACCCACCGCGATCATGGTCGGTACCGGTCTCGGCGCGGGTCGCGGCGTGCTGTTCAAGAACGCGATGGCACTCGAGACCGTTGCTCGTATCGACACTGTTGTCATGGACAAGACCGGCACCCTCACCAAAGGCGAACCTGAGGTCACCGACATCGTCACCGACGGGATGGATGAGGCCGAGCTCCTCGCGTTGGCCGCCGCAGTCGAGCGCGAATCCGAACATCCGCTGGCGCAGGCCGTGGTGGCCGCCGCCGAGGCGCGCGGCGCCAAGGTGTTCGTCGCCGAAGGCTTCGACAGCGTTCCCGGTCACGGGGCACTCGCGAAGGTCGACGGCCGCAAAGTGGTCGTCGGCAACCGCCGACTCATGGAACGCGAAAACATCGACCTCGCCTCCTTGGCTGCACGGCGTCAGGAACTGACCGAGACCGGTCGTACCACGGTGGTCGTGGCCATCGACGGCCGGGCCGCCGGGCTCATCGCGCTGGCCGACGCGCCCCGTGAGACATCGATCACCGCAGTTGCGGAGCTGCGTTCGATGGACGTCGAGGTCGTCATGCTCACCGGTGACAACGAGGCCACCGCGCGTCGTATCGCCGGCATCCTCGGCGTCGACACCGTGATCGCGGAGGTTCTCCCCGCCGACAAAGCCTCCAAGATCAGCGAACTCCAGGCCGCCGGCCGAAAGGTTGCGATGGTCGGCGACGGTGTGAACGACGCCCCCGCCCTCGCCCAGGCCGATGTCGGTATCGCCATCGGCGCCGGCACTGACGTGGCCATCGAGACCGCCGATGTCGTGCTGATGCGCTCGGACCCGCTCGATGTCGCCGTTGCGCTGCGGATCGGGCGCGGCACGCTGCGCAAAATGCATCAGAACCTCGGATGGGCGATTGGCTACAACGTCATTGCGCTGCCGATCGCGGCCGGAGTATTCGAACCGGCCTTCGGGCTCGTGCTCCGCCCCGAGATCGCCGCGTTGTCGATGTCCGGATCGAGCTTCATCGTCGCGGTGAACGCGGTCATGCTCAAACGGCTTCGACTCCCTCGCCCCGCCGTCGTCGGCGCTCCCGGTGATGGAGCGCCCGTGAACGCAGCGGCCGCCGGTCTCACGCCGGTGGCGTGACGGCGGCACCACCGGCTGCGAATGTCGCCATGGTCCCGGCAGGGGGTGCCGAACGGCCGAACACCATCCGCATGCTGTGGGTCACCGCAAGCTGGGGCGGGTGTCCTGCCCGCGTGGTGGCTCTACCGGAGCCGGTCAGCGCAACCACGGTCGCTGCCCCGTCGTCGGTTTCAGCGGACTCCTGGTGGTAGCCATCCCGGGTGGTGGGGGCAAGGCGCCGCACAATCGCTCGGGGCGGCCGTCGCGATGACTACCGGGACTCTGTTGGCCCGGCGCCTCGCCGGCACCGACGTCGTGGTGGTCGCCGCGTGGCATTTCCTCGCCGGCGGTGTCCTCCTCGCCGCTGGGCGGCCGTGGTCGAAGGCACACCGGTCATCACTTGGACACTCCGCTTTGCTCTGGTGCTCGCGTTCCTCTCGCTCATCGGCACCGCGGCCGCGTTCGTCCCCTGGTTCACCGAAACCCAGCGAACGTCACTCACCCAGCTCGCCGCCTGGACCTTCCTG
Organism: Acidimicrobiia bacterium; assembly: GCA_046598395.1. GTDB lineage: Bacteria > Actinomycetota > Acidimicrobiia > IMCC26256 > JAENVU01 > JAENVU01. The sequence goes on from JBKJIQ010000036.1 coordinate 103,852, forward strand.
GTGCCTCTCGTCGGCATCGTCCTCGCCGCGATCGTCCTCGGCGAGCGGCCCGCCAGGTGGACCGCAACCGGCGTCGGCCTCGTGTTCGTTTCGCTCTGGTTCGTCATCCACCCCGCGCCCAGCACGACCGTCGTTCGGTGAAGGTCCGCGACGCAGATGGGTAGCTATGGGACAGGTCGCCGTGACGGGGGCCAGGAGGGGTGCTCGAGACTCGGTTCAGCGGTCGCTGTCGGTTGCCGGCACGTGTCCCGCGAACGCGTCTTTGACCCGGCCCCCGACACGGCAGCGCGCCCTGGCGTGGGATCGATCGTTTCATGCACGACGGTCTTGCCCATGTCGTCCTTTACCACGGTCACGGCGTCTTTGAGTCTGAGCCTTCCCGCGGCGGCGAGGCCGGTGGCGGCGACCAAAAATTCTTGGGCGCGGAACGAGTTCTCGAACGAGATCCCCACCAAGGTCTGGGGCATGTCGGGCTGGGTCGACTTGTGTGGGTGCATAGGGACACGATGCGCGATTCGGAGGGCATTCCGCATCCGGTCGAAGTGACTGTTGCGTTGCGGGCTTCTACGCGCGGCTTCTGGCGTGCGACGCGCAAACAGTGCCGAAGGTACGTGATCGTCGCAACGCAGGCCCGTAGTTGCAAGGGATGTCATCGCTCGTCGAAACGATCACGATGTTCATGTCGGCGGCCTACGGAACCTGCCACTGACGGCCATCTGCTACTGCCCGCCGATGGCCAGTTGACCGCCGAGAGTGATCGGCCGCGAAGGCCTCGATCGCCCCATCTTGCCGAGGTGCTGGTTTGCGCCGGGCCGGTCGGATCGGTCACGCAAACGGGGTCGGTTGCCTCAGGGCCGTGACGCGATCGGCGTGGCGGAGGCAGAGGCGCCACCCGTCGTCCTCGCGACGGAAGACCGTTGTGACGCGGAGGTCCATGGGCACGAGATCTCCGCTTCCGACGCGCTGGACCTGCGCGTGTTCGATGGCCACGACGTAGCCGAGATCGTCGCTTGCCCACCGGGTGATCTCATCGAACTCAGGGGACTCACCGCCGACGAACATCGAGGCGACCCGGGCTGTTTCGGCTGCGACGAGCGGGAACCCGACGATCGGTGCTATCAGGCGCTCAAAACACCGTATGCACGTCGCTGACGTCCCGACGTGCCGGTCTGCGATGCGGGGCGCGTCGCGCAGAACAGCGGCTGGGGGCCTGACGTCGGGTGGCGTGATGAACCCAATCGAAGCGTCGTCGTGCTGCACTCCGCCTGTTGTGACGCAGATCAGTCGATTGAAGATGCGCGCTCGCGCCACGGCTACCCACAAGATTGGTGGCTGCTGCCGGTCAGGGGTAGGCGCCGGTGGGGGTGGCGATCGTTCCGGCATTCCCGGCGAGGATGGCTTGGACGTCGCCGAGCGCGCCGATCGCGCCCATGCCCCCGGTGTGTTCGACGAACCGACAGATCGCGTCGACCTTGGGCCCCATCGAACCCGGGGCGAACTGTCGCTGGCGGAGTTCCGCGGGCGTGGCCCTCGAGATGATCGGCGCGGTCGGATCCTCGACGTCGGTCGAGATCGCGGCAACGTCGGTGAGGAGAATCAACGCGTCGGCTCGGATCGACTCGGCGACGAGCGCGGACGTGAGGTCTTTGTCGACGACGGCCTCGACCCCTTCGAGTTCACCGGTCTTTCTCCGAGCCACAGGGATCCCGCCGCCACCTCCACAGATCACGATCACGCCGGCTTCGACGAGCCGTTCGATCAGGGCGATCTCGACGACTCCTTGCGGAGCGGGTGACGCCACGACGCGCCGCCAACCCAAGCCATCTCGGCGCACGGTCCACCGGCGCGTCGAAGCGAGTTGGTGGGCTTGGGTCTCGGTGTAGACGGGACCGATGAACTTGGCCGGATGGTCGAACGCCGGATCGGCGATCGAGACAAGCGTCTGGGTGATAAGCGCCGCCACTTCCCTGCCGGCAAGCGCGTTCTGGAGCGCCTGGAGGAGCCAGTAGCCGATCAGCCCCTGGGTTTCGGCGCCGAGGGCGTCGAGTGGGTAGGGCGCGACGAGCGCGCGGTCCGCGGCCGATTCGAGCGCGAGGAGCCCGACCTGGGGACCGTTTCCATGGGTGATGACGAGTTGGTGTTCGGCCGCGAGCGGGGCGAGCGCCGTGACCGCGCGTTGCACGTTGAGCAGTTGAGGTCCGGCATCGGGGGGCTGGTGCCGCTCAATGAGTGCGTTACCTCCGAGTGCGAGCAGGAGCCGTTTCCCCCGGCGTTGGTGGTCGACGACCACTGGTCAGCGACCGAGCGTCGCGACAAGGACGGCCTTGATGGTGTGGAGTCGGTTCTCGGCTTGGTCGAACACGATCGAACGCGGCGACTCGAAGACATCCTCGGTGACCTCGAACGCAGTGAGGCCGGTGTGTTGAAACAGCTGCTCACTGCTGTCCGTCTCGCGGTTGTGGAGCGCGGGAAGGCAATGCATGAACGAGACCGCAGGATTGTGGGTCGCGGCGACGACCGCGGCGTTGACCTGATACGGGAGCAGCAGGGCAATCCGCTCGTCCCACGTTTCAACCGGCTCGCCCATCGAGACCCAGACATCGGTGTAGAGAAAATCGACATCGCGTACTGCCTCGTCGACGTCTTCGGTGACCACCACCCGGGCTCCGGTCTCGGCCGCGATCTTCGCGGCGTCGGCTCGAAGTTTCTCGTCGGGCCACAAGCTCCGCGGGCCCGCAATCCTCACGTCCATGCCGAGCATCGCTCCCGTGGCGAGCAGTGATCGAGCGGTGTTGTTCTGGGCATCGCCGAGGTAGCAGTACGCGACGCCGGTCGGATGTTTGAACGAGTGCTCGTGCATGGTGAGCATGTCGGCCAACATCTGGGTGGGGTGCCACTGATCGGTGAGTGCGTTCCACACCGGGACGCCGGCGAATCGTCCCAATGTCTCGACACTCTCGTGCGCGAACCCGCGGTATCCGATGCCGTCGAACATCCGGCCGAGTACCCGGGCCGTGTCCTTGATCGATTCCTTCTTTCCGAGTTGCGATCCGGCCGGATCGAGGTAGGTGACGTGCGCACCCTGGTCGTGCGCGGCGACTTCGAACGCGCAGCGGGTGCGCGTCGACGATTTCTCGAAAATTAGTGCGAGGTTGCGTCCCGCGAGTCCGGGCTGTTCGTAGCCCCCGGACCTCGCCGCTTTGAGATGACCGGAGAGCGCGATCAGATATCGCAGTTCGCGGGGAGTGAAGTCGAACTCCTTGAGGAAGTTGCGGCCATGAAGGTTGAGTGCCATCGATTAGGACGGGTCCCGTTGGATGGGACAGGTCATGCACCGAGGTCCGCCGCGGCCCCGGCCGAGTTCGCCTCCGCTCACGGCGATGACCTCGATCCCATGGTTGCTCAGCATGCGGTTGGTAGTGACGTTGCGATCCCAGCCGAGCACAACGCCGGGGGAAACGGCGAGGAAGTTGGTGCCGTCATCCCATTGCTCGCGCTCAGCGGCGCGGATGTCCTCGTCGGCGGTAAGGACCGTGACCTCGTCGACGCCGAGCGCTTCGGCGATCGCGTGCCACAAATCGGGATTGTCGGTGATGGTGAAACCGGTCGCCGTGTCAGCGGAGCGCAGTGTCCACGAGCGGAGGTGCTGGTCAAGGTATGGGTACGCGATGAACGTGGCGAGATCGATCATGCTCATGACGGTGTCGAGGTGCATGAAGGCGTGGGACCGCGGCAGTTCGATTGCGATGACTTGGGTTGCCGCGCCGTGCTCGAAGAGCGTGCTCGCAAGCATCTCGATGGCCATCGGGGTGGTCCGCTCCCCCATGCCGACCAACACCGTGCCATGACCGATCACGTGGACGTCGCCACCCTCGAGTGTCGCCGGCTGATGGTCGACGTCGTCGTCGCCGGACCAGTACCGCCAGTCGTCGTCGGCGAACAGCGGGTGGTAGCGGTAGATCGCGCGACTGTGCAGCGTTTCGCGCTGCCGCGCCGGTTTGGCCATCGCGTTCACATTGACGCCGCCGTAGATCCAACATGAGTTGTCGCGCTGGAACAGGTGATTGGGCAGCGGTGTCAACACGAGGTCATTCTCGCCCAAGGTATTCCATCGCAGGCTGTGCGGCGACACCGGATGCAGATCCCGTTTCGTGATCCCACCCACGAGGTACTCGGCCAGGGTCCGTCCGTCGGCGTCGTCAGCGAGCCGGCGCAACGGGCTGACGAGCGCGGGTCCCACCATCTCGGGCGTGCAGAGGTGATCGAGCACGTAGTCGCGCGCCGCCGAGATCTCCAGGGTCTCGGCCAGCAGGTCGCCAAAGAGATGCACGGTCACGTTGTGGGCACGCAAGGCTTCGACGAAGCCATCGTGTTCTTCGCGGGCCCGTTCCGCCCACAGGATGTCGTCGAAGAGCAGTTCTTCGATGTTGTCCGGCGTGAGCCGTGACAACTCGAGCCCGGGGCGATGCACGATCGCCTGGTGGAGTTGGCCGACTTCGGAGTGAACACCGAGCGGTGACACCAGTAGTTCTCCATTCTGGGGTGGACGACGAGCGTTCAGCGGTCGAGGGGCCCGACGAACTCGGCCGCGAGCTCGGCTTCGGTGAGCTCGCGTGGTTCGACGGTCTGACCAATGCGCTCACGATGTGCTTTGAGGAACGCGTAGATCGGGACGCCGACCAGCACGAGCAGGATCGCCTGGTACACCGCCTGATAGCCCGCGGCGAACGTCACCCAGAGCGAGAACAACACGCCCGAGCCGGCCATCGACAGGTCGCGTGCCATCGCCCAACCGCTCACGCGGCGGCGGCGCGACACGAGGTACGCCAGTTGCGCGCAGGCCGAGAAGAGATACGGGATCGCAACCGTCACCACCGACAGCCCGACGAGATAGGTAAAGACGGTCAGGCCACTCTTGCTGCTGTACGACAGTGCCATGAGCACCGACGCGACTGTCGTCGAGACCAGGATCCCGAACCAAGGGATACCGCCGCGGAACGTCTTCGCGAACTGCGGGAGAAACAACCCGTCGTGCGCGGCGGCTCGAGGCATCTCAGCGGTGACCAACGTCCAACCGTTGAGGGCCCCGATCCCCGAAATGACAGCCGTCAGCGCCACCAGCTTCCCGACCCACGCGGCCTGACCGAACATCGTCTCGAACGCCTTGACAAACGGAGCACCGTTTCCGACCAGCTGCTGGTGCGACACGAGTCCCATCACGGCGGCAGTCACCAACAAATACAAGATGGCGCTCGCCGCGGTTCCGAGCACCGACGCGCGGCCGACATTCCGGCGGGGGTTCCGTACCTGGCGCGCCGCGATCGACGCGCACTCCACGCCGATGAACGAGAACAATGCGACCCCGGCAGCGATGCTGATTCCGCTGTAGAGACTACCCCCCGTGGCGTTGAACGGCCCGAAGTTCGCGGTGTTCACGAAGAACCATCCCACGATGCCGACGAGCACCAACGGAATGAACTTGAGCACGACGGTGATGTTCTGGAACCAGGCCATCTGGCGCGTGCCAACCAAGTTGATGACCGCAGGGATCCAGAGCCCGAGGATCGCGATCCCGAAGTTTGTCCACGCCGATGGGTTGGTGATCCCGAACAGCGACTCGACGTACAGCACCCACGACGCCACGATCGCCGCATTCCCTGCGAACGCTGAGATCCAATAGCACCACGCCGTCAAATAGCCGGCGAAGTCGCCGAACTCGTGTTTCGAATACGCGTACAACCCGCCGTCACTCGTGGGAATCCGCTTCGTGAGCTGCCCGAACATCACGCCGAGCAGCAACGCGCCAATCGAGATGACACCGAGCACGAGCAGCGAGCTGGTCCCCGCCTCCGCCATGATCGCCGGCATCGTGAAGACGCCAGTACCAATGATGCTGCCGATCACGAGCGCCGTCGCCGACGGAAGCCCGAGCACTCTGGCTTTCGCCTCACCCAGTCCCGACGGTTCGGTATTCTTCACTTGAGCAGTCGGCGCCTCAGGTGCAAGGGTCACGCTGTTTCACTGACCGTGGATCGCAGTGCCTCGAGCCGTGTCCGGTAGTCCCGTTCGTCGATCTCGCCAGACGCGAACCTTCCGGCGAGGACCTCGGCAGGCGACGCCGACTGGATCCTTGACGACCGACTCGGTGTGCGGACGAACGACGAGATCAGCCAGAACACCAAGGCCCAGAACACCACCATCGATGAGGCCATGATGAACCATGACCACCAACCTCCGTACGACCAATGCATCGCGCTACCTCCTCGTTGGGCTGTTCCCCTCATGAGGCCACAGCACAGACGGCGTCGCATCCGGTTCGAGCCCGGATTCTCCCTGCGGAGTACTACGGGCTCGAGGGCCGCAACCACATCCATAGTGCGAATGATACCCTGCCATGGTATAGTAATCTCATGGTTGGATACACCATGAACAAGGACGATCTGCTCGGCCGACTGCGGCGCGTGGAAGGTCAGGTCCGCGGTCTCCAGCAAATGATCGAGGAGGACCGGTACTGCATCGACGTGCTGACCCAGATCTCGGCCGCCACCAAGGCGTTGCAGAGCGTTGCCGTCGGCATGTTCGATGACCACCTGCGCCACTGTGTCGCCGATGCCGTCGCAGTCGGCGGGCGCGACGCGGACGAAAAATTGACCGAAGCAACGGCCGCCGTCGCCCGACTCATCAAAAGCTAAGGAGTCTCCCCATGACCACTGCGATGTATCGAGTGAAGGGCATGACCTGTGACCACTGCGTCCGTGCCGTCAGTGCCGAACTCAGCCGTATCGGCGGAGTCTCCGACGTGAAGGTCGACCTCGCCACCGGTGAGGTCACGGTCACCAGCGCGGCGCCGCTCGCAGCCGATGGGGTACGGGCCGCGGTGGATGAGGCAGGGTACGAAGTGTTGACATGAACGTCCCCGCCAAACTCGCGAGCTTCTTCCTGGTCCTGGCGCTGATCTTCGCGCTCGGCGCCGGCATGGGCGCGTTGGTCGGCCCGTTCGACGACCAACGCCGACCCGCCCACACGGGCCATTCGGGATGACCACCGCGAACGTCGACCGGGAGCAACTCCAGCTCGACATCGGTGGGATGACGTGCTCGTCCTGTGCGGCCCGGATCGAGAAGCGCCTCAACCGTATGGATGGAGTAACGGCCGCGGTCAACTACGCGACCGAGCAAGCACGCGTGACCTATCCGGCCGGGGTGACCCCCGACGAACTCATCGCCCAAGTGGCCGCGGCCGGCTACACCGCGTCGATCCCGCACACGGGTGCGCCTTCGGAGGCTCCGAGCGCAGCCGACTCGGACATGCGATCGGTCCGCTCGTTGCGCGACCGACTGCTGGTCAGCGCCGCGCTCACAATGCCCGTCGTCGTGCTCTCCATGGTGTCACCACTGCAGTTCCGTAACTGGCAGTGGCTCTCGCTCATGCTCGCGGCACCGGTGGTGGTGTGGGGGGCGTTGCCCTTCCACCGGGCGGCGTGGGCGAACCTCCGCCACGCGACCGCGACGATGGACACGCTCATCTCGATCGGGGTCATCGCCGCCTTCGTCTGGTCCCTCTATGCGCTGTTCGTCGGAGACGCGGGCCAACCGGACATGACGATGGGATTCAATCTCACCCCCGATCGTGGCGGCGGCCAACACGACATCTATCTCGAAGTCGCCAGTGCGGTCACGGTCTTCATCCTGGCCGGTCGCTACTTCGAAGCACGCGCGAAACGCCGTTCGGGCGCGGCGCTCCGGGCGCTGCTCGAGCTGGGGGCCAAGGACGTCGGCGTGCTGCGCGACGGACAAGAGGTCCGAATTCCCATCGAGGCGCTCGTGGTCGGCGACCATTTCGTGGTCCGGCCCGGAGAGAAGATCGCCACGGACGGCACCGTCGATGACGGAACCTCCGCGATCGACGCATCGTTGCTCACCGGTGAGAGCGTGCCCGTGGAGGTCGGACCCGGTGACGCGGTGGTCGGCGCCACGGTCAACGCCGGAGGCCGGCTCGTGGTGCGCGCAACACGCGTCGGCGCCGAAACCCAGCTCGCGCAGATGGCCCGCCTCGTGACCGATGCGCAGATGGGCAAAGCGCCAATCCAACGACTCGCCGATCGCGTCTCCGCGATCTTCGTCCCCATCGTGATCGCGCTCAGCGTCGGCACGCTCGGCTTCTGGATCGGGGCCGGCGAACCCACTTCCTTCGCATTCACCGCGGCAGTCGCCGTCTTGATCATCGCCTGCCCGTGTGCGCTCGGCCTCGCAACGCCCACCGCGTTGTTGGTCGGGACCGGCCGCGGCGCGCAACTCGGCATCCTCATCAAGGGGCCGGAGGTCCTCGAATCGACTCGGAACGTCGACACCATCGTGCTCGACAAGACCGGCACCGTGACGACCGGTCGAATGGCCCTCGTGGCGGTCCACACGACCGCGGAGACCACAGAAATCGAAGTACTCCGTCTCGTCGGCGCGCTCGAGGATGCGAGCGAGCATCCGATCGGCCAAGCCATCGCTCGCGCGGCCGGTGAGCGCGTCGGAACGCTCCCCGCGGTGGCCTCGTTCGAAAACCGCCGGGGGCTCGGAGTCAAAGGGGTGGTCGACGGTCACGCAGTCGTCGCCGGTCAGGATCGATTGCTGGCCGATGTCGGCATCGAGGTCACCGACGAACTCGGCCGCGCTCGTTCCGCCGCTGAGGATCTCGGCCATACCGCGATCCTCGTGGGCTGGGACGGACTGCCGCGCGGGGTGGTCGTGGTCGCCGACACGATCAAGCCGACCGCGCGCGACGCAATCGACGAGCTGCGCGCGCTCGGCCTCCACGTCATGCTCGTGACCGGTGACAACGAGCGGGCCGCGCACAGCGTCGCGGCGGAGGTCGGCATCGATGACGTCACCGCGCGAGTGCTCCCTGAAGACAAGCTCGCGGTCATCCGCCGACTGCAAGATGAGGGACACGTCGTCGCGATGGTCGGCGATGGCGTCAATGACGCGGCCGCGCTGGCCCAAGCCGACCTCGGCCTCGCCATGGGCACCGGCACCGATGTGGCGATCGAGGCATCGGATCTCACGCTCGTGCGCGAAGACCTCCGCTCCGCCGCCGACGCGATCCGATTGTCCCGGCGAACACTGCAGACGATCAAAGGCAATCTCTTCTGGGCGTTCGCCTACAACATCGCGGCGATCCCTCTTGCGGCCGCCGGCTACCTGAATCCGGTCATCGCCGGTGCCGCGATGGCATTCTCGAGCGTCTTTGTCGTCAGCAACAGCCTCCGGCTGAGGAGTTTCCGCTCGAGTGCGGGCGTCACGGCGTCCACCGCTTCCGCAGCGCCGACTGCGTAATCTCGACGCTCCGGAGCTCGCGGCTGGATGCACAGGATGCGCTGGATGTAGAGGCCGCTGATACCAAGATCGTTGCCACGCGCCATACCTGAGAAGACCTCTCAGTCGATCTCCGGCACTCTTCAGGTTGCATGAGCACAATATGAGAGCCGTTCCAACGGCAAACCACTTGTGCTGCGCCAGGGACTTCCCGGCGGTGGGTCCCCGGAGGCACTGATGTTGTTGCGCCGATCCAACCCGACCCGCCATTCACTTGTCGTGATCGCCATCAGCGTGCTCGCACTCGCGGCATGCGGCGGTTCGGATGTCAAAGCGGGCGTGGCCACACCGACGAAGGACCAGAACGGCGCGGCATCGGACGGCACCACCAAGAAAATCGGCACGGCCTCATTCCGCGCGCAGTTACTCGCATACGCGAAGTGCATGCGAGACAACGGCGTGCGCTTTCCCGACCCGCAGTTCGATTCCGATGGTCGCCCGCAGTTCAATCGTCAAGGCGGTCTGAGCGGGCCAGGTGGTCATGACTTCGCGGGACTCAGCGAGAACCCTGCGTTTGAAAAGGCGCGGACCGCGTGCGATGACCAGCGACCTGACTTCGCGGGACAATCCGAATGGACTCCTGCACAGCGGGCGGAAACCCGCACGACCGTCTTGAAGTTCGCGAAATGCATGCGCGAAAAGGGCATCGACTTTCCCGACCCGACGTTCGACGCGAACGGACGGCCCCAGTTCAATCGTGAGGGTGCGGCGAACGGATCGCAGGGAAAGGTCCGGGAAGACAAGGCCACCCAGGCCGCTCGTGAGAAATGTCAGCAGAGCATCGGTGGTGCCTTCGGCGACCGATACGGCGGCAGCCCACGCGGGACCTGACCGCGGTGCAATGCGACCGGCTGAGGAGACGCCGGAGTAAGCGCCTGAGGATATTGACAGGCTAACTGTCAGAACTTACGGTGACGGCGCCGAGCACTCACCCGGGAGGAACTGATGAAGCACTACGAACCCTACGGAGGCGTAATCGGGCGCACCCTCGCCGATTCCACCCCGTGGTGGGCCGAGGCTCCGCACCCCGGCGATGAGGCGCCGAACGTGGTGGTGGTGCTCCTTGACGATCTCGGGTTCTCGCACTTCGGTTGCTACGGCTCCACGATCGAGACTCCGAACATCGACCGGCTCGCGGCGAACGGGTTGCAGTACACCAACTTCCACGTCACACCGTTGTGTTCGCCGACGCGCGCGTCGCTGCTGACCGGCCGGAACCACCACGAGGTAGGGATGCGCGCGGTGTCGAACTTCAACACCGGCTTCCCCAACATGCGGGGCCAGATCTCCAATCACGCGGCCACAATGGCCGAGGTGTTGCGCGATGAGGGTTACGCCACCTTCGCACTCGGAAAGTGGCACTTGTGCCAGATGGAGAACGCGTCGGCCGCCGGGCCGTTCGACCAGTGGCCGTGCCAGCGCGGGTTCGATCGTTTCTACGGTTTCCTCGACGGCGAAACCGACCAGTTCCATCCCGAGCTCGTCTATGACAATCACTCCGTCGACGCGCCCAAGTCCGGCGCCGACGGTTACCACCTCACTGAGGACCTTCTCGATCACGCGATCGAATTCATGCACGACACGAAATCGATCCGCCCCGACCGCCCCTTCTTCATGTACCTCGCACTCGGCGCGATGCACGCGCCCCATCAAGCGCCACCCGAGTTCCTCGCGAAGTACCGCGGCGCGTTCGATCAAGGTTGGGACGCGGTCCGTGATGAGTGGTTCGCGCGCCAGAAGGAGCTCGGTCTGCTGCCCGCGGAGACCGAACTCGCGCCGCGCAACCCCGGCGTTGAGGCGTGGGACGACCTCCCCGAGAACCACCGCCTCCTTGCGGCGCGTTTGCAGGAAGCATTTGCCGGGTTCCTTGACCACACTGACGTGCAGATCGGTCGGCTGATCGACGCGCTAGCGAACCTCGGCGAACTCGAGAACACGATGATCGTCCTGCTCTCCGACAACGGCGCAAGCCAGGAGGGCGGCCCATTTGGTGTACTGAACGAGTGGAAGTACTTCAACTTCATTCTCGAGTCCCCCGACGACGCGGTGGCGCGCCTCGACGACATCGGCGGACCCAACAGTCATACCAACTACCCATGGGGTTGGGCCCAAGCGGGCAACACGCCCTTCAAGTGGTACAAGCAGAACACTCACGAAGGTGGCGTCCACGTTCCACTCGTGGTGCATTGGCCGACCGGCATTGCGGCTCGCGGTGAGAAGCGCGACCAGTACCACCATGTGAACGACATCGCGCCCACGATTTACGAAGCCATCGGCCTCACCGCGCCCACCGTGTACCGCGGGTACGAGCAGATGCCCGTGACCGGTACGTCAATGCTCCCCACGTTCCACGACGGCACCGCCCCCAGCGCGAAGACCGTGCAACACAACGAGATGATGGGCCATCGGTCCATCTACGCCGACGGCTGGAAGGCCGTGACCCGGCACATCCCCGGAGTCCCGTTCGAGGACGACACGTGGGAGCTCTACCACGTGGATTCGGACCGGTCGGAGTGTCACGACTTGGCGGCCGAGATGCCCGAGCGCGTCACCGAACTCGTCGAACAGTGGTGGGAGGAGGCCGAAGCGCACGGCGTCCTGCCGCTGGACGACCGCACCATTGAGTTGTTCGGTGCCCGCTTCCGACCCCACTCGCCGCACCGCGAGGATCGCCACTACACCTACCGCCCACCGATGGCACCGCTCCCGGCCCAGGTCGGAGCATCGATCGGTGGGCGAAGTTGGGACCTCGACGCCCGGATCGATCGACCGGTTGGCGCGAATGGCGTCCTGTACGCGACGGGAACCGCGAGTTCCGGAGTTTCAGTATTTATTCAGAACGATCATTTGGTGTTCGACTACAACTTCTTTGGCGAGCATTACGTGGTCGATTCCGAACATGCGGTGCCGACAGGACCGAGTGTTGTCGGCGTGAAGTTCCGTCGCGACGATCCCGGAGCGAGCGCCACGCTGACGATCGACGGTGTGGACTCCGGCACCCTTCATATTCCGGTGCTCATGCGGATCATCTCGAGCATGGGTCCCAGCGTGGGCTCGGATCACGGTTCACCCGTCAGCACTCGCTACTCGGACCCCTTCCCCTTCGCGGGCACACTCGATCGGGTCGACATCCAACTCGTCTCCGTGCGCACCGATGCCATCGCGGCGTCCGAAGCGCGCGAGATCATGGGCCGCCAGTAGACGGCCGCACCCAGCATCGCCTCGCCGAGTCGGGCAATCGGGTTGAATCCGGGCACACATCTACCGGGAAACGTGACAACTTCTACAGCCGACGGCCGCGAGGGGCGAAGTAGTCCCGGTGGACCAGGAATCGCCCGACCGTGACTTCTCCGGCACCCCAACCCGCATGGTGCTGGAGCACCTCCGCGCCTGCGCCGAGCCGGGTGCGCTGGAACGGGTGCTCGCCGAGTCGCACGACCAACGCAGTCTCGCCACGCTGTTCGACGATGGCACCTGGTGCTCGTATGCCGTCTTCCGCCGCTTCCTCGAAGCTGCGGCGAGCGAACTCGGCGGTGTAGATCGGCTGAAGGAAGTCGGCCGCCAGACGCCACTCATTCCACCGTCGATTGCGCAACACACCGAACTCCTCCAGGCGTTGGGTTCACCCGCGTCGCTGTACGAAACGGTGAACGCCAGCGGGAAAGGCTTGACCGCGATCTTCGACGCGTGGCCGGAGGAAGTGGACGAGACCTGCTGGATCGTGCACCACCGGGTGCAGGACGGATTCGCGCCGTTCCCGGAATACTGCGCGTTCGTCAATGGGCTCATGGCTATGACCCCCATGCTGTTCGGATACGCCGCCGGCGTCGTGGAAGAGACGCAATGCCAATGCACGGGTGCCGCGCAGTGCTCCTTCCAGATCCGCTGGCAGCCCGTGAACGACCTCCAGCGTCGCGCCGAGTTCTTTGAGAAACGCACCGAGCTCCTCGAAGGTCGATTGGTTGCGATCCACGCCACGGTGAACGACCTCGTGTCCGCGCATGCAACCGAAGACGTGCTGCAGCGCATCGTCGTGGAGGCGGCCCGGGCGGTACCGGCACCGGCGTACTTTCTTGCAATCAACGGTCGGCAAACGTGTGAGCCCGAGGTGTTCGCCACGGGCATGGACCATGACATCGCGCTGAGGTTCGCTCGCGAAGTACTCACCGCCGATGGGAGCACCGATCACCTCACGGTGCGCGTTGCATCCTCGCGTGCTGGATACGGCTATCTGTGTGCGGTTGAACCTGCCCCGAAGCGCTTCCTCCCTCAAGAGATCGAAATCCTCGAGGCGTACGGGAGCATGGCCGCAGCCGCGCTCGACTCCGCCGGTGCCCTCGAAGAGGCCCGCCGCGATGCGGCGACCGCGCGCGTGATGCTCGAGTTGTCCACCGATCTCGCCGAGCTGGGGAGCGTCGGCGAAATGGCGACCCGGCTCGCACGATCGGTCCCGGCCGTGATCGACTGTGATCGGGCGTTGGTCACCCTGATCGACCCCGAGACTCATCGGGCTCGGGTGGCCGCGTCGTTCGGCTACCCCGAACCGCTCGCGTCAGAAATCGCCGAGATGACGTTCAATCTGCCCGCGGCCGATTCGTTCGCGCTGGGGTTCAGCACGTTCGATGGTGACACCGGGAGTCCGCTGAGCAACGAGTTGATGGCGCGCACGGGTACCGTCGCCAGCGCAATGGTGCCGATCATGGCCGACGGCGAGTACGCCGGAAGCGTCGTGGTCGGTGTCACGGAAGGTCCCCACCGGCTTCACGATGACTCCATCCTCGCCGAACGACTCCGCGGCCTCGCCGGTCAGGCCGCCACCGCGGTACGCAACGCGGCGCTCCTCGACCAGATCCGCCACCAGGCCCTGCATGATGGCCTCACGGGCCTCCCCAACCGCGCCTTGATCCTCGATCGGATCGACAACATGCTTGCCCGCTCGCGGCGGAACCAAGCGCCGGCCGCGGTGCTCTTCCTCGACCTCGATGGCTTCAAAGCGGTCAACGATGCACTCGGACACGACATCGGCGATCGCCTCCTCCAAGCAGTCGCGGCACGACTCTCCACTGCCCTGCGCGACGGCGACACCGTCGGGAGGCTCGGCGGCGACGAGTTCGTGGTCCTCGTGGAGTCCGGCGACATCGAGCACAGCCCCGTGGTCGTCGCCGACCGCCTCCTCGAGGCGATGCGCGAGCCGTTCGACGTCGGGGCCGATCGGCTGTTGGCGCTGACCGCGAGCATCGGGATCTCGGTGGGCGATCGACTGTCCGGCGCCGAACTGCTGCGCGATGCCGATGTCGCGATGTATCAGGCCAAAGAAGCCGGCAAAGACCGGACCGAGATCTTTGAAGCTGCGATGCAGGTTGCGGTCCTCGACCGCAACCGCATGGAATCCGACCTCCGCATCGCGCTCCAGCGAGACGAGTTCTTTCTCGTCTATCAACCCATCTTCGATCTTCGGGGACCCCGTGTGATCGGAGCGGAAGCGCTCCTGCGGTGGCGACACCCGACGCGCGGCATTGTGCAACCAGCTTCCTTCATCCCGCAGCTCGAAGACAGCGGGATGATCATCGACGTCGGCCGATGGGTCCTGTTCGAGGCGTGTCGCGAAGCCGCAACACTGCGCGATCTCGGTCACCCGCTCGACATGTCGGTCAACGTCTCGGCTCGGCAACTCGAGCGCGACGGGATTGTCGTCGACGTGCGCGATGCGATCACTGCACACGGCATTGATCCCCACACGCTCACGATCGAGATCACCGAGACCACGATCATGCGCGACCCCTCGGCCACGGCGCGGCGGCTCCACGAGATGAAGGCGCTCGGAGTTCGCGTCGCGATCGATGATTTCGGGACCGGGTACTCCTCCCTCGCGTACATTCGCGAGTTCCCGATCGACGTGTTGAAGATCGACCGGTCGTTCATCAGCGCAATGGCGGGATCTCCGGAGGCCGAACAGTTGGTGCACTCGCTCGTAAAACTCGGCAAGAGCCTGGGGCTCGAGACGCTCGCCGAAGGGATCGAGGACCAGGCCCAGTTTGTCGAACTCCAGCGCGACGAATGTGACAGCGGACAAGGATTCCTGCTGGCCCGACCGCTCGAACCCTCCGCGCTCCAAGCGTTCCTCGAGAAACAAGCCACCGCCGAGGCGCTGCCCGCCCGATAGCGAAACCTCCGGACCTCGGTCGTCGCTCATTGCGACTCGATTGCCGCGATCGCTTTGGTTCGCTCCCGTATCGTCATCGTTCCTTCACGTGCGCCGCCATGACCGACTCCCCACATCGGATGGAGACCGGGTGCAGACCCTCGAGCGAGAAGTCAACGCGACGGGGTCCGACGCGCCCGCAACTCCTGCGATGGGCTCGGGCCACTCCGGCTCGAGCCCAGTGCAGCTCACGACGCCACCGCTGTCTCGCCGGATCAGACGTCGACGCCACCGGCGCCGAATCAGACTCCGGATTCTGGCGGTGCTCCTGGCCGTCATGAGTGTGTTGGGATACTCGATCGGCCAATACCTGACCCGTCCCGGGAACGAAGCGATCGGTGTCCGGTTCGTGGAGTGGGTCCGTGACCACGGAGGCAACGGCGTCGTCAATCGGGTGGAGACCTGGTGGTATTCCCATCACCAACCGCCGAAGGGCGGCACGCCAAAGGGTGGGATTCCGAAGGTCGCGGTGATCAAGAAGACCAAGCCGAAGGTCCCAGCCGTGGTGATTCCACCGCCACCAACCCGCCCACCGGACGTTCCGCCGATCGCCGCACCGGCTCTCCCCGGCGAAGGGGTGTGGCAACCCGTTGGGCGGTTCGTTCACGAATCCCCTGCGGTCTACGAAACGTTCCTCCGCCCCGACCCGGTGCACACCAGCCTGCTCGCCGGAGTCGCGTGGATGAACCACACGTTGTTACGCAACGTCTTGTACAACGGTCTCGAACAGCCCGGCGGCGGCCCGTGGACCACGGGGTCGAGCGTTTCACCCGTGGAGACGCCCGGATTAGTCGCGGCGTTCAACTCCGGTTTCAAACTTGATTCTTCGCGCGGCGGCTACTTCAACGACGGCCGATTCGCTCGACCACTCGTCGACGGACGCGCCACGCTGGTCGTCCGTACCGATGGCTCGGCCAACCTGGGCATGTGGGGTCGCGACTTCGCAATGGACCCCACGATCGTGTCGGCTCGTCAGAACTTGGATCTGCTCATCGACGGCGGTCAACCCGCCGCGGACCTCAACAGCAACGACAGTAATAAGTGGGGCGCCACGCTCGGCAATGCGATCTTCGTGTGGCGTTCGGGCGTGGGCATCGACGCCGACGGGAATCTGATCTTTGTCGGAGGCCCAGGTCTTGATGTGTCCACGCTCGCCGGAGTACTTCACAACGCCGGCGCGGTCCGCGCGATGGAACTCGACATCAACTCCTATTGGGTGAGCTTCTACACGTACCTCGGCGGCGCTCCGGGCGATACACCCGGCACCAAGTTGCTGGACTCGATGGAACGATCGCCGACGCGATTCCTCGAACCCGGCACGCGCGACTTCTTCGGGGTCTTCGCCCGGTAACTACTAGTGGGCTCGATGGTGCATGTCCCTGGCCTCTTCCAGCAGATCACGGCGTTCCTCACTGCGCGACCAGACCAGTACGACCACGATCGACGGCCAACCACCCGCGATCATGCCGAGAAGTACACCCCACTGCCACGGCCGCCGATGCCGTCCGGTCCAGAACCACGCCGGGTTCGGAATCCTCGCCAGATCTCGCGCCCACCATGCGATCACTGGGATCGCAACGAGAATGCCCACCACCCCCAGCAGGAGCAGATCTATCGCCACCGTACGGAGCCTCGAACCTTGGCAACCGCATGGACTACTCGGCCTTTGAATCCGTCAACCGATGGTCCGCCCACAACGGCTGGTCCCACGCCTTCTTCCGCACGTACGCAAACCTGGGTATCGGCGTATTCGCAGTCGGTCTGATCCTTGCTGGTCTGATCGGCCTTCGCTCCGACCCGCAGGCCCTGGCCAGAAGTCTCTGGGCCGGCGCCGTTGCGGTTGGGCTCAGGTTCGCCGTGCGCCGGGTCGGTTGGATCATGGTCGGTGCCGCGATCCTGATGGCCTTCACCCGCGTCTTCGTGGGCGCGCACTATCCGGGCGATGTCGTCACGGGCTTGGCGTTCGGTGGGGTGATAGCCGCCGCAGGGATTCCGCTTGCAGATCGCGTGCTCACGCCCTGGTGTCAACGGCTCCGCACCACATCGATCACATCGCGGTTCGTGGCTCCGGGCTGACTCGAGGAACATTCCCGTTCCGTTTCGGCGGACGGGAGGTCGATGACCGCCATCGAGTTCCGCATCCCACTCTCAGTCTCGAACACTGGTCGCCGGGTCGCTCCCACGATGAACCCAATCAGAATCGCGGCTCGGCCAAAGACCAGAAACGGCAAGACCGCATGGACCTGCGCCAGCGAGGTGAGACCGTGGAAGTAGCCGAACACGAACACGTAGACCGCGAGGTCGACCGCACAGAAGGCCAGCCAGATTCGCCGTCGGATCGGGAGCAGAACGAAGAACGGAACGAGCCAGAGGTCATAGGTGGGCGAATACACCTTGTTCGCCAGCAGGCAGACTGCGATCGCCGCCGCCGCGACGCCGATCGGATCAAGCCGTCGCCGCGTCGCGAGCACCGTCAACCATCCGAGACCGAGTGCCAGTGCCGCCATCGAAACCCCGTTCGCGAACCGCGCGCCACCGGCGCCGGACACCGGCGCTCCGACGAATCGATACACGTAATGCCAGATGCTTCCCCACGTGGCGTGCCGGTGGCCTTGGAATTGAATCGGCCACCACCAGCCGCGCGGAGATGCGATGGCCACCGGCAGGTTCAGCGCTACGAAACTCGCGGACCCAAAGATCAGGAGCCGCGCGGCACCACGCCGATCGCCCTGCGTCCAACGAACGGCAGCCAGCGGCGGAAGCAGAAAGATCGGGAACAACTTGATGAACGCGCCTAGGCCGATGAGCACTCCGGCACGAGTGTCCTCGTGGCGTTCGAACGCCAGGAGTCCCCACACCATCGCGGCGATCGCGAACACGTCCCAGTTCTGAAACGCGAAGAGCAATACGGGCACACCGAGGGCCCAACGCCAGGCGCGCTGACCAACGCGCCGCTCGAGTGCCACCGTGATCCCGGCACCCAGCCCGCTCGAGGCGAGGGCCGTCACCAGGAGCACGCCCATCGGCGTCGCGGAAACCAGGCTCGCCAGGTACAAGAGAATGCCCGAGCCCACCGGATATTCGAGCGCCCGATCCACATACGGGAACGCGCCCGGACCGATGCCGCGCCCCAGCGCGAGGTGGGGGAGGTCGCTCAGCGACGACCGGCCGCCGTTGCCGTAAAACAACAATTGGAGTGTGACGGCGAGAACCAACATCCCCAGCGTGGCGGCGACCATTTTCACCGGAAAAGGTCGGCGATCCGGATCGTGACTCGGCCCGGTGGCCGACGATCGACCGGCTGGCCGTCCAACGGCTGGCCATCGCAGGGTTCGCTCTGAACGGGTCAGTTCAGTCGCAGACGTCCACACTCAGCCACCGTAAGGAACTGCCAGTCAACCGGTGATCGGGTCACGGTCAACCGACGGTAAACCCTCCCGGTCGCTCCCGCGGGTGCCGCTCAGATGCCAACGACACCCGGGAGGGCAAGGGTGAACGTTGTGGTGGGCCGGGTGCGGTCGAGGAACAACCGACCACCGTCGGCTTCGGCCAACGATCTCGCCAACGCGAGACCGATTCCCGTTCCACCGCCCTCGGACACCCGGCGCAGAAAGATCTGGTCATCATCGCCGGTGGGCCGCGGACCGGCATCGCCGACCTCGACCACGACTCCTCCCGAAGCCACTCGCGCCCGAACCGAGATCGCGCCGCCTCCATGACGGATCGCGTTGTCAATCAGGACGTCGAGAATCTGGCGCAGCGCGCGGTCCGACACCCCCACCTCGGGAAGCTTGGGTTCGAGATCAAACGCGACCGGTCGGGCGCGAGCAAGGGCGCTCCGCCGCCAGTGACCATCCACCCGGGTCAAGACATCCGCCAGATTCGCGACGCGATGACCTGGTTCCTCACGTGCGAGCACCAAGATGTCATCGACCGTTCGCTCCAGCCGATCAACTTCGACCAGTGCAGCATCGATCGTCGCGTCCCGATCGGCGTGCGGATCCAGGAGCGCGGCCTCGAGGGTGAGCCGCAAACCCGTCAGTGGAGTCCGGAGCTGATGCGACGCGTCTTCGCTGAACGAACGCTCCCGGGCCAGCATCTGATCAAGCCGGGCTGCGGTTGAGTCGAGTGCCCTCCCCACTGCGTCGACCTCGGGCACCCCGCTCGGATCAGCCCGCACCGTGAAGTCGCCATCGCCGAGTCGGTTCGCCACCTCGGCCAGACGGTCGACCGGTCGGGCGAGCCGCCTCGATTGCCACAGCGCGACCAACGCACTGATCGCGATGGCTACGAGTCCAATCACCGCCATGACGAGCACCGCGCGCCGTGTGCGATCAGTGACCACGCTCATCGATACCGACGAACGCATCGAACCGACGATGCGCTCGCCCCGTGTCACGGGAACCGCCACCGCAAGTTGGCCGCCAACTTCTCGGTCACGCACATCGCCGTTCGCGGCCGCGATCACGATGCTGTCGCCCACTCGAGGTCCGGACCCGGCGATGCGGTGACCCTTGCGGTCATACAGCCCGATCGAGCGCCCATCTTGGTGGGCTTGAATCACCACACGGTCGCCGAATCGGGGGAACTTCGCCGGAACCTCTTCAAGTGACTCCGCGGCCGTGCGTTCGAGGCGCACGACTTCTTCCTCGCGGTGAAGATTCGCAAGAGCAAGGGCCAAGGGCGTCCCGAAGAGACCAACCGCGATCGCAGTGACGAGCATCATCGAAATGAGGATGCGTCGCCTCATGAAATTTCGAACCGGTAGCCGACGCCGCGCAGCGTGGTGATCCGACTCACAGATATGGGATCCCCGGTTGGTTCGCCCAGCTTGCGGCGCAGCGATGAAATGTGCATGTCGAGCGTCTTGGTTGAACCGAACCAGTGCTCATCCCACACCTCCGTCATGATGCGCTCGCGGGTCACGGCCGTACCCGCGGCCGTGATGAGAAAGACCAGGAGTTCGAACTCGCGCGCGCGAAGTTCAATCTCCGCGCCGTTCACTCGGACCCGCCGCGCGTTGCGGTCGACGTCGACATCGCCGACCGAAAGGAGTTCATCGCCGGTCACGGCATCGGTGGATGTCCGGCGCAGATGCGCTCGCACCCGCGCGAGGAGTTCGGCCAGCCGGAATGGCTTCGTCAGATAGTCATCCGCGCCGGCATCAAGTCCCAACACCACATCGATCTCTTCGTGACGGGCGGTGAGGATGACGATGGGCGTCGTCGGTTGCTGCACTCGGAGCCGACGGCACACCTCGACTCCGTCGAGATCCGGCAGACCAAGGTCGAGTAAGACCAGTTGGACCTTCGAGGCGTCGATGGCGGCGATCGCACCATGCCCCGTTGTTGTCCATTCGACCTCGAAGCCCTGAGATTGCAACGCGCCCACCAAGGTTCGCCCGATCGTTTCGTCGTCTTCGACCACCAGAACCTTGGGACTGTCCACCAGATCAGGTTACGGGCGCCCGCCACGGTACGGAAACCAACGCTTGCATCTTTTGCACTGCGTTGACCTGGGCGCGCCAACTCGCTGACCAACGACTCCCTACCGTGCGAGACCCATCCCCACGGAGGTCCCGGTGACAGCTTCCATCAACCAACGGATGACCAAGCTGACGAGTCGGGCGCATCGGCGCCGTCGGTTGCAACCGATCTCGGAACGAGTACTCGTCGTCGTCCCCACCTACTGCGAAGGCTCGAACATCGTCAGCATCTTGGCTCGGGTTCGTGCGGCAGTCCCCGGCGCTGACGTCCTGGTCGTCGACGATCACAGCCCGGACGAAACCGCGAGTTCCGCCGAGCGTCTCGGCTATCACCTCGGACACATCACGGTGATCCAGGACCACGCCGAATCGGACCTGGGCGACCCATACCGCGCGGGATTCGAATACGGCATGGCCCACGACTACGACTTCTTCATCACGATGGCTCCCGACCGGTCCTCGAAGTGGCCGCGACCATGACGATCGCACTCCAAGTTCAGGAACCTGCACCCCTCCCGCGGCGATGGCAAACATTCTCGCGACCTGCGTTGCAACGGCTCCCTCGTACCAATTGAACCGCCGTTGGACTTGATCGCGCAGTTCGCGATTCGTCCGCATCATCAGCCGAGAACAAAGGACCGAGATGAAGACCGACGCACGTCACCAGAGCCCGAACACAAATCATCCCTCTGGCACCCCGAGCTCTTCGACCGCTCCCCTTCACCTCCCGACGCTCGTCGTCGTCCCAACGTTCAACGAAGCCGAGAACATCGACGCCGTCCTCACTCGGATTCGCTGCGAGGCACCCTGGGTGGAGATCGTGGTCATCGACGACAGCAGCCCGGATGGAACCGCCGCGCTCGCGCAACGGGTCGCGGAGGAACTCGGGCAGATCGCAGTGCTGTCGGGCGGCAGGAAATCTGGCCTCGGAACCGCGTATCGCACCGGATTCACCTACGGCCTCGAGCGCGGCCACCAGGTGCTGGTAGAGATGGACGCCGACCTCTCGCACGATCCGGCCTCGCTCCCCGCACTGCTCGACGCCGTCGAGCGAGGCGCGGATCTGGCTATCGGGTCTCGCTATATCGAGGGAGCATCGATCCCCCACTGGCCGGCCCGTCGGCGCGCACTCTCCCGCGGGGGCAATGC
This sequence comes from Acidimicrobiia bacterium, assembly GCA_046598395.1. Lineage (GTDB taxonomy): Bacteria > Actinomycetota > Acidimicrobiia > IMCC26256 > JAENVU01 > JAENVU01. The sequence continues at coordinate 126,053 of JBKJIQ010000036.1, forward strand.
CTACGCCGCATTCATGTTGCGCATCCCCGCAGCCGATCTCACCTCGGGGTATCGCGCGTACCGCGCCGATGCGCTCACGGCGGCTTCATTCCAAACGACGAGTGCCACCGGGTACGCGTTCCAGATCGAGATGGCATCTCGAGTGGCGAATGCCGGCGGGACCATCGCGGAAGTTCCCATCGTCTTCACCGATCGCGTCCACGGCTCATCCAAGATGTCGGCCCGTATCACCGTCGAGGCGTTGCTCCTCGTCACCCGGTGGGGGGTGCAGCATCGGCTCGGCCACGTTCGGCGTCGCGTTCAAGGTCGCATTCACCAGCGCGATCACGATGGCGGTGGCGGACGATGACGGCAACCCTCGAGTGGCCCCAGAGTCTGGGACCGCACGGTGGTGCCGGCTTGATCACCGACCCGGTCCCGGCGCCGCCCCTGCGCCGTGACCGCGGTCGGCCTCCAAGCACAACCTCCATCACGAGCTTGTTGGCCGCGCTCGTGAGTCTCGGCGCGGCTCTACGGTTCTGGAATCTCGGAGCATCCCGCCTCAACTACGACGAATCCTTCACCGCGATGGCCGGTCGTCTGCCCCTCGCGTCACTGTTCAACTACCTGCGAATCAACGATTCGCATCCGCCGCTCGACTATCTCCTGCACGCGCCCCTCGCGCGCGCCGGCGTGAGTGAGTTCTGGTTCCGCACACCTTCGGCGCTCCTCTCCGCAGCGGCCCTCGGGCTCTTCGCCTGGTGGATGCGATCGCGCGGCCGGGCCGGGGTCATTGCGACAGCCTTGATGGCAGTGAGTTCGTTCCAGATCCAACACGCGCGCGACGCGCGCATGTACGCGGAGTTGCAGTTCTTCGGGATTGCGATCGGCCTGCTCGCTGCCGCCTGGGTCAACCGTCCACGCCGGTGGCACGCACCGGTGCTCGGAGCCCTGGTGTTCGCCGGGCTTCTCACGCATGTCTCGATGTTCCTGCTCGCAGCGGGCCTGCTTGCGCTCCCTGGCCGCCGGACCGATCGGGATGCCTGGCGTTGGCGCGTTGCCATTGGTCTTAGCGGACTCGGATGGGCACTCGTGTGGGGCACCACGTTCCTCACCCAAGCGCGCGGCGGCCACTCCGCCTGGATACCGCCAACGGGCATCGCAACGTTGAGTACCGCGCTCGGTCGGCTGGTGACATTCGAGCCCGCGCTGGCCATTTTCGCAACAGTCGCGACCGTCGCGGGCGGCGTGATCATCCGTCGCCGCGACCCCGTTCTGGCACGGGTTTGGATCGCATGCTTCGCGATACCGATCGGACTCGCCGCGGTGGCCGGGTTGTTTGCGCCGGTCGTACTCGATCGCACCTTTACCCTCATGGCCTGGGCGCCGCTCGCCGCGGTGGCATTCGTGATCGACGCGCTCCTACGCCGACGACCGGCGCTGGGAGCATTCGCCCTCGTCGCGATCTTCGCCGTCATCGTTCCATCAACTCTCCAGACGATTCAGACCCCGACCGGGCCCGACACGCCGTTGCGCGCGCTCGCCCGCTTGGCGAAGCCGGGCGACATCGTTGCGGTGAGGCCCGCGAGTAAGGCCCCGGAACTCGCGTGGTCGCTCGGCGTGCGCGGGGGCTCCTCCACCCAATCGGTCGCGGTACCCGGTTTCCCCAAGGCCTTCGGCATCCGAGTCGGCTCCGCTGCGGCCTCGGGCCGCACCTGGCTACTGGATTGGAAGGGTGTGCGGGTCTCCCGGGAAGGGCAGGCCTCCGGCCCCGCGCCATGCGCGCCCCAATGGTCGTGGGGCCAGACCCACATCCGCTGCCTCCAAAACTCGCTTGTGTGAACCACCCGACGCTGACCAACCGGCAACACTGCATCACATCCACCCTTTTGTCGATCATCGTTCGCACCCATTCCGGCGCCACGGGACACGTGCCCTGGCCTGGGTCGGCAGCATTTCCATCGCCACTTTGGTGGTGGTCGGCTGCGGCGATCGGCAACCGAAAGCCTCCGCTGCTCGTGGCGCTCTGGCGCCCGCGTCGCGGACCCGCGCCAACCCGCGAAACTCTGACGCCCGTTGCCGCGAGGCGCCCCCGCAGCCAGCCTCAACTGAACGCGACATCGCGCCAGCGCTGACCCGCATCGAGGTGACACTCATCGACCCGCGTCGCTCTACACCGGCGACGCCGCAACGCGCCGAACGATCGTGTCGCGTCGTGCCGACCCAGGTTCGGTACCCGACCGGAGTCACCGGCCCGCTCCCACTGGTCGTCGTCGCGCACGGGCTGGACGGCGACCCGAGTTCGCTCGCGCTCCTGCTTGATGCGTGGGCCAGCGCGGGATATGTGGTCGCAGCGCCCACGTTCCCCACGACCAGAAAAGACAGCAGCGGCAACTCTCTACTTGCCGACAGCGTTGACCAAGCCCGCGACATGACGTTCGTCATCGACCGGATGCTGGGACAAAGCCGATCCACGACCCCGGGTCCACTCCGCGGTCTCATCGACCCACACAACATTGGCGTGGCCGGAATGTCACTCGGGGGCCTGAGTGTCTACGGACTCGTCTCGAACACCTGCTGTCGAGATCGACGAATCGGAGCCGCGATCCTCATGGCCGCGGTACGCCGCCAGTTTCCTGACGACCACTACGAGGACAACCGGGTTCCCGTACTCCTCGTACAGGGCGACGCCGACAGCGGCTATCACAACAGCGCAGAGGCCTACCCCGAACTCCTGGCACCCAAGTGGTTCATCACTCTCCGGGGATCGGCGCACTCGCCACCGTTCGAAGTCCCTCCCGGCCCCGAAGCTCCACTCGTGTATTCCGCCACCACGTCGTTCTGGGATCGGTATCTGAAGCATGACCCGGCGGCGACCTGTCGGCTGATCGGCACCGTGCGTGCGAGTCGCGGACGGGCAACTCTCCAGCGCCAACTCCGGTAGTCCAGCACGCGGTCGTACGCCTCCCTCAGCATCGACGTCGCCCATCGACGCGGACGTGAGCTCGCCCCGACCTCGAGCCTCGGGGAGGGGCTGCTCGAGATCGGGGCGTTCTCGGTGCTGAGGGAGGCTTCGTGGTCGATGACGAGCCGGTGACGGCGCCGGCGATTCCGGCCGTACCGAGTAACGCGCCCGCCGCGACCGCGATGGTCACCCACTGACGTCCGCTCGGCACCTCAGGGGTTGACCACGACATCAAAACACCCGAACGTAAGAGTTACCCAAGCACGAAGTAAGAACCTGCGGCCGGCTCAGGCCGAACCAACCGGAAGGATCAACGAGAACACCGGACCCGGACCGGCGCGGTCCAGCACCAGCCGACCACCCTCGGCCTCGGCCAGGGTGCGCGCCAGGGACAAACCGATTCCGTGTCCTTCGCCCGACCGACGCACGAATGGCTGGTGGGTATCCGCAACACCGCCCCCTTCATCCACCACGTCGATCACCATCGCCCCGGGCGCTCGCCGCGCTCGGACCGTCACGATCCCGGTTCCGTGTCGGAGCGCGTTCGCCAACAGCACCTCAAGGATCTGATGCACCGCCGATCCCGAGACAAGCGGCGAGTCGAGATGAGACTCGACTTCGATACGCAACGGCCGGCCTGCTCCGGCCAACGGACCGTGCCAAAGGTCTCTCACCTCGGCGAGCAACGCCGTGAGGTCCAGCGCCGAACGGTCCGTGTGCGTATCTCGAGCGAGTTCAAGCAGATCATCCACGGTCGCTTCGAGGCGATCGATGGGGTTCAGGAGCTCGCGCAACGTTGCCCGCGCATCGGCCTCCGGCGTCATAAGTGTGCTCTCTACTGCCACCCGCAACGCGGCGATCGGCGTTCGCAGTTGGTGCGAAGCATCGGCACTAAAGGCCCGCTCCCGTGCGAGCAGTCCACCCAAGCGTTCCGCAGTTGCGTCCATCGCGCCACCGAGCTCGTCGAGTTCCGCGACCCCCGAACGCGGCGCCCGGACGCCAAAGTCGCCCGCGCCCAAGCGTTCGGCCGATCCGACCAATGCATCGATCGGACGAGTCAAGCGTCGGGCCTGCCCGCGAGCGAGCAGGGCGGAGATCACGATGGCAATCCCGGCCACCGTCCCGATGACCAACCACGCGCGGCGCACGCGGTCCTCCGCCACACTCTCGGGCCCACTCGCGCGGAGCGCACCCACCACCCGCTCGTTGCCGTCGACCGGGATCGCGACCACGATCCGTCCGGAAATCCGTTGATCGCTGACAACTCCCCGCAGCGCGTGGCGCGTCGGCGCGTCGGCGCGCTCAGGTCCACGACCGGCCATGCGGCGACCTTCGGCGGAATAAAACGCGAACTGGGTCGGTCCATCGTTTGTGAGTTCCACCGGATCCCTGCGCGTGAACCCCGCAGCGTTGATTACTCTCCGGGTCTCGCTCGCCTCCCGTTCAAGTCGGAGCACCGCTTCATTCCGGTACAGGCGGCCGACAACGAGCCCCAGGGGAATACCCAACACCACTACCGCGACCGCCGACACCGCGACGATCGACCAAAGGATCCGACGCTTCATTCGACGTCGAGTCGGTAGCCGACACGCGGCAACGCAACAATCTGGGGAACAACGAGACCATCGTGCTCGCCGAGCTTCCGGCGGAGCGACGAGACGTGGACATCAAGCGTCTTGGTCGATCCGTACCAGTGCTCGTCCCACACTTCTTCCATGATCCGCTCGCGCGTGATCGCTCGTCCCGATTCCGAGGCGAGGAGTACGAGAAGATCGTGTTCGCGTGGCCGCAATGTGAGCTCGTGCCCACCGACCCAGGCGCGCCGGGCCGCGACGTCGATGCGGAGATCGCCGACGACAACCGTTTCCGTGCGCGGCTCCCCGCTCGGTTCGCGCAGGTGGGCACGGACCCGTGCCAGAAGTTCGGCGAGCCGAAATGGCTTGGTGACATAGTCATCCGCACCGGCATCAAGGCCCACCACAACGTCGGCCTCTTCACGACGAGCGGTAAGCACGATGATCGATGTGCCGGGCCCCGCGGCACGCAACTCCCGGCACAGGTCGACCCCGTCCACGTCGGGAAGTCCAAGATCGAGAACCACGAGATCGGGGGTCTCTGCGGCGAACGCGGTCCGCGCGGTAGTGCCATCGGGAGCCACCGCCACTCGATACCCCTGAGTCGAGAGCGCCTGCTCGAGCGACCGCCCGATCGTCGGGTCATCCTCGACGAGCAGTACGTACGGAGCGAGGTCCCAAGACATGTCCCGAGGCTAGAAGCCGTCGAGAGCGCTGAGACGTCGAACGCGAAGAGTTTGCCGTTCGCTCACCAGTGGACAACCGGTCGCTGCACGCGGGTTCCGTAGGGTCGTCGGGTACCGATCCGAGGTCTCAAACGCCCCGATCCGAGGAGTACCCAATGCATCACATGCGATCCACTGCGAGAGCGGCAACTGCGCTGGCGATCACGGTGCTGGTGGCCGCGTGCGGCAGCTCGGCGACCAACGCCACCGGCCCCGCGAAGGCATCGGGCTCAACCACGACGCCCGGCAAGGCGGGTGCCGTCGATCCGAACGCGCCGGAGGTAGTCGCACCCGGAGACATCCCGGACACCCAGGCGTTCGTAGTCCATAACGCCACCGGCTACTCCTTCAAGGTTCCGGAGGGTTGGGCGCAGACCATCGCCGGTACCTCCACCACGTTTACCGACCACTACAACAGCATCGCGGCCACCTCGGCGAGCGTCGCGGCCGCACCGACGGCAGCCACCGTCCAGACCACGGAAGTTCCGAACTTGGCGCGTGACGTGCCGAACTTCGCGCTCATCAAGGTCGAGGCGATCTCCCGTGCTGCCGGAACCGCGGTGCTCGTCACGTATCGCGCCGGGTCCACTCCCAATCCCGTCACCGGCAAACGCGTTGCCATTGACGTCGAGCAGTACGAGTTCTGGCGCGATGGAATCCAGGTCACACTCACCCTCTCGGGCGCGCGGGGTTCCGACAACGTCGATCCGTGGAAGACGGTCACCAACTCGTTCGCGTGGACCGCATGACCGCCACGCTCGAAGCCACGGACCTCTATCGCTTTTACCATGCCGGGGATGAAGAGACGCTCGCGTTGCGCGGCGTCTCCCTGACCGTCGAGGCTGGGATCGTCGTCGCCGTCACCGGACCTTCGGGTTCGGGCAAGTCAACGCTGATGGCGTGCCTCGCCGGGCTCGACGAGCCTGACGGCGGCATGGTCCGCGTCCAGGGCGATGCGCTCTCGCGCCGACCGGAAGGTGAGCGAGCGGCCATCCGCGCGAAGCGGATCGGCGTCTTGTTTCAGACCGCAAACCTGCTCGAGCATCTGACCGTCGCCGAGAACGTCCGGCTCGCACAACAACTCGCGACGGGCGCCGCGCCGAGCCCGGCAGGGGTACTGCTCGATGAACTCGGTATCGGCGGACGCGCCCGAGCCCATCCTTCGGAACTGTCGGGCGGAGAGCTTGCGCGCGCGGGGCTCGCCGTGGCCCTCGCGAACAATCCGAGCGTGATCCTCGCCGACGAACCAACCGGCGAGCTCGACCGTGGCAATGCCGAAACCCTGATCGCGCTCCTCCGCGATCGAGCCCGGGCCGGAGCCGCAGTGGTGGTCGTGACCCACAGTCCAGACCTCGCCCGCGAGGCCGACTGCATCGTGACCCTCCGCGACGGAATGGTGCAGCCATGAATCAGGAACCGCTCGTCCGCTGCGATCAGATCGCCCGCACCTTCGGGTCGGGACGAACCGCGGTCGTCGCGCTGCACGGCGTCACGTGTGCGATCTGGTCGGGGGAGCAAATTGCGATCATGGGTCCGTCGGGGTCAGGGAAGTCAACGCTGCTTCACATCATCGCCGGGCTCGAGCTCCCGACCCAAGGCTCCATCACGTGGCCCGCCCTCGGAGACCGATCGTCGCTGCGGCCCGGCCCAGTCGCGCTGGTACTCCAAGGCCCGAGCCTCCTTCCTCCGCTCGACGTCACTGAGAACGTCGCCCTCCCCCTCGTGCTCGGTGGCGTCGACGGAGCTGACGCCACGGAACGCGCACGGTCCGCGCTCACGCGCCTCGACCTCGCCGAACTGGCCAACAAGTTGCCGGAGGAGTTGTCGGGCGGTCAGGCCCAACGCGTTGCGATCGCACGTGCCCTCGCCCAGCGACCGCGGTTACTCCTCGCCGACGAGCCGACCGGCCAACTCGACCACACGACCGGCTCCGCAGTCATCGACGTCCTCCTCGAGGCTGCGCACGAGTCCGGTGCCGCCCTCGTCGTCAGTACTCATGATCCGGAGGTGGGCAACCGACTGACCCAGTGTTGGACCGTCACCGACGGCCGCGTGCACGTGCCCGCGCCCGTGGCCGGTCCCGCCCGGGAGGAACCATGCTCAGCGTGACCTGGATTCGGGGCATCGTCACGCGTCGCTCCGGACGTCTCATCGGTACCGCCACCGGGGTCGCGATCGCGGTTGCACTCCTCGCGTCCATCGGCACCTTCCTCGCCGGATCGAAAGCAACCATGACGCGCCGCGCGGTACAGAACGTCACCGTCGACTGGCAGGTGGAGGCCCAACCGGGCGCCGATCCAATGGCAGTACTCACCGGCGTCACCACCCGAGCGAAGGCCGCACTCCCCGTCGAGTTCGCCACGACCACCGGCTTGCAGGCCACCACGGGAGCGTCAACCCAAACCACGGGTCCCGGCGTTGTCGTCGGTCTTCCCGACACCTACCGCACCGCGTTCCCCGGCGTGATCCGAGACCTGGCTGGGGCGCGGAGTGGGGTTCTCGTTGCACAGCAAACTGCCGCGAACCTGCACGTTGCGCCGGGTGACTCAGTGAGCATCGGACGCGCGGGCCTCACATCAGTGGTGCTCCGGATCGACGGCGTAATCGACCTCCCACACGCCGACTCGTTCTTCCAGAAGGTCGGCGCACCGATCGGGGCCCAACCCCCAGCACCGCCCGACAATGTGCTGCTCGTCCCCGCCACCACCTGGCACGCCCAGTTTGATGCGCTCGGCGCAACGCGCCCCGACCAAATCACCCACCAGGTCCATGCCCGTATCTCCCACGCGCTCCCGGGTGATCCCGCCGCGGCCTATACCCGAGTGACTGGCGCCGCGCGCAACCTCGAGGTCTCACTCACCGGCACGGCACTCGTGGGTGACAACCTCGGCGCCACGCTCGGCGCGGCACGCGGCGATGCGCTCTACGCGCAGGTCTTGTTCCTGTTCCTCGGCGTTCCGGGCGCGGTCCTCGCCGGTCTGCTCACCGCCGCGGTCGCGGCATCCGGGTCCGATCGCCGGCGGCGTGAGCAAGCACTGTTACGCACCCGAGGCGCGGCGACCACCACGCTGGTCCGCCTCGCGCTCATCGAAGCCGCGTTGGTCGGCGGCGTGGGTGCCCTCCTCGGACTCGGCACCGCGGCGCTCGTCGGCCGAATGGCATTCGATACCGCCGCGTTTGGCGCGACGACGACCGCCGCGATTGTCTGGACCGTCGGCGCCGCCATCGTGGGCTTGGCGATCTCCGGGCTCGCGATCGCGTTGCCCGCGTGGCGCGACGCGCGCACGGTCACCGTGATCGGAGCTCGGCGAGTCATCGGACGGGCGCGCGCGCCGCGCTGGCTCCGGTTCGGACTCGACCTCTTGCTGCTCGGCGGTTCCGGCCTCGTGTTCTGGCTCACCAGTCGCAACGATTACCAGCTGGTGCTCGCACCCGAAGGCACACCCGCTATATCCGTGAGCTACTGGGCCCTCGCGGGCCCGGCACTTCTGTGGGCAGGCGCGGGGCTGCTCGCGTGGCGGGTTGCGTATCTCTTGCTCGGGACCGGACCCGCCATCACGCGAGGGATCGCTCGTCGCTTCGCGCGGCCGTTCTCCGGACGCCTGGCCGGCACGGTCGGGGCGACGATGTCTCGCCAACGACGGCTGCTTGCGGGCGCCCTCGCCCTCGTTGCGCTCACTACTGCGTTCGCCGCGTCGACCGCGGTGTTCAACAGCACGTACCAGGCCCAGGCTGAGGTCGACGCCCGACTGAGCAATGGCGCCAACGTGACCGTCACCGAGCCGCCCGGCAGCAACGTGGCACCCGCCTTCGGCCAACGGTTGCGCTCGATCCCCGGAGTCACATCCGTGGAGCCGCTCCAGCATCGGTACGCCTACGTGGGCGCCGATCTTCAGGACCTGTTCGGCATCCGGACCTCCACGATCGTGGACGCCACCAAGCTCCAAGATGCCTACTTCCGCGGTGGCACCGCTCGAGGACTCATCGCTCACCTTGGCCAACGGCCCGATGGCATTATCGTGAGCGCGGAGACCGTGAAAGACTTTCAGCTCCAGCCCGGCGACACACTGCGTCTCCGCCTGCAGAACGGCCGCACCAAACAGCTCACCGAGGTGCCCTTTCATTACATCGGCGTGGCTACCGAGTTCCCCACCGCACCCCGTGACAGTTTCATGCTCGCCAACGCCACCTATGTAGCTCGCGCCACGGGCAGCACCGCAGTTGGCGCCTTCCTGCTGGACACCGGCAGCGCGTCACCGACAACAGTGGCAACCGCAGTCCGGAGACAGGTCGGGACTGCGGCGACGGTCACCGACATCGCGAGCACCCGGAAGGTGATCGGCTCGAGCCTGACGGCGGTTGATCTCTCTGGGCTCACCCGGGTTGAGCTTGGATTCGCCCTCGCCCTCGCGGCCGCGGCAACCGGTCTCGTCCTTGCCCTCGGCTTCGCCGAACGGCGCCGGACGTTCGCGATCGCGACCGCGCTCGGCGCGAAACCGCGTCAGCTCGGTGGGTTCGTGTGGAGCGAAGCCGCGTTCGTCACGGCCGGTGGCCTTATCGCGGGTGCACTCACCGGCTGGGCCCTCGCCGAGATGTTGGTCAAGGTCCTCACCGGCGTGTTCGACCCGGCCCCCGCCGCGCTCTCGGTTCCGTGGGCGTATCTCATCGTGGTCGCCGGAGTTTCGATCGGCGCCGTAGTGATGGCGTCGCTCGTGACCATCCGACGCGCTCAACGCGCGCCGGTCACCGTGCTCCGTGAGCTGTGAGTTCGATCGCGCGAACCACCTCATCCATCGACGGGTAATCACCAACGCCGGCCGCGCGATAGCACCACAGCAATCGCCGATCGGTGCCAATCAGTGCCACCCCGGAGAGCCGCCGCCAATCTCCGGTGATGTGGCCCTGGCGCCCGCCGCGCCGAATGGCGCGGAGGTACCGGCGGATGGTCGACGGTCGAAGCCATTCGCCGAGACCAACGCGGCCGATCCCCAGCGCTCGATACAAGTTCGCGTCCGGGTCCACCAGACATTCGAAGGGCATGCCCTCCGCCATCAGCCGGTCGGCCTGCCAATCGGCGCCGGTGCCGACGACCACAACGCGCGCGCCGAGCGACTCAATCGTGGGATGCACCTCACGCAACTGCGCGAGGAAATCCAGACAAGGGATTCAGCCGTAGTAACGAATCGCGACGACGAGCAGCGTTCGCTCCAGAAATGCTCCAAGCTCGACGTCCGCGCCCGACGCGGTGCGCAGCGCGATCGGCGGCAGGACACCACCAATCATCGGACCCGTCCCATTCCCAAACGCCAACCCGAGCGCGCTCCCGCGTAGCCTCGGCACATGGCCACTGCGCGACCGTCCACCACACCGAATCCGAACGCCATGAAGTTCACGCTCGACATCACCCTGGCTGACCGCATCGACACCGAACGCGGCGTTGGGATCAGTGGTGATTTCACGACTGCGCTGCTCGCGATCGATGGTGTTGCGTCGGTCTTCGGGGTGAACGACTTCGTCACCATCATACGTGAACCGAGCGCGCATTGGGATCCCATCGTCTGCGCGGTCGAAGCCGCAGCTGACACCTACCTCACGGATGAACATTCCGCCACCCCTGCCACCGACGCGGTGGCCGTCGCTCGACAGCTCTTGCGCAACGCAGTCGTGCCGCCACCGAAGACTGCCGTCGACATCAGCCGCCGTACCCGATGACCGCGCCGGCCTCCGGGCGACCACGGCTACGGGGAGTCTCACACCAGATCGCGTTCTTCGTATCGCTCGTCACCGGAACGCTGCTCATCGCGGCGGCGCCAAACTCGGTGACTCGGTTGGAGGTCGCGATCTACGCCGCGTCGCTCTCCGGGCTGTTCGGCGTGAGCGCGTTGTTGCACCGCCGTGATTGGCCACCAGTTGCTCGTCGGAATCTTCGACGGCTCGATCATTCGATGATCTTCGTGTTGATCGCCGGCACGTATACGCCGATCGCGGGCGTCATCCTCCACGGCGGACTCCGAACCGCAGTTCTGCTCACCGTCTGGATCGGCGCGCTCGCCGGCGTGGTGTTCACGGTCGCATGGATCGAGGCACCGAAATGGATCACGGCGATCCCGTACGTAGCGCTGGGTTGGGTCGCCGTGTTCGCCGCTCCACAACTGATCGAAGGTATTGGTGGCGTGGGCTTCTCACTCATCGCCCTCGGCGGCGTGCTCTACACCGCCGGCGCCGTGGTCTACGCGCGCAAGCGTCCCGACCCGAGCCCCGCGGTGTTCGGCTACCACGAGGTGTTTCATGTCCTGGTGATCGCGGCCGCCGCGGTCCATTACGGCGTCATCGCGGGCTACGTCCTGCCCGCCGCCTGATTCATGCCACGAAGGTCGGACGGGTCAGCGGCTCCCGTCAGAGCAACCGCACGAGTGCGGTCAGGCCCACGGCAACGATCACCACGCGGAGCACCCAAGGATCAAGCCGCCGACCGAACGTCGCCCCGAGTTGCCCGCCCACGACGGACCCGGCGGCAATGCAGGCGACGATCTTCCAATCGATTTCGGTTGCGAACAGGAACACCACCGACGCGACCAGGTTCACCGTCATCGCGAGCACATTCTTCACCGCGTTGAGATTCTGCAACCCGTCGGCCACGAAGATGCCGAGGAGCGCGATCAGGATGATCCCCTGCGCGGCCCCGAAATATCCGCCGTAGATCCCCGCCATGCCCACCAACACCACCAACACCGATGAGATCGCGGTACGGCTGCCATGGGTAACGGCCAGTCGCTTGCTCAGCATCGGCTGGAAGATCACGAGCACCAGCGCGATCACGATCAGCACAATCACAACTCGTGCGAAGACGTCACTCGGCAACACCAAGAGCAGCACCGCACCGACGACACCACCAATCGCCGATGCAGGCGCCAGCCGGAGCAGCCGGGCACGTTGGCCGCGCAGTTCGCGCCGGTAGCCGTATACGCCCGAGAGTGCGCCGGGGACGAGTCCGATGTTGTTCGACACGTTCGCGAGTACCGGCGGATACCCGAGCGCCAGCAGCGTGGGGAACGTGATCAGAGACCCCGAGCCGACGACGGTGTTGATAGTTCCGGCGGCGATCCCGGCCAGCACGATCCAGATTGCATCCGTCGCGCTCACGGTCCGGGAAGTTAGACGTAATACTCACGGTCCTATGAAACCTCGATTCGTGTTTGTTGTCATCGTCACCGTCCTGATCGGAACCGCCTGTTCTTCGGGCTCCACGACCCTGAAATCGGCGACATCGAAGCCGACGACGCCGGCCGCCCCGACCGCAGCACCGGCGGGTCCAGCCGCGCGCGTCGTGGGCCGGCTCCGCGGCGGCAACGGCATCAGCCTGCCGAGTGGCGCCGGGACACCACTGCCCACGAGGGGATGGGTGGAAGACGAGTTCGCGGTCGAAGGCACCGCATCGTCATATCGATCGGACACCGAGCTGCCCACCGATGGTCGCTTCACGCTCACCGAGGACACGACCGCCGACTACCGGACCCGCATTGTGGTGCGACGCCCCGCGACCCCGGCAACGTTCAATGGCGCCGTCGTGGTCGAGTGGCTCAACGTGAGCGGTGGGCTCGATGCGGGTCCGGACTTCACGTATGCGAGCAGCGAGTTGGTGCGCGGGGGCTACGCGTGGGTGGGGGTTTCGGCACAGCGGATCGGCATCGAGGGTGGACCCGTCGCCGTTCCCATCGCGGCTGCGATCGCGGCGGGCGCGGGCAAAGGTCTGCGCGCCAACGATCCCGCCAGATACGGCGGGCTGCGTCACCCCGGCGACGCGTTCTCCTATGACATGTTCACCCAGGTGGCGCGCTCGCTGCGTGCCCCGAAGGCGTCGAACCTGTTGGGACCGCTGCGGCCCGACCATATTCTCGCCATCGGCGAATCCCAATCGGCATTCGCGCTCACCACATACGTCAATGGAGTGCAACCCATCACGCGCGCATTCGACGGGTTCTTGATCCACAGTCGCGGCGGAGCCGCGGCGCCGCTCGGCGTCCCTGACGCCGGCATCGACATCGCGGGAACCGTCGGCGGCAAGCCCACCATGCTGCGCACCGACCTGCTCGCTCCGATCCTGGTGGTGGAGACGGAGACGGACTTACTCGGGTTCCTCAACAACTACCCCGCGCGCCAGCCCGACACCGCGAAGATCCGCCAGTGGGAAATGGCCGGAACCGCGCACGCCGATGCTTACCTCATCGGCGCAATCGCCGATCAAATCGGCTGCCCCACTCCCACCAATGCCGGCCCCGGACACTTCATCGTGAGCGCGGCCCTCCACCGCCTCAACACCTGGGTGCGTGATGGAACCCCGCCGCCCACCGCACCCCGCCTCGAAATCGACGCCACCCCGGCGTTCGTGCGGGACGAGGTTGGCAACGTACGAGGCGGGATCCGCACTCCGTTGGTCGACGCCCCGGTGGACACGTTGTCCGGCGAAGCCGCGGGCGGATCGGTCGCGTGTCTGTTGTTCGGTTCGACCACGCCATTGTCCGCCGAACAACTCAACGCTCGCTACCCAACGCGTCAGGCGTATCTCGATGCGTACCGCGAGGCCACGGACGTTGCGATCAAAGCGGGATTCGTCCTGGCCGCTGATCGGGCCGATCTGCTGAAAGCCGCGAATCCCAACCGGATCGCGCCCTGACGGCAGTGTGCGCCGCGCTACCGACGCAAGAGTGACAGCAAGCGCAGGATCTCCATGTAGAGCCACACGATGGTGACGGTGATCCCCAACGCGCCGTACCACTCCATCTGTTTTGGTGACCCGGCGACCACCATGCGGCGGATGAACTCGAAGTCCACGAACAGGTTCAGCGACGCGACAATGCAGACCAACACGCTGAAGCCGATGCCGAACGCGGACGGTTGGTTCCAGAACGCGAGATCCACGCCGAAGATCGACAGCAGGAAGGTAGCGAAGTAGAGGACGAAGATGCCGGCGGTGGCCGCGATCACGACGAACATGAATTTGTTCGTGACCTTGACGACGCCGGTCACGTAGAGCGCCAAACACACGATGAACACGGCAACGGTCGCGAGTACGGCCTGGACCACGATGCCGTTCCACTGCGCCTCATAGAAGTGCGACAACCCGCCGAGAAAGACACCCTCGGCGAGGGCGTAGAGCGGTGCGGTGATCGGCGCGGTCTTCGGAGCAAAGATGCAGGCCATCGCGAAGCCGAGGGCGACGAGCATGGCAATCCACATCCAGCCGGGGATCGCGACGTTCCCGGATGGGTCGACGGCGACCCGCGACCAACCGAACACTCCCCCGGCCACCAGGCCGAGCCACAACAGAAACGTCTTCGCGAAAGTCCCGTTCGCCGTCATCAGCCGACCGGCGGACTCGTTGACCGGCGGCGCGCCCGCGGCGCTGCTGGGTGCTGCCCAGCCCGGCTCGAGCTCCGCAACTGCCGCGTCCACACGCTTTGGTGTCAGTACCGGGTTCGCCATGGTTCCTCCTCGAAATGAGCCCCCATAATAGGGGTTGTCGGTGCCGCACCGTCGTCGCCCCCGACCCGCCGGCCTCAGCGCCGAAGGAGTGACCTCGGGTTCTCGACATCAATCGCTCGACAACCCGGCGGAGCCGTCACCGGGTTGCAGGTCGCGGGCCTTCCGCCGTCGAGTCGGATCAGGTAGGGCCCGAATGCCGGGTCGGGCACGGGGTAATCGGTGGTGATGATCTGTGCTCCGCTCCTGATCGATGCGGTGGCCCGCGTGAAGTCGTTTGCCCGGGCTTCGATACCTCGGTCATCTGCTCGGGTCCGCACGATGAAACCCTGCTGGACGAGTGACCGGATCTCCGATTCCAACGGCTCATCGCGCTTGAGCACTGCCGCCGACGGAGCGTTCTGCTCCGCGGTCACAAACATCGGCGCACCTTCCAACGACGGCCGACCCGCGAGGTAGAGGTCACGCTCGGGTCCCGCGCTGTTGAGCACCAGCGCGATCTGGCCGCGGGTGCTCGGAAGCGTTGGCCAGCCCCTTCCCACCACCGCGTCGCGCAGCGTCTTGGAGCGCCCCCGCACCTGGTCAGGGGCCAGCAGATCCTTAGGCCGGAACACCGAACGAACCGCCGCGTCGAGGCGCGTGATCGCGGCGGCATCCCACGGCACGTCGGCGGGATCGAAGATGATCGTCTGCGTTTTCGGTTCAAGCAGGACGAAGATCGGGACGTGGCCCGGATGCTGATCGGACCACTGCTTCACGACCCGCAAGCAAGCCACCAACGTGGGGCAGTTCGATGCCCCATCCAGCACGGGTGTGTGGGCAACCGGAAACGCGGGCCCGTTGAAGGCATCGAGCTCGAAACTTCGAACGCCTTGATCGTTGAGCTGGACATCGAGCGCGGGATGTTCGTAGTCGGCGACATCGCCGGGCGGCAGCGTGCGGGGCGGACGCAGGTGGTAACTGTTGTGGGTCCCGATCACCTGTATGTCGTTGACGCGCAGCGTCTCGCCGCGGGGGGCGGTTCGGGCCGAGCGCGAGTCGCTCCCACAAGACGCCACGAGGATCACCGCCACGGCACCGACGAGTACCGCTCGATTGCGCATGGGAAAGATCGTACGGCTGACCTCGGCCCTCCCGGGCACTTCATTGGGTAGGGTCGCTGCCGTTCGAGCCGCTCGGTACGGCCTTCGAACCTCGGGAACAACGTTGACCGACCCACCATCCACCCAGACGTGAAGGAATCTCAATGGCTGCAAATCAGCGGGCCCAGATCACCATGGACCCAGACGAGGTCCGGGCGTTTGTGGAGCAGCAACGCACCGCGACGATCGCGACCGTCGGGCCCACGGGAGTCCCGCACCTCGTGGCCATGTGGTACGCGGTGATCGACGGCAAGATCTGGTTCGAGACCAAGCCGAAGTCACAGAAGGTCACCAACGTCCGCCGCAATCCTTCGGTCTCGTTCTTGGCCGAAGCCGGTCTCACCTATAACGAACTCCGCGGTGTGTCGATCGAGGGCCAGGCCCGGATCAGCGATGATGCGGAAGAACTCTGGCAGGTGGGCGTCAGCGTGTTCGAGCGCTACATGGGCCCGTACACCGATGAGATGAAGCCCATCGTCGAGACCATGCTGCACAATCGGGTCGCCATCGCGATCGACGTTGACCGCGTCCGCACCTGGGACCACCGCAAGCTCGGCCTCGGCGACGTCCCCGTAGGCGGGACCACCGCGCCCACCGCCTAAGGGCGCAGACTCGCGCCACCGTTCCCGGCGTAGGAGAACAGCGCCGCACGGAGCCTCGGGAGGCGCTTGCCCGCAGCGAGTTCCCCCAGAGCCGTCTCGGCGGCCATGGCCACGAAGAGTCGTGCGGCTTCGAGGGGATGCGCCCATCCGAGCGCGTCGAGATCGGCGCGTACTGCGGTCGCGAAACGTTCATTGGAGGTCGCGACCGCCTGTCCGATCTCGGGCACCCCTCGCGCTTGAGCGAGCATGGCTTTGACGCCACGAGCGTGCAGACATCCGTCGAGGTACGCGACGGTCCCTCGCCGCAGGCGGTTTTCGCCAGGCTCCAGTCCGGCAACCTTGGCGGCAATTTTGGCGCGCAACTCGTCGTGGAATCTGCGGTGCAAAGCGGTCAGGTAATCGCCCCGGTCATCGAAGTGCACGTAGAACGTGCCTTTCGCTACGCCCGCGTGGCGGACGACTTGGTCGACCGACAGCGCCGAGAGCACCGTGTCCTCACTGGCGGCGAGCCCCGCGTCGAGCAACGTGGCACGGGTCGGGTGCGCGTGATCAGCCATCGACCGTCTCGGTCGGGACGGGTCGTGACGAGTTGCCGATCGCGGTCGTCGCGTCGAGGAACGGAACGAGCACCTCGAGGAACTCACGGGGCTGAGAAGAGAACGGGACGTGGCCGGTCGGGAACTGGTGGAACTCGGAGCCGCGAATCGCCGCGTGGGCCGCTCGCCCCTCCTTGAGCGACAACACGATGTCGTGCGCGCCCCACATCACCAGCGTCGGCGCCACGATCTCGAGGGCGCGACCCCGGAGGTCGTAGTCCGGATCGAGGAAACTCCGCCACAGGCACGCCGCCACCTCGGCACCCTCCGGGCTCCGGGCCCGGCGACGCGCCCCATCGGCGACCAACGTGTCGTTCTCAGTCTCGACTCTCATGTACCGGCCGACCAGAGGCGGTAGGAGACGCCGGGCAATCGCGGGCCGGCCCATCAGGCGACAGAACATGCGAGTCGCTGAATTTTGATGCGTAAATCCACCGGTGTCGACCAACACCAGACCGGCCACAAGTTCCGGCCGCTCGATCGCCAGGTGTGCAGCGGCATAGCCGCCGACCGAGTTACCGACGAACACGCTCGGCCCCAGCCCGATCGTGGTGACGAACTCCTCCAGCACGCGGGCAAGCCGCGGCCCGGACGGAGGTGTCCCCAGGTGCCCCGACTCACCATGAAACGGCCAGTCGATCGCAATCGCACGGAACCGTTGCGCGATCGAGTCGAAGATGGAATCGAAATCGTGGTGATCGTGCAGCGTCGCGTGCAACATGACCACCGCCGCGCCCACGCCCTCTTCCCGGTAGTGAACGGTGCCATCGCTGAGTACAACCTCTGCCACCTTGATGCTCCTTCGCTCTACGCCGTGAATGACTGACTAGTCAGTCATAGTATGGGAAAGCCGGACCCTGGGGCAAATACCGAGCGGCGGGTCGTCTGGACGTAGGAGCCGATTCGGGAAATGGGTTCGACGAACAGGCTGGACGTTTTGCTGGGTAGGAGCCGGACGTTTTCCTGGGTTAGAGCTGGACGTTTTGCTGGTTAGTTAGTAGGATCACCTGCGTGGACTCGGATCTCATTCCTCGGCGAGCACTCACGACCGCCGCCGAGTCCATGGCGTCATTCCGAGCGATTGTCCTCCAAGGCGCACGGCAGGTCGGGAAATCAACCCTCGCGGAGGTGCTGGCCGACCAACTTCACGCACCGGTCGCGACCTTGGATTACGAACCCGATCTTGCCGCCGCAATCGAAGATCCGGCGCTCTTCCTCAGCACGTTGGGGGCTCCGGCGGTCATCGACGAGATCCAGCGTGCCGGAACCCCATTGGTCTTGGCAGTCAAGCAACGCCTCGATCAGTCTCGTGATCGCGGCCAGTTCGTACTCACAGGATCCACCAACTTCTTGACCACTCCCACCATTTCGGAGAGTCTCGCCGGCCGCGTCGACCTCATCACGCTCTGGCCACTATCGATGGGCGAGCTCGCAGACGGAACCGACTCGCTCATCGACCGCGCCTTCACTGGCACGCGCCAACTGCTCGACCACGACGGCACGACCCCATCCCGTTCCGAGTATCTCGAACTCATTTGTCGAGGGGGCTACCCCGAACCGCAGCGGATGAACGCACGCTCGCGTCGGCGGTGGTTCGAGCGTTACTTGGAGACGGTTCTCCAACGCGAGGTCGAGTCCGCGACTGACCTCCGCCGATTCGATGCGCTACTCAACCTCGCTCGTCTGCTGATCGGCACCACCGGATCGGAGTTGGTCATATCGAGCCTCGCCGAGCAGCTCGGCATCGATCGCACAACGGTCGAGACCTACGAACCGTGGATCGAAACGACATTTCTCGTCCACCGGGTCCCGGCCTGGAGTCGCAAGGTTGCGTCCAAAATCGTGCGCCGTCCGAAACTGCACGTTTGCGATAGTGGCCTCGGCGCCGCGATCATCGGAAAAGGACCCGAGGCACTGGCGCGCCGAAACGACCCTTCCGTCGGACCGCTCATCGAGTCATTCGCTATCGGTGAGATCGCCAAGCAGCTCACGTGGTCAGACATCTCCGCTCGGCTCTACCATCTCCGCGATCGCGGCGGCCTGGAAATCGACGCGATTATCGAGTCTTCCGACGGCCGGGTGATCGCAGTCGAGATCAAGGCATCGACGATCGCGCGAACCGACGATGCCGCACCCATGGCCGCCGTGCGGGACCGACTCGACCGAGTCGGGACCGATTTCATCGGCGGCATTGTGTTCCACACCGGCAATCGCAGAACCTCGCTCGGCGATCGATTGGTCGGACTACCTGTCGCCGATCTTTGGACCTGACCGAGACTCGCTACTCGGTCCCGTCGAGGCACACCGTCGTCTTGGTTCCGATTTTGGTCACATCCGGGATCAGGGTGTAGGAGCCATCGTCACAGGTGACGGCAGAGGTGAGGTGGGAGAACACACCTTGGGGGCTCTCGTACCCCGGGACTACCCACACGTGGAGCAAGTATCCGGTCTGCTGGAGCAGACGGCCCTTGACGGCGTCGCACTCTTTCGTGGTCGCGGAATGATCCGCGCCGAGCGGCGTATCGACGCCGGTCGGAGTGGTGACCAGACAGATGTCGTGATGCACGTGCCACGTGTCATTGGGTCCAGCGAGACCGGTGGGGTTCTTGATGTTGGTGCTATAGAACAATCCCGAGATCCGCGAATCGGGATGCGTACCGTCGTAGATCCACGCCAGCGGCTTACGGATGTCGTCGTCGCTCATCACCCCATCAGCGTCGCCACCCGCGTTGCCATACGAGATGTAGTGGGCTCCGAGTCCCGGTGAGAACGGTCCGCCACGATGCAGGCCCGCCGCTTCGGCGTCGGCCACCGTCGGATACTGCAATGCGACCTCGCGGGCCAACGTGAGCTGGCGCGCCAACTCCACCCGATCGGTCTTCGAGATCGCTTGCGGGAACGAGTGACCGTGCTCCATGCCGTTCTCGAGCTTCGAGAACCCGCGATCATCCGCGGCTGCGCCCCCGCCCATCGCCGCCATTTCCTTCGCCGTCATCGCACCCTTGGCATGAGTGTGCTTGTGCGAGTGCTTGTGCTGCGGAGTTGACTCGGCCGCAGCAGTATTGGACGAGCACGAAGCCGCACCGAGTGCGACCACGCCCAACAATGCCCAGAGCGACTTCGACTGCATCACAGGATGCCCCCTTGAACGGTCCGGGAAGCCACGATGAATGCCTCCGCAACGGGTCACCGTAGCGGGGTTGGAGGACTTCGAGCACGACGGTGCTGCGACGCATACGGTACGGCCACCAGCATCGAAGGAGACCGTGATGCGTCATCGATTGACTGCCCTTGCCCTTGCCCCGTGCCTCGTGATCGTGGGCGCGGCGTGCGGCCGCAGCGAAGGAAATGGTGCGGCCAAACCGGCCATAGCACCGTCGAGCACGGCGGCGTCGGGAGCTCGCAAGGATGCAGACTTCGGAACCGTGCGGAGTGTTTGCACGCCGGGAACGCCGTCCGGCTCGCCGAGTACCGGCGTGACCCCCACCGCGGTGCGCGTCGCCACCTTCTCGGATCGGGGGTTCGTCGGACGTCCCGGGTTGAACCAGGAGTTCTTCGATACCGCCGATGTCTTCGCCGCGTGGTGCAACGACCGGGGCGGCATCAATGGGCGCAAGATTGTCGTCGATAAGCGCGATGCCGAACTGATCAATGTGAAGCCCCGGATGACCGAGTCCTGTATTGACGACTTCGCACTCGTGGGCGGCGGCGCCACCTTTGACCAGGACGGTGTGGAGACACGGCTGCGCTGTCTGCTCCCCGACTTCGCCGGGTTCGTAGTGAGCGCGCAAGCACGCGGTGCGGACCTCGTGGTCCAACCGTTGCCGAACACGCTCGAGCACCTTCAGATTGGAACGTTGAACTACCTCGCCTCGAGGTTCCCTGCGGCCACCAAGAAGGTGGGCGTTCTCACCGGCGATATTTCCACCACGAAGGTCGTCGCGGCACAAAACGCGGAAGGCGCAACCGCGATCGGGTGGAACATCGTCTACAACGACCAGTATCCGGCGGGCGGTCTCGCCGACTGGACGCCGTATGCACAGAAGCTCAAGGACAGCGGCGTGAAGGGCCTCATCTGGGTCGGCGAACCAGAAGGCCTCGCATTGTTGCTCCACGCGGTGAAAGACATCGGCTACACGCTCGACTTCGTTCGGGCCGACGCCAACCACTACGACCAGAAACTCATCGACCTCGGTACCGACGCGCTCGCCGGTAACAATGTCTTCATCCAGAGCAGCTTTGCCCCGTTCGAGCAAGCCATCGTGTCCAACGCCACCGGGCAGTTCCTCCAGGCGTTCAAGGACTACGCGCCGAATGGAAAGAGCCGCGCGTATCTCGGCCTCCAAGCGTGGTCCGCGTGGTTGTTGTTCGCCACCGCGGCCAAGACCTGCGGAAACGACCTCACCCGCAAGTGTGTCCTGAACGCGGCACAGAAGGTCCGGACCTGGACCGGTGGTGGACTCCATGCCACCACGGACCCAGGTGGCGGTACCTCGACCGGATGCAACCTCGTGGAGGTAGCCACACCGCAAGGCTTCAAGGTCGCGCCCGGGCTTCACGCCACCGACGGGATCTACAACTGCAGCCCGAAGAATATCCATACGCTCACGGGCGACTATGGGAAGGGCACCACGTTGGCCGATGTCGGCCAAAGCATCGACCACCTCGAGTAGCGCGACCCGCGTCTTGTCATTCGCGAGCCCATCCTTCCCGTACGATCCCAGATCTCAGCAATCACGGCTTCGAAAAGGACATTTCAGATGACCGGTGGCGCGCTCAAGATGGCCAACATGGACGACCTCGACCTCCGGATGTCCGAAGGCGTGCGGCCGCTCTACGACGGCGTGACCGCGTTCATTCGTGATGAGGTGGAGCCGATCACCGAGGAGTTCTACCGACTCGGAGAACATCGAGCAGAGCGATGGAGTTGGGCACCCGGCCAACTCGAACTACTCGACGACGCCAAGGCGAAGGCGCGCGAGCAAGGACTCTGGAACTTCTTTCTTCCCGATGCCGAGACCGGTCAGGGCCTGAGCAACCTCGACTACGCCTATATCGCGAACGAACTCGGAAAAAACCGGCTCTCGTCCGAGTGCCTGAACTGTTCGGCGCCCGACACCGGCAACATGGAAGTCCTCGAACGCGTCGGGACTCCGGAACAGAAGAAGGAGTGGCTCGAACCGCTGCTCAACGGCGAGATCCGTTCTGCGTTTGCGATGACCGAACCCGGAGTGATGAGTTCCGATGCCCGCCAGATCCAAACCAGCGCCGTGCTCGACGGTGACGAGTGGATCATCTCCGGCGAGAAGTTCTACATCTCCGGTGCGGGAGATCCTCGCTGCAAGATCATGATCACGATGGTGCGGACCAGCCCCGACGCGGATGTCTACCGGCAGCAATCACAGATCCTCGTCCCGCGTGACACGCCGGGCGTGGAGATCGTCGGACCGATGCACGTGTTCGGTGCCGACGATGCACCCCATGGACACATGCACATTCGGTTCAACGACGTCCGAGTTCCCAAAGCCAACCTCCTGCTCGGCGAGGGTCGCGGTTTCGAGATCTCCCAACTTCGGCTGGGCCCTGGTCGGATTCATCACTGCATGCGTTCGATCGGCACCGCGGAGCGCGCCATCGAGATGATGGTGGATCGCGGCATGAGTCGAGAAGGGTTCGGCAAGTTGCTCATCAACTTGGGCAAGAACATGGAAGTGGTGTCAAGGGCGCGTATCGACGTGGAGGCAATGCGGCTGATGGTGTTGCGCGCCGCCAAGGCCATGGACACCCTCGGCAACGCGGAGGCGCGCGTGTGGGTCAGCGCGGTGAAGGCGATGGTGCCGGAGCGGTGCTGTGCGATCATCGACGAAGCCATCCAGATGCACGGTGCCGCAGGGATCTCACAGTGGTTCCCACTCGCCGACATGTGGCATGCGCAACGGACCTTGCGGCTCGCCGACGGCCCGGACGAAGTGCATCACCATGTGGTCGGACGCGCCGAGGTCACGAACCGAGGTGCCGACCATTCTGCGGGCCAGACACACCAAGCCGGTGCGTCCGGCGAGCGAGGGCCAACCTTCACCGGTCCGTAAGCGATGCGACCGCACGGTCGCGGAGTTCGCGTTTGAAGACCTTGCCCGACGCAGTGCGCGGTAGGGGCTGCGCGCTCGTGATGATCGAACGCGGGACTTCGAAGCGGGCGAGATGCTCCGAGAGGAACGAGCGCAGCTCCTCCACGTCGATCGACGGATCGGCATAGATGGTGGCGCCCACCTCTTCCCCGAGCCGATCGTCGGGCACGGCATACACCGCGGCCTCATGGACCAACGGGTGCATCAAGATCGCCGCCTCCACCTGGCCGCACCCAATGTTCTCGCCGCCGCGGATGATGAGGTCCTTGATGCGGTCGACGATGAACACGTACCCATCGCCGTCGAGATAGGCAACGTCGCCGCTGCGAAACCACCCGTCGATGAAGGTTTCGGCATCCACGTCCGGCCGATTCCAGTACCCGGCAAACACTGATCCGCCGCGCACGAGCAGCTCACCGCGTTCGCCCCGAGGCAGGGTTGCGCCGTCGTCGCTGATCACTTTGAGGTCGAGCACCGCGGAACACCGACCCGAGCTCTCGGGACGTTCGAGGTAGTCGTGCCCCGAGATTCCTGCACCGATCGCGTTCGTTTCGGTCATCCCCCACCCCGTGTTGGGTGCGACCTGCTTGAACGACGCGTCGATCTGGCGGACCTGTTCGGGAGCACGCGGCGCGCCTCCCCCACCAACCACGCGCAATGAGCTGAGGTCGCGTCCACTCGTTGCCGCGATGCGTACGAGGTCGCCGGTCATCGCGGGCGGAGCGATGAACGAGTTCACCCGTTCGCGCTCAATGAGCTCGGCCGCGTGGTCCGGATCCCACTTGTACATGCACACGAGCTTGCGCTGCGCACGATAGGAGGAGAGATACACCGCATGTGATCCGGTCACGTGGAACAGCGGCACGGCGAGCAACGCTGCGTCCTGCACCTCGCGGTCGGTTCGCGGTGCGCGCTCGGGCGCGGGGGCGCCGTTGCGAGCTTGGCGCGCACCCGCGAACGTGTCGAGCTCCCATGACAACAGTGCACTGATCACGTTGCGATGCGTCGACACCACACCCTTGGGGTGACCCGTCGAGCCGGAGGTGTAGAAGATGGTGGCCGGATCATTCGGTCCCACCGTCGCCGTCGGCATCTCAGCGTCGCCGTACCCGGCAAGGCGATCTTCGAGGCGCGCGATACGAGGACCCGTGGCGTCCGACCGCACCGACACCACCGGCACATCGAGATTCGGGCTGCAACGGGCGAGCCGATCGACCCGCTCCTGATCGGCGAGCACCACCGACGCGCCGGAGTCGACCAGGCCGTACTCCAACTCCTCGGGCTGCCACAGTGCATTCATCGCGACCGCGATCGCACCAATCGACGTAACCGCCATGAACGCGAGGATCCACTCCGGATAGTTGCGCATCGAGATTGCCACGCGATCACCGGGCGCGATGCCGTACCCCTCCACCAGGACGTGGGCAACTTTCGCCGCCGCCGCGTACGTCTCTGCGAACGTGAGGCGCTCGTCGTCGTAGACAATGAACGGCCGATCCGTTGCCGTGGCGGCGAAGAGGGCGCCCAACGTTGGCGGCGCGTTCCGGAACGTGCGGACGGACCCGTGCGCTGATCCGACCGTCTCCAGTTCGTAGGTCTCGCCGGGAGCGGTGAGCGCGGCCAGCGCCTCCGCACGGGTGATGATCGACATCCCGCCATCGTCGCGGCATGCAGGGCTACGCGCCAAACGCGTGCGCCAAGAGAGCCGATCCGAAAGACCTGTTCCCTCATCGCGTACCGGGTGATATTTCAAGCGCGTATGGAGTGACGTTTCGAGCGCGTACGAGTTACAATCATGCTCGTGACCAGCTACTTTGCGCGACTAGCGGACAAGACGCTCCGAACGTTCCTGACTGATCACCCTGCAGTCCTGCTCACAGGACCGCGGGCATCAGGCAAGACCACGACTGCCGAGCGGCTCGCAGGAAGTGTCGTCCAACTCGGCACGCCCGTCGAAGCCGAGGTGGTGCGGGCGGATCCAGACATCGCTCTGGTCGGTCGCGTCGAGCCCATTCTCATCGACGAGTGGCAAGTGGTCCCCCAGATACTCGGAGCCGTCAAACGTTCTGTGGACGCGAGACCCGACCGGGGCCGATTCGTCATCACCGGTTCCGCGCGCTCCGACCTCGACAGTGAAACGTGGCCCGGGACCGGTCGCTTGGTCCGTCTCGCAATGTTTGGCTTCAGCGAACGCGAGGTGAGGGGAACTGTCGGATCACGACTCTTCCTCGCGCGCGTGCTCGCCGGCGACGATTCGCCGATACCTAGCAAGGCTCCGACGCTTCACGACTACGTGGACAGCGCGCTCCGCGGCGGATTCCCCGAGCCGGCGCTCAACCTTGACCGGCGAGCACGCGAACGCTGGTATGACGCGTACGTCGACCAACTCGTGACGCGTGATGCAGCCGAGATCGAACCACGACGCAGTTCCGTTCGGCTCCGCAGTTACCTCGAGGCGTACGCACTCAACTCGGCCGGTACCGTCGATGAGACCACCCTGATCAACGCTGCCCACACCAACCGTCGGTCGGCCGACGCGTACCGAGCGCTCCTGGTCGGCCTCTGCATCATCGAGGAGCTCCCCGCATGGACGCCAAACCGACTCCGCCGGATGACCCTCGCGCCAAAACGTTTCGTTGTGGATTCCGGCCTCTTCGGAGCGCTCGCGAACGTCGATGCTGCCGCGGTGATGCACGACGCCGACATTCTCGGTCGTCTCATCGAGACGTTCGTCGTCGCCCAGCTTCGAGCGGAGATCGATCATCTCGACATGCGGGCACGACTGTTTCATCTGCGCCAACAAGATGGGCGGCGTGAGGTTGATCTCATCGTCGAACTGGGTGGAGGCCGCGTGATCGCACTCGAGATCAAAGCAACCTCAGTGCCAACAGCTCATGACGCCCGCCACCTCCGATGGCTCCGAGATGAGCTGGGCGACCGCTTCGTTGCCGGGATCGTGCTGCACACCGGGCCCCGGCCGATCAAGTTCGAGGATCGCATCACCGCGCTGCCTATTTGCAGCCTCTGGACCTGACGCGAGACCGATCGGTTAGCCGAACGGCTGCAATGAGTTCGCCACGACCCAGGTGCTGAAGTACTGGCTGTTCGCTCCGTAGGCCATCGCCAGCGCAACGTTGGCGCCCTCCACCTGGTGCTCGCCGGCCGCGCCCCGCACTTGGTTGGCCGCCTCGGCGAAGCGCAACAACCCCGAGGCACCGATCGGGTTGCTGGACAGCACACCCCCGCTCGGATTGACGGGAAAGCTGCCAGTGAGCGCGGTTTCATCGGCGTCGATCATCTTCCAACCGTCGCCCACGGCCGCAATGTCATGGCCTTCGAGCCAGATCGCCTCGTGCCAAGAAAACGGCACATAGAGCTCCGCCACGTCGATCTGTTCGCGCGGGTTGGTGATGCCTGCTTGCCCGTACACGTCCCACGCAGCTTGGACGCACGCGGCGGGCCGCACGGGATCACGACCAGGGAAGCTCGGCGGTTCGCTGCGCGACGACGTACCGAGGATCCATGCCGGCGCACGCCCGTCGGCGGCCGCCGCGTTGCCACCCTCTTCGTTCGTCAGCACCACCGCGCACGCACCGTCAGACGATGGGCACGACTCGAGGTAGCGCAGTGGGTCCCACAACATCGGGGACTCCTTCACTTTCTCGATCGAAATATCGGCGATCCGGAGGTGGGCGTACGGGTTCTTCATGGCGTTTTGTCGGTCCTTGACCGCGACCTTCCATCCGATGTGTTCCGGCGCGCCGCTGCGTTGGATATAAGCGCGAATAAACGGTGCGAACGCGCCACCTGCGCCAAGAGACGCGCCCTTGCCGCTGCCGAGGGCAAACTGCGCGTTGCCTTCCGACTGTTTCTCGAACGCCACGGCCAGCACACGCTCGTGCTTGCGCGCTTGCACGTGCGAGGCTGCGACGATCGCCGTCGTTCCGCCCACCGATCCCGCGGTATGCACCCGGAACATCGGCTTGCCCACTGCGCCCAGCGCATCGGAGAGGTAGAGCTCCGGCTTCATGACCCCTTCGAAGAGGTCCGGCGCCTTGCCGATCACCACTGCGTCGATATCGGCCAGGGTCATCTGCGCGTCGTCGAGGGCGCGGAACACTGCTTCCCGGACGAGCCCACCGAACGACACGTCGTGACGGCGCGACTTGTGATGGGTCTGACCAACCCCGACGATCGCACACGGCTCCGTCATGATGGTCCTTCCAGGATGCAGATCAGGTTCTGTTGAAGACATGGACCCGAGGTTGAGTGGGCGAGCGCCCGATTCCCACCGTCGAAGATGTGATTCGAGGCGTACCCGATTCGCGCGAGGCCGGTGGCCATGATCGGGTTCGACGCGAGCGCGCCGCCCGACCGGTTCACGACAACATCGTCACCCAGTCCGAGTGCCCGCCGTAACAGGATCTCTTCGTGGGTGAATGCCGCTTGCAACTCCGCCACTTCCACCGGTCCCGTCCCCAGATTGGCCGCCGCAGCCGCAATGCGAGTGGACGGCGAGTCGGTGAGGTCCCGGTACACCGGATTGTGACACTCGGTCCGATGATCGAAGCCGGTGATGAATGCCGGCCGTTCACGCAACTCGCGGGCACGAGCCCCGGTCGCGAGCACCATCGCGGCTGCACCATCGGTGATCGGCGGAAGATCATGACGACGGAGCGGCTCTCGTACGTAGTCGCCACCCAGCAGCGTCTCAACGTCGAACTCGCCCTTCACTTGAGCATCCGGGTTCTCCATCGCGTCGCGCCGCGACCGGGCCGCGACCTCAGCCATTGCCCGCTCATCGGTGATCCCTGACGAGATCAACGCACGCGCTTGGAGCGCCGCAAACGTGAGCGGGTCCACGCCGAGTGGCGCGAGGTAGAAGGGATCCATCTCCATCGGGTAGATGAGCGACGGATCTCCGGTGGAGGATCGTCCCGAACCGGTGACCACGGCGATCTCGATATCGCCTTCCTGGAGCCGCAGCCATGCTTCGTAAAGCGCCCACGCGCCATCCATCTCAACGTGGGAGTCGCGCTTGGGTGGCCAGGCGCCGATCGCGTCGAGGTTCGACACGAACGAGAACGCTTGGCCGGTGATGTAGTCGCACGATCCGAGACACGTGAAGTCGATATCAGCCCGAGTGAGGCCGAGCGGCTCGAGTGCGTCGGTGATCACACGCAGCAGGAGCTGTGTTTCGGACAGGTCGGTGCGGCGGATCATGGGCGACAGCGCCCAGCCGACCACCGCAATGTCGGTACTGGTGGATTGGCTATTCGTCGGCGTCATCAGAAGATCCGATTCACGAGGTCAGGGTCATCGATGTTGGGTTCGCCGCTCGGCATCCAGCCGATGAGATGGCCGTACGCGCCGCCCATCGTTGCGCCTTCGTCGAGGTCATCATCGGGCGGCGCCCAGGCGGCAGCCACCCGCTTGCCCACGCACACATCGCCAACTGGCAGCTCAATAACCGGCTGGTACGGGAGGATCACATCGGTGCCGTCGAGCAGTACAAACACGCGCGCAAACGGCTCGGTCTCGGTCTGACCCGGATACTGCACCGGCGCAATGATCGTGTAGTTCGTGATCGTTCCCGTGTGCGGCAGATCGACATCGTGTTCCACGCCAAGCTCGATCGCGTCGATCGGGCAGTAGCCGCGACCGCCCGCGTAGATGCGGGAGCAGACTGGGCACCGCTGGCCCAGGATCCGTTCTTCCCGGCTCGCCTCGCGGAGCCGGTCGAGCACGAGCGGTACCGGATTGCGGTACGTGATCGACGCGTTGTAATCCATCATCAGGACCGGCTCGGCCTTCGGCCCTTCATCGGTACCTTCGACCTCGGCCACCTCGCCCGGAACGAAGGCGATGATGTCGTCGATACGGCCTTCACGCGCCCCGCGCCAGCGCGGCGCAACCCGGGTGCCAACCGCGAGCGTCGCGGTCGAGCCCGCATCAACGGCGTGCAGCAACGGCGTCGACGCGCCATCGAGGCGAATCATCGCAAACGCGAACGGGTGATCAACCGGGTGCTGTTTCGACGGTACCGGCACCCAGGTCCACGACTCGACGGTGCCGTTGGGTCCAACCTCCAACATTGCATCGGCCGGAAGTTCGGCACCGGTCTGTGGATCCCATTCGAGCGGGGGTACGAGCACTCGGTCACCCGAACGGATCCCGAGGATGCGTCGTTCGGTGAGCGCCGTCATGAACGCGCCGATCACCGGACCCAGTGAACGCTTATACGGGAACGTGATCGAACTCTCAACGAAGCGGGTCAACGGTGCTCACCTTTCGCGGCCGGGCCCGGATCACGGGCGGCCTGGATCACGGGCGGCGGGGATCATGGGCCGTGATCCCCATGTCGTGCCAATGCGGGACGGTGAGGCCAACGGAATGGGGGCCCCGCCCGGCCGACCGAGACGGCGTCAGTGTCCCGCAGATGCAGGTGCGTCACCGACCTGGAACACTCCGACCGCCCCTCGGGAGGCATCGTTGAACTTGTGCGTCACGAACGCGTAGTTACCCGCCTCAGCCGGCGTGAACTCGACGAAGCCGCCTTGGGACGCGGCCAGGTCGAGCGCCTGCGAACCGCCTTGGGTCGCGTCGGGTTGGAGCAGATAGCCGCCTTCCTTGAACACTGTGTCGAAGATTGTCCCGATCACATGGAACGAGCTGCTTTGCGAAGGCCCGTCGTCGAGCACCCACACCCGCACGTGATCATTGGGTTCGATACGGATCGGCTGGTACTTGTACTGGTTCACATACCCGTTGAACACGACCGCGTCGTACTGCTCACCCAACAGCTTGGCCATGTCGGGGAGTTCTCCCTTCGGCCCGGTATAGATCTCGGATTGCAACATCACGAACTCGCGATCGACTTGTGGCAGGTTCGGCGGATCGATGATGACGGCTCCGTACATTCCCGCCGCGATGTGCATCAACACGGGCGGAGTTCCGCAGTGATACATAAAGATCCCAGCCCGGTTTGCCCGGAACGAGTACTCGTGCGACTTCCCCGGCTCGATCGTCACCATCGCAGTGCTCGGTGACACCATCCCGGCGTGGAAGTCCATCGAGTGCGCGATCGCACCGTCGTTCACGATCGTGAAGTTGAAGGTGTCGCCGACCTTGCCCCGATAGACCGGCCCCGGCGCAGTCCCACCGAACGTCCACATCATCTGTTTCACCCCGGGGGCAACCTCGACCCGCACCTCCTTCACATGCAGCGTCAGGTTGTGCACCGTCCCCGGCAGCGGCTTTGGCGCGACCGCGTCGCGGGTTTTCAAGTTCGCCGGCATATCCGCGTTGAAGTCCACGGCCTGACCCGCGGGCGCGACGGCGGTTGAGCCGGAGGCAGGTGCTGTGCTCTTCGCATCGCGGGCGACCGCAAGCGCGGCGATGGCCGCCGCCAAGGCCGCGAACACAATGAACGTCACCGTGACTGTCCAGATCCGAAAGTCGGCGCGGTCCGTCATGCGCACCGTCGACGGCGCGACCGGTCGACCCTCTCCACCCGACGACGCAACCGATACCTGCTCCATAGAACGCCCCTATACCCGTCGAGTCTCGCGACTTCCTACCCGTGATGTTCAATGATGCAGCCGCGCCACACCAGGGCCCAAGGTCCCTCGACGAGACAGAGCGCTTTCGTCAGATGCGCGTGATGTTTCCACCGTCGACCGCGAGGACATGGCCAGTGATCCAACGCGCTTCGGTGCCGGAAACTGCCGCTCGAGCGCGGCGGTATCGGTCAGACCGGCCAGCTCCATGTCGCCGAAGATGGCCGCGTTGTTCACGAGGTGGTCGATCCCACCGAAGACTTCGACGACGGTTTCGGCCATGGCGTCGGTGCTCGAATCGCATCATCAACGCTTCTGGTGGTCATTGCTCACACCCGCGAACGCGAAATATTGGCAGCGGACCCTTGCTCGCCGGGCGGACACTTGGCAATCTCGACCCGACGCGGCAAGGATGCGCGACGTGAACGCGAAGAGAGAGCAGAGTCGGCGTCATGAGTGATCCGCTGGGAACGCCCGGAGCGCCGAAGAGCTTGCCGTTGATCCTCGCACGCGAACTCGCATCGAACCTGGCGACTCCGATGTTCCTCCTGGACTCCGGCGGGATGTTGGTGTTCTTCAACGACGCGGCCGCGCTGCTGCTCGGGAAGTCGTTCGCCGAGCTGGGTGAGATACCCGCTGGCGAGTTCGGCGCGGCGTTGCAACTCTCGACGCCCGACGGCGAACCGGTCCGCCGGCGTGACTCTCCGGCCGGCATTGCATTCTTCGAGCATCGACCGGCGCACAAAAACGTGCTCGCGAACGGGTACGACGGCGTGCGCCGCCACTATGAGGCGACGGCGTATCCATTGTTCGGCGCGGCCGGCGAGATGCATGGTGTGGTCGCGGTCTTCTGGGAGGTCGCGGCCGAGAATCTCAGCTCGTAATGGAGGCCCGGGTGTGGGGATGTCGGGGGTCGGTGGCTGCGCCCGGAGCCGACACCATCAAGTACGGCGGGAACACATCCTGTGTCGAGGTTCGCCTCGCGAGCGGGCACACCCTCATTCTGGACGCGGGTACGGGGATGCGTCCCCTGGGTGTGGTCATGGAGACAGACCCGCCCGTCGAGCTTCATATCTTGCTGACGCATCTCCACCTCGACCATCTGCAGGGTCTCGGATTCTTCCGCCCCTTGTTCTCGCCCGGGCTCGATATTCACATCTGGGGGCCGACGTCTCCCGTGGCGCACTTATCGGAACGGATTGCGATGTACCTCTCGCCGCCGCTGTTTCCGGTTCGCCTCGAGGATGTCGGCTCGAACGTCACGTTCCACGATGCCCCCGAAGCTTCGGTGACGATCGGCTCCGCAACGATTCGCGCGGCCAAGGTCACGCACCAAGGCCCTACGGTCGGTTACCGGATCGAGGAGAACGGCCGAACGCTCGTCTACCTCCCCGACCACGAACCGTCATTGGGTACCGACCTCGTCGAGCTGCCCGCCGAGTGGATCAGCGGGCACGACATCGCTCAGGGCGCCGACGTCCTCCTGCACGATGCCCAGTACCGGGACCACGAATACTCAGCCCATGTTGGATGGGGCCACGCCAGCACGAGCGCCACCATGGAGTTCGCGCGGAAGGCCGAGGTGGGCGCCGTTGTCCTGTTCCACCACGATCCGTATCACACCGACCCCGAGCTCGAGGAGCTGTTGGACGAGGCTCGCGCCAAATGGCCCGGACGAGAAGACCAAGTCTGTCTCGCGTATGAGGGAATGACGATCGTGCTCGACGACGAAATCGCGGTCAGCCCCGAACCCATCGGTTGACACCGGTCGCATTTCCCGGCTGGCGCCGGGCGATGCAGGAACGCGAACCGGTCAGGACGGACGGGGTTGGATCGAGGCGCGCACGGGAGCGAGTTCAGGCTCCGAATGAACATCCGGGTGCCCCACTCCGGTACCGCGGCCGGCTCGATGCCATCGAGCCGGTCGAAGATCGCACCGAACGCGATCTCGGCTTGGATGCGCGCCAGGTGTGAACCGAGGCAGGCGTGCATATCGTCGAGTCCGCGCGTGCACTCGGCCCGCTCCGCCGCGCCCATGACCGGGTCGACCATGCGGGCAACACATTGCGCCCAGTAGCGAAACTGCGGACTGTCCTCTTCGGGCATCCCGAGCATCTCGGAGAAGATCTCCACCGGTAGCGGGTAGGCGAACTCCGAGATCAGGTCGAACTCGGCACGAGTTGCGCCGTATCGGTCGCGCAGTCGATCGAACGCCGCGTCGACCCGTTCGGTGATCCGCGCCCGCAGCGCCTCGATCTCCCGTGGCCGAAACGGATCCGTCATCAACGCCCGCACCCGCGCGTGGTCGGGGTCGTCCATCAGCACCACCGTTTGCGACGCGCGGGGCTGCTCGG
The DNA here is from genome assembly GCA_046598395.1 of Acidimicrobiia bacterium. GTDB lineage: Bacteria > Actinomycetota > Acidimicrobiia > IMCC26256 > JAENVU01 > JAENVU01. Next base: position 159,157 of record JBKJIQ010000036.1, read on the forward strand.
ACAGCAACTCGAGCTCCATGACCGTCAGCGGGTTCGGCGTGGCGTGATGGATGTCACTCGACACCGTCGGATCCCGCAGGAGCTTGCCCACGTCGCTGAAGCGCGTGACGACCCATCCTTGGAGCAGCTCGGAACGATGGACCGGGTCGCGATCGCGAAGCTGCGCGTACTGCTCGTAGGGCGAGTCGGCAAATCCCGGTGCGAGCGGGTCGAACAACGTGTCGACGGAATCGTTGGGACTCATGGTCTTGGCGTCAACTGATCGCGGGTGGGAGCGTCTCGATGCCCGTGAGCCACGGACGGCCTGCGGCCTTGAGCCCGGCCCACTTCTCGGTCTGATCTTCGACCTGACCAAGGTCCTCCGGCGTGGGCCCGATGCGCTGCGCGAGCGGCGCGAGCGCCACGGGATCGAACCCGTAGACGGTGGCAGCATTCCCGCCGAGCATCGCCGCGGTCTCCTCCACCGGGATGTCGCAGAACGCGTTCCGCAGGAACTCACGGGTGTGTGGCCACGTGCCCTCAGGGTGGGGGAAGTCATTTCCCCAACAGATGTTCTCGACCCCGATCTCGTAACGGCGGGCCAGCTCACGCCGGTGGGTGTTGGACGCGCCGATGAAACAGTTGCGATCGAAGTACTCGCTCGGCAGCATCGTCATCCGGCTGGTGAGTTCCTCGCCTAGCTTCTGCGAGCCGTGGTCGCGCTCGAACACCAGGTCCATGCGCCACAGCAGGTCGTTCACCCAGAACGCGCCACACTCCGCGACGCCGAATCGAAGAGCGGGGAAGCGTTCGAACACCCCGGACCAGATGAGGAACCACAACGGTCGGGAGGACCAGAATCGCACTTCGGTGGTGTAGATGCCGATGTGCGGACCGTAGGAAGCTTTGTCGGCCACGCCGGAGTGAACGTGGACCGGCAGCTCGAGCTCTTCACAGACAGCCCACACCGGGTCGTATCGCGGGTGGTGATAGGGCTCGTGGGGATGCCACATCGGCGGGATGAGAATCCCGCCGCGCAGACCGGTGTCGCGCGCCCGGCGGACTTCGGCCACCGCAGCATCGATATCGGCGAGGATCGGCACCACCGCGACCCCGGCGCGCCGATCGGGACTCTCGGCACACAGTTCGGCCAGCCAACGGTTGTGCGCTCGGGCTCCGGCCATCAGCAACTCCGGCGCGGTGTCGCCGGTTGAAGCCAACCCCGCGCCGAACGGGGCCGACGCACCCGACGTCACCGAGTCCGCGTCGGGGAAAATGACCTCGCCGGCCACACCGTCGTTGTCGAGTTCCTCGTCGCGCCGGCTCGCATCCCAACCGCCGCGCAGTCCTTCTTCGTTCTGCTCGTGCCATTCCTCCGCGAACTTCTGGTTCAGGAAACCCTGCTGGGCAAGCTCCATCATCCTTTGACGCTCGACCAGCGCGGCGTCGAACCGCTCGCGGAACTCCGGATCGAGCCACTCGCGGTACTCCGCGTTGGGCAACCCCGCGTGACAGTCCGCCGAAATCACCAAGTACTTGCCCACGTCATTTCCCGTCACGTGAGTTCCTCCAGATAGGTGGGCGCGGAGCGTTCGAGCATCGACGCAGCGCGGGCGCGGATCTTCGCGTCGGTCCGTGCACTCGCCGGCAGAATCCAGAAGCGGTTCTCGCGGATGGCGGCAAACGCCTCCTCGGCCACAGCTTCGACCGGCGTGTAGTCCGGCTCGATTCCCGCGGCACGCATGCGCGCCTCGAACGACTCGATCGTGGTGTACGGCGTGGTGCGCGGCGCATCGTTGGCCCACTGGCCGGGCCGCTTGCTCGCCGACTCGAGCAGCCCGGTGCGCAGGACCTTCGGACCGGGGAACAGCACCGATACCCCGATGCGGCTGTCGACCGATCGCAGCTGGCCGTAGAGCACCTCGGTGAACGTGGTGACCGCCGCCTTGGTCGTCGCGTAGATCGCGGTGCTGGTGAGCGGAGCGATGCCACCGTTGCCCGACGACGTGTTCACGATGTGGCCCTCGTCCCCACCCGCGAGCATGGCCGGAACGAACGCCTTGACGCCGTGGATCATCCCCCAGAGGTTCACCGAGAGCCCCCAGCCCCAGTCCTTCGGGGTGTGGTCCCACATCTTGCCCTCGGCCCCCGCGCCCACTCCGGCGTTGTTGCACAGAATGTGGACCGCGCCATACTCCGCATAGGCCCGGTCCCGAAGCTGCTCGACCGACGCGAGATCCGAGACGTCGGTCTCCACGCCGATCACCGCGTGACCGGTGTCCTGCATCGCCGCGACGGCCGCGTCGAGTGGCGCCCCCGCTAAGTCGGCAAGGACCACTCTCATTTCCGCGTGCGCGAACCGTTCGGCCAGCGCGCGCCCGATACCGCCCGCCCCACCGGTCACCACCGCGACCTTTCCGGCGAAGTCCTCCATCAGGCACCACCTCTCGCGGCGGCGAACGCCGGACACCGGAGCGCGTCGGACGGAATATCTGCCAGCGCGAACGGAACCGCGACCTCGGCCGGACTCGGACCGAACTCCGCCGCGAGCGGCGCCAACGCGCCGAGGTCGAACCCGTAGAGGCGGGCGGCGTTTCCGCCCACCATCGCGCGCACCTCATGTTCCGGCACACCGGCGAACGCGAGCCGCAGGTGGTCACGCGAATACGGCCAGCAACCCTCGAGATGAGGAAAGTCGCTCCCCCACATGATCCGGTCCACACCTACGCGGTCACGCAACTCGACCTCGGGGCGGCGGATGAAGCTGGACCCCACGTGACACTGACGTACCCAGTACTCCGACGGTGCCAGCGAGAGCGTGCCGATCGCTTCGCCGAACTTCGCCTCCTGCGAACCGGCCGCGCCTCCCGTACCGGCGAGGCGGTCGCGGTAGTAGTCGAGCCGGGTGAGTTCATCGGGAACCCATGCGGTGCCCTGCTCGGTGAACACGAACTGCAACGCAGGGTGGCGCTCCATCACGCCCGCGAAGATGAGATGCCAGAGCGTGCGATGCGCCCACCACGTGACCTCGAGCAAGAAGATGGCCTGCGCCGCCGGGTACTCGCCCATGTCCGGGACCGCGCTGCCACTGTGGTGGTTGACCGGCATGCCCAACTCTTCGCATACGTTCCAAATCGGTTCGTAATCCGGCGCGTAGAGCGGTGGCACGCCGGAGCCGGGCGGCGCGCCCGGCAGGAGTACACCTCCGGTGAGTCCATGGTCATGCGCCCACCGAATTTCCGCTGCGGACCCTTCAACATCGTGGAGCATCACCTGACAGATCCCCGCGCGTCGGCCCGGAGCCGCGGCGCAAAACTCGGCGAGCCAACGGTTATGGGCGCGCAGCCCGGCCCAGCGCCGTTCGAGATCGCCGGCGCTCGCGCCCGGCGGTTGGTGCACCAGCGCGACCTTGGGGAAGAAGGGTGGGATGGTGTTCGGGAACAGGACCTCGGCCACGACGCCGTCGGCCTCCATCTCCCGGAGCCGCCGATCCGAATCCCAGTTGCGGCTCGCGGTCTCACCCACGATGTCGTCATAGGGGTTCTCGAACGTGGCGCGCCAGGCGTCGAACTCGTCGTGATACTGCGATGCGAGGAACGGCCGGTATCCCGAGACGTCGGCGCCGCCATGGCAGTCTGCCGAGATCACCACGTAGTTCTCGCCGGTCGTGTCGGCCATGCGTCGTCTCCCCGTGGGCCGCGTCGCGAACGCCCGGTGTTCTAACCGCGGGACCTCAGCGTCGCAAGGCGATGGTGGCACGGGTCATCCACCCGTCGGTAAGGTCCGCGCGTGAGCCCGCACGACGTCCTCGAGTACAACCCCTATGCCTTCACACTCCACGAGGATCCTTACGAGACCTACCGCCGGCTCCGAGACGAGCAGCCCGCGTACTGGAATCCTGACCTCCAGTTCTGGGCGCTGAGCCGATTCGAGGATGTGCACGCGGGCTTTCGCGACTCCGTTCCGTATTCCTCGGCCAACGGGATCGCGCTCGAAGCTCGGCGCCAGAAATCCGCATTACCGATGATGATCACGCTCGACCCCCCCGAGCACACCGTCATGCGCAAGCTCGTGAGTCGGATCTTTACCCCGCGCGGGGTAGCCGACATGGAAACCGAGGCTCGCCGAATCGTCAACACGTATCTCGACGGCATCGTCGAGACCGGTGCGTGCGACATCGTCACCGACCTCAGCGGACCATTCCCGATGGACGTGATCTCGGCAGTGCTCGGAGTCCCGGAGTCCGACCGCCCGATGCTGCGCACCCATGCGGATCGCATCCTGGTGCGCGAGGACGGGTCGATGAAGATCCCACCAGACGCCCTCGAAGGTTTCGCCGCGCTCATTGGCTACTTCGCCGACGAACTCCCTCCTCGCCGAGACGGTGGCGGGTCCGGCCTCGTGACCGACCTCGCCTGCACCGAAATCGACGGCCGACGCCTCACCGACGAAGAAGTACTCGGCTTCTGCCTGCTGTTCATCATCGCGGGTCACGAGACCACCACCAAGATGGTCGCCAACGCCGTGGAGCTGTTGAGTCGTCACCCGGACGAGCGGGCGAAGCTCATCGGGGATCCGGGGCGCGTGCCGGAATGTGTTGAGGAGGTCCTGCGCTTCCACAACTCCACGCAGTACATGCATCGCACGTTGACCCGCGACGTCGAACTCCACGGTTCCACGATGCATGCGGGTGATTCGGTGCTTCTCCTCATCGGCTCCGCGAACCGCGACGAGCGCGAGTTCGGTCCGACCGCCGCCACGTTCGACATCTCGCGCCCACCGGGTCGACACATCGCATTCGGGTATGGCCCGCACTTCTGCCTTGGCGCCGGACTCGCCCGCATGGAGGGACGCGTTGCGCTCGAAGAGATCCACCGCCGTATCCCGGACTACGAGGTCGATCACGAGCGCAAGGTCAGGTTCCACAGCGGCAACGTGACCGGCTGGTCCCAGCTCCCGGTCCACTTCACTCCGACGGGACGTGCCGTTCGTATCGGCACCTGACTGGCACTGACCGGCACGGGCGGCTCAGCCCCCGAGCAGGTTCGCCGCGCTCGCCCAGGCACCGGCTCGGGCCAGGTCGCCGTCGGCACCGCGAAAGCCGGTCCACCAGCCGCGCTCCGCGGCCCAGAGCCCGGACTCGACCCCGCGAGCCACGCACCACGACGCGATCCTCGCGGGGTCGAGTCCGGTCACCTCCGAGACGAGCCGGGTGCGATCCGCGAGGTCGGTCCCGGCCGGCACGGTGACGGTCCAGTCGCCGACCTGGGTCAGCAGCGGCCACGGATCCCACGCCAGATCGCCGTACACCGGCTTCGGGTCGATCGCCAGCCACCCGGGGGAGCCGTCCTCGTCGTCGGCTGTCGCAGCATCGTGGCGCAGGATGTTGCCCGGATTGAGGTCCCCGTGCGCGAGCCCACGGTGCGCGGCGGTGCCGGGCAGGGTCTTCAGCAGATCGACGGCTTGGCGACACAGGCCGGCGTCGACCAGGATCGGTGCTGCGGGCAGCACGCGCTCGACCCGCTCGGCGGCGATGACTGCGAGCCGGTCCGCCACGTCGACGAGATCCTGGAACGGTTCACCCGCGGGGACCGGGACCGCCGCCATCCGGCGCAACAGCTCGGCTCCGATGGCAAGGTGTTCGGCAAGCGGGAGTCGTTCGTCTCGCAGGGTCGTGCCCGGTCGCAATCGGCGTAGCAGCAGCGCCCAGTCGTCCGCGTCTGCACCGAGCACCTCGACCGCGCCCGCGCCGCGCCACGCCCGGAGGGCGGCAGGCTCGTCGCGCGCCTCATCGTGTGGATAGGAGAGCTTGACGACGACTTCGACCCCGGAGGTTGTGGTCGCGGGTGCCGTCCATCCCACCATGCCCGTCTCGAAGGGCTCACCGATGACGAGGCTCCAGCGTTCGACCGCACGCGCCACACGCGCGGGGATGGAGTCGAGCCACTCCTGTCCGTTCTCCTCTTCCACGACGGCCCGGCGCAAGCCGGTCGGCACATGCACGGACATGTCGCCATTCTGGTGCAGCCGCCACGCAGCAACGCAGGCAAACGCTGGCTGCCGCGGCACTACGGGCTCTCGGCGACACCCTCGGCTGCAATGCGGTCGATGATCTCCTCCGTGGTGCGCACGAGCTCCTGGACCCGCGGGTAGCCGAGATATTGCGCGAGGTGGATCACACATTCACGGGCCTCGACGGCAGTGGAGCATGAGGTAACTCTCGACCATCGGACCGAGCTGGCCGTTCGCGCGCGTCGAGCAATGGGATCAACTGCTCAATCGTCGTTTGGTCCCCTCCAAGCAAGAACGTGGACTTCCCGACACTGGCCGCCGCGGCCGCGCCGGTGACCGCCGCCTCCACCACGGCAACTCCGTACTGCGCGGCTTCGACGTGGGCCAAAATCACCGTTTCGGGCAACACCGTGCTGTGGATTGCCACCACCGAACCGGAGGCGAGATGGGCCAGCAGGCCGTCGGGACCACCGAGCACTGCCCGTACGTAGTGGTCGGCGGGCACGCAGACACCAACGATCCGCGCCTGCGTCACCAACGAGGCCAGCGTGTCGGCCGATCTCGCGCCCTGGGCGGTCAACTGCACGACCGCGGTCGCGTCGAGGTCGTTGACCACCACCGGAACCCCGGCCCGCACGAGACTCTCGGCCATTGGTCGTCCGATCGCCCCCAGGCCGACGAACCCCACGGTCTCGACGTGATCCCGTCACTTTTCGATACTCCTGCCTCTCTCGGTGTGCACTCGCGGCCGGAGCGTATCGACCGCCGGCACCGCGGGTCAGGTATACCCACTGGGCAGCGCACCGGTGGGGAGAGCCTCGGCGGAAGCCACGCAGCGAACAAGCAGCGGGGACCACACCGACAAGGGCCAACTCACGCGTGGTGGTTCGATCTCACGCAACCGCGGCTTGGCTATGGCCCGCCGAGCTCAAAGGGTGCGGCCTTCGTCGTTTGCGTCACGGGTCGCTTCGCCCGCCGTTGCGGATCTACCCGCGACTGTGCCCTTGAGGCGAGAACAACGGCGTCGACCATCTCGCGACCAACGACGTCCAGTGCCGTCGCGAGCGCCCGCCGTCGGGTGCCCTTCATGACGACGACCACGCGTCGGTCGGCGTCGAAGACCCGGTCAGGGACCTGACGAGCCGAGTTGGGTGACGGCGCGATGAGAGCGCAGGCATTGGTACCGACCTCATCTGGCGCGCCGTTGAGGTCGAACACGTCGATTGGCGGGGAGATTGCCGATCCGAAACCCAAAGCGACCCACCGGTTCAGGACCTCCGAGCCAGCCACCGGGAGGAACGCGTACACCCCAGGATGGGCAAGCTGCAACGATCGGACCAGATTGCGAAACGCCAACGTTCGGACGCCGGTCGCGTCGAAGACTGGCGCGCTCACATGGTCGAGCACATCCTCAGCGCTCAGGATCGGCCGGCGCCACGCCGCGAAAGCGTAGGCCACGAACACCGCTGCGATGAGGCCGAGGAGCGTTCCACCGACGAGACCCGTGGCCAAGCCAAGCTCCGAGCCAAGCCGCGAGACAGCGCCGCTCGAGTTGGCCTGGACCGCGAACGTGCCGATATAGGGGCCAGGCTTGTTTAGCTCGCGGACGAAGGCGCTAGCAGCCGTGTTCGCTATCCGCTGAGCCCGTAGACGAGATGTGTCGTAGCCAAACACTTGAAACAGGACCGTGTCCGACAACGGGTTCACGTCAATCACCGCCGGGATCATCGACTCCGGCGAGCGCCGTATCTGCTCTTTGATCGCGACGCCACGCGCGACGGCCCCGCTCTTGAAGATCGCCTCACCAAACCGTGGAAGCTGATCCTGCTTAATGGTGAGCTGCCGTGCCGTGACCAGCGCCGTTGCCTGATAGCGGTCGTCCGATCGGAGCTGAGAGGCGAGGAATCCGGCAGTTACACCGAGCCCCAGGACGGCGAGCGCGACGTACCAGATCCGCCGGAACGCCCAAGACATCGCGGTGCCGTCGACACCTTGCCCTGCATCGACAGCCGACATATCAGCCGACAACCAGCAGCAGTATCCAGATCATACGGGGAGCATTTTAGCTGATCGGGCGGAGGACGTTTGGCCGTTTCGGGGAACACCGACCACTTTTTAAGTTGCGCGACCAATTGGTCGATATAGGGACTCCATTCGCAACGCGGAAGTTCTGTCGATGACCTCGAGGTTGAATCAGCCCACCATCATCCACCTCCGGCGCAAGCTACGCTCACGCCGTTACGGCGTCGTGTTCCTCGGACTGACCACTGTCGGTTTGACCTTGTTCGCCGGCTCCCCGGCTGCGTTGAGTGCCACCTCGAGCCCGACGCCATCATCGAATGTCCTGCTCAGCGATAGCTTCGAATCCGGGACCGTCGCGTTCTGGACAAAGGCGACCAACACAATCGCCCAGAACAACGTCGTCGACCGAGGCTTGTACTCAGCCCTTGCCACATCGACGTCGACCAAAGGCCCGGCGTTCCTGAGCAAGACCCTCGCGGCGTCGGCGTTCGATATCACCGCGACCAGTCGCCTCGACGTCGTGTCGCAGTCGAGCTCCTTCTCGTTGCTACGTCTACGCGCGGCGGACGACAAGGGAATCGTCTCCCTCTTCAGACGCACCAACGGCCAACTCGCGGCCTACAACGAGGTGACCGGCACCACCACTGTCTCGAAGACCGTGATGCCAACCAACTCATGGCATTCGGTTACGGTCCAATTGCAGATCGGCCCGAACGGCGGGACACTGCAGGTCTGGCTCGACAACGCTTCTGTCGATGACCTCGCTACAACGAGCAGGTTCGGCACCACAGGGATCGGACGGGTACTACTCGGCGACCCGGGATCGGGCCGCACGTTCTCGGTCGCGTACGACAACGCCGTCGCTTGGAGTCCTGATGCGTCGACCCCGACCCCGACCCTGACCCCGACTACTACCACGACAGCCGCTACCCCGGTTACCACCACCACCACAACCACGACCCCGGGCCCGATTACCACCACAACCCCGCTGCTCCCCGCTGCGTCCGGCGGCAACGTTTACGTCGTCAGTCCGACGGGCTCTAACGCCGGCACGGGCTCGGTGGACAACCCATGGCGGACCGTGAGCAAGGCCCTCTCGAGTGCCGCACCCGGAGACGCCGTGTACTTGCGAGGCGGCATCTATCTGGAGCGCGTGAACCCGGTACTGCAGGCCGGGACCGCCACCGCGCCGATCTCGGTAAGCGAGTACCCCGGCGAGCGACCGGTTCTCCAGGGAGTCCTGTGGCTCCACTCCCCTTCCTACTGGCGTATCCACGGAATCAACGTCACCTGGGATTCAGCAACGGGACTCCCCAACGAACAGATGGTCAAGCTCATCGGAGGCGTCGGTTGGACGTACAGCAACGCGGAGATCTGGGGTGCCCGCTCGTATGCCGCGCTGCTCGTGACCGCCGACTCCGCGGGAATACTCGCCAACTGGACGGTATCCGGCAACTGCATCCACGATACATATCCGACCAACAACACCAACCAGGATCACCTGATCTACGCCAACACCGGGCTCGGTGCCGGTGCGGGTCGCATCACCGGGAACCTACTGTTCAACGTGACCAACGGTGAGGGGATCAAGCTCGGCGGGTCCGACGTCCACGTAGGCGCCGCGGTCAACGTGACGGCCGACCACAACACGATCTACAACGCGATCCAGCCCGTCCTGATCGCCTGGGACTCAGACGGGAACACGCTCGACCACAACATCCTCATGAAGGCCTCCGGCAACTACGGGGGAATCCGTGGCTACCAACTGGTTTCCTCGTCGAACCAGGCATCGAACAACATCGGGTACTCACTCGCCAAGATGTTCCTGAACGACCCGGGTTACGCCGCCGTGGCCGACTCCGGCGGAAACATCCTCCCAGTGGACCCGCAGTTCGATTCCACTGCAAGCTGTGCCGGCTTCAACGCCGCCAACCCGGCCGCGTCCGGCTACGGGGCCTAATCCTTGGCCTCATCCACACCGACGACGGTCCGGAACGCGATCTCAGCGTTTCGGACCGGGTCGCGCTCGCCGTCGAGGCGCATGACGGGAACGTCATCGATATACCGCGCGTACGCCTCGAGCTGCCCGACCACAGCGCGCGCACCGAGGGTGTCTCCCGGCTTGCGCGCCACCGCGACCTCGGGACTCACTTCGAGATAGAAGGTGAGATCTGCTCGCGGCAGGAAGTGACGCACCAGCCACCGTGCCAACCGGAGATCGACCCCGGCGTAGACGAAATCAAGGGTTGCCAGCGCGTCAAGGAGATGACGGTCCCAGAGTACCACCGAGCCGCCGCTACCGCGTTGCTGCCGCCGGACATCGGTCAGGAACGTCACCGTCACAACAAGCACCCAGAGGGAGCCGACGACACCGTGCCGCGACCGCAGCTCCTCACCTCGGCCCTCCGCGACCGCGCGGACCCCTGGCTCAGCGCTCTGGCCGAGGATCCGCTTGGCTGCCTGAGCGAGGGTATCCACCCAAGCGGGTCCCATGCCCGGACGCGACCACACCGTGCGCGAAGGGATCCCCGCCGCCGTCAGATCATCGGCCAACTGCTCGCGCAACGTTGTCTTGCCGGAGCCATCCACACCGCTGCACGCGACCGCAACTCGCGGCCGCAGGCGCGTACGCATCTGCCCGACTCTGGCGCGCTTCGACGCCCACCATGGTGTGCCAGCAACCGGATCGATTCCGCGCCACCGCGCGAGCTCGCGACCGCCGTACGTATCCTCCAGTGCCGCCGCCTCCGCGATGATCGGCTCGCCATCGGGAAGAGTGGCACCCGCGCGCTGCAACGCCCGCAGTTCGAGCATCTCACGCACGCGAACCCGACCAAGCTCGCGGGCCCGCGCAAGTGTCCGGGCGACGGGATCCGGCCGCAGCGAGGTCGTCAGGTCGACTGACCCGATCACCAAACCGTCCGCGGTGATGGCCCAGCGGTGCTCGGCTGACGAGCCCAGCCGGCGGAGCAGCGGATCGAGCGACACCCAGCCGGCTGCGCGGAGACCCTCAGGCGCCGGCATTCTTAGGACATGAGCGTCGAGGTCGCGGGACCACGCAGGGCCGAGCACCGAATACCGGAGGCCGCCAGGCACCAGATACTCGCCGAGAACAGCGAGCGCGAGGCCATGTGCCCGCTCACGCGGTGATACACACGCGTCGTCCGGAATCCCCTCGCGGGCTCGCACCTCAACCGGAACGGCCTCGGCGATTCGCCGATCCTCGTCATTCACCGCTGGCTCCTTCGGAGTGCATATCGACCGCGCCCGATCATCGGAAGCGGATCACGAAGCGACTCGATGCTGTGCGCGGTGTGCCGGTGCGGCACGAGTCCGTCGAGCGTCGACGCGAGCCCGGCCTCCCCCATCCGGAATGCTGACCAAAGGCTCCGCAGATCGCCTTCTACCCAGCGGTATCTGAGACCGACTCGACCAGACACCGTCGGCGGCGTCGGATCATCAGGGCGTTCGAGCAGGCCACACCAGATCGCGGGCAGATTCACACCTGCCGCGACAGCGAGAGGTAGCGAGCCGTACACACGCGGGTTGAGATCAATCAGATGATTACCTATCAGCTGCGCCTGAAAGATCCCGTCATGGTTCGCGAGTAGCACTCGCAGATGCTGCTCCGTCGCATGATCGCGCGGAGCGACGACCGCTGCGCTCGCGACGCCACATCGGGATGGCCAAAGACGCTCATACCGCTGATGGACAACCGCCGCCATCTCACCGCGCCACATCACACCACAAACCGCGCGCATTGACCCGGCGACGAACGGCTGCACGACAACCGGGACCTCGGCGGTCGCCGTGATGCGGCCGAGATCCTTCGGACCATCGACGCGTTTCGCCTCGAACGCCGCGCCCCCGACCTTCTGCTCCGCCTTGACGACGATCGGAAACTCCAGACCCTTCGCCGAGCGGAGTTCGGCGACCGAGGTGAACCGTCGCTCGCCGAGTTCAGGGAACCCGGCCGCGGCAGCGAGCCGACCGAGCTGAGTCTTGTCAACCAGGACACTGCTCGGGAGGCCGAGAGCGACGAGGGCCCCATCGCTCGCGGGAAGCACCGCAATCGCTCCATGAACGGCCGCGGTCTCCTTCACAGCGGCCCGGTAACCCGGATCGTCGACGGTCGGGACCTCGACAGCAACCGCGCAGTCCCGCGAACTCGCTGCGAGATTGTGCTGGCCCGAGGTCGTCACGACCGGTAGGTAACCTGCCGCCGCCAGAGCGCGAACAGCCGCGACTGCGGACCGGTTCTGCCCATCGCCGCCGTCGGTGACGACTACCGACTGGTGCACGACACCATGGTCACCCGAGCGATGCACAGCCACCCGGCGGTTGGTCCCGGCGCTCACCGAGGCCATCCTACCCGGGAGCCGACCGACTCCCAGAGGAGCCGAGTTGACTCATCTGAATTCTCCGGGTGGGGGTGATCGTTGCCTCACGTGGTTTTCTCCGGCTGGGTGCGCGTGGTCTACGCCGTGTGCATGGAGCTATCGATGAGTCAGCGCAAGGCGGTCACGTTGAAGAAGACGGCGGCGTATCGGCGTGGCGATCGTGGCACCAAGTCCGGCACGTTGCTGAAATCGCAGATCCCAATCCGGACCTGGGCCGAGTGGGACGAGAACCAGCCTGGGTTCCTTGAGATCGATCTGGTCGGTCACGAGGGCGGCAATAGCAGCGGCGAGTTCTGCTTCACGCTCACCGCTACCGACATCGCAACTGGCTGGACAGTGAACCGCTCCGTTCGTAAGAGGCTGTCGCGAAAGTTTGGGCAGCGCGATCGCGTGTGGTCATGCGGGCACGGGTGTGGTGAGTCGGCGGAGGAGGTGCCGTGAGTGGGCGGCCCATACGAACCCTTCCGTGACGATCGGGTCGCGTTCATAATCGATTTGGAGTCGACGGTTATTCATGAGCCACGACCAGGTTCGTTCCACGACCCAACGCCGTGGGAGGACGACGAACTGGCGGGGTGGATGCGGTTCACGACCTCCGCGGAGATGTGATGCCGACGGCAATGTTGAATGAACGTGGTCTTGAACCCGGCGTCGCACCACAACTTGGAGAACCGGCTCGAACGGGCTCGGGCGAGGTCGGTGACTTCGACCCCACCCGCATTGTCGCTCACGTCCGCGGCGACG
>JBKJIQ010000007.1:0-42454 GCA_046598395.1 Acidimicrobiia bacterium
GCGCTCTTGGAGCTCTTGGCCGAGAGCGCGGACACCGACCCGCCGTCGACGAGATGACGATCGTCGCGTGCGCCGAACTGATTCCGTTGGTGGGCACGACCCGGTCGTGTCGGTTGACGGGCCGTTCCAAAGCCACCCATTACCGGGCGTTGACCGGACCCCGCCATGGGCCGCCCGCCCGCGGCCCACACCACCGAACGCGTTGAGCCCCGCCGAACGCGAACAGGTCTTGGGACTGTTGCGGGGCCCGGCCTACAAGGATCTTGCGGTGGCTCAGGTGTGGGCCATCCTCCTCGACAACGGCGTCCATCGGGCCAGCCAATCGACGATGCACCGGCTGTTACGCGAAGCCGGCGAGAACCGCGACCGGCGTCGTCAACGCACCCACCCGGCGAAAACGAAACCGCATCTCGTCGCCCACGGCCCATTGCAGGTCTGGTCGTGGGACATCACGAAACTCCTCGGCCCGGCCCGTGGTGTCTACTTCGACTGCTATGTCGTGATCGACATCTTCTCCCGCTACATCGTCGGGTGGACCGTCGCCGCGTCGGAAGACTCCACGATCGCGAAGGCCTTGATCGCGGATGCGATCGCCCGTCACGGTGTGGGACGCGATCAACTCACCCTCCACGCCGATCGGGGGACGTCGATGACGTCGAAGACCGTCGCGCAACTCCTCGAAGACCTCGGTGTCACCCGCACCCACAGCCGCCCCCACGTCAGTAACGACAACCCCTACATCGAAGCGCATTTCAAGACCCTCAAATACTGTCCCGCGTGGCCCGGCCACTTCGAAACCCTCAACGACGCCCGCGCCTGGTGCGACGAGTTCTTCGACTACTACAACCATGTCCACCGTCACCGCGCGTTGGGACTCCACACCCCCGCGTCGGTCCACTACGACACCGCGACCGAGATCCGCGCGCAACGGGCCGTGACCCTCAACGCCGCCTACGCCGCGAACCCATCACGGTTCGCAGCCCGACCCGTCCCACCCGCGCTCCCCACCATCGCGTGGATCAACGAACCCGAGGAAGCCCTCATACAGAGCCACTGAACGAAAGATGTCTCAAACGACTTGACAGCTTCCGACGCGCGGACAACGAAACGGTGTCAACGGTCGGGACAATGAAGTCCCGACCGTTGGCGCGTGACCAAACCCTTCGAGCGGCCGTGCTGCCTTGCTTCACGCAACAGCGCCCGCACGATGTCCACGACGGCACCCTTTCGGTCAGGTGGTCCGGGCCTTCCGACTCAGAAGCCTTCCTCGCCCTCGAAACCGCGCCCGCTATCAGGTTCCGTTGAAGAGCTCCAGTTCGTGGCCACCGGCGCCGGCAGTCATCGTCGAGCGTGTCGACGCGCTCGCCGAGCCCGGTGAGTCCCCGTCACCAACACCGTTCGTGATCTCGTCACCGGATCGGGGCTCACCTTCACCGACCGAGGAGCCCACGCCCTCAAAGGCGTTCCCGGCACTTGGGACCTGATCGGAAGTCGAAATCAGCTAGAAGCCCGTCTTGCCGCCGCGGATCTGGTGATCGCGCCCGATGTGGGCGATGTCGGCCTGCTCGAGTTCGCGCGCTTCGGCGAGATCGTCGCTGCGGGACGACGGGCCGCGCGCCGCGCGGTCGAGGCCGGTGGGTTCCCGATCTCGTCGAGCTGATCAGCGAGCGTGGCGGGCGAGTGCGTCGTGGTCGAGGATCTCGACCTTGCCCCGGCTCACCCGGACGATGCCGTCCTCTTCGGCCTGTTTGATCATCCGGTTGGCGGTCGGCCGGGTCACGCCCGCGAGCTGTGCAAGTTCTTCTTGGGTGAGCGGGATCACCGAGGCCGGCCCCACGTCGGTTCCGAACGATACGGTGAGATCAAGCAGCCGGTGGAACAGGCGCTTCTCCGACGGGAGGTACAGCGCTTCGGTCAGGGCGGCGGCCAGACGCCGCACTTCGTTGGCGAGTGCCTCGGTGAGTACGGCATTGACTGCGGGGCGTCGGACTCGGAGATCGTCGAACTGCTGCTTGGCGATCCCGAGCGTTTCAACCCGGTCGAGTGCGGCGACGGTCGCACTGCGAGGCCCCGGGGAGAGCAAGGCCAGCTCGCCAAAGAACTCGCCCGGGCCGACGACCCGTAGCGTGGCGACATCGCCGAGTGCCGTGGTGACCCGCACCGCGACATGGCCTTGGGTGACCAGATGCATCGTCTCGCCGGGGTCACCTTCGTGGAAGATGACCTCACCCCGAGCGAAGCGCCGGCGACGGGCGAGTTGCACGAGCTCGCGGCGGTCATTGTCGGCCAGAACGGCAAGTAGCGGCGACTCCACAACGTCAGGTTCTAGGCGAGTGGTGCCGACCGCGCCAGCCCCGGAGCATGGCGGGTGGGTCGAGCCGGTCGGAAATCGGGCCGTGGCGCCCGGCGGTCGGTGTGTCCGACTGCACCGACGGGATGTGCCGACGCGCACAGACCCCGGACGGGCACTCACCGATAATCGTGGTACCGGCAACCGTCGGAATACGACACGAGGAGGCACACCATGAACACGCTCAAGACCATCGCCACCCGGGTACTGCTCGTCGCAGCCCCGATCGCGTTCCTCGCGATCGAGACCGCTGGGAAATACCACCCGTAGACCCCACTCGTTCCGGGGGATCCGAAGTTCTGAGGACAGGGCCGGATCCCCCGCAACGTGCCACGAGCAAGGGCACCCCCGATGGACGTTCACCCCACCCGCACCACCGTGCGCCGCGCCGCATTCGTAGGCCTCGTCGCGGTCATCGCCGATCAAGCCACGAAACTTGCCGCCACCATTATCGCCACCGGCCACCGCAGCGGCGCGGTCGTCCCGGTCCGCAATCACGAGTTCAGCCTCGGCGTCGCCCACGCGTCGCTCCCGGTCATGGTCCTCGCGATGGCCGTCGGCATCGTCGGTCTCGGTGGCTATCTGCTGCGCGCCACGATTCGGGGCCAGGTCCCGGCCTGGGCCACCGGATTGCTCCTCGGCGGCGCCATCTCGAACCTCGCCGACCGCGCGCTCAGCGGATCCGTCCGCGACTTCCTGGCTACCCCCTGGGTCGTCCTCAACCTCGCCGACCTCGCGGTCGTCGCCGGACTTCTCGGCTGGCTCACCACCCGC
This sequence comes from Acidimicrobiia bacterium, assembly GCA_046598395.1. Classification (GTDB taxonomy): domain Bacteria; phylum Actinomycetota; class Acidimicrobiia; order IMCC26256; family JAENVU01; genus JAENVU01. The sequence goes on from JBKJIQ010000007.1 coordinate 3,125, forward strand.
CACACTGCCCAGAACACCATCCACCGCACCACCCGGAGGGGGGTGACACCATGAACCAGCTCAAGAACATCGCGACCAAGGCACTCCTCGTCGCAGTCCCGATCGCGTTCCTCGCGATCGAGACCGCACCCAGACTCAAGTTCTGAACAGCTCCAGTTCGTAGCCGATGATGCCTACCAGCGGGGAGAGGCGCGGGCCTCGGCGTCTGGCGTCTGGCGTCTTGGTGACGGTGGCTGGCGCGTGCTCGGAAGCCGAACTCCGGCGCCGGGGCATACTGCGAGCATGAAGGTGACGGTCGCGACCCAGTGCCCGCGCACTTACCCAGCTCAGCGCGATCCCGCAACCCGCCCGACTAGCCGCCACCACGCGCGCTGAACAACGATCACGCCACCAAAGCGGTGGGCGCGCCGCTTAGGGCAGGGAAACGACGCCGCCGCGAATCACCGCGAGCCCGTCGGCTACGAGCGACGTGAGTGCCTCGAGATCGAGTTCGGCGTGATCGACCTTGTCCCCGATGCGCAGACGCGCCATCACAATTCCGCGGCGTTGGCGAAACGATCCGGCGAAGGCCGGTTGGCGCGACCGAACCTCATGCTCGAGCACGCCGCGCGTTGCGCAGCGGCGCCGGAGCGGACACGCGGAACACGCGGGTGCCCGTGCGGTGCAGATCGTGGCGCCGAGATCCATCAGGGCGAGCAATCGGTCTCGGCCGTGCAGGCCTGACCCGAATCGCACGCTCGCGATCTCCGCGTTGCGATCAGTGAGGGCCCTGCCACTGGCGCGTTGTACGACGCGCCGAATGTTCACCTCGATCGCCGGAACGTTCGCGTCGTCGGCCTGCGCCAAGATCGCGCAAGCGGTATACCGACCGACGCCAGGGAGTTCCGTGAGCTCACGTGGCCACCCGGTCTCGTGAATGATGCCGGCGCTCTCCCAGAGCCGCCGTGCGCGTCGGGGGTAGCCCAGCGTGGCCCATTCGGTGATGACCGCGCCGAGGGAGCTGGTGGCCATGACGGTGGGAGTCGGGAACCGGCCGATGAAGGTCGGCCACGCGAGGAGGACTCGGCTCACCTGGGTCTGCTGGAGCATGACCTCGCTCACCAGTACGGACCACCGATCGCAACTCGTCCGCCACGGCAGGTCGTGACGGCCGTGGGTTGCGTACCAAACGGCCAGCGCGGCCGCGCGGCTCACGGCGGGGGTTTGGTGGTGGTCGTGGTGGTTGTGGTCGTGGTCACCGGTGCGACCCCGACGGTGATGGTGACGGTGGATCCGGCGTTGGCTTTTCCGCCTGCGCCGGGGCTCTGGCTGATGACTTTGCCCACGTTGCCGGGGCTCGACGTCACCTGGCTCACGCTCACCTCGAATCCGGCGGCGCTGAGCGCGTTGACGGCGGCACTCTGGGTGAGCCCAACCACGTCGGGGATCGTCGACTGCTTGGGTCCGGCCGAGACCACCAGGGTCACGGTCGAATCCTTGGCCGCCTTCTGGCCACCGCCCGGCTCCGTCCGGATCACGCGTCCCGCGTCCACGCTGCTCGATGGTTCGGTGGACTTCGCAACGCGGAACCCCGCCGAAACGAGCCGTTGCGTGGCATCGACCTGATCCAGCCCGCTGACGTCGGGAATGTCGATCGGGGCCGGTCCCGCAGACACGAAGATGGTTACGTTCGTGCCGCGCTCGGCTTTGGTGCCGCCCGCCGGATCGGATCGGATCACGATCCCGAGTGGGACCGTGTCGCTTGGCGCGGGTACCGGTGTGACGATGAACTCTCGTTCGATGAGCTTGGCGGTCGCGATCACTTGATTGAGGCCATCGACCTTGGGCACGCGCACGGTGGCCTGACCGCTGGAGACAAAGAGCGTGACCACTGTGCCGGTCGGCTTGAGGGCACCCGCCTCGGGATCCTGATTGAACACGGTGTTGATCGGACGAGCGTTCGATTCGCGGCGAGCCTTGACTTCAAACCCTTGCGCTTCGAGTTTCTGGCGGGCATCCGGGAACAGCAGACCCTCGACGCTCTTCACTGCGACGGTCTTCCCCGTGTCGCGGTTGGTGTCTCGGAAGACTTGGACGAGCAGGAAGCCAACGACGGCGATCAGCGCAACCAGGAACGCGATGACGATCACGACGGGACCACGGGATCGACGCGGGCGGTCGTCGTCATCGCCGGCGCCGCCCATGGTCGCCGGCACCACGGAGGTGCGCGCCATCGCCACGGTTTCGTCGCCGTGCTCGCCGCCGACGGCTGCGACCGCGGCCGTGGTCGGCCCGCCCACGAGTTCCTGCCCGCGGCGAAACCGCAATAGGTCGGCGCGGAGTTCATCGGCCGACTGATAGCGGTCGGTGGGGTCCTTCGCGAGGCAGGTCAAGATGATGGTCTCGAGGCCGAGAGGCACACTGGGTTGTCGTTGAGACGGCGCAACCACCGGTTCGCGCACATGGAGGTACGCGACGGAGACCGCGCTGTCGCCGGTGAACGGCACGCCACCGGTGACCATCTCGTAGAGCACGATGCCGAGTGAATAGACGTCCGAGCGCGCGTCGACCGGCATGCCCTGGGCTTGTTCGGGAGAGAAATAGGTGGCCGTTCCCATGACCGCCCCGGTGCGGGTGAGGCCGTCGCCCGCACCATTCGCCCGGGCAATTCCAAAGTCGGCGACCTTGACCTGATCGGTCGGCGTAATGAGCACGTTGCCGGGCTTGACGTCGCGGTGGACCACACCGGCGCGATGCGCCGCCGAGAGCGCCTTTGCGATATCGGCGGCGATCTTTGCGGCCTGGTCCGGCTCCACGATGCCTTGGTTGATGACGTCTCGCAGCGTCCGTCCCTCGACGTATTCCATGACGATGAACGAGGTGGACTGTTCTTGGCCCCAGTCGTAAACCGCAACGATCGCCGGGTCGTTCAAACTCGCGACGGCCTGGGCTTCGAGGCGGAATCGTTCAACGAACGCGGGATCGCGAGACAGTTCGGCGGGCAGAACCTTGAGCGCGACCGCGCGGTCGAGCAAGGTGTCGTGAGCGAGGTAGACGTTGGCCATTCCGCCGCGCGCGATCTCACGCACGATTTCGTAGCGGTCGGCGTAGACAGTTGGATCAGCCATGGAGTGGATTCACGCTACCTGGACTCGCTGCGATGGTCGGGACGCGCGGCTTCCCGCACTCGCGCGGGGCGCCGGTCATGGGAGCGGTCATGGGCGCAGGAGGAACTCGAGGACTTTCTTGGCGATCGGCGCGGCGAGATGACCACCAGTGGCGTCTCCGCCCATGTTCCCGCCGTTCTCCACGATGACCGCGATTGCGTACTTCGGGGCCTCTGCCGGAGCAAAGGCCACGAACCACGCGTGGGGGAACGCACCGTCGACGGTCTGGGCCGTGCCGGTCTTGCCCGCCACGGTGATCCCGTCGATCTGCGCCGCCTTACCGGTGCCGTTCTCTACGACCTGGACCATGAGATCGCGCACCGTGGCAGCCGTCGCGGCCGAGGTGGCCCGGCGCCAGGGCTTCTCCGAGATCGTGGTGAGCAACTTCCCTTCGTCGTCGAGCACCTGGAGGCCCACGTGCGGGCGCATGATGACGCCGGCGTTCGCGATCCCGGAAGCAACCAGCGCCATTTGCAACGGCGTTGTGAACACGTCGCCTTGTCCGATCCCCGCCTGCGCGAAGAATGGCTTGTTGGTCTCGAAGGTTTCCGGTTGCGGGCCGGTACTTGCCACCGCACCTGGTGCGACGTCGAGGGGCGGTACGGAATAGACCCCGAACTTCCCCATGCGAGGGGGGAACTGGTCGCCGAGTTCGAGGCCGAGTTGCGCGAACGCGGTGTTACACGAGGAAACGAAAACTTCGGTGAGATCTCCACCGCAGGAACTGCCGCCGAAGTTGAAGATCGGTTTCCCGGCCTGGGGTGGGGTCATCGAGCGCGCGGGGGGAAAGTTTCGGTCGAGGGTCGCGATTCCAGTGTCGAGCGACGAGGTCAACGTCACCACTTTGAACGTGGACCCCGGTGGATAGATCTCCCGGTACGCGCGCGGGAGTGCCGGGTTGCCCGGAGCGTTGTTCAAGAGATCGAAGTACTGCTGAACTGCCTGATGGTTGTGGTCCACCATGGGACTTGGGTTGAACGTGGGGTTCGAGTACATCGCGACGATGCGCCCCGTGGCCGGTTCGATGACCACCACGGAGCCCTTCTGTTCGCCCAACGCTTGCTTGGCAACGAGTTGGGCGTCGACGCGCAGGCTGGTGATGAGATTGCCCACGCGCTTGGTGCCGCGCAGCAGGTCCACCACATCGCGCAGCCCGATACTCGTGCGGCCCCGTCCGGACAGGACATCGCTGTAGGTCTGCTCGAGGCCGGTAGAACCGAAGTCGATCGACTGATACCCCACGATCTGGGAAACGAGTTCTCCGAAGGGATAGACCCGCTGCCGGCGGTACTGGTCACCGCTGGGAACGGATCGGGCGAGCACCCTCTCATCGGCACTGAGGATCTTGCCGCGCGGCGACCGCAGATCACTCAGGTAGTCGCGCGGGTTGCGGGTGTCGTGGGCCAGTTGTTTGGCATCCACCACCTGGAGGTACGTGAGCTGACCGACCAACAGGAGGAGCAAGGCGGTCACCGCGATGCCGACGCGTCGGATCCCGATGTTCACGCGTGCGCCGACTCGATCGCGTGCAAACGTTGCTGGGCGTCGGCGGCCTGCTCGCCCTCGGCCGCGCTCTCATCCGAGATACGGAGGAGCAACGCGAGGATCACGAAGTTCGCGACGAGCGACGAACCGCCGTAGGACACGAACGGCAGCGTGACGCCAGTGAGGGGGATCAGGCGCGTGACGCCGCCGATGATCACGAACGTCTGGACCCCCATGATGGTGGCGAGCCCGGCGGCGAAGAGTTGCGAGAACGGGCGCGATGCTTGAATGGCAATGCGGAACGCGCTCCCGACGAGCAGCATGAACGCGCAGATCACCGCGACTGTGCCGATTAATCCGAGTTCTTCGCCGATCGCCGAGAAGATGAAGTCCGAAGCGGCGATCGGGATGACGTAGGGACTGCCGAGTCCGAGGCCTCGTCCTTCGAACCCGCCGGTGCCGAATGCGAACAGACTCTGGACGAGTTGGAACCCCTTGCCCTGCGCATCGGCCCAGGGATTGATCCAGGTACTCACGCGCTCTTGCACGTGCGCGAATGCCTGATACGAAATCGCGACTGCGCCACCGAAGAGCACGGCCCCGGCGAGGAGGTATGCCGAGCGCAGCGTTGCGATGTAGAGCATCGCCACGAACACTGCGAAGAACAGGAGCGAGGATCCGAGGTCCTTCTGTTGCACCATGATAAGGATCGCAGCTCCCCACGGCAGCAGGAGCGGCCCGAGATGCTTGGGGTCAGGGAGGTACAAGCGCCCGATGCGGCGACTCCCGGAGCTGAGGAGTTCGCGTTTTTCCACCAAGTAGGCGGCGAAGAAGATGACCAGCAAGACCTTCGCGATCTCGCCCGGTTGGATCGTGAGCCCGCCAAGGCGGATCCAGAGGCGCGCGTTGTTGATCTCGATGCCGAGACCGGGGATGAGGGGCAGCAGCAGTGCGGAGACACCGAGAAACAGGAACGTGTAGCGGTACCGCGCGAGCGAGCGCGTGTTGCGCACGATGACCAACGTGAGGACGAAGGCCGCGATCCCGACGGCGATCCAGAGGGACTGCGCCGGTGCGACCGCGGGGTTCTTTTTGGTGGCGTTCAGGTCGAGGCGTGAGATGGTGATGAACCCGATCCCGAGGAGCAACGCCGCGAGCGGGAGCAGGGTTGCATCCGCTCGCGGTGCGAACCTCCGTACCGCGAGGTGGGCACAGATGAAGAGCCCGACGATCGCCCCGAGAAAACCCCACAGGTGGACCGGAAGGGCCGGCGCCTTGGAGAGGGCGAGGAGCACGTATCCGCCGCCGGTAATGAGGAGCGCGAGCGCGCCGAGGCTGAGTTCGCGCGTGCGCCGGAATCGACCGAGAGGAGAGAAGCCCGTGCTCACGGCGGGGACGGCGTGGTGGGGCTGGTTGATGTGGTGGGCGGCAGCGTGATCGTTGTGGTCGAGGTGCTCGAGGTCGTGCTCGACGCGGGGCGCAGCGCCCGGCGTGCCCGCCCGACGTAGGCGAACGCGGCGGCCTTATTCGAAAAGTCCTTACGTTCTTGTACGCCTTGGCGGAAGTCGTCCGAGAGCCGCACTTTCGCCAGGCCGGTGCGCTCGACCACGGTCGGATCCCAGAACATCACGCCGCCGGGCCGACCTTGGTAGATGACGACCTTCCCCTGGCTGAACGCAACGAAGTACGAGTGCTGTGCGTACCAACCGATGGCACCGATGCCGACGCCGATGATCACGAGTATCGGCAGCGCGAACGCGATCGCGCGCCACAGTCCGCGCCCGAGCCGGCGCCGCGTCTTGGGTTCGCGATACCGCTGGGTATCGCGCGGCGGACGGCGCTTCCCCGGTGGATCGGCCGCCGCGGCCGGGGCCGAATCCGACGCGGTGTCGGGCGCGTCGAGGCTGGTGCTCTGGGTGACCACGGTGACCACCGCGGGCGCAACGACCTCGGGGCTCGCACCTTCCGGACTTGCCGAAATGGGATCCGCGTCGGGACCCTGACCCGTTGGCGGTGTGGGCGATCGGCCGGTGATGGCGGCGGCGACGGAGCTGGGGAGCGGGTCGATTCCGTCGGCGTGCGCGTCGAGCACCACGACCGTGATGTTGTCATCACCGCCCGCGGCATTGGCGGCATCCACGAGCGCATTCGCCGCGGCGGTGGGGTCGGATTCGCGAATCAGGATGTCGGCAATCGGGCCGGTTCGCACCATCGAGGTGAGGCCGTCGGAACACAACATCACTCGGTCATTGGGTTGCAAGACGAGCGAGAAGACATCCACATCCACGCTCGAATCCACGCCCAGCGCGCGGGTGATGATCGAACGCTGCGGATGGACCTTCGCCTGTTCCTCGGTGAGGCGGCCGGTGCGGATCAACTCTTCCACCAACGTGTGATCCACAGTCACCTGTTGGAGGGTTTCGCCGCGCAGGAGGTAGGCGCGGGAATCGCCCACCTGCGCAACGGTCAGGGTGGTGCCATCGGACCAGGCCGCGGTCACGGTGGTTCCCATCCCGGCGAGTTCGGGATCGGCCGAAGCTTTGTCCCACACCGCAGTGTTGGCGCGGCCCACGGCGTCGCCCACTGCGATTCCTTCGGCCATCGCGAGTTGGAGACCCTCCAAGGCGGTCGCGCTCGCCACTTCGCCCGCACGATGGCCGCCCATTCCGTCGGCGATCGCGAACAGCTGAATTCGGCGATCAACAAGGTACGAGTCCTCGTTGCCCTCACGCACCTGCCCGGTGTCGGTGGCCGCGCCCGAAACGATCTTCACCGCACCAGCTCCATGACGGTGTGGCCGAACGTGACGCGGTCGCCGCGGCGCAGGCGCAGCGGATCGGTGACGGCCTCGCCGTTGAGCAAGGTCCCATTGGTAGAGCCGAGATCCTCAACGTAGGGATCGCCGCCGCGCGTGAACAACCGCGCGTGAACCTGAGAAACAAACGTGTCGTCGGTGAGGACGACCGCGCAACCGGGGCCGCGGCCCACCGTGAGTTCGTCGCCGAGGGAGAAGGTCTCACCCGCGAGTGCCGGCGGATCGATGATGACGAGTTCCCAGGAACGCCCGCCGCGCTCGCGCTTGCCTGGGGTCGCGCCTGCGGCCGCGGTGGGCGCCACGGCGGCGGCGGGAACGGGAATCTTGGCGGGCCGGAGTTCGGTGGCGACCGTCCGCACGATGCGAAACAGAAAGAGGTACACGAGCGCGAGGAAACAGAACTTCAGGACGATGAGCACGCCTTCAGACACGCAATGGCTCCGGCGCTACGAGGCTTCGAATCGGATGGCGACGGCAGCAACGCCGATCAGATCGCCGTCGGTGAGCAGCTGCTCGCTGACCTTGGCACCGTTGACCGTGGTGCCATTGAGCGACCCGAGGTCCACGAGGCGGTAGCCGTCGGGCTCCGGGCGGATCTCGCAGTGGCGGCGCGACGAGAGGGCGTCATCGATCTTGAGGTCGCATTCGGGGAGCCGTCCGATCGAGAAGATCGCCTCGGTGAGCGGCAGCCGTTGGCCATCGGTGAGCACAAGTGCACCCACCCGACCGCCATCGCCCTCTTTGAGGGTGGCTTCCACCTCGAGGTCGCCTTTGCGCAGGTTCGGGTCCTCCACGAGGCGCACGGTGACCGGGCCGATGAAGTGGTACCCCTCGGCGCGGGCGTGGTCACGGGCCTCGGTTTGGAGTTCGGTCTCGAGCACGTCGGCGTACTCATCGAAGCGCAATGCGTCTTCGGTGCAGAGCACGACCGTGAAATTGTTCGGGACCACGGTGCCGTGGACGCCGAGCGTGCGACGGGCATCCATCTCGCGCAGGAGCCGCCGGGCGACTTCCACGGGCTGAAGCCCGCTGCGGAAGGCTTTCCCGAACGCGCCTTCGACGAGTCGTTCGAGCCGACGCTCGAATCCCTGCACTCCCATCTGTTCGAGTGTACGGCCCGGACCCTCGCGAACGATGCCGCTTGGAACACTCGATTGGCGCGTTCGATCGGGCTGCTCGAAGGGCCCGTTATGGACGCGGGCGGGGTCGGCTGCTTGGGCTGTGCTTTGGGGCGCCTTGCTAACCTCGGTGCTCCACTCGGGCGAGTGGCGGAATTGGCAGACGCGCAGGCTTCAGGTGCCTGTGTCCGAAAGGATGTGGGGGTTCAAGTCCCCCCTCGCCCACTGGTTGGGAACGGTCAGCGGCTCGGGCTGGTCGCGCCATCTGCTGCGTCACACCGCGGCGGGGATGCTCGAAGACGGAGCCGGTATCCGTTACGTCGCCGAAATGCTCGGCCTGCTCGCCTCGAAGCCACCCAGATCTACACCCGCGTCAGCATCACCAAGTTGACGGCAGTTCACGCTCGCACCCACCCTCCGCCCGCCAGACTTGACCCGGCCGGATGATCGCAGGCGGGTCCTACACTTGGGGACATGTCCGTGACCGTCGAACTCCCCGCCGACGTCCTCGCCCGACTTGAAAGCGAAGCGGCGCGCCGTGGCGTGACCATCGACGTCATCATCGCTGAACTGGCCGCGCAACTCCCCGCCAACGTGCCGGTGGACGGCGCCCACCGTTTGAGTTTCGCGGGCATCGGCGCTTCGGGAACCACTGAACCGGTCGGTCGACGCCACCGCGAGATCATCGCGGAGCACTTCGCCGACAAGACCGCGCGAGACGTGTGATCGTCGTTGACACTGGCGTTCTCTACGCCGTCGCCGACCGCGACGATCCCGACCACGAAGCATCGGATCGTCTCCTTGCTCTCCATCCCGGCGACGAGTTGTTGGTGCCGACCACCGTGATGACTGAAGCGGCATGGATGATCGAAACCCGACTTGGGCCAACATCCTAAGCAGCGTTCCTGCGCGCCATCCATGAAGGTGAACTCAGTCGCGTCGAACTCATCGACGCCGATCTTGCCCGCATCGTCGAGTCGATCGACCGTTATGCCGACCTGGGTCTCGGGATCGTCGCCGCTGCCGTCGTCGCGATCGCCGAACGGCTCGGCGTGACCACCATCGCGACACTCGATCATTGCGACTTCGCCGTCGTGCGCCCCGCTCACTGCGACGCGTTCGAACTCATCCCGCAACGGCCAACACCACCCGCGGGGCGTGGAAGACTTCCGGCGTGCCTGAACTCGCCAACCGCCGCGCGCATGAATGGACGCGTTCACGCCGGAATCACGCGTTCGGGTTTCGCCCCGGAATCCGACCCCTTCGCACGGGTCGTACGCATATCTCCGCAGGTCAACCCCCACGCGGACCCCACCCGCGAAGGCCAGCGCCGGCGAGAAGTTGTGTTGCCCGCTACTACGACCCGAGCACCGGGCAGTTCCTGACGCGGGACCCTGCGGTTGCACGAACGAGATCTGCATACGGATACGCGGTGGCAGGGAGCCCGCTCAACGGGCGCGACCCGTCGGGTTTGAGCACCTGCGGGGAGGTAGACGACTGGACCGACGTCATCGGCTCGGCCGTGGATTGCGTGGCGAACTCCGATCCGCAGGATGCCGTTGACGGCATCAAAGAGGTCGCCCAACAAGGACCGGTCGCTAGTTTCAAGACTGGTGCCGACGGGGTGTATCGCGCTCCCGACTACTACACACTCGACGTTTCGTTCCCGGTCTTCGGGCCATTCCAGGTGGGCTTCGTCGTTACCGTCACACGAGATGGTGACTTGAACTTTGGCCTGCAAGATGGCTTCGGCTGGGGCCCGTCGGGAGCAGTCCGTGCTGGCTGGCGGAACCAGATCGGCAACCCGTCGGCGTGTGAGACGGAACAGCTTGTCAAAGGTCATTCGAGCACCGTTAGCGGCGGGGCGCACTTCATTTCGGTCGGCAGATCGAGCTCGACGAACGGCAAGTCCTCGACAGAGGTCGGCGTGGGCGCAGGCCAAGGCGCGAATGGCTCGTGGTCCGGTCAATACCTCTGGCATGCGACGGACCTGTGGTAAGCGTGATCGGCGGTCAGGGCGGCGGCGGGATTGTGGGCCTGCTTGTTGCCGGCCTGATGGTCGTGGGGTCGATTGTCGCACTCCGAAGCGAGAGTCTTCAGTCATTCTTCGCGAGGCGGCAGCTGCAAACGAACCGCTGGACCAGGGTCAGCCAGTCCGAGAAAAGCGTGCGCTTCTGGATCAAGGTAACGCTTTGGGTCTCGCTGGCCGCTGGCGTTCTGCTCGGCGCCATCGTGGTGGTCACGCTCGCATCTTGATGCAACTGTGTGGCGAGATTCTGGGGACTGGATCAGGACGGCGGTTGGGCGCTCCGATCCCGAGCGACGCGTTCGGTTTGGCGCCGGGAGCGGACGATCAGACCGTCCTCGCCGCGGTCGCCGCCCACTACCGGGCCCGCCTCGTCGAGAACCCGGCTGCGCTGGAGCTGCTTGCCGGGTATGGGATCGACGCGTCGACCGCGGCCGCGTGGGGTGTCGGGCCATTCGGGAGTGATCAGTGCGGGTGGACCGAAGCTGTTCCACCGCACGACTGTCCGTCGCCTCGCGGGGCTGGGTCTCGAACGGGTGTGGTTCACGTCGGCGACTGCGGACGCGCGTGCTGCAGCTGGTGTCGCGAAGGTGTTCGCGACCGCGGACATCGAGTGCACACGGGTGCGACTGCCTGCGAGACGCAACCTCGCGGAAGTCCTCGCCGAAGCATCCGACCCGACCGCGGCACTCGACGCGCTCACCGCACGAGCCTCAACCCCAGCACCAGCCTTCGCCGCGGCGACAACCGAACCGGTCTCTCCGCCGCCAACACCCGCGGCGCCGACCCCAGCGATCCCGATCGCGGAACCAACCGCGACGGAACCAGCACCGGCCGCGCGCGTGGCGCGTGACGGCGAGCCGGTCGTGTCGGGGACGGTCACCGAGCTACACGTCGGGTTCGCAGGCAGGGTGTGGCGGATCCGCGGGGCACGGGCGACCCGAAACGCCGAAGCGTTACGAGCGAACGTGATGGTGACCGACACCGGCTCGGGCGGGTTCCATCTCGACAGCCTCGACCTCTACTCGGCCCGCGCCCGTGCCGCGTTCACCACCGCAGCCGCACACGAACTCCACGCACCGGCCGACGAGTTGAAAGGCGAGTTGGGTCGGGTCCTCGTTCAGGTCGAAGCCGCACTCGCCATCGCCAACACAGCGCCAGAGCTTCCGTCACCGACATCAGCGGAACACGCCGCGGCGCTCGACTTGTTGCATGACCCGGATCTCGGGTCGCGGGTCGTCGCGGATCTCGCCGCGTTGGGGATCGTCGGCGAAGAGCAGAACCTCCTCGCCTGCTACTTGGCGGTGGTGTCGCGCAAGAACACCCCGTCCGTTGGGGGTGGTGATCCAGTCGTCGTCCGCGGCGGGGAAATCGACGCTCGCCGACGCGGTCCTCGCCCTGGTCCCCGAAGACGATCGGGTCTCGTTCTCGGCTGTTACGTTACGGGCCAGGCCTTGTATTACGTCGGTGAGCACGATCTCGCGCACAAAGTCCTCGCCATCGCGGAACACGAAGGCGCGACCCGCGCCTCGTACGCGTTGAAGCTCCTCGTCTCCGATGGGCGCCTCGCGATCGGCACGACCGGCAAAGACCCCACCTCCGGGAAGCTGGCGACCAGGACCTATCACGTCGCGGGTCCCGTCGCCCTCGTGACGCCAGACCGGGACCGTCGACCGCGACGGCGAGCCGGTCGCGTATGTCATCGCGGATGAGGCCGACGCCACGCTCGGTTCGGAACTGTTCGTGCATGTTCTCGGTGGGGCTGAACTCGAGCTCGCACCCCAATCCCGACGGCTCCTCGACCACCTCGGAGACCTCACCCACGGTCTCGCCCACGCGCAGGGCGTCGAGCCCGACGCGGTGCGGTTCACGCGCCGCGATGTGATCGAACACACCGGCTGGACCGCCCACCAAGTACGGGCACGTCTCGCCCAGTTGTGTGACCATGAACTCGTCCTCGCCCGCCGCGGCAGCCAAGGACGCCGCTACGACTACCAACTCGCCGACCCGGCCACTCCCGAGGTCGGGCGGGCGCCGGTGAACGGGTTCGCGACTTCGCGACCACTTCGCGAGCACTTCACGACACCCGGAATCGGGGTCTCAGCTGCTGAAACGGCCGACTTCGCGACTTCGCGGCCCACACGCACATCACCCTCCCGCCAAACGGTCGAGGTAGTGGTAGATCGCGACCCAGGGATCGAACTCTGATGACCCTCGGGACCACCACGATCACCCTGCGCGCTGCGGTCGATGAGCACGTCGAATGGTTGGCGGCACACAACTATGCGGCGACGACGATCGCGAACCGCCGCCGTTACCTCGACGCCTTCGCCACCTTCCTCGCCGCCCGCTCGGTGACCGGTCTCAACGAGGTGGGCCCCGCACACCTTGAGGCCTACCAACATCACCTCTACCAAGCGCGCAAAGCCGACGGGGCGCCCTTGTCGTTCCGCACCCAAGCCCAACGGTTGATCCCAGTGAAAGTCTTCTTCGGGTGGGCGACCCGCCGCGGCCTCCTCACCGCAGATCCCGCCGTGCTGCTCGAACTCCCACGCGCCGAACGCCGGTTGCCGGACGCGACCCTCACCGCGGCCGAAGCCGAGACGGTCATGGCCTTGCCCGAAATCTCGACCGTGCTCGGGTTGCGGGACCGGGCGATCCTCGAAGTGTTCTGGGCGACCGCGGTCCGCCGCGCCGAACTCGCACACGTCCTCGTCCATCACATCGACCGCGCCCGGGCGACGTTGTTCGTCCGTCACGGCAAAGGCGCCCGCGACCGGTACGTGCCACTCGGCGCCCGCGCGGCCGGTTGGGTCGACGCCTACCTCACCCACGCCCGACCCCACCTCATCGCGCACCCGGATGCGGGGGTCCTGTTCGTGTCCGCGACGGGCCGGCCGTTGGCGCTCGATTGGCTGTCGCGTACGGTCCGCCGCTATATTCATGCCGGGACCGGCAAACCCGGCTCCCGTCACCTCCTCCGACACACTGCCGCGACGGGGATGCTCGAAGGCGGTGCCGACATCCGCTACGTCGCCGAACTCCTCGGCCACGCCCGGCTCGAAACGACCCAGATCTACACGCGAGTCAGCATCGACAAGTCGACCGAAGTCCACGCCCGCACCCATCCCTCCGCCCGCCAGGCCTGAACTGTTGGGCCGGATGGTCGCAGGAGGGTCGTAGACTGTGGCCATGACTGTTGTGTCCCAACCGGACGAGCCACATGCGCTCATCGTTTTGCCTCCTGATGAGGCGTTTCTGGCGGCGATGCCACCGCCGAGACCAGAGGACTTGGTGATCGAGGGCCTCACCGATGAGGAATGGGACGCGTTCGAGCAGGCGCTCCGGGAGCGGTGACCACCGGCTCAGATCGCGTCGTGCTCGACACGATGGTTGTCTCCGCGCTGATGAGCGAATCTCGCCGGCCGGAGCCGGCTGCTCGGTATTGGGAGTTGATCGGCGGCCGTCGGCTCATCGTTTCGTTTTCGACGGTGACGGAGATGCGTTACGGGGTGCTGAAGGCCGGTTGGGGCGAGTTGCGTCGACGTTCCTTGGAACGTGACCTTTCGCGGTTCGTTGTCGTCCAGCCCGACGACCGGCTGATGAACGTCTGCGCTCAACTGCGCGCATCGTGCGAGCGAGTGGGTCACGGTCTCAGCGACAAGATTCACGAGGCCGACCGGTGGATCGCCGCCACCGCGATCAGGTTCGATATCGAACTCGTCTCCGATGACGCGGTATTCCGCGACGTTCCCGGCCTGACCGTCGTCACCAGCCCTGCCTGACCGCCCCGCCGCGCGACGGACTTCGACCACCCGCCGGAGTGGGAGACTTCCCGTGTGCCTGATCTGACCGTCGCCCGCGTGCGTGAACACACGCGTGCGCCGCGGAAACACGCGTTCGCGTTTCGCTCCGGAAATCAACCCTCACCGCGCGGGTGTCGTACTGATGTTCTCGCAGGTCAACCCACACGAGGACCCCGGCCAAGAAGGTGCGCGACGCCGAGAAGTTGTGTTGCCCGCTACTACGACCCGACCACCCGACAATTCCTGACGCGGGACCCGCTCGTCTCGTCGACGAGGAGCGCTTACGGGTACGCGAATGGCGGGCCGCTCAATGGGACTGATCCGAGCGGAATGTGCTCCGTCGTCGGAACCTCGCATCCTTGGTCTGACGACAATCCCACCCCTCCGCCCGCCAGACAGGAACAACGGGCCGGATGGTCGCAGGTGGGTCGTAGACTGAAGTACCCGCGAGGAGGTCCCATGTCGACAAGGCGTGAGCCCACCGCGACCTGGGCCGGTCGTCGTCGATTCGAACGTTTTCAGTGCCGAGCTGGTCCGGAGCGGTGCGGTCCTGGCCGAGGACTACCGCGGCATCCTCAAGGGTCGAGCGGTACGTCGCATTGCGCGTCTGGTGCATGCGTAACGGTCACGGCCTCGGCCAGAAGATCCACGAAGCAGACCGGTGGATCGCCGCGACCGCGATGTTGCTGAACGTGCCGCTCGTCGCGCACGACGCCGTATTCCGCGATGTCCACGGACTCGAACTCATCACCACACTCCCCGCGTAGGCCGGAACGGCGTCAGCGACCTGGACCCGAACTTCAGGACGGTTGCAGTCCTGGAGAACGCCCGCTCTCATAGGGTGGCGTGGATGACGTGCCGATCGTGAGTGAGTTCTCGGCCGCGGCGCTCCGGGTGGAGGCCGGCGCGGATGCCAACGAGGAAGCCCGCGCCCTGATTGCGCAGCTGACCGATGCGGAGGTCCTCGATCTGCTCGACGGCGACACACCGTTCTGGCCTGGGATCGCCGATATGACCAGTGGTGGGTACTACGCGCATGCGTGGCCGGCGGCGAGGAACGCTCGCCTCGGGATCCCAGGGATCGCGTTCACCGACGGGCCCCGCGGTGTGGTGGTTGGCAACGCCACGTGCTTCCCGGTTGCCATGGCGCGTGCTGCCACCTTCGACCTCGAGTTAGAGGAAGCCATTGGCGAGGTCATCGGGCTCGAGGCGCGTGCGGTGGGCGCCACCTACTTCGGTGGGGTGTGTGTGAACTTGCTGCGCCATCCCGCGTGGGGACGCGCACAGGAGACCTACGGCGAGGACCCGTACCAACTGGGCGAGTTCGGCGCTGCGCTCACCCGCGGCGTGCAAGGCCATGTCCTCGCATGTGTGAAGCACTTCGCGTGTAACTCGATGGAGAACGCCCGGTTCTCGGTCGACATCCGCGCGGATGATCGCGCGCTGCACGAGGTCTACCTCCCGCACTTTCGTCGCGTGGTGGAGGAAGGGGTTGCAAGCGTGATGAGCGCGTACAACTCGTTGAACGGCGAGTGGTGTGGCGAATCCGCGGGCCTCCTTACCGCGATCCTGCGCGACGAGTGGGGCTTCGAGGGCTTCGTGATCACCGACTTCATCTTCGGAGTGCGCGACCCCGTGGGTTCGGTGCGCGCCGGACTCGACGTGGAAATGCCATTCGCGCAACAACGCGCCCAGACGCTGCCTGAGGCACTGGCGGCTGCCGTGGTGACGCGCAAGGAACTGGAAGTCCCCGCAATCCGCGTGGTCGCCACGGTGTTGCAGTTCGCGGATCGGATCCTGGGTGAGCCGCCGCCGATCGACGTACTGGCGGCGCCCACTCACTGCGCGCTGGCGCGGCGGGCCGCGCAGGAGTCGATCGTGCTGCTCAGGAACCGCAAGGATCTGCTGCCGCTCTCCGTGCCCGAGATTGCGAACATCGTGGTGCTCGGACAGCTGGCCGCAACTCCGAACTTGGGCGACGGCGGATCCTCCGCGGTGCATCCACCGAGCGTCGTAACTCCGTTGGATGGGATCCGGACCGCGTTTCCCGAAGCAGACGTGGTCTATTCCGAACGCGATTTCGATCCGGTGGTGGTGGCCGCCGCCGATGTTGCGATCGTGGTCGTTGGCTACACCAAGGCGGATGAGGGTGAGTTCGTGGACCCCCAGACTTCGGGGTCGCTCTTCCATCTCTTCCCGCCGATGGACCATCCGACGCTCGGCCGCGATGCGCCGATGCCGAACCTGCCGTTCTCGCCGCCGGCGCTTTCGCTTGGGCGAGACGATGCAGTGATGGCAACGGGCGGCGATCGTCGGTCGCTTCGTCTCCACGCCGAGGATGAAGATCTCATTCGTGGCGTCGCCGTTCTGAATCCGCGCACCGTGGTGGTGGTGATGAGCGGTTCGGCGGTGGTGATGCCCTGGATCGACGCGCCGGCAGCAACGCTCATGCTGTGGTATCCGGGGATGGAAGGCGGGCACGCGCTCGCCGATGTTCTCACCGGCGCAGTGATTCCGAGCGGCCGGCTTCCGTTCGCGATCCCCCATGATGAGGCCGACCTCGTCCATTTTGATGCCGACGCCACCGCGGAGACGTACGACCTCTTCCATGGCCAATGGCACCTGGATCGCAATGACACGCCCGCTGCGTTCCCGTTCGGCTTCGGGCTCAGCACCACTGAGTTCGAGATCGGCGCGATCGAGGTGGAGGCCGACGGAACGGCCGTGCGGGTGAGCGTCGACAACGTGGGAACTCGCGATGGTGCGACGGTGGTCCAGATCTACGCGGGGTATGAGGCATCGGCCTATGAACGCCCGCGCTCACGGCTTGTGGGTTTCCATCGGCGATACCTGAAGGTCGGGGAAGCCGCGAGCTGCTCCGTGCCCATCGATCTGCGGATGTTGGAGGTGCGTCTCGACGGGCGGATGGTCCGCGAGCCGGGCACGATCACGCTGCGCGCCGCGTTCCACGCGGGTGACCCGGGCGTCACCACGGCGTTCGAGGTGAGTGAGCAATCAGTTAGCGGCGCACGCGTACCAAGCCCTCTTGGGCGATGGTCGCAACGTGCACACCCTCCTGGGTGAAGACCCGCGCGATGGCCATGCCGCGTGCATTGGCGACTCCGTGACCCGAGAGCGCAAAGAGCAACCAGTCGGTGGCGCGCACGGGCCGGTGAAACCAGATCGCGTGGTCGAGGCTGGCGCACATCAGCGAGTCCCACTGCCCGCCCATCGGGTGGGGCATGACGGCAACCCCGAGCAGGTCTTCGTCCGACTCGTATGCGAGCGCGCACGCGTGGACCATGGGGTCATCGCCCAGATCTTCGGGCACCCGCATCCACGTGACCTGTTCGGGAATCGGCTCGCGTTGTGACCGCACGATCTTGTGATCGAACAGCAAGTCGGTGTCCGCGTCCGGCACAGTTTCCGGCGGCGCAACGTTCTCGGGTGGCCGAATCGCCTGCTCGTCGTCGCCTTCCTCGGCGGCCTGGAAGCTCGCGATCAGGTTCAAGATCGCACCGCCCGCTTGGTAGGCGACCACCTGGCGCGTCGTGAACGAACGCCCGTCCCGCACGCGGTCGACCTCGTACAGCACGGGTTCGCGTTCGTCTCCCGCGCGCACGAAGTAGGCGTGCAACGAATGGACGCGGTGCGGAGCGTCGATGGTGAGACCGGCGGCGCGCAGCGCTTGGGCCACCACCTGGCCGCCGTAGATTCGCGGCCATCCCAGGTGGGGACCCGCACCAAGAAATGCATCCGGCTTCACGCGCTCGAGTTCCAACAACGACGCGAGGTCGTTGACCGGATGGATCAGCACGCTCATCTGTTCCTCACGCGTTGCGCGCCTCGGGGTCGGCTCACGGATTGATCTGCGCGGCGATGAGTTCGGCGTAACGGATTTGGCCGTCGGCATTCACGTGGATGTGATCCTCGTAGAGCCACTCGGGATGGTTCGAGACCTCGCCGTTCCAGTTGATCAAGATGGCATTGCCGAACTGCGGCACCCATCGCTGGATGACGTCGTTGTCGCCGGCTTCCCACGACCGCGGCACCTTCACATTGAGAAAGATCACGCGCTGACGATCCGCAAGCAGCGCCTTGAGTGCCTCCATGTGGCCATCGGTAATCACGCCGTTCGTACCCAGGTGCACCACGACCACCGGGCTGAGCTGACCCGCGTCTTTGAGGGCGCGGAGGATGTCGATGGAGCTTCCGAACTGCCGGCTGGTGAGGGCGTCGACACGAATACCGGGGATCTTCTGCTCCAGCGCGCCCTTCGAGCCGAGCATGACGGAATCGCCCACCGCGGTGACCTGTGGTGGCGGCGCGGGGACTATGGGCGCGGTGGTGGGTGTCCCGGGAGGCGTAGTGCTGGTGGCGGTGTTCGATGCTGGGGAGTTCAGAAACTGCAGGCCCGATTGGATGCGCGCCGGTTGCCCGGAAGCGAGTCCAACCATGGTGAGCGATCCGGCGATGATGACCGCGCCGCCGAGTGCCACGGTGCGCTGCCACATGAACGTGCGGTCTTCGCCAGTGGCGCGGCGCAGGCTGACGAACCAGCGGCCGACTCCGCCGTGGCGGATGGGTTCCTCCACGAACCGGTACGAAAGTTCGGCCGCCGCGAGCGTGAGGGCGAGGCGCAGCACGAGGTTTGCCGGACCGGTGAGCGAGATGTCTTGACTCGGCCGCGTGATCATGAAGATGGGCCAGTGCCAGAGGTAGATGCCGTAGGAGCGTTCGCCGATCCAACGCAGCGGCTGTTGAGCGAGAATCACCGTCCCGATGCGTGAGGCCGGATGCACCGCGGTCGCGATCACCACGGCCGCGAGGACGGCCACGCCCAAGAACCCGCCGCGGAAGAGCACGTTCGATTGGAAATGCGCGGTGGCGAAAGTGATCACCAGCAGCGCGAGCGCGGTGCCGCCGACGGCATCGAGTACGACGCGACCTTCACGGGGGATTCTTGGTGACAGTCGCCACGGCGACCACACCATCGCGAGTGCCGCGCCCACGAGCATGGTGAAGATGCGCGTGTCGCTTCCGAAGTACACGCGCGACGGTTCGGCGATCGCGAAATCGTGGGGCAGCGCGAGCACGATCATGGTCGTGAACGACGCCACAATCCCAACACAGGTTGCGATCAGCATCGGAGCGCGGCGGCCGTTCCAGAGCTTGAGCATGCCGAACAGCACAAGGGGCCAGAGCAGGTAGAACTGCTCCTCGACCGCGAGTGACCACAGGTGGCGCAACAGTGGTGGGCGACCTTGCGAGGCGATGTAGGACTGGTGCTGGAAGATTTGCCACCAGTTGGTGACGTACCCGAGCGCGGCCACCACATCGCCGCGCAACGATCGAATCTCGTCGGGTAAGAAGATGACCGTGAACAGTGAGACGCACGCGAGGACCAAGAACAACGCGGGCAGCAGACGGCGGGCCCGCCGCAGGTAGAACTGGCCCAGACCGATCTCGCCGTGATTGCGGTGTTCGGCGAGCAATAACGATGTGATGAGGTAGCCGCTGATGACAAAGAACACGTCGACACCGAGGAAGCCACCCTGCATCCAGCTCACATCGCCGTGATACAGCAATACCGCCGAGACGCTGAGGGCGCGGAGGCCGTCGAGGCCGGGCACGTACCGCAGGCGCGTGCTCGCGACGGGATCAGTTCCGGTGGGGCGCGATGGGAGCGCATCATCGGCGTCGAGGCGCGCCGAGGAACCAGGGGGAACCGTCTGCATTGCCCGTATTCTCCCTCACGGCGGCCCCCTTGGTGTGATCAATGCGCAAGTCACGCCCGATCGGCGCGGTCAACCAGTTCACGAATCCAATCGCGGGTGACGTCCCGATGCCCTCTACGATCCGCGGATGCAGACTGGCGGATACGAACCCGTCGTTGACACGATTCGTGAACTCGTGACGGCAGAACCGGGCGAGGTCGTCATTGTTGGTCTGGCGGGACCGGTGTGTGTAGGCAAGACCACGACCGCCGAGCGGTTGGCCCAACGCCTCGAACCGATTGCGTCGGAGGTGGTTACCACCGACGGGTTCCTGCTCCCCGCCGCGGAACTCGATCGTCGGGGACTCACGATGCGCAAGGGATTTCCGGAGTCCTATGACGTGGCCGGAATCCGTGAGTTTCTCGCCGCGATCCGGGTGGGCGCCGAAGGGGTGAAAGCGCCGGTGTATTCCCACGAGGTGTACGACGTGCTTCCGGGCGCGGGCCGTCCGCTGGGCGACGTTTCGGTGGTGATCGTGGAGGGGGTCAATGTGCTTCGGTTCACCGACCAGCTCGACGTGGCGGTGTATATCGATGCCCCGGAGCGAGTCATCGAATCGTGGTACGTGGAGCGCTTCCTGCACCTCTGTGCCGTGGCTGAGCCGGACACCTTCTACGCAAACTTCGCGGGGCTGGATGACGGCGGTCGCCGCACGATGGCGGAGCACGTGTGGGCGGCGGTGAATCGGGTGAACCTCGAAGAGTTCATCGAACCGACGCGCAGGTTCGCGGGGATCGTGATCGAGAAAGGCCCGGACCACCAGGTGACGCGAGTTCGGTTCGCGGATTCTTGAGCGAGACCGTCCTGGGCGAGACCGTCCCGAGCGTGAGCGCCTCGACCACGACGGCCTTCACCACGACGGCCTTCACCACGACGGCCAGGGTCATCACGTGGCAGCGTGGATCGGCGGTCGAGCTTCGCGCCGGGAGCACCACCGCGATTGTGGTACCCGAGCTGGGGATGTTGATCGCGTCGTTCGTGGTCGACGGCACCGAGTTCGTGGCGCGCCCCGGCGGGCTGGCCGCGTACCGTGCCGGTCACACCACCGCGATTCCGTTGTTGTATCCGTGGGCCAACCGGTTGGCGCGAGCGTCGTATCGGTCCGCCGGTTCCGAGGTGTCTCTGCGCGGCCTCCCGCTGCACCGCGACGCGAACGGGCTCCCGATTCACGGCACGATGACGGCTCGACCGGAGTGGGAGATCACCGCCCTCGGTCGTGCGGGCTTGGCGGCGCAGTTTGCGTTCGACGCACATCCCGACCTACTCGCGTCCTTCCCGTTCGCCCACGAACTGGTGGTAAAGGTGCGCGTGGCGCCGGGGCGCCTGCGGGTCATCACCGAAGTGCACGCGTCGGCGGGCGTCACGGTGCCAGTGGCATTCGGATGGCATCCGTACTGGCGGGTACCGGGGGCACGCGACTCGTGGAGGTTGGCGCTGCCTGCGGTCTCGCACCTCCGGCTCGACCGGCGGGGTATCCCGACCGGGCGCGTCTTGGAGGAGCCTCCCACGGAGGCGGTGTTTGCCGGCCGGGAGTTCGACGACCTGTACCGGAGGACGGGAACGCGTTCGATCGCGTTGACGGGCCGCCGTCGGAAGCTCAGCGTAAATTTCGACGCCGGGTATCCCTACCTTCAGGTGTACGCACCGGCAGCAGGAGAGTTCTGTTGTCTGGAACCGATGACCGCGCCCACCAACGCGCTCGTCACGGGCGACCATCCGGTGGTCGGGCCCGGCGCAACGTTCTGCGCCGCGTTCACCGCGACCGTCTCTGACGCGCGCGCTCGGCCGTAGGCGCGTGGTGGAGCGCGGGAGGGCGCGGCGCATCGCGCTCGAGGGTCCGATCGAACTGCGCGCCACCCTGGGGGCATTGGGACGCGGTCCACACGATCCCTGCATCGCGTTCGGAGGTTCCGACGGTCGCGAGGTGTGGCGGGCCACCAACACTCCCGAAGGACCGGGTGCGGAACGCCTGACCGCGGTCGACGGTGCGGTGGAGGTGGAAGCCTTCGGGCCGGGTGCCGATTGGCTGCTCGAACACGCGCCCGCGCTGGTGGGCGCCCATGATCGAGGCGAAGAGTTCGGGCCGAGCGATGACCGCATCGCAAGCCTGCATCGTCGCTACCCCGGCCTCCGTATGACCACGGCGGGGAACCCGGTGGAGCTTCTGGTGCCGACCGTGCTCGAACAAAAGGTCACGTCGATCGAGGCGCACCGCTCGTACGGGCGCCTCGTGCGGGCGCACGGAACCCCCGCGCCGGGGCCGCGCCCGCTGCTGGTCCCGCCGACGCCCGCGGAACTCGCCGCGCTGCCGTCGTTCGCGTGGCACGCGTGCGGGGTCGAGCGGCGTCGGGCCGAAACCATCCGCGAGGTGTGTCGGCGCGCTGGTGCGATTGAGCGGGTCGCGGCCGCTGGCAGCGTCGAGTTCCAGGCGGGGGTCATGAGCCTGCCCGGCATCGGGGTGTGGACGGCAACGTCGGTGGCGCTGGTGGTGTTCGGCGATCCCGACGCGCTCGTGATCGGTGACTACCACCTGCCCGCGTTCGTCGGGTGGAACATGGCGGGTGAACGCGAGGCCGACGATGCTCGCATGATCGAGTTGTTGGAGCCGTTCCGACCGCATCGAGCGCGGGTGGTCGCGCTGCTCGGCCGGGAGGGCGCGCACCCGCCGCGCCGCGCTCCCAAACGCGCGCTCCGCGATATCCGCCGCATCTGAACCAGCCCTCGATCGGTGGGCCCGACCGCGCGCGCCCAAAGGACCCGGTTTCTCGGAGTGCCACCACTACGATGCGGCGTCGTGTCGCCTGTTGCATTCTTCGGACCCGCGGGGACCTTCGCCGAGGAAGCGCTCCTCACCCAGCCCGATTTGGCGGCGGGGGTTCGGGTGCCGATTGCGTCGATCCCGGACATCATCGCCGCGGTCGAGGCTGCCGAATATGAGCTTGGCCTCGTACCGATCGAGAACTCGATCGAGGGTTCCGTATCGGTCACGCTCGACACTCTGGCTTTCGAGAGCGAGTTGTTGATCCAACGCGAGATCGATTTGCCGATTTCGATGGGGTTGTTCGTGAAGCCGGGAACGAAGCTCGGTGACATCCATCAGGTCCTGTCGTTCCCGATTGCCGCGGCTCAGTGCCGCGGTTACCTCCGGCGCAAGCTCCCGAACGCCACGTTCGTGGCCGCCAACTCGACCGCGGAGGCCGCGGCAACGGTGGCGCGATCCAAACGGACCGACCAAGCGGCGATCGGTAACGAACTCGCGGCGCGGATCCATGGGTTGAAGGTGCTCGCGCACGACATCGAGGATCACCCCGAGAATCAAACACGCTTCGTCGTCGTGGGCCGCGGGATCCCGGCGCGTACCGGACACGACAAGACATCGATCATCTGCTTCCAGCGCGCCGATCGTCCGGGTTCGCTGCTCGCGATGCTCCAGGAGTTCGCGGCGCGGCGGATCAACCTCACCAAGCTCGAGTCGCGCCCCACGAAGAAGAGCTTGGGCGACTACTGCTTCTTCATCGACTTCGAAGGCCACATCGACGACGAGTTGGTGGCGGATTGTCTCCGGACGCTCGCGGCCAAGGTGGCCCACGTGAAGTACCTCGGCTCGTACCCCGTGGCCGGACTTGATGGGCCCGCGCGCCGGACCGCTGCCACGAAGGCGTGGCGTGATGCCGATACGTGGATGGCCAACCTGCGCGCTCAAGTCCGAGAGGCGTAGGGCGTGATCGATCTCAAAGCGTTGCGCGACGAGCCGGAGTACCGCGCCGGCATCGAGCGCAAACGGGTGCGTGCCGGACTGATCGATGAGGTCCTCGCGGCCGACGACGCGCGTCGGGCGCTGCTCACCGAGGTGGAGGAACTCCGTGCCCGCCAGAACGCGGCATCGAAAGAAATCGGGAAGGCAACGCCGGATGAGCGACCCGTGAAGATCGCGGCCGCCGGGGTCTTGAAAGAAACCCTCACTGCGCGCGAGCCCGATCTGGCCGCGATGGAAGCCGAGGTGCGCGCACTCGCTCTCCAGGTGCCGAACCCGGCCGATGCGTCGGCGCCCGACGGTGGCGAGGACGACGGCGAGGTGCTGCGTGCGGTGGGCGATGCCACGCCCGCTCCCCCGCTGGATCACGCCGCGTTCGCGGAGTCGATGGGCTGGGTGGATGCCGAGCGGGGGGTCGAGGTTGGCGGCTCGCGGTTCGCCTACGTCATGGGCGAAGCGGTGCTGCTCGAGTTTGCGCTCGTGCAGTGGGTGCTCGGCCTGCTCGTGGCCGAAGGTTTCATTCCCGTGGTTCCGCCGGTGTTGGTGCGCGAGCACGTGATGGAGGAGGCGGGGTTCTTCCCCACCGACCGCAGCCAGGTGTATGACCTGCCCGAGGACGAACTGTTCCTGGTAGGTACGAGCGAGGTCCCGCTCTCGGCGCTGCATCGTGGCGACCTGCTCGATCGCGAGACGCTGCCCAAGCGCTATGCCGGCTTCTCCACCAACTTCCGGCGCGAAGCCGGCACCTACGGCAAGGACACGCGCGGAATCTTTCGGGTGCACCAGTTCGACAAGATCGAGATGTTCGCGTTCGTCACACCGGATCAATCCGACGCCGAGCACGAGCGGATACTCGCCATCGAGGAACGCATTATCGGCGGACTCGGCTTGCCGTACCGCGTGGTGAACATTGCCACCGGCGACCTCGGCGCGGCGGCGGCGAGGAAGTACGACATCGAGGTGTGGCTTCCCTCCGAAGGCCGCTATCGAGAGGCCACGAGCGCGTCGAACTACCGGGACTTCTCGGCGCGTCGGCTACGGACCCGAGTCCGTGGCGACGCCGGCAGCGAGTTGGTGCACACCCTGAACGGGACCGCGTGTGCAATCAGCCGCACGCTCGTCTACCTCTTCGAGCACTACCAACAAGCCGACGGTTCCTTTGCTGTCCCCGATGTGCTGCAACCCGCCGCCGGGTTCGCCACCATCCCCGCGCGCTGAACCCCGGGAACCTCTCGGGGTCGAGGGGTACGCTGCCCCGGTGGCTGGCCTCGGTATGAACGATCCCTGTTGGTGCGGGAGTGGGGTCAAGTACAAGAAGTGCCACCGACCCAAGGATCAGCCGGTTCGGGCCGGAACTGTAGGGCCGTGGCGTGAAGTCCCGGACAACATCGTGGCTCCGCCGTATTTGGAGACCGACGGTTGGCCACAGGGGCGCGAAGAACCGCTCGTGAAGTCCCCCGAGGTCATCGCCGCGATGCACGGGGCGGGTCTCGCCGCCGGTGAGGTGCTCGATCAGGTTGGCGCGGCCGTGGCCCCCGGAGTGACCACCGATTTCCTCGACGGTGTTGCGCACAACGCCTACATCGAACGCGGCGGTTACCCGAGCACGCTTGGATACAAGGGCTACGAGAAATCGGTGTGCACGTCGGTCAACGAAGTGATCTGCCATGGCATCCCCGATGATCGTCCGTTACGCGATGGCGACATCGTGAACGTCGACGTGACGATCTTTCTCGATGGCGTTCACGGTGATTGCAATGCCACGTTCGCCGTCGGCGAGATCGATCCGCGTTCAACCGAACTGATACGGGTCACCAAGGAGTGTCTCTACCGCGGCATCGAGGCGGTGCAGCCGGGTGAGCCGGTATGGGTAATCGGGCGGGCAATCCAGCAGCACGCGGAGGCGCACGGGTTCGGGGTGGTCCGGTCGTTCTGTGGTCACGCGATCGGGCGCGAGTTCCACGGTGCGCTTTCGATCCCGCATTACGAAGAACCGCTTGCCGACGTGGTGCTCGAGCCGGGGATGACCTTCACGATCGAGCCGATGATCACGATGGGATCGCATCGGGAACGCGTGTGGTCGGATGGCTGGACCGCGGTGACCAGCGACGGTCTGCGTACCGCACAGTTCGAGCACACGCTCGTGGTGACCGACGACGGCGCCGAAATCCTCACCCCGTCCAAGGTGCTCCCGCTTTCCCTCTAACTCGCCCGCCCATGGGGGCAGGTCGGTAGCCTGGCGAGACCTCGGGAGGGGTGCCAGAGTGGACGAACGGGACGGTCTTGAAAACCGTTGAGCGCAAGCTCCGTGGGTTCGAATCCCACTCCCTCCGCACAGAGTCATGTCTCAAGACATCGAGGAAGGCCCGAACCCTCAACTGGGTTCGGGCCTTCTGTTACCGAGTGCATGCGGATCCTGTGTTGGTGTTCGCGGTTGGTGACTGTCTCGGTCGGGGTGATCGGGGTTCGCCGCGTGCCATCGGCAGCGTCACGGACCGTCCGCTATGTCTCGCGACAGGTGTCCTCGATGGCCTCCAGGCGCGGTAGTCGCTGACCTCGCGGAGCGGCACTACTCAGCATCGGCTTCCGTCATGGTCAGAAACTCGTCGCAGGTCAGGGTCTCTCGCGAACCCGACGCATTGAGATGAGCAATCGAGGCTTCAAGGTGAGCACGAAACCCAGGATCGGCCGGCGATCGCTGCGCACCCACCCAAGTACGGTCGAGTGCAGCCTGACGCCGGAGCTCGTGGTCGCGGAGATCTTCGTGTCGCATTGCCGTGGACGGGCCTTCACTCGGATTGTTGGACCGAAGCCTATCGGTCGAGCTTCAAGTGACGACCCGTTCGGTCCGGCCCCACGACTGGACCGAACGGGTCAGGCGGGTTTGAAAGCGCTCCCACTCCCTCCGCAAATTTCTGTGCTGCATCCGCAGCGCGCGAGCATTCTGCGTCCCCTGAATGCCCCCGCGCTCGCAAGCTACTCCGGCTGCTGCATCGCGGGTTTGCCACTTCGGATGCCATGATCCTACCGATGGTAGGATCATGGCATGACCACGGAAAAGGTGTCCCTGACGCTCGATGAAGACTTGGTCGCGCGCGCGCGTACGGCCGTCGGAACGCGGAGTCTCTCGGGCTATGTGAACGAAGCGCTGCGTCGACAGTTGCAACGCGACCGGCTCGTGACATTCCTCGAGGCGGCCGACCGAAGGGTTGGACCCGTTGCCGCCGAGGTGATGGAGGAGGTGCGACGCTCATGGCCCGAACGCGCCGCGAGACGCCAGCAGAGCGCCTGATCCTCGACTCCGGCGCGATCATTGCTCTCTCCCGCAGTGAGGAGCGCGCCCGCGCCTACCTCTGGCGAGCACTGGAGTTGGACGCCGACGTCGTCGTTCCGGTCGTCGTCTTGGCCGAGACGCTCCGGGGCGGACCGAAGGACGCGCAGGTCAATCGCGTCCTCAAGGCGATCGGCGAGATTGAACCAACATCGGTTGCGACCGGACGGCTTGCGGGATCGCTGCTCGGGTCGACGGGCAAGGTCGACACGATCGACGCGATCGTCGTCGCGGAAGCGTTGACACGTGGCGGCGGAAGAATCCTCACGAGTGATCCCGATGACTTCGGGGAGCTCGCCGAAAGCCATCCATCGGTTCGCATCGATTCGCTGGCATCTCCTTCGAAGCGACGCCGTCAAACCAGGCGGTGACCGTAGGGTTCTAAGCATCCCTCTCCCTCGGCCGGCCGGTCCTGGTGAAGTCCTACCTCGCTGTACCGGTCGCCCGGGCGACGAGACCATGCTCTTTGACGAACCATCCCGAATGGTCCAGCAGTTCACTTGGCCAATCGTCGTGTTCGCCCTCCCAGAACATGAGCCGCTTGCTGCTCGCGCGAATAGCAGCGAAGAGGCTGTGCACTCCCGAGATTGGGAAGAACTTGTCGTTCGTCATGTTCGCCATCAGCACGTTGGCATGTTGGAGTCGCGACGCGGCCTCCTGCAGCACCATGGCGAGGGGTGGATCGTCGATCTCTGCATTGTCTGGGATACCACCCACGACGAACACTGCCGCCGTGATCGAAGGGATGGCGGCCACCGTCGGAAGGCCGAAGATCGAACCCATCGAGAACCCGACGTAGGCCCGGGCCGGCCCGATCGCCGACAGCTCATCCGCGGCGACCGACCAGCCCTCCACCATCCGTTCGATTGACGAGGAATGCCAAAGACGCGGAATATCAGAAGCCGCGTTCTCGCGCCGGCGCTCGCCGTGGTCGATCGCGTCGATGCAGACGACTGCGAGCCCAGTTTGTGCGGCGTAGGAGCGAGCGATCTGCACGAAGCGGGCCGAGTCCTTGCTGCGACCGCCTCCGTGACCCAGCAGCAGCACGCCAGTCGCATCGGGCGGTACGTACAACTTGGCCGGGATGCCACCCAGGTCGGTGCACTCTCTCCGCCAATGAGAGGCGATTCCGCGGGAAGTGGCCGGCGCTTGACCGTGTGGCTAGTATGTGCTACAAGTAGCGCATGACATCGGTTGGCGTTCGGGAGCTCAGACAACGAGCGAGCGAGCTTCTCCGACGGGTGGAGGCCGGAGAGACGATCGAGGTCACCGATCGCGGGCGTCCCGTTGCGCTGCTCAGCCCGTGCCCGGCCGTCGAGGGTCTCGATCGGCTCCGGGCTGACGGCGACGTGACCGCGGCGAAAGACGAACTTGAGACCCTTGCGGAACCGATCGAAGTTGCCCCAGGCGCGGAACTTCCGTCCCAGGTGCTCGCTCGATTGCGACGCGATGAGCGCTGAAAGACCGATCTACCTGGATTCGTCCGCGTTGGTAAAGCTCGTCATTGCTGAACCCGAATCCCGCGCGCTTCGTCGTTCGCTCCAGCGACAGCGACCGCGAATTACGAGCGCTTTGGCACGTACTGAGGTTGCTCGCGCCACGATGCCGTTCGGATCCGAAGCGATGGCCCGCAGCGAGGCAGTGCTGCGCCGTGTCGAGATCGTACGGATCAACGATCGCATCTTGCGCCTCGCCGGATCCCTCGAACCATCTGAGCTTCGTTCGCTCGACGCGATTCACCTCGCAACGGCACAGCTCATCGGCAGCGACCTGAAATGGATCGTCACCTACGACGAGCGAATGGCGGATGCGGCGCACGTACTTGGTATGTCGGTTCGAGCGCCGGCCTGACATCGTGCAGTAGCACCGAAGCCAAGGCCAAGACCGACGTGAAGAAGGTCTCGAAGAGTCTTCATGCCGACGTCGTGAGGGACTACGACCACGCGAAGTCGGGCATGGACAAAGCCGGCGACAAGCTGGGCGACTCCGAGCGGAGCGCGTATGACAAGTGGAACACGGACTTCAAATCACTCGGTGCGGATCTCGACGATGCATATTCGCGGACCGGTAAGGACGCCAAGAGTGCGTACCGCAAGATCCAGCACCGTCTCGATACCTTCGACCGCGATGTCGACCGCCACCTGCACAATGGCCTGAAAGACTTCAAGGCCGGCGAAGTCGACTCCTGGAGCGACATCAAGGACGGGTACCACCACGTGAGGGATTCGATCGATCACGTGATCGACGACCTGACCTGAGCCGATCTGACCTGAGCCGATCTGACCTGAGCCGCGACGCGGGGAGCAATGGGCGAGACGAGTGCACGCGAGAACACGTTCTCGCGTGATGGCCTACAGTCCGGGGGCCGTTTCACTCTGAGGAGAATCGTCCATGTACATCGGTCTGACGCCCGAACTCGAGAAACTGCGCGACGAGTTGCGCAGCTATTACGAGCAGCTTCTGACGCCGGAAGTGGAGGACGACCTCAGCCACAGCGAAGGCGTCGGCCCCGTGGCGCGCGGCATCTGGAAGCAGATGGCCGCCGACGGTTGGGCCGGCATCGGATGGCCCACCGAATACGGAGGCCAGGGTCGTTCCGCGATCGAGCAGTTCATCTTCTTCGATGAGTCGATGCGCGCCGGCGCGCCGGTACCGATGCTCACGATCAACTCTGTTGCGCCCACGATCATGAAGTACGGGACTCAGGAGCAGAAGGACTTCTACCTGCCCAAGATCCTGGCCGGTGAGATTCATTTCTGCATTGGGTACACCGAGCCCGACTCCGGCACCGACCTCGCCTCGCTCCGCACCCGCGCGGACCGCGACGGCGACGAGTACGTGATCAACGGCCAGAAGATCTTCACGAGCCTCGCCACGGATGCCGACTACGTGTGGCTTGCGGTGCGCACCGACCAGACCGTGAAAAAGCACAAGGGCATCTCGATGATCATCGTGCCCACCGACACGCCGGGCTTCAAGGCCGAACCCATCTCCAACATGGGTGGGTTCAACACCAACGCCACGTTCTACGAAGACGTGCGCGTCCCCGTGGGCAATCTGGTGGGCGAAGAGAACCAAGGTTGGAGCCTCATTACCAACCAGCTGAACCACGAGCGCGTCACGTTGTGCGCGAGCGGGATCGTGGATCGTCAGCTCGAAGACGCGATTGCCTGGGCGAAGGTCACTAAGAACGCCGACGGCAGCCGCGTGATCGATCAGGAGTGGGTCCAGCTCAACTTGGCGCGGGTCCATGCCCGACTCGAGTACCTGCGACTGGCCAACTGGAAGATTGCCGACGGCGCGACCCGCGGCGAGGCACTCGACCCGGCCGCGGCGTCCGCGATCAAGGTGTTCGGCACCGAGTTCTACCTGGAGGCGTTCCGGCTCCTCATGGAGATCCTCGGTCCGGTGGCGGCGGTGAAAGGCAACTCGCCCGAGTCCGTCTTGCGCGGCCGGCTCGAAGCCCGCACCCGCAGCATGCACATCCTCACCTTCGGGGGTGGCACGAATGAGATGCAGCGTGACCTGATCTCGATCTTCGGTCTCGGTATGCCCGGATCGCCCCGCTGAGAAAGACGAGACGAACAATGGACTTCACCCTCACCGACGACCAAGAGGCCCTCCGAGGTCTGGCCCGCCAGATCCTCTCCGATCGGATGACCACGAGTCATCTGCGGGAGATGGACTTCAGCACCGATTGGTTCGACCGCGATACCTGGGCCGAGTTCGCGAAGGCGAACTTGCTCGGCGTTGCGCTCCCCGAATCGATGGGGGGTCTCGGGTACGGATTCCTCGAACTGTGCTTGATCCTCCAAGAGCAGGGTCGCGCGGTGGCGCCGATGCCACTCCTCCACACGTTGGTGAGCTGCGCCGATGTGGTGTCCACCTACGGCACCGACGAGCAACGGGCCGAGATGGCCCCGATCGTTACGGGCGACATGGTCGTGACCGCGGCCCTGAGCGAACTCGGAACCTCCGCGTATGAGCCGTACACCACCGCGACCCAATCTGGTTCGGAGTGGACGATCAACGGCAAGAAGGTCTGTGTCCCGATGGCGCAGGTGTGCGAGCGAGTACTGGTACCTGCTCGAGTTGGCGACGAGATCGGTTTGTTCTTTGTCGCAACCGACCAGCCCGGTGTCACGCTCGAGCGTCAGGAAACCACCAACCACGAGCCGCAGTTCGTGATGCACCTGATCGGCGCCACGGTGGACGACGCCTACCGCATCGGTGAGATTGCAGATGGCCGCGCGATCCTGCGGTGGATGGTGCAGCGCACCGTGGTGGGGATCTGCGCGATCGTGGCCGGTGCGTGTCAGGAGGCGTTGCGAATTACTGCCGAGTACACCACCGTGCGCAAGCAGTTCGACCGCGCGATCGGCACGTTCCAAGCCGTGGGGCAACGCCTCGCCGATGCCTATATCGACACCCAAGCCATCGAGCTCACCATGTTGGCCGCCGCAACAAAACTCGCAGCCGGTGAGGATGCGGGCATGGAAGTAGCAACCGCGAAGTTCTGGGCATCGGAGGGTGGCAGCCGAGTAGTTCACGCCGCGCTCCACGTGCACGGAGGAATCTGCATCGATCTCGACTACCCGATCCACCGCTACTTCCAGTGGGTCAAGCAGCTCGAGTTCACGCTCGGTTCCGAAACCGCGCAGCTGCGCGACCTCGGCCAACTGATCGCGGCGTCGTGACGGAGTGAATGTCGCCGCGGCGGGGCTCGAGGGCGCGCACGATCCCTGGTCCCCCGCCACCGAACGGCGAGCGTTTCGGGTGTGGCTCCTCGGGATCGTGGCCGTGGGCCTCGTCGTCCGGCTGGTGGTCGTGGCATTGGCGTCGCGTGACCTGCCCTTCGGCGACGGGATCTGGTATCACACCCAAGCGCAGATCATTTCGGGCGGCTTCGGTTACCTCGCTCCGGGTCAGTACGTCTTCAAAGGCCAACACCTCGCGACCGCGGAGCATCCGCCGCTCTTCCCGTTCCTGTTAGCGATCGTCGACTGGTTCGGCGGCAGCTCGGTACTGCTGTTTCAAACGACCTGCGCCGTTCTCGGCGCTGCAGGGATCGCGGCGATCGGGCTACTCGGCCGGGCCGTGGGTGGTGCGCGGCTCGGTCTGACCGCCGCGGCGTTGTGCGCGGTCGCACCAAACGTCTGGCAATACGACGCCTTGCTGCTCTCGGAGAGCTTGCTCGTGCTCACGCTCGGACTCTTCTTGCTTTCGATCTTTCGATTCTGGTATCAGCCGACGTTGGGCCGGGCCGCGGTGGTGGGTCTAACCCTCGCCCTTGCCACCTACACCCGTACCGAGATGGTCCTGTTGGGGCTCATGCTCGTGCCGATGGCGATGCGGAACCGCCAGCTCAGCGGGATAACTCCCCGGCTTCGACTGCTCGCGGTGGCCGGCGCGGTGACGATCGCGCTCATGGCGCCCTGGATCATTCGGAACCTGACCACGTTCAACGCGACCGTGGTGTTCAGTACCAATGATGCCGTGATCGCCGGCGCGAACTGCGACAACACTTACTACGGGCCGGATACCGGCTCGTGGAATCCGGCGTGCAATACCGGCGACATTCCGAAGGGGCTCGATCAGAGCGAGGTCTTCGCCCGGAGTCGTGCACGTGGCATTGACTATGCGCGCGACCATCTCGACCGGTTGCCGGTGGTGCTGGTGGCGCGAGCCGGTCGCGCCTGGGAGGTGTTCCGGCCGTTCCAACAAATGGGAAACGACGGGCGCAGCGATGCGCTCACGATCGCGAGCGCGTTGTCGTTCTATGTACTGGCGCTGCTGGGAGCGTTCGGCGCGGTGCAACTCCATCGGGCCGGGCGCTTGGTGTGGCCGCTGGTCGTCATCGCTCCGTTCGTGACGTTCATCGCCATGGCGGGTTACGGCATCTCGCGCTTGCGGTTCCCGCTCGACATCGTGTTGTTGGTGCTCGCGGCTACGCCGATCGCTCGGGTGGTCCCCTGGCCGGGTCAGTGGCGCGACACCGATGCCTTCGGGCTGGAGAACACCTCGGCCTGAGTGCGCGCCGCGGCCGTGGCGCGGTCCACGGCGGCTCGCTCTCCGCTCACGATCACGTACTCCACGTTGCGCAAGCGCGTGGCCTCACCCACTCGGTCGCCGGCGGGGTTGAACACGCCGATCTGCGCACCGACATACCGCTTCGAATCGAACGCGAGGACCTCGACCGCGCCGTGAACGCGACACATGTCAACGAGTTCGTCGAGGCCGACCCATGACTCGTCGTTGTACGACACCACCACCACCCGCGCATCCACGCCTGCGATGCTGGCGGCGAGTGCAGGGGGCATGGCGCGGCGTCGGTTGAACGCGCTGGTCCGTGCACGATCAGCGAGTTCGTCGCGCTTGCAGGCGATCCCGTAGTGCGTGGGGTGATCCCACGCGACGAGGGTTTCCCAGACGTGATAATTCGCTTCGTATCGATGTTGGTTGTACGGAGGATCGAGGTACGCGAAGTCGAACGTTGGGAGGGTCGGGAGCACATCGAAGACGTCGCCGCGGCGGGCAACGCCGGGACCCGCGAGCAGATCGGGTCGGCGCAGGAGGAGCGGCTTGTGAGCTCGGGGCGCCCACTCCTTGAGGTACGCCATCTGCACCCCGGTGGTGGAGTCCACGCGATCGGCCGCCTCGATGAGGCTGGTGAGCAAGAGTGGGTAGTGCGGGTGGTCGCGGCGGAGTTCGATCGCTTCACGAATCGCGTCGATGCGCGCGCCGTTCTCGGGCCGGAAGAACCGGGACTCTTCGCAGAAGGTTCGCGTCACGTATCCCGGTTCGCCGGGGAGTGCATCGAGCGCCGCGAGCTCTGCATCGAGCGCGTCGAGGTCGAGGGCGCTGGCGTCGGTGGCGATCGCGCTTTCGGCGAACACCGCCGCATAGCGGGCCCGGTCCACCGCGGTCACGTGTCCGCCGCGTCCCTTGAACTCTTGCGCGACGCGCGTGGTGCCGGTGAAAAGATCGAGCGCGTGGCCGCCGCCCGTGGCCGAAAACAGCGTGCCGAGCACGCCCACGAGACGTCGTTTGGAACCCAAGTACTTGATCGGCACGCGTCGGCGACGGTAGCTGGCGACCCCGCCTAGCGTGGGACTCCGTGGCTGAACCATTTCGTGATCTCAAACAATGGTGGGTGGGCCAGGTCCTGTACCAGGCCTACCCGCGTTCATTCATGGACTCCGACGGCGACGGCGTTGGTGACCTGCGAGGGGTGATCCAGCGGCTCGATCATCTCGAGTGGCTCGGGATCCGAGCGTTGTGGTTGAGCCCCATCACGGTGTCGCCGAATGCCGACTTCGGTTACGACGTTGCCGACTTCTACGACATCGATCCGACCCTCGGCACCCTCTCGGATCTGGACGCGCTGGTGAACGCCGCGGCCGAACGCGGTCTCGGCATTGTGATGGACCTCGTGCCGAATCACACGAGCATTGAACACCCGTGGTTTGTTGCGTCGCGGTCCTCGCGTGAGAACCCCAAGCGCGACTGGTACGTCTGGGCCGACCCTGCTTCCGATGGTGGGCCGCCGAACAACTGGGTCAGCATCTTCGGCGGACCGGCGTGGACGCTCGACGCCGCCTCGGGTCAGTACTACCTCCACAACTTCCTCGACGCGCAACCCGATCTCAACTGGTGGAACGAAGAAGTGCGCGAGCAGTTCGACCGGATCCTGCGGTATTGGTTCGACGCGGGGGTTTCGGGGTTCCGTATCGACGTCGCCCACATGGTGATCAAGGATCGGGAGCTGCGGGACAATCCGGCGGCAACGGAAGCCGATTCTTTCATGGAACAGTTCCGAGGGCAGCGCCAAGAGTTCAACTCGTTGCGACCCGAGGTCCATGAGATCCATCGTCGGTGGCGAGAAGTGGCCGACTCCTACGATCCGCCGAAGTTGCTCCTGGGCGAAACGTTTGTGGAGCACCTCGACGATCTGTTCCCGTTCTTTGGAAACGGGGATGATGAGCTGCATCTCGACTTCAACATTCCATTCGCTCACTCGCCGTTCGATGCGGCTGCCCTGGGAGACATGATCGGGCGGACCGAAGCGGCGATGCCGGAACCGGGGACGCCCGTGTGGATGGGGAGCAACCACGACATCTCGCGGTTCCCCACTCGATGGGCCGAGGGCGATGCGGACCGTGCCCGGTGCGCGTTAATGATGTTGCTCACGTTGCGCGGCACGGTGGTGCTCTACGAAGGCGACGAGATCGGAATGGTCGACACCGAGGTGCCACGCGGGGACCTCGTCGATCCGGTGGGGATCCGCTTCCACCCGTATGCCGGTCGAGATCCCGTGCGGACACCGATGCAATGGGCGAATGTTCCCGGCGGTGGGTTTACCGCGGCCGGAGCGGCGCCGTGGTTGCCGTTCGGCGATCTCTCGTGCAACGTGGCCGACCAACGCGATGACGCGGATTCGTTTCTCACGTTGACCCGCGATCTCATTGCGCTGCGCACGTCGACGCCCGACATCGCGACCGGCGAGTGGCGCGCGTATCCGGCTCCCGACGGAGTGCTCGCGTATTCCCGCGGTGATGGGATCCTGGTGGCGCTGAACTTGGGCGCCGGTCCCGCGACCGTGGACGGTGTGACGGGCACCGTGCTGATCGCCACCGAGCGCGCCCTCGACGGTGACCTCGTCGGCGGCGCTCTGCTCCTGAACCCCGGCACCGGCATGGTCATCACCATCATCTGAAATCGTTCCGGGCCGCTCAGGATGTGGCGTGGGCGCTGGTCCAGGCGAGGAGATCCTCGACCGGCCAGGCGTTGACGATCCGCTCCGGTCCGATGTCGGTCTCGGCGACCCGAGCGCAGCCGTAGCCGTGCCAGGCGAGCTGGCCGCGGGCGTGGGCGTCGGTATCGATCGCGATCTTCACGTTCATCGTGTCGACCATCGCGAGCATCCGGCGCGGCGGGTCGAGCCGTTCCGGCCGACAGTTCACTTCTACGGCCTTGTCCAGCTCCCGACACGCCGCGAACACCAGCTCGGCATCGAAGGTGCTCTCGTCTCGACCCCGACCCTTGATGAGCCGACCGGTGCAGTGGCCGAGGACGTCCATGTGGGGGTTCGCGATCGCGGTGACCATGCGGGTGGTCATTGCCCGCGATTCCATACGCAGCTTCGAGTGCACACTGGCAACGACAACGTCGAGACGGGCAAGAAGATCCTCGTCTTGATCGAGGGCACCATCGTCGAGGATGTCGGCTTCGATCCCCGTAAGAATCCGAAACGGCGCGAGTTCGGCGTTGAGGGCGTCGATGAGGTCGAGCTGGTCGCGGAGCCGTTCCGGCTCTAGGCCGCGGGCGATCGAAAGATGGGGCGAATGGTCGGTGATCGAGATGTATTCGTGGCCCAGCTCCATGGCCGTGTGGGCCATCGCCTCGATCTCGGCGCCACCGTCGGACCATTTGGTGTGGAGGTGGAGATCGCCCCGCAACCAGGAACGCACCTCGTCTCCCGTGGCGAACTGCGGGTCGTTGGTGTCGAGCTCCAACCGTTCCAGATAGTTGGGAACCCCGCCGCCGAACGCTTCGGTAATCACGCGGGCAGTGGTGTCTCCGATACCCGCGAGTTCGCGGAGGCGGCCCGCGGTTGCCAGCGCATGGAGATCACCATCGGAGGTGGTGGCGACGGTGTCGGCCGCGCGCCGAAAGGCTTCGACCTTGTACCGGGGATCGCCACGCAGTTCGAGCAAATACGCGATGCGCTCGAGCGCAATGAGCGGCTCCATGGGTCCGACCGTACCGCCCCGTGCGGGTCGTCGGCCTCGGCTCGGCCCGAAACCGTTCGACCGCTACCGTGGGCGCATGGCTGAGAACCCTGACACCGCGTCCGTCGAGCGGGTTATACCCGCCTTGCCCGAGCGGATCTTCGCCCTGCTGGCGGATCCAGCTCGGCATCGAGATTTCGACGGCTCGGGCACCGTACGAGACGCGAAGAATGTCCCATCGGGAAAACTCGGGCTCGGTTCGAAGTTCGGGATGAATATGAAGCTCGGAATCGCCTATTCGATGGAGAGCACGGTCATCGAGTTCGAGGAGAACCGCCGGATCGCGTGGCAGACCCGCCCGCACGGCGTGTTCGCCAAGTTCGGCGGTGGCCGCATCTGGCGCTACGAACTCGTTCCCGCGGACGGCGGAACGCTGGTGCGTGAGACCTGGGACATCTCGGAGGAACGCATCAAAGCCATAGTGCGGCCGATCAGGGGCAAGACGGTGGAAGCGATGACCAAGACGCTGGAACGGATCGAGACGATTCTCAGCGCGTAGCCCGCAACGAGGCCACGAACGATGTGGCTGCGTTGACCGATGGTGAACTCGACTGGGGAGGGAAGTGCGGCGAACCTACGCGTGCCTGCTGAGGCTGGCGGATCCGGAAACCCGGGATCCGTTGACCGCGCGTGCGATCACGAAGCGTTGGGTCGGTGCCCACTACGGCGGTTGGCCCACGGACCGCGACGAGCATTGGGAACCAACCGCTGAGGCCCGCGTGCGGTGGCGCGCGATTGAGCATGCGGGTGCGGTGGCGTTCGAGCTCACGTGGACGCGACCCCATGAGGATGACCGCACGCTGTGGCGTCGGACCCAGATTCAGATTGTGACCACCGACGGCGACGCGCGAGTGGTGGTGGCCGAGGGGCTCGAATCCCAAGACCCCAAGGTGCGTGGAGTACCCGCCGATGTTTCCGAAGCGCCGGCGTTGGTGCGGGAGCTGGTGGAGTCGATCCATTGTGTGGATGGAGGGTGGTCGGTACGCGCGGTGCCGCATCGGGCGGATGCGGCCCGGGCGATGGAGCTCGACGCCTTTGTGCGTGGCGGCCGTCGCCTCCCGGTCGTATTGGTGGCGGCTGACCGCGCCGGCACCATCACGGCCGACGCCGATGGCATCGCCCAGGCGTTGGTGGGACTGGCCCACGTGGTGGTGTTGGTGGATGCTGCGGCCGCGACTGCCGTCGCCGTCGAGCTGGGTCCGAGCCGCGCCGCGGAGCCCGGTGCCGTGCGCTTGTTGTGGCCTGATTGGCGTTCGGTCGATTCGGCCACCCGTCACCCGCACTGGCGGGCCGAGGATGTGGCGGGGCCCGAGGGATCGGGGCCCCGGGTGCTCGAGGCATTGCGTGCGCTGGTGGTGGACGCGGCTGCGTTGAGGATCGACGACGACACGTCGGTGGCGAAACTGGCGCGCAAAGGAAGCGCGACCGAGCTGGCGCACCGCCGCGCGGAGCTCACTCGGTTGGAACGAGCGGTGAAGGAAGATCGCGCCGCAAGCCATGAACTCGTGGACGAGTACCAGAGTGAACTGCAGCGCGCCGATGACGAGGCCTACCGGCTGGAGGCGGCACTCGAACGCGAACACGAGCTGCGGGTTCGCGCCGAGAACGCGTATCTCCATTTGGCGACGCGGCCCGAAGACGAATCACTCCGTGAAGCGAAGCCGCGCTCGCTGCTCGACGCAGTTCGCCTCGCCCGGGCGCGCTTGCCTCACTTGGTGATCCTGCCCGAGGCCGAACGATCCGCGCGCGAGTGGCAATACGACCGTGCCGATTTGGCCTGGGCCGACTTTGTGCGGTTGGAGTCGGTGGCGGCGGATTGGGACGCGGGCGCGCTCCGCGGCGACTTTGCCAGCGAGGCCCGCAGCCGCGGCCTTGATTGGGCACGCGATGTTTCCGAGGACGCCAAGCAGAAGTTCGCCGCCGATTACGAACGGCGGTATGACCGCCGCACGGTGACCCTGGGTCCGCACATCCGCCGCCAGGGCCGTCAGATTCTGCGGGTCTATTGCTATTTGGACACCGAGCGCCGGCGAGTCGTGGTGGGCCATGTGGGCGATCACCTTGGCGATCGGACGGTGTGAGCGCGCCGGGGAGAAGATCGTGGCTGAAAGAGTCTGCAGCTCGGGTCCGTATACTTCCGTGCCACTCGGAGGGATGACTGAGTGGCCGAAAGTGCTCGCCTGCTAAGCGAGTAGGGGGTGTTAAGCCTCCTCGAGGGTTCAAATCCCTCTCCCTCCGCCATTTGTTGAGCACTGCTAGCGGCTCCCCGGAACGAAGGATC
>JBKJIQ010000002.1:0-49006 GCA_046598395.1 Acidimicrobiia bacterium
CCACACCTGACATACGGAGCATCGGCGGGTTCTCGTCCAGCGTCAGAGCGCCCGAGTCCGTCCCTGCTGGCGTTACGCCCCAGCCGGCTGATGGCGGTGGCCGCCGGTCGCGGCGCCACCCATCGCCATGCGGAAGGGTTGGATCCACGGGTCGGTGATCGTGACCGCGTCGGTGGTCCAGACGTGCAGCATGCGGAACGTCGACGGGCACTCGCCCGGTGCGAGCAGGAACGACCCACAGCTCTCGTCGTGTGTGTGCCACTGGAAAATCGGTCCACCGGGGGTGGGAGCGGTCTCGCCGCGATGCACGGTGAACACCGCGCCGAGCAAGCGGAGTTCACCGCTCGCGGCCCGGGCGAACACCAGGCCTTCGGGGGCATTGGGATCGAGCGCCCGACCGTCGCGACGATTGCGCGTGTTGCGGTAGTGGATGAGCCGATGCCCATTCGGCTGTGCCACGAAACCCGCGGCCACCGCATCTGGTTCGTACTCGAACCGCTGCAGCGACTTCGTGGTCTTGGCCAGGAGCGATGCAGCCGTCTTGCGTTGCTTGGGCGTTGCCGCAGCCAAGCGTTCCTCGAGTGGCGCACTCATCTCGTGATGCATATGTCCGGAATCGGCGGGGGCGGCCGCGACCGCGGAGGCGGTCGAGCCGAGTGCAAAGCCCGAGACCGCGACGGTGGCGATGAGGGAGAAGCAGATTGAGCGGCGCAGTGATGAAGTCATGGAACGAGTGTGCGTCCTGAATATGAGGAACTCGTCAGGTCGGCGTACGGATCGCGTTCAGTTGGACCTGCTGGCAGGCGGGTGACGGACGACGTCGAGTGACCAGTTGCCCTGGAGTGACCGTATGCGGTCGTTGAGGACATGTGAACACCGACCGAGAGCGCGGGACGAAGCC
This sequence comes from Acidimicrobiia bacterium, assembly GCA_046598395.1. Lineage (GTDB taxonomy): Bacteria > Actinomycetota > Acidimicrobiia > IMCC26256 > JAENVU01 > JAENVU01. The sequence continues at coordinate 902 of JBKJIQ010000002.1, forward strand.
CGTCGATTTCAGGATCGCTGGAGGGATCCACGCGTACTTCGCCGCGATCGTGGCGGCCATGCCGAGCCGCGCGAATGAGCGAGGGTCGGACCATCCGGCGTGAGCCAGCCCGGCCGCATACCACGCTGCGACGGTCTCGCACAGATCGTCGATCACGGCGGCCGGAATGTGGAAGTCGAGTACCGCGTCGGGCACGAGATTGCCTGCGTCCTCACCGATCGCGCCGATGCCGACGAACGCCCAGTCGATCGCAACGGTAGAGCCGTCGGCCTCTGCGAAGAGATTGCCGGGGTGGACATCGAGGTGACACAGGGTGCGGGGGAGAAGGTCGAGCGCGTCGAGAAACCGCGATTGATCGCGCCGCATCAACTTGCAATCGTTCGATCGGCGGTTCGGGAAACCACGCCACGATCGGTGGGAGCGCCCAGAGATCTCGGTCTTCCACCAAATCCACGTCGCCATCGCGTTGTTCGAGATAGCTGCGCAACCACGAGTGGCTCAACCACGCGCGAAGTGGGGGAGCTCGCGCCCAACGAGGAAGGTTCCTTGCATCTGACCAAGGTGGCGCGCGGCAACGCCGTACTGCTCGACCGGCCACGCCGAGGCGGGACGACCCGCGAGGTCTTCCAACCACAACGTCACGCTGCCTTCGCCGCGCGGCGCGATGAGGAAACAGGTCGGTGCCCGCAATCCGCCGGGCAACGAGGTGAGCGGATCGGTCTCGTAAGCGAGGACCTCCCGGCGCCAGTCAACCGGGGCATCCACGGGTTCACGCTACGGAGGCCGGGCCCCTCGAGGTTGTCTGTCCCGGACTCGCTCATGGCAGTACCGTCGCAGCCCATGGCCGACCTCGACCCGCTGCTCTTCCTCCCGGAGCCCGAGCCGAGCGAGGTTCGCTACACGGTGATCTCCGTGGACGATCACGTGGTGGAACCCGCGCACCTGTTCGACACGTACATGCCGGAAGGATTGCGAGCGCGCGGACCACAAATTGTTGAAGCCCCCAACGGCGCCCAGGTCTGGCAGTTCGACGATCAGATCTTCTCTCAGGTGGGGATGAACGCGGTGGCCGGCCGCCGGCCCGAGACGGTCAAGGTGGAACCCTTCCGTTTCGATCAGATGCGCCCCGGTTGTTACGACGTGCACGCCCGCGTCGCCGACATGGACCTCGGCGGGATCTGGGCGATGCTCAACTTCCCGTCGATGATCACCGGGTTCTGCGGCCGCGTGTTCGCGTTCGCGCAGGACGCGGAGGTGGGCAAGGCCGCGGTGCGCGCGTGGAACGACTGGATGTATCACGAGTGGTACTCGGCGTATCCGGATCGGATCATCGCCTGCGGGATCGTGTATCTCACCGACCCGGCCGAGGCGGTGCGCGAAATCGAACGCAACGCGGCCCGCGGGTTCACGTCGATCACGCTTCCCGAACGTCCGCACGCGATTGGCCTACCGAGTCTCTGGGACCGTGATCACTGGCACCCGATCATCGAGGCGTGTGTGCGCACCGACACCGTGGTTTCGTTGCACGTGGGCAGCTCGGGCGGCTACCCGTCGCCGCCCGGCTCGCCGCTGGTTCAGCTCAGCGCCACGATGTTCGGTCAGCTCTCCCTGGCTGCGTGTACCGAATGGTTGTGGTCGGGGTACCCGTACCGATTCCCCACGCTCAAGATCGCGATGAGCGAAGGCGGCATCGGCTGGGTGCCGATGCTCATCGACCGACTCGACAACATCATCGACCGGTCGGGTTACGGCTTGGGCTGGGAGGAGCGGCCCGCCGATGTGCTGCGGCGCAATTTTTGGTTCTGCACGCTCGATGACCCGTCCACCATTGCGTTGCGTCACGTGATCGGGGTGGAGAACATCATGGTGGAAACCGACTACCCCCACGGCGACGGCACCTGGCCCAACACGCAGGACGTGCTCGCGAAATACTGGGGCGACATTCCGGCACCCGAGCTGAGAATGATGTGCAGCCTCAACGCCGCGGCGCTGTACCGCCATCCGCTCCCGCCCGTCGTGCTGCCCCTCGATCCGCTCCCGCGAAGCCCGCTCCCGTGAGGTCTGAAACCGAGAAGCCAAAACCGTGAGGCTCACACCGTGGGCCCGAAACCCGCACGACGGCTTCGCGTCGGCTACTCGATGAACTCCGACGATTGGGGCTACCGGAAACCGCTCGACGATGTGAGCGGTCAGGTCGCGATCGTGGGTGTCGGCGAGACGGAGTACTCGAAGGCGTCGGGTCGCACCGCGCGCGAGATCGGAGCCGAGGCGGCGGAGCGCGCGATTGCCGACGCGGGATTGGAACCGGCCGACATCGACGGGCTCACGTATTCAGGGTCGTTCGGCGACTTTGGCGTCGCCGAGTTCCACCAACATTTTGGTACCACACACGACGTGTGGTCCTCGCCCTGGGGTGGGGGAATGGCGTGGGCCGGAACTGCGCCGTACCTCGCGGCGAAGGCAATCGGCGCCGGTGAGGCGCGCCATGTCTTGAATGTGTTCCCGGTGGCGTGGGCCACGCAACGGGCGTCGATGACCGGAGGGCCGGGCGAAGTCCACGCCGCGCAGTCGATGAAACAGAACCTCGAAGTCCCGTTCGGCTTCTTCCCGCAGCCCGTGTATTTCGCGTCGATCATGCGCCGCCACATGATCGAGTTCGGCACCACCCGCGAACAGTTCGGTGCGGTGGCGGTCACCCTCCGCCGACACGCCAGCCAGAATCCCGACGCGGTGTTCTACGACAAACCGTTATCAATCGAGCAGTACCTCGATGCTGCGATGCTCGCGGATCCGTTGTGCCTGTATGACTCGTGTCCGATCTCCGACGGTGGCGCGGCCTACGTCACCACGTCGGTGGCTCGAGCTCGAGACCTCCGGCCCGATCCGGTGGTGGTGCGCGGCGTGGCCGAGGGTTACTCCGGCAGCGGCACGCATTGGGCGCAACAGGGCGCGTTCACCAGCACTCCACAAGTGTTCAGCGCGCCCGACGCATTCGCGATGGCCGGCCTGGGGCCAAGTGATGTGGATGTGTTGACGTGCTACGACCCATTCACGATCGTGTCCCTGATGCAGATCGAAGACATGGGGTTCTGCGCCAAGGGCGAAGCGGGCGCATTGGCCGAATCGGGCGCGCTCGCCTTCGACACTGGTTCGTTGCCGTACAACCCGCATGGCGGTTTGCTGTCGCACGCCTACGTCTTGGGCATCGCGCACGTGGTGGAGTGCGTCAAGCAACTCCGCGGTGTGGCCAACGCACAAGTGGACGGCTGTGAGGTTGCGGTCTACGGCGGATACACCGGCCACATGGCGAGCACGCTGGTGCTCACGAAAGATCGTTGAGGTCGGCTCATGGCAATTGAACGATCCACATTCCCGTTGCCCGATACCGACGACCCGCTTACCGCACCATTCTTTGCGGCGGCGGCGCGTGACGAGCTGGCAATTCCGTGGTGTGCCACGTGTGCGACCTACGTCTGGTATCCCGAAGTGAGCTGCGCCACCTGCGGTGGCGAGTTGCGATGGCGGCCGGTGAGTGGACGCGGCACATTGTTCTCGTGGGCGGTTGTCGAGCGAGTATTTCTCCCCGCGTTTGCCGATCGCGTTCCGTACGTCACCGCGTTGATCGCGCTGGAAGAGGATCCACGCGTGCGACTCTGTAGCTATTTGGTGGATGCGGTGCCAGGGGAGTTGCGGGCGGACCAGCCGTGCGCGGTGGTGTTTCGCGACCTGAGTTTCCCGACCGTCGAAGGTGCATCCGTGCGCGTCCCGATGTTTCGTCCAACACCGTCTCACCCAGCACAGTCTCGCCCAGCACCATGATCTACGACGAGATCAGAGTCCTGGACCGGACCGTCGGGTTGCCGGGTGCGTATGCCGCCAAGCTGCTTACCGATCTCGGAGCGGATGTGGTGCGAGTGGAGCCCGTTGGTGGTGATCCGATGCGCGTCGATGGCCTCGACGGTTTGCACTTTGAGTACCTACGGACTTCGCAGCGGTGCGTGGCCGATGGTGCGGGCTGGGAACCCGGCGCTCATGTTGTGTTGCGCAACGAACCGGGGCGCAGCGATGCGCTGGTTACCGTGACCATCAGCGCGCTCGGATTCGGTGGTCCCGATGATGGGTTGAACTCGCTGGGTCTGAGCGAACCACTGCTCCAAGCGCGTAGTGGCGCCGCGATGGGTCACGGAAATATGAGCGATGTCCCACTCACGGTCGCGGGGAACCTCGGGAGCTATTGCGCGGGTGTCTTTGCGGCGCTGGGTGCGGCAACATCACTCCGGCGCGCGTTGCGTACGGGGATCTCCGAGCAACTCGACGTGTCGCAACTCGAGGCGATGCAGTTGACGATGTTGACGATGCCCACACTGTTCGCCAATTTCCCCGGCGGGGCCAAGCACGCCTTTCGCTTCGTGATGATTCCCGGCAACGAACCGTGTGGCGACGGGAACTACGTGGGGATCACCACGAATACCGCCGCGCAGTGGCGAGCGTTGTGCGCCGCGATGGGCCGCGATGATCTGCTCGAGGATGCCAGCTTGTCCACGATGATCGGACGGTTTGGCCAGGCCGATCTGGTCAATGGTGCGATCCGTGCATGGACGGGCCGGCACACCGCGGCCGAGATCGAAGACCAGTGTGAGGCAGTCCGGGTGCCCGTCGCGATCGTGGGCAACGGCAAGCTGTTGTTGGAGTTCGCCCATCTGCGCGAACGCGGCGTCTGGGTGGCCCAACCGGCCCGCGATGTGATTCGTCCCCGTGCCCCATTCCGGTTTGGCGCCGTCGCAGACCGAGCGTTGGGACCCGCGCCCGGCCCGCCGATGGACGAGATTGCGTGGCCGCCCCGTCGGCATCCCCACTCGGGTACGGCTGACTCGAACCGAGGTTCGGAGTCGCTGCCACTCGCGGGTATTCGCGTGCTGGACTTCACCGCGTTCTGGGCCGGTCCCTCCGCGGTGGCGTGGCTCGCGGCGATGGGTGCCGATGTGATCAAGGTGGAATCCATGCAACGCCCCGACGGTATGCGGATGGCCGGACCGGTCAAGTCCGATGCCGGGCCCATCTATGAATTGTCGCCGCTCTTTCACGCATCGAATCTCAACAAGCGCGGCATCACCCTCGATCTCACCCGTCCCGAGGGCGTGGCGATCGCGAAACGGCTCGCCGCCACCGTCGATGTGGTGTGTGAGAACTTCACCCCGCACGTGATGGAACAGTTCGGGCTCACCTACGACGAACTCACCAGCGGCGAACTCACCAGCGGCGACGGCAACGGCGCGCGATCGGACCTCATCATGTTGCGCCTGCCCGCGTTTGGGCTCACGGGGCCATGGCGCGATCGTCCGGGATTTGCTCAGACGATGGAGCAACTCACGGGGATCGCGTGGACTACGGGCTACGAGGGCGGACCGCCGATCATCGCCGGTGGGGTGGTGGATCCCATGGTGGGCGCACACGCCGCGCTGGCGCTGGTTGCGGCAATCGCGCATCGTGACGCCACGGGCGAAGGTCAGTTGGTCGAGGTCCCGATGGTGGAGGTGGCGCTGGCGACGACCGCGGAACAAGTTCTGCGGTTCCAGCACTCCGGCGAACTCGGCGAACGGCGCGGCGCGCACGGCGTGTATCGCTGCGAGGGGCACGAGGCCTGGATCGCGATCGATGAGTCCCAAGATCCCATGGCGAACGCGGCGCGCGCCCAGTGGTGCTCAACTCGATCGTCATCCGATGCGTACGACGAACTCCTCGCCGCCGAAATTCCAGCCCAAGTGGTGGCGGCCGGGTACGCGGCACTCGACGATGCCCAAATGCAAGCCCGCGGATATTTCGAACCCGTGGTGCACGCGGTAGTGGGGGAGCAACAGTTCCCCGGGTGGCCGATTCGGTTCAGCGCCGGACCACAACGGTATTGGCGAACCGCCGCGCCGTGTCTCGGTGAGCACAATCGCGAGGTCTTGATCGACGGCCTCGGGCTGACCGAGGCTGAGTTCGATGACCTCGTGGCGGCAGGAATCGTGGGGACAACCCCGTTGTAAGAGCACGGGTGGGAGCGTTGGGTTCAGTGGGTTTGGTTCATCGACGCCCCGCGCGTCGGCCGCGGCGTCCGCCTTTACCGACGGTCTCGTTGCGGCGGATGGATGCTTCCCAGTCGCGTCGCAGCCGCCGGGTTTGCAGGAAGGTCGCAAGGACAGCGATCCCGAGTACGCCGATGGTAGCGAGCGCAGCGATCCCCGCGTTCGCGAGGCGATGGTCGATCTCGGTGTGACAGCTCGGGATCGGCACGCCCCCGGAGATCACGCGAAGCTCGTCAGTCGATTGGTCCTGGCGGTCCTCGAGATACCAGAAGGCCGGGGTGCCGCAGTTGACCTCGGTGGTGCCGACGACCACGTGTGGGGCCGTGATGAGGAAGGCAATGGTCACGAGGAGCCCGGCGATCGCGATTCCCGCGAAGGCCTTGGTCAAGGCGGGGAGGGGCTCCACGGACGTGCCATACCTTTCGCGTCGATTGAGGACTGCGACGATATCGGCCGCGCGGTTCGAACTCGATTCGACACCCAGCGTGGTCCCTCCGACCCATGCGGTGAGTGGCGAGTGGGCGTAGCATCGGTCGGTGGCGATTGGGATGGGAGAAAAACCGGCCGACGTGACGGAGCAGCCGGTCAAGCCGCGGTTCCGAGGTCGCCTGCATCAGATCACCTTCTGGCTGACCTTTCCCGCCGGACTCGTCCTCATCCTCCTGTCGGCGCACGCGTCGTCGTACGTTGCCGCCTCGCTGTACACGGCCTCCATGGCGGCGTTGTTCGGCACCTCGGCGATGTATCACCGGGGGAAGTGGACACCGCACATTCGGTTGCGGATGCAGAAGGCCGACCACGCGATGATTTTTGTGTTGATCGCGGGTTCGTACACCCCGATCACGCTGCTCGCGATGCGCCCGGCATGGGGGATCACGTTGCTCGCTCTGGCGTGGACCGTTGCGGTCGTGGGGGTCACGTTGACCCTCACGAAGTGGGAGTTCATGGACCGCAACGCAGGATTCCTCTACGTCGGGTTCGGTTGGCTGCTCGTGGTCGCGCTGCCGGTGATCGTCCAGGCATTGTCCGCTACCGAGTTGATCCTGTTGTTCGCCGGCGGTGTTCTCTACACGGTGGGCGCAGTGTTCTTCGGTATGGAACGGCCACGGTGGTCACCACGCACCTTCGGGTTTCACGAGCACTGGCACGTCATGACGGTCGCCGCGACCGCGTGTCACTATGCACTCGTCGTCATGCTGGTGAGCGCCTAGGACGTGCGATGAATCCGTTGCTGTTCACGGTATTTGGTCTGGGTCTGATCGGGTTCGTGTGGTTCGCCATCGATTCGACGGGTGGCAATGGGAATCCCGGCGCTGATCCTCGCCGTGGTGTGGCGGTTCGGCGTGGCGCGCCGATCACTCCACCGGGAGATGGACGAGTTGCGCGACAGCGCGCGATCGGGCCGGGCGCCGCGCTCGAGCTCCACGGGAAGCGTCTCGTAACCGCACTTCGTTGCGTTCTACCGACCAGTAGGGGTGCGGTCCTCCATGCCCCACGGCGAGCCGTAGGCGGTGAGGAGCTCCAGGAACGGCACCGCATCGAATGCCTCGGGCCCGAGGACGCCCGCACCCGCCCATGTCCCCGCCGCCAGCAACTCGAGGGCAATGACCGGATTGATCGCGGTCTGCCAGACCACGGCTTGGTGGCCGTATTCGGCCATGCACCAGTCGTTGTCCACCACGTGAAAGAGATACACCTCGCGCGCGGCACCATCGGGGCCGGTTCCCGTTACCCAGGTCCCGGCGCACGTTTTTCCGTGCATCCGATCGCCGAGCTCCGCCGGGTTGGGAAGCGATGCGGCCACAACATCGCGCGGGGAAACGTCGACGCCGCGCACGCGTATCGCATCCTTACGGTCGAGCCCGGTCTTATGGAGCGCTTCGAGTACCGAAATGAACTCGTCGCCCAGGCCGTACTTGAACGTGACGCGATTGCAGTCGACCCAGCGGGGGATGAGCAGGACCTCTTCATGCTCGACGTTCACGCATTCCACCGGGCCAATGCCTTCGGGAAACACGAAGGTCTCGGGTTCCGAGAACGGTGCCGTGGTGTACCAACCGCGTTCGCGTTCCCAGATCACCGGCGGGTTGAGGCACTCCTCGATCGTGGTCCAAATCGAGAACGTTGGCGCGAAGTCGTACCCGTCGATGACGAGATTCGCGCCATCGCGTACGCCCACCTCGTCCACGACGGAGAATAAATGGTCGGCGGCGTAACGCGCGAACACGTCCGAGAGTCCCGGCTCCACGCCCATGCCGACGAGGGCGAGTTGGCCGGCGTGCTCCCAATCCGGTGCCACTGCAAACTGCGCGTCGCCGAGCATGACCCCCGTCTCCTCATGGGGCCGCTCGGGATGGGCCGCGGAGAGGTGCATCGCCATGTCGATATACGTGGCGCCTGCGGCGAACGCGCCATCGAAGATCGGCGGGTTCAGCCGCGGATCACATGCGTTGACCACCACATCGGCGCGCATCGATTTCGCCAACCCGGCCACCGACTCCGCGCTCGACGCGTCCACCACAGCCGCGGCGAGCCGCGAATCATTCATCCCGGCGATTGCCTTCTCGGCCCGACTCGCTTCGAGGTCGGCGATGGTCAGGTGTTCGAAGAAGTTGCGTCGGTGTGCGATTGCGACCATGGCGGACCCCACGCCGCCGGAACCCACAATCAGAATGCGCATTAGGTCAGGCTACCGGTGGCGCGAGGTTTCGGGACGGTGCGGTCATGAGGCGGAACGCCGTGCTCCGAGTCCGGCTAGCGTTCTGGCGTGTTCTGGTGGCGCCGAGCGGACGGCGATCTCGTGAAAGATGGCACCGACTTACGTCGGGCCATGCCTTACGTGATGCGGACCCGCAACGAATCAGCGGTCTACTTCGATCAGCGTATTGATGTCCGCAATGCCGAACAGTTTGTGCGCGCCTTTAACGTCGCCCATCCGGAGACGCGCACCACCCTGTTTCACGTGATCATGTGGGCGGCGCGCCAAGGCCTCGTCGAATATCCCGCGTTGAATCGCTTCGTTGCGGGTGGGCGTCATTACCAACGCCATGGGATTTGGATTTCCTATTCCGCGAAGCAACGGATGAAGAGCGGCGCGCCACTGCTGGTGTTGAAGCGGGAGTTCGCGCCGGACGAAACCTTCGGCGCCATGGTGGGAGCGGTGGGTGACCAGTTGCACAGTGCGAAGTTCGGGGGAGCCAAGAGCACGGTCGACAGCGAACTCGGGTTGGTGCTCGCGCTCCCCGGTTTCTTGCGGCGGCTCGTGTTCGCGGCCTACCGATCGCTCGAAGCGCTGGGGATGTTCCCGAGCGCGTTCATCGACAGTGACCCGCTGTATGCAACCTTGTTTCTCACCGACCTCGGATCGCTGGGGATGGACCCGGCGTATCACCATCTCTATGAGTACGGGACGATCGGCATCTTCGGGGCGGTCGGTCGGGCACGTACTGAGTTGGTGGGCGACCCCAACACCGGCCGGATGGAACGCCAACGCATCGCCGCGCTGCGTTGGAGCTTCGACGAACGCGTCGAAGACGGTTTGTACGCCGGCTACGGACTCAAACACGTGAAGAAGCTCATCGAAGATCCGATCAAGGGTGGGATTGCACTCGGAGACGACGCGACGCTCGCGGTGCTCGAACGCGCCGATGTTGATATCACCGATGACTGCGAAGCCGTGACCGTCGTCGAAGAGGCGTGATACCGGCCTTCGCCGCGCCGTTCCCGCGGGCCGGAATTGCCACACCGCACTACCTCGCCTCCGCCGCCGGAGCTGCCGTGCTCGCCCGGGGCGGCAACGCCATCGACGCGATCATCGGCGCGAACCTCGCGCTCGGCGTCGTGGCGCCTTACTACTGCGGGTATGGCGGTGACATCTTCGCGATCGTCTGGGATGGCGAACTGCATGGCTATCTCGGGTCCGGCCGTTCACCCGCTGCCGCCACCCTCGATGCGGTGCTCGACTCGCTGGGAGAGTCGCCGCTCTTGATTGGGCCGCACTCGGTCACGGTTCCGGGTGCCATCGCGGGATGGTTCGACCTGCTGGCGCGATTCGGCACGATGAGCTTTGGCGAACTCGCCGCCGACGCGATCCGCTTTGCCCGTCACGGTTTTGTCGTCACACCCCTCGGCACGGCCGCGGCGCAGGGGTATTCGAAGCTCTACCGAAGGTTCCCCGAGTGGCAGGCGGTCTACGGAAACCTCGACGTCGGTGCGGTGCTCACGCAGGAACCGCTCGCCCGTTTGATCGAACTGCTTGCGGCCGACGGTCCCGACGCGTACTACCGGGGCCCGGTCGCCGAGGACGTGGTGGCTGTGCTCGGCAGGTACGGCGGCTTGATGCAGGCCACTGATCTCGGTGCCCATGTTGGTCGTTGGACTGCACCGCTCCAAGTCCCGTATCGAGATGTCATGGTCGCGGAACTTCCTCCACCGACCCAGGGCATCGCGGTGCTCGAAATCTTGCGCATCCTCGACGGCTATGAGCTCGCGTCGATGACGCCCACGGATCGCGCGCACGTGATCATCGAGGCGGTGAGGATCGGATTGCGTGACCGCAACGACCACATCACGGATCCAGATGCGATGCACATCGAGGCGATCGATCTCGTAGCCGACGATTGGGTGGCCGCTCGCCGGGACCAGATCGACCTCACACGAGCGAGCGCACCCGTGCCGGCGCATCCCCAGCGCGGTGGCACCGCGTACCTCTGCGCCGCGGATGACCACGGCTTGATGGTGAGTTTGATTCAGTCGAACTTCACCGGTTTCGGTTCGGGGGTGCACGTTCCGGAGTGGGGAATCAACCTCAACAATCGCGGGTCTTCGTTCGTGCTCGATGCTGCGCACGTCAATGCGATGGCGCCATCGAAGTTGCCGATGCATACGTTGATCCCGGCCATGGTGTTGCGTGACGGAACGCCGTCGGTGGTGTTCGGTTCCATGGGTGGTGATGCGCAGGCCCAGGTGCACGCGCAGGTGCTCACGTCGATCATCGACGACGGGACCGACTTGCAAGCCGCGATCGATGCACCCCGGTGGCGGGTGGAACCGTGGGACTGGCGACTTCGGGTCGAAGCGTCCTATGACGGCGGCGTGCGCTCGGGGCTCTCCGCACGCGGTCATGAGTTGATCGAGGTCGCGGATCTCGACTCCGGGATGGGCCACGCTCACGCCATCGGTGTGGGTCCCCACGGCTACCGAGTCGCCACCGATCCTCGGGCCGAAGGCGCCGCAGTCGGAATGTAACCTTGTCGGATGGTTGATTCCGTTGCCGAGGTCAGCGACGCCCTCGCGGCGCACGACTACTTCGCCGATGCGGGACTCGCGACCACGATTTTTCTCGCCCTCAGTTTGCAACGTCCGTTGCTGCTCGAAGGCGAAGCGGGAGTCGGCAAGACCGAGGTCGCCAAAGTGTTGGCCCGCTGGCAGGGCGCGGAGTTGGTGCGGCTCCAATGTTACGAAGGCATCGACGCCGCACAGGCCCTGTACGAATGGGATTACTCCCGTCAGCTCCTCCATCTGCGCGCCACCGAGGCGGCCGGCGCGCCGGTTGATGAAGACGAGTTGTATACGGAACGCTTCTTGGTGCGCCGACCGCTGCTGCGCGCGATTGACCACACCGCGGTGGTCCCACCGGTGCTGCTGGTGGACGAGATCGACCGAGCCGACGACGAGTTCGAGGCGTTCCTGCTCGAGTTGCTCTCCGACTATTCCGTGACCATTCCTGAGCTCGGCGAGATCCGCGCCAAGGTCCCGCCGATTGTGGTGCTCACCTCGAACCGAACCCGCGATGTACACGACGCCCTGAAGCGACGCTGCCTCTATCACTGGATCGATCATCCCGATTTTGAGCGCGAGGTCGCGATCGTGTCCCACAAGGCACCGGGCATCACCGATTCGCTCGCGGTTGAGGTTGCGGGGGCAGCGGGGGCACTCCGGGCCATTGATCTCTACAAGCCGCCCGGGGTGGCCGAGACCATCGACTGGGCGACGGCGCTCACGCGGCTTGGCTGCGCTCGAATCGACGAAGCTGCGGTTCAAGCAACGCTCGGTGTGGTGCTCAAGTACCGAGAAGACCAAGCTCGCGTCCTCGACCACGGCCTTGGGTTGATCGTCGCGGCCGCGGGCGCGCACCGTGAGTGACGTCGGCGTCGACGAGGCGATCTCGGCGCGCGCGGTGGTGGGGTTCGCACGGCTGCTTCGAGCCGCGGGCCTGGCGGTATCAGCCGACAGCACGGTGTTGTTTGCCGACGCGCTGAGCGTGGTAGGTGGAAGCCAAGCAGAGCAGGTCTACTGGGCCGCGCGTGCAACCTTGTGCCGACGGCCCGAAGCCATCGAACGGTTCGACGCATGTTTTGCCGCCTGGTTCTCCACCGCTTTCACGCAGAACACTCCTCTTGGCGAACTCCCGGACTCCTTCATGCCCGAGGTGGTCATCGCATTCGATGACCCGACCGACCCCGGAACCGACGGCCCGCGCCACGACGAAGATGCCGGCGACGTGCCGACGCTGGCCGTGCGGTTCAGCCAGGCCGAAACGTTGCGTCAACGCGACTTTGCCACCTACACGACCGTCGAACATGTTGCCGCGCGCCGAGCGGTCGCAGAGCTTCGAGTCGTGGCCGTTCGCCGGCGGTCGCGTCGGTTGGTCGGGTCCAAGGCGCGGGGTCGCCCCGATGTGCGTCGCACCATGCGGGCCGCGATGCGGACCGACGGTGAACCGCTGCGGCGCGCGTATCGTGCGCTGTCGACCCGGCCGCGACGCCTCGTGTTGCTGTGCGACGTGAGTGGCTCGATGGAGCCATACGCGCGGGTGATCATCCAGTTCCTGCACAGTGCGGTGGTCGCCCGCCGCCACGTTGAAGCATTCGCGCTCGGAACCCGCCTCACTCGTTTGACTCGAGAGTTGATGAACCGCGACCCTGATGCTGCGATCGCGAGCGCGGCGCAACGGGTGACGGACTGGTCCGGCGGTACTCGACTCGGCGAGACGCTGCGGACCTTCAATGACGAGTGGGGCGTCCGTGGGATGGCTCGCGGCGCGGTGGTCGTGGTGATATCCGACGGCTGGGATCGCGGCGAGCCTGCCCTTCTGGCCGAGCAAATGCAACGATTGGCGCGGGTCGCGCATCGGGTGGTGTGGGTGAATCCGTTGAAGGCGTCACCGGGCTTTGCTCCGCTGGCCGCGGGTATGGCTGCCGCGCTCCCATACGTCGACGAGTTCGTGGAAGGTCACTCGTTGGCGTCGCTCATAGATCTGGTCAAGATTCTCGAAGGGCAGGACGCGTGAAGGAAGTGCTCGACGACATCGATCGCTGGCGTGGCGCGGGCCAGCGAGTCGCGGTGGCCCGAGTGGTGGACGTGGAGGGGTCCGGCCCACGCGACCCGGGGGCAACGATGGCCGTCAGCGAAACCGGCGAAGTCGCGGGCTCGGTGTCGGGCGGGTGCGTCGAAGGTGCAGTCGTCGCAGAGGCACTCCAGATTCTGGCGGGAGACAAGGAGCGAGGAATCGTGAGCTTCGGCTTCTCGGACGACGACGCGTTTGCGGTCGGGCTGACCTGTGGTGGAACCATCCACCTGTACGTGGAACCCCTCGACTGGTGAGTGGGGAACCGGTCGGTCCATCGAGCGGTGCCCCGATGATCTTTGCGGCGTTGTCGGAAGCGTTGCGCGCCGATCGCGAAGTCGCCCTGGCGACCGTGGTCGAAGGACCGAACCTCGGCGCGAAGTTGTTGGTCGATCCCGGCACGGTCGCCCGGGGGAGTCTCGGTGACCGCGATCTCGATCGCGTGGTGGCGCGCGATGCGCTCGGCGAACTCGGCGCCGGGTTGTCTTCGACCCGCCACTACGGTGCGCACGGCGAGGCCCGCGAGCGGACGGTCGGCGTGTTCATCGAGAGCTTTGCCGCGCCACCGCGCATGATCATTTTCGGCGCGGTCGACTTCACCGCCGCGTTGGCACGCGTGGCCAAGGTCTTGGGCTACCGCGTCACGGTGTGCGATGCGCGCGCCGTGTTCGCGACGCGCGCTCGGTTTCCCATGGCCGACGAAGTGGTCAACGAGTGGCCCGATCGGCATCTCGGTGCCGTCGGTGCATCTCTCGGAGTGCGTGACGCGGTCTGTGTCTTGACCCATGATGCGAAATTCGATGTGCCGGCGATCGTCGGGGCACTGGCCACGGGGGTGGGGTATCTCGGCGCCATGGGATCACGACGCACCCACGCGACCCGCGTGGCGCGGCTCCGGGAGGCGGGCGTGGACACGGCCGGTCTGGCCCGAGTGATGGCGCCCATCGGGCTCGATATCGGGTCTCGGACGCCGGAGGAAGCCGCGGTGGCGATCTGCGCGGAGATCATCGCCCTGCGTACGGGACGGACCGCGGTCCCGAGCCTCCGTGACGGCAGTGGCCCCATCCACTAAGAACTAGACGTATGGACCTCCATCTCACTGGTCGTCGGTGTGCAGTCGCGGCGGCATCGAAGGGCCTCGGGTTCGCGGCGGCCACTGCGCTCGCGGTCGAAGGCGCCACCGTTGCGATTTGTGGTCGTGACCGCGACCGTATTGAAGCCGCCGCGGCCAAGATTGGGCACGGCGTCGTTCCCATCGTGGCCGATGTGGGAACCGCGGCCGGGGCGGTCAGTTTCATCAACGCGGCCCGTGCGGCACTCGGTGGTATCGACATCCTGGTCGCGAACGCCGGTGGACCGCCGGCAGGTGACTTTGGCGCGATCGGCGATCTGGATGCGTACACCCGGGCGTTCGAGCTCAACGCACTCTCGACGATCGCGATGTGTTACGAAACGGTCCCCACGATGCAACGCCAGGGTTGGGGGAGAGTGCTCGCGATCACGTCGATCGCGGCCCGGCAGCCGATTGCGAACCTCATTCTGTCCAACACTGCGAGGGCCGGGCTCACGGGTTTCCTCAAGACGCTTGCACGCGAGGTGGCCCACGACGGTGTCACGGTCAACAGTCTGCAGCCCGGCCTGCACGCCACCGAACGCATCACCGATCTCTATGGCGATCCGGCAGGACTGGGTGCCGCGGTTCCGGCGGGTACGATCGGCGACCCGGCCGATTTCGGAGCGTTCGTCGCCTTTCTCTGCTCCGACGCGGCCAAGTATGTGACGGGGACTTCCATCCCCGTTGATGGTGGAGCCGATAGCGGACTGCAATGACGGGCGCCCGCCCATGATCCGACACGTCTTCGTGATCCTCACCCGGCCTCAGGCGGCGCAGTACGCCAGATGACAACGTCGGCTGACCTACCCTGAACGCCATGCCGGACACGCCTCGAGATCGCGGACTCTGGACGATCCCGAACCTGATTTCCGTACTGCGCTTGGCCGCGGTTCCCTGGTTCATGTGGCTGTTGCTCCACGACGACCGTCCGATTGCGGCAGGCGTGGTCCTCGCGATCCTCGGCGCGACCGACTGGGTTGACGGCTACATCGCGCGTCACTTCGATCAGGGCAGCAAGTTCGGGCAGATCATCGATCCGATCGCGGATCGGTTTCTGATCATTGCGGCGGGATTCGCGCTGCTCGTATCGGGTTACGTACCGACGTGGGTAGGCGTATTGGTATTGGTGCGGGAGGCGATCGTGAGTAGCGCGACCGTTGGGCTCGCGGCGATGGGCGCGCGGCGCATCGAAGTGCAGTGGGTCGGCAAAGCAGGAACGCTCGCGTTGATGGTGGGGTTGCCGATGTTCTTGTGGCTTGGCGATTCGGCGCCGGGCACGGGTCATCAGGTACTCGCTGCAATTACGTGGTTCTTCACCATCAGCGGTCTGGTGATGAGCTGCTACGCGACCGTCGGCTACATCCCCATCGGGCTCCAGGCCCTACGAGAAGGTCGAGCCGCGCGAGCGGCCACGGAAGGATTGTCATGAAGGCCGTGATCCTGGCCGGCGGCGAAGGCACCCGTCTGCGTCCGCTGACGAGCAACCAACCCAAGCCGATGATGCCCATCGCGAACCGACCGATGATGGAACACATCGTTCGACTACTCGCCGATCACGGGATCGATCAGATCGTGGTCACGGTCGCGTTCCTCGCGAATCAGATCCGGACGTATTTTGGCGACGGCTCTGAACTCGGCGTGGAGATGCGATACGCCACCGAGGATTCGCCGCTCGGAACTGCGGGGTCCGTCCGCAACGCCATCGATGAACTCGACGACACGTTCCTGGTCATCTCCGGTGATGTGCTGACCGACGTTGATCTCACCGAACTGATCCAGGCTCACCGGGACTCAGGAGCACTCGGCACCATCGCGCTCAAGCGAGTGACGGACCCGGTGGAGTTCGGCATCGTAATCACCCGGGACGACGGTCGCATCGAGCGGTTCCTTGAGAAGCCCACCTGGGGCCAAGTGTTCTCCGACACGATCAACACGGGCATCTACGTCCTGGAACCGCGTATCTTCGACTTCATCGAGTCGGACGAAGTGGTCGACTTCTCCGGTGATGTGTTCCCCGCCGCGCTCGACGCGGGAGAGTCGCTGTACGGACACGTGATCGACGGATATTGGGAAGACGTCGGCACCTTGGATGCCTATCTCCGCGCCCACCAGGACATTCTCGACGGCCTGGTCACGGTGGAGATCGACGGCTTCCGGATGCGGGAGAACATCTGGCTCGGGGAAGGTGCCGACGTCGATCCGGAAGCGCAGGTGGACGGTCCGGCGATCATCGGTCCGAACTGCCGGATCGAAGCGGGCGCCCACGTGGGTGATCACACCGTATTGGGCGGTGACGTGGTGGTGAAGCACAACGCGCAGGTCGTGCGGTCCGTGGTCCACGAGCACACCTATATCGGTCAGTCGTCACGCGTGCGTGGAGCGGTTCTCGGACGAGCGTGTGACCTGCGGAGTGGGGTGGCGATCGAACCGGGCGCGGTGCTCGGCAATGAGTGTTTCATCGGTGAGCAGGCAGTGGTGTCGTCTGATGTGAAGGTGTACCCATTCAAGTCGGTCGACGCGGGGGCGGTCATCACGTCGTCGATCGTGTGGGAAACCAAAGGCGCGCGGACCCTGTTCGGTCGACGCGGCGCGTCGGGAATTGCCAACGTGGATATCACCGCCGATGTCGCCACGCGCCTCGCGCAGGCGTACGGGACGTCACTCAAGAAGGGTGCGGTGGTCACCACCAGCCGTGACACGAGCCGCGCCGCGCGAGCGCTGAAGCGGTCGATCATCGGCGGCTTGAATCTCGCGGGCGTGAATGTGGAGGACGTCGAACTCGCGACGGTTCCGCTCACCCGGTTCCAGGTCCACAACTCTCAGAACGCGGGCGGGATCAGTGTGCGCCTTGCGGCGGACGATTCCGATCGGGTCGAGATCCGGTTCTTCGATAGCAACGGTCGCGATATCGCGGAGGATACCCAGCGCAAGATCGAGCGATTGCTGGCTCGGGAAGACTTTCGCCGCGCCTTCGCGGGTGATATCGGCGACATCGTGTTCCCGCCACGCGCCCTCGCGTTCTATACCGCCGCTCTCGAAGACTGCGTGGATGGCGATCGGCTTCAGGAGCGGGCGTTCAAAGTGGTGCTCGACTATTCGTTTGGCGCGGCGTCGCTGGCGCTCCCTGCCGTACTCGCGAAAGTCGGTGCCGATGTGCTCGCGGTCAATCCGTTCGCCGCAACGCGTCCGAGTGCGCTCGGACTCCACGATCGCGCCGAACGAGTGGCACGCATCGGCACACTGGTGCGGGCGTCGGGAAGTGATCTCGGGATGCTCATCGACCCGGCGGGCGAGACGGCGACCTTCGTTGATCGCACGGGTCGTGCGCTCGATGAGCACCAAACGCTGAACGCGCTCCTCACCTTGGTGGTGAAGGCTCGGCCTGGGGTTCGGGTGGCGCTTCCGGTTTCGGCGACCCGGGTGGCCGAGCGCATCGTGCGCGACGCCGGTGCGCACCTGGTGTCGACCAAGACTTCCGCGTCGTCGATCATGGAAGCGGCGTCGCGACGCGACGTCGATATTGCGGCCGCGGCGGATGGCAACTTTGTCTGGGCCGACTTCCTGCTCGGCTTCGACGCCACCGCTACGTTCGTGCACCTCCTGGATCTCCTGGCAGCAACTGGGCTCGACCTCGCGGATGTGGTCGACGGCCTGCCGCCGGTGTTCACCGCGCTGACAACGGTCCCGGTCGAGTGGTCACGCAAGGGCGCGGTCATGCGCGAGATGGTGGAGCGCACCAAGGGCCGGGAGGTCGTCCTGATCGACGGGGTCAAGATCGATCACGGCGACGCGTGGGCGTTGGTCTTGCCCGACCCGGAAGACGCGGTGGTCCATATCCATGCCGAGGCCGCCGATACGGGCGCGGCCGAGGCGTTGGCGGAGGAATACGCGCGGCGGATCACCCAAATCTGACCGGCATGGTTCGCGCACACGGGGTTGTCGGCACGACCGCGTATAGCCTCACTCGCCAGATGTTTCCCACGCGCTCGACGCGTTTCCTGCGAGGATTTTCCTATGACGACGCCCGCCGGCCTTCGCTATTCCCCTGAGCACGAATGGGTGCGCCTGGAAGGTAACCGAGCGGTGATCGGCATCACCGATTACGCACAGGAAGCGCTCGGTGACGTGGTCTACGTGGAGTTGCCCGATGTGGGACTCCTGGTGGTGGCACACGCGTCGATCGCGGAGATCGAGTCCACGAAATCGGTCTCCGAGGTCTACTGCCCGGTGACCGGCACGGTGGTCGAGGTCAACGGCGACCTCGACGCGACGCCGGAGGCGCTCAATCAGGACCCCTACGGCACGGGTTGGATCTTCACGGTTGAACTCACGGACCCCGCGGAAGTGGACGCGTTGATGGACGCAGCCGGCTACGAGGCATTCCTGGCCGGCTGAGCAACGGTTACCGAGCCATCGCCTGGGAAACAAAGGGTTTTGGAGGTCTCGACCTCCACCGGAGGTCGAGCGTTGTAGCCTGGCGGAATGGTGTGCACCCGTTGCAGTCACCGCAACGACATCTCAGCCCGATTTTGTTCATCCTGTGGAACGCCGCTCGACGCGTATCCCGAGGGCGGCGGAGATTCGACGATCGAGATTCCCCTCGTCCCGGCCATCCCCAGCGGGGCGGCGGTGCTGCATGTGGTGCGAGGTCCCAACGCCGGCAGCACGTATCTGATCGACACCGATGCCACCAGCATCGGTCGGCATCCGGACTCAACGATCTTCCTCGACGACATCACCGTTTCACGGCGTCATTCGAGTATCGAGCGGGAGGGCGCGTCGGTGTTTTCCGTCCGAGATGTCGGATCTCTGAACGGCACCTACGTGAACCGGGAGCGGGTGGAGTCTCGGGTCCTGGTCGACGGCGACGAGATCCAAGTGGGCCGGTTCCATCTCTCGTTCCACCTCGGCGATGGCCAGGAGCGGGGAGCATGAACGCAGCGGGGTTCGATCGCGCTGGTTTGCACGCGGCCAGCGGAGTGTGGCCCGAGCGGCCCGGCCCGCCGGGCCAGGAGCGGGGAGCATGAACGTGAACGGTGGGACGGACCACCAGTCGATTGGGGAGGTACTCGCCACGTTGCGTGACGAGTTCCCTGACATCACGATTTCCAAGATCCGGTTTCTCGAGGCCCAAGGTCTGATCGATCCGGAGCGCACGCCGTCGGGGTACCGCAAGTTCCGGGATGGCGATGTTGCGCGCTTGGCGTGGGTGTTGCATCAGCAGAAGCAGAATTTTCTACCGCTCAAAGTGATCAAGGCGCGCCTCGACGCCGCCCGACCTGGTGAGTTGCCCGACGATGTTGAGCTCGCTCCCGGCGAAAGTGGTGCTGTCGCCGAAGCCCCCGGAAGCGGAGATCAGCCCCGCGCTGCCAGCCGTGCACGCGCGACCAAACCCGGGTCGAAGTCCGAGTCCAAGTCCAAGTCCGCGGCGGTGATCGGCGCGAAGTCCAGGCGTGCTCCCAAAGTGACCGGGTCAAGTGCTGGGGCGCGAGCGAGCGAGCCGACCAGGTCCAAGCGGGCGGACCCGCCGTCGATGTTCGAGTCACCGATGCTGCCACTCGACGATGGCACCGAAGATGAACTCGTCCTCGAGGGAAGCGGGGCGAGCCTCACCCGCTCCGAGCTGGCGACCGCGGCGGGACTGACCGATGCCGCCCTGGCCGAGCTCGAGGAGTACGGCATGATTGCGCCGGCCGCGGGGAGCGGAGACCGCGTGATCTTCGATGAGGATGCGTTGGTGATCGCGAAGCTCGCCGCAGGATTTTCCGGTCATGGCATTGGCCCCCGTCACCTGCGCATGTTCCGAGTGGCCGCCGAACGCGAGGCTGGTCTCTATGACCAAGTCATTGCGCCGCGGTTGAAACGGCGCAACCCTGATGCTCGGGCCCAGGCCCGCGAGGATCTTGTGGACTTGGCCCGCCTGGGCCGGGCCATGCGAGCTGCGTTTCTTCGCGGTGCAACATCGGGCTTGCTGCGCGACTGAGATCGCGAGTTCGATGACCGTGGCACCCACAACGCGGAGCACTCGTTGTCGGAGAGTCCGTCGACGGGGGAGGGCACTCTGGGGCCCGTGTAACGTCGACCCCGCAAAGAGGAGGCCTTCGTGATCCGCGTAAAACTCATTGGCGTACGAGTCGAAGTTCCGTCGAACCAACCGATCGTGCTGCTGCGCGAGCTCGATGGGCTCCGCTATTTGCCGATTTTCATCGGGTCTCCGGAGGCCACGGCCATTGTCTACGCGCTGCAAGGCATGGAGACCCCCCGTCCGATGACCCACGATCTGTTCGTGACGGTGATGGGAGACTTCGGCGTCGAGCTGCGCCAGGTGGCGATTACGGCGCTCGAAGACGGCACGTTCTACGCGGAGCTGGAACTCGTGCGCGATGGTTCCGTGCAGCGCATTTCTGCCCGACCGTCCGATGCCCTGGCCTTGGCGGTTCGCCTCGGTGACGACGTCCCGATTGTGGTGGAAGAAGCGGTCTTCGAGGAGGCCGGCGTCCTCTTCGAGGAGGAGCAGGAAGAGGATGAAATCGAAGAGTTTCGGGCATTTCTTGATGAGATCAAGCCCGAAGACTTCGCCTGACTCATTGACGGACCGAGCGGAGCCCGGTACCGTCGACATCCCCGTAACTACGACTATGTGACTCCGGGCCTCCCACGGGCCCGCACTGCGAAAGGCACCTCTCTGATGGCACCTCGCGACCAAGCGTCCGCCGCTCGTTCCGTGGCGGCGGCGTCAGTCCCGCTGCCCGGCAAGCTCGAGCAGGGAGTGCTGGACCCGGCGGGGGAGCAGTGGCAAGAAATCGGATACAGCGGGCCGCAGGTGTGCTCGATTGTGGGGATCTCGTATCGCCAACTCGACTACTGGGCTCGCACCGATTTGTTGCGTCCGTCGCTGGCTGATGCCGCGGGGAGTGGAACCCAACGCCGGTATTCGTACCGGGACCTCGTCGCGTTGAAAGTGATCAAGAGCCTGCTCGACGGTGGCGTGTCGCTCCAGACCGCGCGCAAGGCCATCGAGTACCTGCGCGACCACTTGGGGGAGAACCTCGCGTCCGCGAGTCTCGTCATCGAAGGTTCCACCTCGGTGCTCGCCCGTACGGGTGACGACATCGTCGACTTGGTGCGCAACGGTCAAGGGGTGCTGAACATCGTTCCGCTCGCGGGTCTGGTGCTCTCGCTCGATGCGAGCATCCACGATCTCGCGTCCGATGCCGGGAAGGCCGGGACGCGCGGATCGCGTGCCGGCCGCGCGCGATAGCACCAGACCCGCGACCGACGATGAACGACTTGCGCCAGAGTCCGCTCGACGCTGAACACCGGGCACTGGGTGCCAAGCTCGTGGAGTTCGGTGGCTGGGAAATGCCGATCCAGTATGGCGGTGTGCTCGAGGAACATCGGGCGTGTCGGGCCGACGCAGTGGTCTTCGACGTTTCCCACCTCGGTTCGCTGCGAGTCGCCGGTCCGGGCGCGCACGACCTGTTGCAGCGGGCGTTCACCAACAACCTCGATCGCATCGGCGTCGGACGCGCGCAATACACCCACTTGCTCGACCCGGTGGACGCCCATGTTGTGGACGACATCATCGTCTGGTGGGTGGGCCCCGATGATTTCCTGGTGATGCCGAACGCATCGAACACCCAGCGCATCGTCGATGCACTCCGCGAGGCCGGTCCGGCTGACGGCGGCTCGACTGACGGTGGCGCGGATTCGGGTACGGGTGCGTCGACTGCGATCGAGGACGTGACGGCCCACCGAGTGGTGATCGCGATCCAAGGGCCGCGGGCGCGCGAGCGAATGAGCGGAGTATCCGAAGGAATGGCCGACGTCGCGCGATTCACGGTGGCCGAGGTGGTCTGGAATAGCGTTGAGTGCATCGTTGCCGGCACGGGCTACACCGGTGAGGACGGCATCGAGGTTCATATTCCCGCGTCCGACGCGCCCGCACTGTGGAACGCAGTGCTCGCGGCCGGGGTGGCACCCGCCGGCCTCGGCGCCCGAGACACGCTGCGGCTCGAGGCGGGCCTTCCATTGCACGGCCACGAACTGGGGGAGGGGATCACGCCGCTCCAGGCCGGGCTCGGTTGGGTCGTTCGCTTCGACAAAGCGGCATTCCGAGGCCGTGAAGCGCTCGTGGCCGAACGAGATCGAGGAGTGAGTCGGCGGTTACGAGGGCTCCTGGTTGACGGTCGGCGTCCGCCCCGAGCGGGGAACGCCGTCCTGATGAATGGGAGCGTGGTCGGCGAAGTCACGAGCGGGAACTTCTCGCCGATGCTCGAGCGGGCGATCGCGTTGGGATTTCTGCCACCGGAGGTGGAGGACGGCACCGGCGTTGAGATCGACGTACGCGGTCACCGGCTCTCCGCCACGGTGGTCAAGCCACCGTTCGTCTAGCCTGCGCCATGACACGCCGTTTGAACCCGAGCGGGAGAGTCCCCGGCAGGGGACGCCGAAGGAGCAACCTCCCCGGAATCTCTCAGGCTCACGAACCGCCCGGGTAAGGCAACTCTGGAGAGTAGGGACCTCGTGTCCCTCACCGACGGGGAAAGCCCGGTCCGCTGGGTGAATCTCTCAGGTCCCACGACAGAGGGGGAGCGGCCGCACCGCGGTCGTTTCACTCGCGCGTCGAAGGGACCGGCACATGGCAACGTCACACCGGGAGCAGTTCGAGGATCGCCACATCGGTCCCGACTCCGTGGAGCAAGCCACGATGTTGGCGGCCCTGGGCTACGCGTCACTCGATGCGCTCACTGACGCCGCCGTTCCCGAATCGATTCGACGCACCGACGAGATGGACCTCCCAGCTGCCCGCAGCGAGGTGGAAACCATCGCCGCGTTGCGGGAGCTCGCGGATGCCAACGTGGTGATGACCTCGATGATCGGGATGGGGTATTCGGGAACGATGACGCCCGCGGTGATCCGTCGGAACGTGCTCGAGAACCCGGCGTGGTACACCGCGTACACGCCGTACCAGCCCGAGATCTCTCAAGGTCGGCTCGAGGCACTGCTCGACTTCCAGACGATGGTTGCGGATCTCACGGGTATGGACCTCGCGAATGCGTCCCTGCTCGATGAAGCAACCGCGGCCGCCGAGGCGATGACCATGTGTCGACGCCTGGCACCAAAGGGCGGCGACATCTTCATGGTCGACGCCGATTGTCATCCCCAGGTGATCGCAGTGGTTCGCGGTCGCGCCGAGCCGCTCGGAATCGAAGTCGTGGTCGGCGACCCGACTCGCGACCTTCCGGGCGCACGCGTGTTTGGTGTCTTGGTGTCGTATCCGGGGAGCAGCGGCGCGCTGCTAGATCATGCGGAGCTGGTGCGCCACGCGCATGACCAAGGCGCGCTGGTAGCGGTTGCCGCGGATTTGTTGGCGCTCACCCTGTTACGCCCGCCGGGGGAAATCGGTGTGGATCTCGTGGTGGGCTCCGCACAACGGTTCGGGGTTCCCATGGGCGCGGGCGGCCCGCACGCCGCGTTCCTGGCGTGTCGCGATGCGCACAAGCGCACGCTGCCCGGGCGCCTCGTGGGGATGTCGGTGGACGCGTCCGGTCGCCCGGCGCTGCGCCTCGCGCTGCAGACGCGTGAGCAACACATCCGACGCGAGAAGGCCACAAGCAACATCTGCACCGCGCAGGTCCTGCTCGCGGTGATCGCCGGGCTGTACGCGGTGTATCACGGTCCCGACGGGCTGCGTGCGATCGCGACGCGGGTTCACGGCCTCACCTCACAACTCGCGGATGCTCTCCAACGTGGGGGAGTGGAAGTGGTCAACCACACCTGGTTCGACACGCTCACCGTGCGCGTTCCCGGTCGGGCCGACGCACGCTTGGGCGCGGCGCGCGAACTCGGGATCAACCTCCGGTTCGTGGACGCCGACACGGTGGGCATCGCGCTGGACGAGACGACGACATCGGATGTGTTGACGCGGCTGCTCCACGTCTTCGCGGTTGATGGCGGCACATCGGGGACGCCGGCGGGGGAGGGCGACGCTGGGATTCCCGAAGTGCTTGCCCGAACCAGCGAGTTCCTCACTCACGAGGTGTTCCACTCGCACCGCTCCGAAACCGAAATGCTCCGCTACTTGCGCCGACTCGCGGACCGCGACCTCGCGCTCGACCGCACCATGATTCCCTTGGGTTCCTGCACGATGAAACTCAATGCGACCACGGAGATGGAACCGATCACGTGGCCCGAGTTTGCGGGGATCCACCCGTTTGCCCCCACCGATCAGGCTCGGGGCTACACCCGACTGGTCGACGATCTGGAGCGATGGCTATGCGAGATCACCGGTTACGACGCCGTATCGCTCCAGCCGAATGCCGGTTCTCAAGGAGAACTCGCGGGCCTGCTGGCGATCCGCGCCTTCCATCGCAGCAATGGTGATGACGCCCGGGTGGTCTGTCTGATTCCCGCGTCCGCGCACGGCACGAACGCGGCGAGCGCCGTGATGGCCGGCATGAGGGTCGTGATGGTGGAGACCGACACGGAAGGCAATATCGACCTCGTGGATCTGCAGGCGAAGGTGTCAGCCCATGGGCCGGAACTCGGCGCGTTGATGGTGACCTATCCCTCCACGCACGGAGTGTTCGAAACCTCGATTGTCGAGGTCTGTGAACTCATCCACGCGCACGGGGGACAGGTCTACGTGGACGGTGCCAACCTCAACGCGCTGGTGGGATTGGCCGCGCCGGGCCGGTTCGGGGCCGACGTCTCCCACCTGAATCTGCACAAGACCTTCTGCATTCCCCACGGCGGGGGCGGACCCGGGATCGGCCCCGTTGCTGTCCGGTCGCACCTCTCGCCATTTCTCCCCGGACATCCGCTCGACACCGCTGCGATTGTCGGCCCGGTCTCCGCGGCGCCGAATGGATCTGCCGGCATACTGCCGATCCCGTGGGCGTACATCGCGATGATGGGCGCCAATGGTCTCCGGCGCGCGACGCAGGTGGCGATCCTGTCGGCGAACTACCTCGCGCTTCGGTTGTCGTCATCGTTCCCGGTGCTCTATACCGGACCGGCCGGTCTCGTCGCGCACGAATGCATCGTCGATCTGCGCCCGCTCACGGCGTCGACGGGCGTCACCGCCGAGGACGTAGCGAAGCGTCTCGTGGACTACGGATTCCACGCGCCGACGTTGAGCTTCCCGGTGGCGGGCACGCTGATGGTGGAGCCCACCGAATCCGAAGCGCTCGCTGAGTTGGACCGGTTCTGCGCCGCCATGATCGCGATCCGAGCCGAGATCTCGCGGATTGAAACGGGGGAGTGGACCCACGATGACAGCCCCCTCGCGGCTGCCCCTCATACCGCGGAGGACGTGGTGACCGACGATTGGAAACGGGGCTATAGCAGAGACCTCGCGGCCTTTCCGGTGGACGGATTGCGGGGCTCGAAATACTGGCCGCCGGTGAGTCGCATCGACGGCGTGTTTGGCGATCGCAACGTTGTCTGCTCCTGCGCACCGATTTCTGCCTACGCCGACTCCTAGGGTGGTGGCGTGACCCGAGTCCGGACCCGTGAATGGTCCAGCACCGACTACTACGCCGTCCTGGGTGTGCCCTCCGACGCAACCCCCGCGGCGGTCGACCTCACGTACCGCGAACTCGCGAAATCGCTGCACCCGGATCGGAATCCGGATCTGGAGGACCAGGAGCGTTTCAAACACGTCAGCGCCGCCTATTCCGCCTTACGTGATCCAGCGACGCGCGCCGCCTACGACGAGTTCCGGTCCCGGGTCGCCAACGGGACGCTGTACGTCCCACCCGACCGACGGCCGAACCCGCCGCCGGCCTCCCGGATCGACCATCTGGCTCCGCCTCGGGTCCCCAAGACCCGCCGGCCCATGCCGAGCTGGCTGCGGCGGGTGATTGCCGGGATCCTGGTACTCGCCGGCGTGGCCGCCGCCGTCTGGGCCACCTTGGGAAACCTGCCGTCACGCACCGACGCGGATACACCAATCGCGGTTCAGATCACCCTGGTGATCATGGCCATCAAGTTCGTCGCCTGTGGGGCCGCCGTGGCCTGGTACCCGCAGCTTCGGGCCCGTTGGCACCACTGAGCCCAGCCAAGCCACCGGGTCGCTGCCACCTGAGGGCCCTGAGACTGGCTTCCTCGTCGCGATCCCGTCGTTGGGACGACGGGATCGCGACACAGAACGGACGGGGGAGGTTCGATTGTGAGAGGCGACGCGAAGGAACCGGCAAGCATCCGGACCCCATAGAGCCTCACGAATGCGTAGGTTTACATAACGAGGATTATGGGCACCTTACGTTATGGGCACCTTACGTTATGGGCACCATACGTTTGCCGAGCGCGTAGAGCTGGATCAAGTTGTGGAATCGCCACTGCGGGGAGTTCAGTTAGCTGAGGGACTTGTGCATGGTGAGGCTTCGGGCTTTGAAGCCTGCGGATTCGAAGAAGTTTTTTGCGGCGCGGTCGCCGGGTAGTGCGGTGGCGTCGATGGCGGCGCAGTGTTGGTTGGTGCACCAGGCGACCATTGCCGCCAGGATGGTTTCGCCGAGGGCGACGGCTCGGGCCGGGAGGCTGACGAACAGTTCGTCGATGACGCCGAGGGGGCCCGTGTCATCGAGTTCTTCGAGGTGGGCCAATCCGTAGGCCAAGACGTGGCCATCGAGGGTCCCCACGAAGTTCGCCAACCGGGGGTCACCGAGGCGACGGGTCAGAGACTCGACCGATGGCGGCGCCAATGCATCGTGAGACGCCCAGAGGGGACCGCCGCGCTGGGTTGATGTGTGGGTACGTAACTCCCCCGCTAGTCCAACGATGAACGGGAGATCGGCTGCGACCGCGGGCCGCGCCGCTTCCTCGGGAGCGGTCGATCCAGGTGTCATGGTCTGTTCACGCAGTGAGTTGCGTGATCTTGCCGAGAATCGTGGTGCGACCCCGATGAGCGACCTCGTAGCTGTGCACGGCCGTGAGGTCGTCGGTGGCCAGGCCCGGCAGCCGATCGATCACCTGGGAGGCGGAGAGCAGGTCGTAGTCAGGGATCGGGAGCTCTGGTGGCCCCACGGTGGCCCCAGGGCCCACCGGGGCGGCTGACGTGCCGTTGAGCGTCGTCGACGTCTTCGTGGGTGTGGAGATCTTGGAACCTGAGCTCTTCGCCGGCGCGGCCGCCGGAGCGCCCGGCGCGGCCCCCGGAGCGCCCGACCCGGTCGGGATCCCGGTCTGATTGGCGGCGACGGCGGCGACGGACGCGATGGTGTCTTCGGCTCGCCTTCGCACCGTCCCGGCGGCGGCTTCGGCCTGACGCTTCACTTCGGGCCCGCCGTACTTCACTGCCATCTGGCCGATGGTCTTGTACTGGCTCGCCTGGCCTTCGGCGGTCTTGCGTCGCTGGGTGACTTCGGTCTGGCCGCGAGCAACGAACATCTTCATGAATGTGGGAATCGTGTCCTTGGCAAACATCGCCAGCCCGATCGGCGCGTACACCAAGAGCTCAACCGCCCGCTCCAGTGGGTTGTCGTCGTTACTCATGCTTTAGTCCTCGTCACTCTTGGATCCCCTCGCCGGCGCGGCGCTCGTGAGCTTACGGCGGCGGGTGATGAGCGCGGCGAGCGCACCGAGAACGATGAGTCCGCTCCCCCATTCGACCCAGTCGCCGAAGCGCACGTACGGCGTGTCGCCCGTGGTCGGGGTGACCGAGCCGTCGACCACCGTGTTGTGGAACAACTCAGATGTTTGGTGGACAACTCCGCTCGCATCGATGACCGCGGTGATGCCTGAGATCGCAGCGTGCAGCACCGGCCGCCCGACGGCCGCCGCACTCATCTGACTCAGCGCGATGTGTTGTTCGGAGTTGGCGGAGCGGCGGTACGAGCGATTGTTGGTGGTCACCGTGATGACCTCCGCCCCCGCCGCGGCGTTCTCGCGCATGAGCGGACCAAACGCGCTCTCGAAGCAGATGACGGATCCGATCCGGTGACCCGCAACGCTCTCGATACCCAGGCGGTGACCTGCGGTGAAGTCATGCGGGATCTGCTGGAGCGCCCCGATGAAGCTGAGCGAGTCCCGCCACGGTACGAACTCGCCGAACGGCACGAGGTGGCGTTTCGCGTAGGTGCCGACGAGTCGGCCGTCGGGCGAGTACAAGCGGTTGGCGTTGAACGCCCGCCCCGGCTCGGTGACCTCGTCGACCACGTTGGCCATGATCCATGAGTGATGCAACCGGGCGATACGGATCAGCTCCGCCCGTAGTGCAGGGTCTTGTTCGGGATCCGTTCCGAGCGCCGACTCTGGAAACACCACGAGGTCGTAACGCCCGCGCAGCGTGGTGGCGAGCCTGAGATGCGATCGGGTGAGGTAGTTGGCGCCGATCTCGTCCGCGCTCAGATAGCGGTTCTTGTCGTTCCCCTGGAGGAGCGCGAAGCGGAAGGTGCCGTTCGGTCGTGGAACGAATCGAAACATCGAAGCGGCGGCGGCGGCTCCCACGATCACGGCGACCCCGATCACCGCAAGCGTCCGTGCTCTCCCGGCCGAGCGCACTGACCGGAGCAGATCCGCGAGGAGTCCATTGACTGCCACCACGGCAAAACTCACGAGTGGGACGCCACCGAAACTCGCCAGCGCTCGAGCGCTGGCAATGTTGTGGAGCGCGACACCGGTTTGGCCCCACGCGAGTCCGCCGAGCGGCCACCGCGTGCGTGCCGCCTCGAACAGGACCCACACGGCTGCGATGACGAACGGAGATCGGATCCCTCGCCGTCGGAGGCCTCCGATGGTTGCACCGGCGGCGGCCCAAAAGGATGCTTGCAGCGCCACGAGGGGGACGATCGCAACTGCCCCGAAGTACCACGTCCACGACAGGTGGACGCCGAAGAACACGAGGCCCGCGACGAACCCGAGGAGTGCTCCCCCGCCGGGGCCGGTGTCGTGCCAGAGCCAGCAGAGCGGGACCAACGCGACGAGGGCCAGAAGCCCAATGTCGGTGCTGGGAAATGCGAGTGCCAGTGCGAGTCCGGATGCTGCGGCAATCGGGATGCGCCAACGGTTGGTGGCGCCCGAGTGCGGCGCCTTGGTCACTCGCAGTCCCGGCAGAGATCCTTCTCGCCCTTGGCCAACTGGCTGAGCGGTTTCACGAGGAAGCAGGAACGACACAGGAACTCGTCGTCACGGCGGGGAACGATCTTTCCGCCGCCATCGGCCGGGTTCTCGGGTTCGAGGTCCTCGTCTTCGAGTTCGGCTTCTTCCTCGTCCATGCGCTCGGCCGTGGTCCGCTCGGCCAAGAGGACATCGAGTGGCTCCTCGACGTCGTCGGGATGGAGCTCTTCTTCGAGGTCGAGGTTCTCGTCGTCCTCGTCGTCGGCTTCGCCCGTGGAGGTTGTCCCAACCTCACCGGGCGTCGCACCCACAACGGGTTCGGCTGCGAGGGCGTCGAGATCGACGTCGAGGTCGGCATCGTCGACCACGGCGTCGTCATCATCGTCGAGCACGAGGTCATCGACCTCATCTTCGGCGTCGTCATCGATATCCGTTGTCGCTTCTTCGGAAATATCCGCCATGAGTCTCTCTCGAACGCTGAACCGGGCCGTGAGGGCGCGCACTATATCGCCGGGTGCGCGCCACGCTGGGCTCTTCCGCTCCGGTCTTCGGACACGTTGGGCGGGGTCCGGGCTCGCCGACCGCCACGTAACGGCCCACAACCGGTTGCCGACGGATGGACTCGATCAAAGGTAGCGAAGTCCAGGAGGCCGTTGGGGCCACTGGGCGACCCGACGACGCGAGGCCGTCGAGCGTTTCAGAGTTCTCTACTAGGACTCCTGGACTCCGCCGTTGCGTTCCCCGCCCTCTTCTCGCCCACGACGAATCACGTGCAAGAAGAACCACGAACCGACGGGTGGTGCAACGAGATGGAGTCAGTCAGAAAATGGGGGGTCGTGTCAAGGCGAAGCGCGACGGTTTCCACGTCGCTGACCTGCGGTGTCGCGCGTTGACGCTGGTCAGCGAATCGCGAATTTTTTCGCGGCGGGCGGTCGCGCTCGCGCGCAGCGTCACGAGGTCGACGCGCGACGGGCCGCAGCAGCACGCTCCGAGGCCAACCGCTCGAGTTCGTACACCTCATGATCCGCGTAGCTCATCGCCGCGGCGAGGGCGCGATGGCCGGCTTGCTCCGCGATGAGATGGTGCATCGCTTGGGCAACCACCCGGTAGGAGGGATGGCCCTGCGGTGTGGTTCGCAACTCGATGAGGTGCATCGCTTCGCGCGCATTCATCTGCATCACGTAACGCAACCGATACGCGAGTGACACCGCGTACGACGCCTGCTCGGGGAACCGGAACGACATCGCGCCATAGAGCGCAGCGGAGATCTCCATCGCGTGGACGAAGGCGGGCTCCTCCCCCGCTTCGATCACTGGATCGGGTAGGTCGTAACCGTGGGCAGGCGAGAGTTGTTGCCATTCGATCGTCAGCATGCGATGGCGTTGCAGGTCACGGAATGCGCCGTAATCGGCGAGGACGTCGAAGCGATAGTCGGTGCGTTCGAACGCCCGTCCCGGCTTGTGGCGACGGTTTGATCGCTCCCCCACGTAGGCCCGAAGTATGGACACCCGCTCATCGGTACCGAGCGTGCGCACCCGGGCCAGGATCTGATCTTCGGGCAAGTTCGCATGGGGGTAACAGATGGCGGCCAGGACCTTGTCTTCGCCCTCTGGGTCGAAATCCACGAGCGTCACGCCGGGTCGGTGCTCCGGCACCATGGTGCCCAGGATCCGATGCACGACGTCTTCGGTGTGGTCATGGGTCTCGGAGAGGTACTGGCTCCAGACGCCGCCCCGTTCCGGGCGATCGACGCGGGTCAGAAACGATGGGACCACCTTGCGGAGTTCGGTGAGCATGAGATCGGCATAGCGCCGCGCCTCGGGGAGCGGGTGGGCGCGCATCCGCAGCAGCAGTGCTTCATAGCCCTGGCCAGTGCCGTAGATGCCGACGTTCGAGAGGGTGGCCGCGGGCAGGATCCCGCGCAGCGCGTCGCAGGCCTTGGCCTTGATCGTCTGCTTGTAGACGAAGTCGGAATCGGCGGGATCCTTGGGATACCGCTCCCTGGCCCAGTCGAGCAGCTTCGGGAGCAACCCGGAGTAGATCGAGAACAACTGGTCGACCTGCTCCACGTAGCGAGCACCGAGCTTGGACTCGAGCACTTCGGGTGGCCGGTAGTAGCGGTACCGACCTCCCAAGCGGGTGTTGTATTCGATGTAGCGGGTGGATTGTTCGAGGTAGGCCATCAACCGGCCCCACTCGAGCACCTTGGTCAAGAGGTTCGAAGCCTGCTCACACGCGAGGTGAACCCCGCCGAGTTGCGCCACGGAGTCGTCGCCATATTCGAGGAACACGCGATCGTAGAGCTGTTCGGCGCGCTTGAGTCCGATGCTTGCGTCGACGGTGAGGTCGCCGCTGATGTCGAGATCGCCCACAAACTCGTCGAGGAACAGGCGCCGTAGGCTCTTGTCGGACCGCGAGTAGCGCGCGAACAGCGCGCCCTTGACGACTTCGGGCAGGTTGACGAGCGCGAATACGGGGCCGTCGAGGTTCGTGAAATACGGCCGGAGGACGGCCTGTTCTTCGTCGTCGAACTCCTCCGCCACGTACTGCATCGGCCGACGTTACCGGTGGGTCCGCCCGCGGCCGCGGATTCCCTGCGGGTGGGATTTCCGGTGGGATCCCGGGTGGAATCCCCACTAGATCAGCAAACGAAATGCCTTCGGTTGCACGGCGGCGTGCAGGACGGAGATGGCATCAGTGCGCCGACCGTCGACGGTCAATGACCATCTTCGGCCCCCGTCGGCCCGAGCAGTGAACTCGACCGTTCGACCCGTCGTGCACACGATGCGGGGATGCGGGAGATGCGTGCCGGTGCGGATTCGTTGCCGCATCGGAAGGCGTTCCGATGGATTGAGCGCGTAGACCTGGACTTCGAATCGGCCGTCCCCAGGGTGGCCTCGAGGTACCACGTCGACGCCGTCGATGAACTGACCGTTCGCGATCACGATCGTGGTGGCGGCGTCGTCGAAGAGCACCCGGCCGTCGACGGTCACCGTGACGGGAGAGCGCCGGTGGTGGAATTGAAGTCGGGTGGGCGCCACCCCGATGACAATCGCGTTGACCGCGAGACCGGCGGATGACTCGATGGCGTCGATCGGGAGTTCGATCCCCGCGGGCTCATCGGATTCGCGTCCGCTCCGATCGGACAGCCCGACGGCTCGACCCAGCTCCGAACCCTGCGGGTGGAATCGCACCAGCGGAGGCGACGGGGCGCTTCCGATCGCAGCGGCCAGCGTGGAGTCGTCTCCGCTCACGTGGAGATCGGCGGCCGCGGTCGTGGCCGTGCCCCACTCGTCCCCCGGCTTGATCATGCGCGCCGCACGATCCTCATCGGGTGAGGATGCTCGATGCCGCGACGACACCCCGGAAACACGCGTCAGCGGCGGCGCTTGCCGTGGAGCGGGTTCCCTCATCCGGTGCGGCATCCGCGATCTGGCGTAAGAGATCAACGACCTGCTTGACACACCGCACGAAATCGCCGCCGGTGAGTTCGTCATCTTCGTCGAGTACATCGGCCAGGGTGTCGCCCGTCGCCCACGCGTGGAGCGAATCGGTGAGCCCGGGATCGGGTGGACGAGTTTCCGGGAGCCCGGCGTCATGTTCGCGGCCGTGGAGTTCGCGCCAGATCTGATCGAGACTACGGAAGCGTTGCGCGATCCGACTCGTGGGCCATACCGACGGTGGGATCGGCCCATTGGCGTCCGGTCCGCGCCGCTCATAGGTGAAACACGAGACCAGCGCCGCAAGTTCTTCCGAAGTGAGTCCATCCATCAGCCCTCGGCGAATTGCTTCGGCGAGCAGCAGATCCGACTCGGAGTAGATGCGACACAACAACTCCCCGCCCGGCGTCAGCGACCACCCGTCCACGTAGCCCCAACCATCGAGCACCGACAACACCTGGTCGAACTGACGGGCCAGGCTCTCGCTACGGCCGCGGACGCGGCTGCGCACCTTCTCGGTGTCGCGTTCGAGTTTGGCCACCGCCCGCGCCGCCTTGAGATGGGTCGCCAACTTCGGACAGTTGGCTACCGGATGCGTGTCCAGTGCGGCAGAACGCTCGTCGTCGTGAGCTGCGTCCGGGCCTGGCGTTGGCTCCCGGAGTTGGGCGCGGCGCAAGGCGTCGGCCGCGGCCCGCTTGAACGTGAGGTTGCGCGGCGCGAACGGCTTGGGGAGATCAATGTGGCCAACCGCGCTGGGGGCGACCAAGAAGTCTGCCGGTCCGAGACGGAAGAGCTCGCGCTTGGTCCCGAGCACCATGAGGCGGGCGCCCGACCGACCGCTCTCCTGTTTCAGGACCACGGCTCGCCCGGCCCCGCGTGCCGTGGTGATCACATCGCCCGGACGCAGACGGTCGATCGCCTCCGCGGTGTGGCGTCCTCGTCGAGGATCATTGCGAGCATCGTCGGCGGCCTGGACCAATGCCCGATACTCCCCGACGTTGCCGCGGTCACACGTGGCGCGCTCGCGCTCGCGCTCGAGGAGGTGTTCGTCGCGTTCCAATCGCCGTTCGATCCGCACCACGTCCCGATCGGCGTGATACTGCGCGAATGACAAGTTCAGCAGTCGGTGGGCATCGTCGGGCGAGTAACGCGCTACCAGGTTGGTCGCCATGTTGAACGTGGGCCGAAACGACGACGTGAGCGCAGAGCTGCGCCGCGACGCCAGACTCGCGACCTGCTCGAACGGAACGTACGGGTTCCAACACACGACCGCATAGCCTTCGGGATCAATGCCCCGACGGCCGGCGCGTCCCGTGAGCTGGGTGTACTCGCCGGGGGTGAGGAACTCGTGGTGTTCGCCGGTGAACTTCGACAGCTTCTCGATCACCACGGTGCGAGCGGGCATGTTGATCCCGAGCGACAAGGTTTCTGTCGCGAAGACGACCCGCACGAGCCCGGCCGCGAAAGCCTCTTCCACCGCTTCTTTCAGGGGCGGGACCAGGCCGGCGTGGTGTGCCGCGATTCCCGCCTCGAAGCCACTCAGCCACTCGTCGTAGCCGAGTACGTCGAGGTCCTCGTCGCCGAGCGGACGACTTCTCTCGTCGGCAATCGCACGAAGCGCGCGGCGCTCATCGGCGTTCGTGAGACGAATACCCGCGGCGAGACATTGGCGTACCGCGTCGTCACACGCGGCGCGGCTGAAGATGAACGCAATCGCCGGGAGCATCGAACGGTCGCGCAAGACCTCGATGAGATCGGAACGTCGAGGTGCCCGGAGCCGTGACCGCGGTCGACTCCGGTCGCGAGCATCGCCCCGTGCATCGAGTCGTTCGATCTCCGGATTCGGCCGCAGTTCCGGGGGCGGCGTCGAACCCTGAGAACCGGAAGGGCCGGGTTCGGGAGCAGCCGACCCGGGGACGAACGTTGGGAAGATCTCTATTTCACCCGTGTGGCGATCGGCCACCGCGTAGAGGTTGGTGAGTTCGACCGGCCGACGCTCTTCGATGATCGTGGCCATATGCCCACGAACGGTCGCGATCCAATCGGCGACCTCCTCCGCGTTCGACACCGTGGCGGAAAGGCACACGAGGTCTACCTCCGGCGGGAGGTGAATAATGACCTCTTCCCACACGGCACCGCGAGATCGGTTCTGGAGGTAGTGGACTTCGTCGAGCACGACGTAGCGCAGATCAGTCAGCGTGGTCGCGCCGGCGTAGATCATGTTGCGCAGCACCTCAGTAGTCATGACCACAATCGGCGCTTCACCGTTGACGGAGTTGTCCCCCGTGAGCAGGCCGACCCGATCGGCGCCGTACTGGCGAACGAAGTCACCGTACTTTTGATTGGAGAGTGCCTTGAGCGGTGTGGTGTAAAAGACCTTGAGGCCGACGGCGAGGGCGCGGTGTACGGCGTATTCGGCGACCAGCGTCTTGCCGGATCCGGTGGGCGCCGCGACCAAGACG
Source organism: Acidimicrobiia bacterium (assembly GCA_046598395.1). Classification (GTDB taxonomy): domain Bacteria; phylum Actinomycetota; class Acidimicrobiia; order IMCC26256; family JAENVU01; genus JAENVU01. The sequence goes on from JBKJIQ010000002.1 coordinate 36,391, forward strand.
GAATCGCCGGCGTCGAGCGCGTCGAACGCGTCCCGTTGGAACGGGTCGATCTCGATGCCGAGCGCGGCCTCGAAGGCCGAGCGCGACGTCGTCACGGCTTGCTGGTACTCGTTGTGGGAACCGTGGTGGAAGGCGTGGTGGAAGGCGTCGAACTCGCGTTACTGGGCGCAGTGCCGACAGGGGTGGAGACCGCGGGGGTGGAGACCGCGGGGGTGGAGGGTGACGACGAAATAGGAGTGTTGGATGGCGTCGACGCGGTTTGATTCTGCAACAGGACCACCGATATCACCGTCACGGCGAGCACCGCGAGCACGGTGAGGACGGCGAGCACCACCTCGCGCCGGGTACGAAGGGGTGCTCCGTGGGCGTCACGACGTTGAGCGGTACGGCGGTTACTCATGTGGCATCCATCATCGGCGGAGGATCCTACCGATGATGATGCTGCCTTCATAGAACAAACACATGGGGACAGCCATAAAGAACAGCGAATACGGGTCTTGGCTGGGAGTGATGACCGCAGCGAAGACGAAGATCCCGACGATTGCCCACCGGCGGACGTGTTGGAGCTGCTCCACCGTGACCACGTGGGCGATGAGCAAGAACACCAGCACGACCGGGAACTCGAAACTGATGCCAAACGCCACGATCATCAGCGAGACCAGTGAGATGTACTTCTCCGAGCTGTACGCGGCCTGTTGGGACGGTCCGCCTACTTCGATGAGAAATTTCAGCGCGGGCTCGAGCGTCAGGAACGCAACCAATGCACCCAAGGCGAACAGCACGATCGCCGAGCTGACGAACGGGATCGCATACTTCTTTTCCCGCGGGTTCATCCCGGGAGTCACGAACCGCCAGAGCTCATAGAGCCAGATTGGTAGCGCCAAGATGATCCCGCCGTAGGTCGCGACCTTGAGGCGGATCACGAAGCCATCCGCGGGGCCGAGATTCAGGAGTTTGGCCCCATCGTTCTTGGACGCGGATCGGTAGTACTCGACGAGGAAATCGATGATTTGGTTCGAGAAGACGAATGCGACGATCGCGCCCACGCCGACCGCAAGGATCGAGATCAGGATTCGGTTTCGCAGCTCGGCGAGGTGGTCGAGCATCGACATTTTCGCGTCGGGGGTCCGAGGCGGTTGCCGCCGGAAGCGGCGCAGAATCTGCATGAGGTCGGTTAGGCGCCGGGAGCGCGGTACCGAGATGGGGCGCGCGGTCGTGTGGGGGTTCCCACAGCGTCTGCGGCGCCGATTGCATTCGCCGCCACGCCCGACGACGGGCTCGGGGTCCCGCTGGTGCGGTACGGCGATGGCGGCGAGATCGGCCTGGCGTTGCTCACGCTGGACGGTTCGTCGGCATGGATGATCTCGTTGAGTTCAGCCCGCACCGTTTCCTGCACCTTGCGCAGCTCCCGCAAACCGCGGCCCACCTGGCGGCCGACCTCGGGGAGGCGTTTCGGGCCGAAGACCAAGAGGGCAACGACGACGACGACAAGGATTTCGGCCGGGCCCAGCTGCGGCATCGGGGTCCTTTCGTGCGCCTGGTGGAACGAGGAAATCAAAGAGTTCGGTCAAACGGGCTTGACCGCATCAGGTTACCGCCGGGTACCTCGGGTCTCGGCTCCGGGTTCGGTGAGCTCGGCCAGGCGCGCCGACAGGCGGTCGCGGTCGGTCGCAAGCGTTTCGACGAGGGGTATGAGGCAACGCTGCGACCGGTCGAAACTGGCTCGCAATGCGTCGATCTCGGCGCGTACGCGTGTGGATCCCATGAAGAGTGCAACGCCACCACCGATGAGCAGGATCGCAATGATCCCAAGGATCGTCCCGCCGGTAGAGGTCACGGCCACACCGTAGGCGCAAGCTCAGCTCGGCATAGATCGACGGACCAGTTCTTCGAGTTCGCCGAACCAGTCGTCGGATTCGAGCACGAGATGGAAGTCGAGCAGGTCGTCGGGCTGAAGTGTGGGGCCGCGGTGGGGCTCGGCGAGCTCGGCGGGCAAGCGCCACACCTCCATCCGAACGCCGGACGAGACCAGGAGGTCGACGATCCGCTTGCTCGCACCCTTCGCAACCGCGACGGCACAAGCAGGGCAGCGGAACGTGTACGAACCGCTCTCGTCATCAGAGCAGACGCGCACCACGAGATCATTGGCTCGTAGCTGGACGTCGCCGCAGCTTGGACAGTTTGCTCGGATTGTTGTCACGCTCGAAGGCCCCTTCTGAACTCCGTGTCTCCGAGGTTTCGGCACGGTTTCCGGGGCCCTTGAGCCCGAATCGACGATCCGGATCCCTGGGCAGCTCTGGACGTTCGTTTCGACAAGTCGGCGCAGCGAGCGCCACGATCTCGCCGTGGTCATCACCTTCGCCCACCGAGGGGCACGCTCAGAGCGGCCTGAGAACACGCTGGCGGCGTTTCATCGCGCTCGGGAGCTCGGCGCCAATGGGCTCGAGAGCGACGCGTGGCTGTCCGCCGATTCCGAGGTCGTCCTGGTCCACGACGGCTCGTTCCGACGCGGTCTGCGCAAGATCCGCGTCGGCGAAACTACGGCCGCCGAGTTGGCCACCTATGACGTGCCTCGCCTCGTTGATCTCTATCGAGAGTGCGGCACGGAGTTTGAACTCTCGATCGACGCCAAGCAGGACGACGTCATCGCGCCGATGGCCGCCATCGCCCGCGACGCGGGCGGCGGTGCGCCGGGCCGCATGTGGATCTGCCACCCCGACTTCGATGTGTTGACGGACCGGCGTGAGGAACTCGCGGATGTGAAGCTCGTGCACTCCCCCGGGTTCGGCGGAGTCGTGGCGTCAGCCTTCGAACGTCATGCGGCGGATCTCGCCGCGGCCGGAATCGACGCGCTGAACCTGCACCACTCGAACTGGACCCTCGGGACGGTGACGCTGGTCCATCGGTTCTCGCTGCAGGCCTTCGCGTGGGACGCCCAAGAGATGCGGCACCTTCTCACGGTGCTGCGCTACGGCATCGACGGCGTGTTCTCCGACCGGGTCGATCGGATGGTGGCTGCGGTCGGAGAATGGAGCACCGGTTCGAGGCGCGGACCTAGCGCTGCTCCGAAACCCTGAGGGAAGCGCGGTACGCGACCGCTTATGCGGGGTCGGGTTCGCGTCGTCGCAAGAGGATGTAAACGAGCCCGCCGAGCCCGATCGCAATCGGGACACCCCAGAGCCAACCCGGGACGTCGACCCGGGTGAGCGGCCAGATGGTGACAAACACGGGACCGACGAAGAGGTCACGATTTGCAGGCCCCCACACGGTTGAGTCGCGTGAGACCTGCCGGTTGTCGCCGAGCATGAAATAGGAGTTCGCGGGGACCTTCGACGCAGCAAAGGTCTTCGACTGGACGGTGCTCGGCAGGTAGGGCTCAGAGAGCAACCCACCATTGATGTAAATGTGGCCGTCGCGCCCTTCGATGGTGTCGCCCGGCAGCCCGACGATGCGCTTTACGAGGTCGTCCATTCCCCGTATCTGGGAGTTCGGTGGAGTCTTGAACACCACGACATCGCCGCGCTCAGGGTCACCGAAGTCGTAGGCGAGTTTGTTGACGAGGATGCGGTCGTTGATCTCGAGCTTCGGCACCATCGACTCGGACGGGATGAAGAATGTTTGAAACACGAGTCCACGTACGACAAACGCGAACACCACCGCGACCACGATGATGACGCCCCACTCGATCAGGTTGCGGAAACCGCTGCCCCCGGCTTTCCCCGTGCCGCTCTCGGTTGGAATCTGATTCTCGGCATGAGGGTCGGTCATCAGGGGGTTCACCGGGGCATCATCCCACGCCGCTCGGTGCGTGGCGGCGTCGCCGTCGGTTGAACACGACCGTGCCGAGCCCAATCGCGACGGGGACACCCCAGAGCCAGCCCGGGATATCGAGACGGCTGAGCGGCCAGATCGTCATGAACACGGGACCGACGAAGAGGCGCCGATCCGCCGCGCCCCAGGTGCGGGAGTCATCCGAGTTGCTTCGGTTGTCTCCCATCATGAAGTACGACTCGGCTGGTACCTGGCGAGCGGAGAACGGCGACGTCACGACACCGCTCGGAAGATAGGGCTCGTTGAGAATCCGGCCGTTGATGAGGACGTGACCGTCGCGTCCTTCAATCGTGTCGCCCGGCAAGCCGACGATGCGCTTCACGAGATGCTCCAGGTTGAGATGCGCAGCCTTCGGGGTCTTGAACACCACGACATCAGTGCGTTTGGGGTCACGCACGTCATAGGTGAGCTGGTTGACCAGGATGCGGTCGTCGGTCTCGAGCTTCGGCACCATCGAATCCGACGGGATATAGAACGTCTGGAAGACGAAGGCCCGCACGACGAGAGCAACGACGACCGCCACCGCGATGATGACGCCCCACTCGATCAGGTTGCGAGCACCGTCTGGCATTTTTTTGTTCGGCGTATCGTCGGTCACGGCGCACCGGGGGTGGGGTCACTTCGGTATCGGGCTCGCACGCGGGCGGCCGCGTCGCGGCCGAGATTGCGCCAATCCGGCGGGTCGACGACGGTTGCTTCTGGCCCGGCTTGGAGCAGGATCCGTTCGAGCCAGGCTCTTTCACTGACGGCAAGGATCACGCGTTGGCGACCGTCGGGAAGGTCTTCTACCGATTCACACGGCGCACTCTCGCCGACCCAACTGGCATGGGATGGCAACTCGAGTGTGACCCGAGGGTCGTTGGGGCGCGGGTGATACACGCTCGCGGCCGGAGCGCGCACGACGGGTTCGAACGTAACGCCGGTGGGGGCCACCGATCGGATGCGGTCAACCCGAAACATGCGCGGTTCACCCCGTAAGGAACAGAACGCGTCGGTGTACCACTCGCCCAGCGCGAAGAACGGCGGGCCAGGATCGATGGTCCGGCGGGTCAGCTCGTCGCGGCCGCCGCTCCAGTACTCCACGTCGATGCGCTCGCCGGCGAGGGCCGCGGCGCGAACTTCGGCGAGGAGCGGTGGTGCCGCGAACTCCACCACGACCTCGCTCACCCCGAGCGCGTCTTCGAGTTTGTTGATGGCGGTGCCGAGCGGGCCATGGGGATCTGAGCCGTCGACCGCGAGGAGCGCGCGTCCGCCGGCGAGCAGTGCCAGGCCTTCGGCGGCATTCAGCTGCAGCGGGCGAGTGAAATACGGCGCCAACCACAGGTCGACGGTGTCGCCTTCGTAGCTCACATTGATGTAGTCGCCCGGGGAGTAGGGCGGGACCCCCACCATCATGATCAGCCCGAGGTCGGATTCCAACTGCGTTGCGGAAATCCGAAAGCGATCCGCGACCTCTGACTTCGCGACGTCGCGATGGGTCGCCAGCCACGGGATCATGGCTAACACTCGCTCGAGCTGGGGTGGCGCGTCAGTGCGACTCACGCGGCCCACGCGTCCAAGACTGCGATGATCGCGTCGCGGGCCTTGGGCGGAGCCACGATCTCGACGTGGTCGAGAAAGCCGAGCGCGAAGTTCACGACCGCGCCGATCTCGATCGCGGCGAACTCCACGAGCGTGGTTCCGTCGGACTCGATCGTGGTCCGGGCCGACGGCCCAATCGCTTGCATCAGCGCCACATCGAAACCGGCGTCAACTCGGATCGTGATATTCGTGGCGCGTCCATCGCCGTAGTCCCACGGCCGATCCTCGAGGTAGGAGTCGGCCCGAAAATCGCGCGGCACGGTGAAGGACTTGGGCTCCCCCGGGCTGATGTCCCCCTCGATACGGTCGGCGCGAAAGACGCGCATATCGCCAACACCGAGTTCGAACCCAACCACATACCAGTGACCGAACTTCGACGTGAGCCCCCACGGCTCGAGTTCGCGTTCGCGTCCCCGGTAGGAGAACCGCACCGCGGCCCGCCGGCGCGATGCATCGAAGAGCGGCGCCAATACTTCGACGAATGGGAGTTCGGCGATCGGCATCACACCGGCGCCTTCGATGCCTCCGAGTTTCATCAACGCGCCTTCGCCTGCTGTGCTGCCGAGGCCAATCGCAGTGACAGCAACGTGGAGGGCGGCGAGTTCGTCGTCGGTGAGCTCGAGGTTCGGGAGGTAGTACTCCTTGGGATCGACTCGGTAGCGGGTCTCGTTGTCGACCATCGAGTCTTGGAGCGGCACTCCCATGGCCCGAAGGGTGGCTTTGTCCCGCTCGAACGCCCTCCGAGCCGCGGCGTCACCAGAGGGGTATCCCAGGGTCGGGTTGTTGACGAAGTCCTCGCGGGTCATCCCGGCTCGGGTCTCGATGAGCGCGGCCAACAAGTTCAGGAGCCGTTCCCGCCGATCGGGAACATAGGTGGGCGGCTCCTGATCCGAGTCGTCGTCGGTGATGGTCTCCGCCATCCGCCCAACCTACGCGTCAGGACCTCATAAAGCCGTGACGCTGGCGGCACCCGCGGCGGCGGCGCATTGGAACAGAATCGGATCATCGACTGCGGGCCGGCCCATTGAGCTGATCCGGAGACCGTGCTGTTCGAGGAGCTCGATCACATTCGGGATCTCGATGGTGATCACATCGTGGTGAGCGTCGATCCCGGATTCGACCAAGCTGGCGCGCAGATCGTCGCCCTCGGGAGCCCGCGCCGGGATCGGTATCTCGACTCGGCTCTGGGTGGCGACGCTGAGGGTCGTGAGCGTGTGATGTGAAACCCCACGGTGTCGTGCTCGAGGGTCGGCACCGGAGGCACGGAGGCACGCGATCGGTCGACCGCCGAGCCCCGCCGCGGCGTTGAGTATCGACCCAATCTCGATCCCCGTGAAGCCCAGCCGGGTGTCCGTACCGACGATGCCCGGGCCCATCACCACGATCGCGACATCGGCGTGGGCGACGTGACGTGCGATGGCGAGCGCCGAGAACAGTGACACCGCTTCGTAGTCGCCGCCGAACGCGTGGCCACAGGTGATGGTTGCGTCGAGGAGGTTGCGGTCCCGCAGGTCTGCGACGATGTCACTCAACGCGATCGGGAGCGCCGCTCCGTCGGTCATCACGTAGATGATGCGCGCGGCGGGCCGTAGCTCGCGGATTGTGACCGCGATGGCGGGGAGTTGACTGTGCAGCGCGGCCGCGATGACCGGCAGGCCGTCGATGCTGGTGACCGCGCCGAGCTCGGCGTCGAGGTGCTCCTCGGTGGAGCCGACGTCGGCTTGGAGGCTCGTATATCGGAGCTTCATGATGTGCCCCGGCCCGGGTTCGCTCCACGCGTCACGGGCCAGGTTCCAGTGGACGAAATGCCAACCGCCGGTCCCGAGTCCGAGTTCCACCGCGGTGGTGTTCACCACGACGGCGTCCCCGGTGGCCACCGTCCCGGTGAGCTGGGTCAACACGTAGGCCCGTTCCGGTCCCGACCCAAGCTCCACTTCGACGCGCTGCAGTCCCACTCGCTCACTCAGAATGCCCACCACGCGACCGGTACGAAAAGAAGACACTCACAAACTCGCGATTAAGCGGTCGACGCGGTCGTCCTCAAATTTGAACGGGTCCTTGCAGAGCACCGTGCGCTGCGCTTGATCGTTCAGCTTGAGGTGCACCCAATCGACGGTGTAATCACGCTTGCGTTCTTTTGCCTTCTTGATGAAGGCGCCGCGCAACTTCGCCCGGGTGGTTTGGGGTGGCTCATCCATCGCGGTTTGGATCGCTGCGTCTTCGACGATTCGGTCGACCTCACCCCGCCGCTCGAGCAGGTAATACAGCGACCGGGAGCGGGTGACGTCGTGGTACGCCAAGTCGAGGAGCGCGACGCGCGGGTGCGTGAGCGGCAGTGAGTGTTTGTCTCGGTAGGACTCGATGAGTTGATGTTTGATGACCCAGTCGATCTCGCGGGTCAGCTTGAGCGGATCGGACTCGAGGTGAGTCATCACGTGTTCCCACATCTCAAGCGCCTGCGTTTCGAGCGGGCTCAACGTACGGCGCTTCGCGAATCGCAACGCTCGATTGAGATACTCGGCCTGAATCTCGACGGCTGAGAGTTCCCGACCGTTGGCCAACCGCACGCGCCGGCGACACGTGGTGTCGTGGCTGATCTCGCGGATCGCACGAATCGGGTTCTCCAACGTGAGGTCGCGCCATGGCCCTGAGTCTTCTTCGAGCATTCGCAGCACCAGCGCCATCGCCCCGACCTTGAGAAAGGTGGTGTACTCGCTCATGTTCGAATCGCCGACGATCACGTGCAGCCGACGGAACCGTTCCGCGTCGGCATGCGGCTCGTCGCGCGTGTTGATGATGGGGCGTGACCGCGTCGTGGCGCTGGACACGCCTTCCCAGATGTGTTCCGCGCGTTGGGCAATGCAGAAGGTCGCACCCCGCGCGGTCTGGAGCACCTTCCCTGCCCCGGCGTAGACCTGGCGCGAAACGAGGAACGGGATGAGCACGTCGGTGAACTTGGCGAAGTCGCCGTCGCGTTCGACGAGGTAGTTCTCGTGACAGCCGTAGGAGTTGCCCGCGGAGTCGGTGTTGTTCTTGAACAGGTAGACCTCGCCGCGGATGCCTTCTTCGCGCAGCCGCGCCTCCGCGGACTGCACGAGGCTTTCGAGGATGCGCTCCCCGGCCTTGTCATGGACGACGAGTTCACTGATTGAATCGCACTCCGGCGTCGCGTACTCGGGATGGCTCCCGACATCGAGATACAGGCGCGCGCCGTTCTCGAGGAACACATTGCTGGAGCGACCCCACGAGACCACGCGGCGGAAGAGGTAGCGCGCGACTTCGTCCGGGCTGAGCCGGCGTTGCCCGCGCAAAGTGCAGGTGACGCCATACTCGTTCTCGATACCGAAGATCCTGCGTTCCATCACGCGCTCCGGAAGGCGGCTCGCATCATGGGCAGGCTATCGGCGTGGGAGGGAAAAACCTGACCGTAGAGTGGATGGCGACCTCCGTCGCTTCCGGGAGGCCCTCCGCTATTTCAGGAGTGCTTCGAGCTCGTCGCCCTTGATGCGGCGGAATGCCCGGCCGGGCCGCGCGCGGTCGAGCAGCGCAACTTCGAGCTGGGCGGCGGCGAGTGGGTCACGGTTGTTCGCCAAGGTCGTGGCCCCGAGCTTGACCGCGTCGCTCAGGCTCGAGCCCTCGGTGTACCCAGCGCGCACGACCTCCAAGAGCCGCTCCGCCTCTCCGCCCAAGACGGTGAAGTTCTGCTCGTCCATCACGGTGCCGTCGTAGAGGATGTGGAACAACTGATTCGGCTCACCGGGTTCGATGCCGACCTGTGCGACCAGAATCTCCACTTCGTAGGGCTTCATCTCGTGGGTGAACACCTGGCCGAGGGTCTGCGCGTACGCGTTCGCGAGCGAACTCGCGGTGACGTCCTCGGGCGAGTACTGGTAGCCCTTCATGTCGGCGAGCCGCACGCCGCCGATCTTCAGGCTCTGGAACTCATTGTACTTGCCCACGCCCGCGAACGCGATCCGGTCGTAGATCTCGCTGATTTTCGACAGGGTGCGGCTCGGATTTTCGGCCACGATCACGACGCCGGCCGCGCACTCCAACGCGATGAGGCTCCGCCCGCGCGCGATCCCCTTCCGCGCGTAATCCGCGCGGTCCTTCATCATCTGTTCCGGCGCAACGTAAAACGGCATATTCATCTTGTGCCCTCTTGCTCCTTCGGAGCGGGCCGGGCGGGCCCCGCTGCGCTCGACAAACGGCTACGAGTCGGAGTTGCGTCCGCTTCACTCACGACGGGTCACCGCCTTTGCTGTCGGCGCCGCCGCGTTCGGGGCCGCCGAGCAGTTCCTGGGCCCGTTGTGCGATGTCGTCATCGTCGAGGAGTCGGAAACCTTCTGCGTCGATGAGCGCGACCATCGGGTAGATCCCGCGTACGAGGTCCGGGCCACCCGTGGCCGCGTCTTCGTCGGCGGCTGCGAACAGCGCTCGGATCGCGAGTGCCACCGCGTCGTCGGCACTGATGCCGTCATGCCAGCCCGCCTTGATCCAGTTGCGGGCATGCACGCCGCCGGAACCGTTGGTCTGGTAGTCGGCTTCTTCGTACTTGCCACCGGTGGCGTCATAGGAAAACACACGCCCGCGCCGCCGCCGGTGGTCGAACCCGGCGAAGAGCGGGACGACCACGAAACCTTGCATGGCCGCGGGCAAGTTCGCCCGCACCATCTGGGCAAGCTGGTTGGCCTTGCCCTCGAAACTGAGTTGGACGCCTTCCACTTTTTCGTAGTGGCGGAGCTGTACCTGGAAGAGCCGCACCATCTCTATGGCCGGCCCGGCCGCGCCGGCGATCGCCACGCCGGAATGCTCATCCGCGGCAAAGACCTTTTCGATGCGCCGGTTGGCAATCGCGTGCCCAGCGGTGGCGCGTCGATCGCCGGCCATGACCACCCCATCGGCAGATCTGATCGCCACCACCGTGGTGGCGTGCGTGATCTCGAAAGAATCCGGCAGGGATTGACTCCCCAGCACGTGATCATTCGCGCCGGGATGCGCCCGCGCCAACAGATCGACAAACGACGGCCCCGGATCGAGTCCGGGCGCGAACGACGGCAACATTGAAGGCTGGCTCATTGTCGGGCGAGCCTAGACGTGGGGTTCACCACACTCGGCGCATCCGTTGCCAGCGCGCGATCCGGCGACGAAGTCGGTGCAGGGAACGTTCCTCGTGGGCCGCGGCGAGGACGTCGTCGGGCACGCTGGTGGCCCGCAGTCGGGCATCGCGGGCGAGGCTGGCACTGGCGGCGCCGATCCCTCGCCCGCGCGGACTCATGGAGTCCGCGCCGGGGCGGGGCGAGTCACTCCCCGCCTTTTTGTACGTACGAGCGCACGAACTCTTCGGCATTGGCCTCGAGCACGCTGTCGATCTCATCCAGCAGATCGTCGAGCTCTTCTTTGAGCGCCTCGCCTTGACGCGCCGGAGCCGCGGTTTCCTCGTCGGCGTCGGTGCGCTCCTTGGGAGCGGGCTTCTTCTTTTGTTCTCGTTCAGGCATCGCGTTCGTCCTTCTTGAACTATGACCCGAGCTGGTCTACAAGCTGTGCTGGGGTCGAACACTGATTGAACAACGCCTCGACGTGGGCGCGGCTTCCCTTGAGCGGTTCCATCATGGGAATCCTTCGTAACGGGTCGGTTCCGACATCAAGGATCAAACTGTCCCAGTTCGCCGCGACGACGGAGTCGGCCCAGCGAGCGAGGCACTGTCCGCGAAAGTATGCCCGGGTTGTGTCCGGCGGCTCGGTCATTGCCGCGACCACGGCATCTTCGGTGAGAATGCGCTCCACCGTTCCGGCGCGCACGAGCCGTTCGTACAGCGAACGTTCGGGGCGAACATCGTGATATTGCAGGTCGAGCAACGCGAGTTTCGGGTTGTCCCAGGCGAGGCCATCGCGGTCGCGGTACGCGTCGAGCAGCGCGAGTTTGGTGACCCAGTCGAGTTGGCCGTTCAGGCTCATCGGGTCATGTTCGAGCGCGGTCAGCGTTGCTTCCCAACGCCGAAGCACGTCGAGGCCCACCTCCGCGCCGCAGAGTTCGAGGCCGGTCTCTTCCGCGTACTTCTGGGCCAGGCGGAAGAACTCCCATTGGAGTTCGATCGCGGTGCACGTGCCTCCGCTCGTGCGTTCCAGCGTGGCCCGCAGGGTCGGATCGTGGGAGACCGTCCGCACCGCGTGAACCGGCCCGACGATCGAGAGATCCTTGTCGAGGAAGTCGTCCTCGATCATGCCGAGGACGATCGCCATCGTGCCGACCTTGAGAAACGTGGCGACCTCACACAGGTTGGCGTCGCCGGTGATGACGTGGACGCGCCGGTACTTCTGGGGATCGGCGTGTGGTTCGTCGCGGGTATTGACCAACGGTCGCTTGAGCGTGGTCTCGAGGCCTACCTCCTCCTCGAAGAAGTCGGCGCGGCTCGAAATTTGGAACCCGACATTCGTGGCGCCGTTCTCCGCCCCGATCTTTCCCGCGCCGGTGAATATCTGGCGCGTGACGAACCAGGGAAGGAGCGTAGCGACGATGTTGGCAAATGGCGTTTGGCGGTCGACCATGTAGTTCTCATGGGTGCCATAGGAGTTGCCCTTGCCGTCCGAGTTGTTTTTGTAGACGACGATTTCTTGGCCCGGTTCCAAGAGGCGACGCGACGCTTGCATCGACCGCGCCAGGATTCGCTCCCCCGCTTTGTCGGCGAGGACGAGTTCCATTGCATCGGAGCACTCCGGCGTGGAGTACTCCGGGTGGGCATGGTCCACGTAATAGCGCGCCCCGTTGGTGAGCACCGTGTTGACGAGATGCGTCTCGACCATTGGTGCGTGTGAGCCAGCGCTGCCGTTGCCGCGAGCATCGCGCCCGGGGCTTTCGTCGTCGAAGTCCCACCCGATCCGGCGGTGCTCGACGTAGGCGTTGATGAGCAGCGACGATGCGAGCACCGGGTTCGGGTCCGGCGTATTGCGCAACACCACGCCGTACTCCGTCTCGATTCCACACACCTTTGCGACGGCCACCCGCGCAGGCTAGCCCTGAGGTGATTCCTCGTCCGCCCGCACGGGCCGGTGCCGGACGAGAACGGTGTTCCCTGCTCGCCCTCTTAGCCTCGATCCACCGATTTGGTGATGTGACCGCGGTTTTAGGCGGGGCGATGTCTGCGCGGGTCGTCTCGAGGGTGCCGATTGGGTGTTGAGCATGGTCGCGGTCGCGCCAGGGGCA
>JBKJIQ010000010.1:0-25941 GCA_046598395.1 Acidimicrobiia bacterium
GTTAGGCACCCGCTTGTTGCATGCGGTCGACGAGTTTTGGGAGCAGCGTGGTTTCGAGTTCCGCGAGTTCCGCCGTGGTGCCGTCGAGGTTGAGTTGCAGCCCGAAGCGCCCGACCATGACGCCGATGATGTCGGAGGTGAGCGTGGCCGGCTGTCCCTGGGAGCTGAGGTTGGCCGTGATGCGGAATCCGAACTGTCCGTCGCCGAGGTTCTCCACCGCGATAGGGCTCACGCTCACGTCGTCGACCGTGCCTTTCGCTCCGAGATTCTCGGTGATCGCTTTCAGGTAGAGCGCGTGGAAGCAGTCGACGGTGGTGGGGTCTTGGTAGAGGTCGAGCTGCGCGCGGATCGCGTCGACGGTGGGGTACGCGTCGGCCGCGCTCGTTGCGTGCTCTTGACCGCGGGTGAAACGGCGCGATTTCCTCTTGTTCGCGCCGGGTTGTTGCTTGGTCACGAAGTTGGCGCACTCGGGCAGACCCTTGGCGAACTGGTCGATACCTTCGACCTCAGGCGAGCTGGGCACGGAGCTGAACCCAGGAAGGTCGGCCGACCGGAGGAGCCCTGCCGCGACGATTCTCCGGTCACCCGTTGCGGAATCGGCAGTGGTGCCGGAGGTGGTGCTCGGCTTGGGTGCCGTTGCCTTCGAGCCGCTGCTGCTCCCGCAGGCGGCCACGACGAGCGAAGCGATGAGGAGAATCCCTATCCGGCGCATGCCTCCATGCTGGTCTGGGCTGGGGTCGGGATCGGGGACACCGGTACGATCCGCCGATGGCCGACGACATCACCCGCCGTACCGACTCCGGTATCGAGATCAAGCCCCAGTACACCAAGGCAGATCTCGATGCCGCCGAGTGGGATCCGCGCTCGGCGCTCGGCGACGCAGGTGAACCGCCTTATACGCGGGGCGTCTACGCCCAGATGTACCGGACTCGTCCGTGGACGATGCGCCAGTACTCGGGCTTCGGGACTGCCGCCGACACGAACGAGCGGTTCCATTTCCTGCTCGGTGCCGGTCAGACCGGCCTCTCGTGTGCCTTCGACCTCCCCACCCAGATGGGCTATGACTCCGACCATCCCCGCTCGGAAGGTGAGGTGGGCAAGGTCGGCGTGGCTATCGACTCGCTCGAGGACATGGAGATTCTGCTGGCGGGTCTCCCGCTCGACACCGTCACCACGTCGATGACGATCAACTCAACCGCCGCGATTCTGTTGTTGATGTACGAGTTGGTGGCCGAGGGGCAGGGGGTGCCCGCATCCAAGATCGGCGGCACGATCCAAAACGACATCCTCAAGGAGTACGTAGCCCGCGGCACCTATATCTACCCGCCGCGCGAATCGATGCGGATCATCACCGACATTTTCGCCTACTGCGGTGAGCACATCCCCCGGTGGAACACCATCTCGATCTCCGGCTATCACATTCGTGAAGCGGGGAGCACCGCGGTGCAAGAGATCGCGTTCACCCTGGCCAACGCGATCGCCTACGTGCAGGCCGCGATCGATACGGGTCTCGACGTGGACGAGTTCGCGCCGCGGCTGTCGTTCTTTTGGAACGGGCACAACGACTTCTTCGAAGAGGTTGCAAAGTTTCGTGCTGCGCGGCGGATGTGGTACTGGATCATGAGCAACCGGTTCGGCGCGCAGAACGAGAAGTCGAAACTGTTGCGGTTCCACACCCAGACCGCAGGCTCGATGCTCACTGCGCAACAGCCGGAGAACAACGTGGTGCGCGTGGCACTCCAGGCCATGGCGGCGGCGTTGGGTGGAACCCAGAGCCTGCACACCAACGGCTTCGACGAAGCGCTCGGCCTTCCCACCGAGAAGGCCGCGAAGATCGCGTTGCGCACCCAGCAGATCGTGGCATTCGAGACCGGGATGACCGCCACGGTTGACCCGTTGGCCGGTTCCTACTTTGTGGAGTCGCTCACCGACGCGGTGGAGGCCGAGGCGTGGCGGTATATCGAGCGGATCGACGAGCTTGGTGGCGCCGTGGCAGCGATCGAAGCCGGATACATGCAGGACGAGATCGAGCGCGCCGCATTCGAATGGGCGAAGGCCGTTGATGGTGGCGACAAGATCATCGTCGGGGTGAACAAGTTCGTGGATCCTTCGGTGGGCGACCCCGACGTGTTCCCGATCGATCCGGAGCTGGAGCGTCAACAGTCCGATCGGCTCCGCGACCTCCGGGCTCGCCGTGATCAGCCGGCGGTAGACGCCGCGCTCGCGAAACTGCGTGCGGCGGCGAAGGGCACCGACAACTTGCTGTACCCGATGAAGGATGCGCTGCGTGCGTACGCCACCCTGGGCGAAGTCTCCGACGTGCTGCGCGACGAGTTCGGCGTCTACCAACCCGCGCGGTAGGTGCCGTCAGGTCACACGGGGATTCGCCTCTTGCGACTGAATCTGACGTGCCGACCGTTCCTTGGCATCGAGCGCGGTCAAGGGTCCAACGGAGAGTTCGGCCGGCGTGATCGTCGAGATCCTCGGGATCGCGGGGAGGGGCGCGTGCTCGTCGAGCTCGCCCAAGAGAATCAGCGTGCTGGTGTCGAGCAGCCCTACCGGCGCCGTGATCACAGTGAGGCGTCGACGATTTCGTCCATGTCCGCCAAATGTATTCCGTGTGAGATGCGAGTTAGCTGGCTTGGACGAGCTCCTGCACCCGGTCCGAGGTGGCGCGAATCTCGGCCAGGCGACGGCGTGCCTCGGAGACCCCGGATTGGCCGATCTGACGAGTGCGAGCATCGAGGTAGATCGATGCCGAAGCGCTGGGGCGAGCAGCGACGTTGGAACGCCGAGCGCGGGCCCGGGACGGGGAGTTCGGCGGTTCGCCGCCGGCGAGGAGTCGAAGCTGCGTGGTCATGCTCGTACTGTCGCATGGGGGTGTGACCATCATGTGGGCCTCCGCCTGTCCGGTCTTCTGGGACAACGTCAGAACCGTGGCAAAGGTTCCGAGGCACTGGTCACAGTCGGATCAGATGGCGAAGGACAACGCAAAGGAGCGATCGCGGGTTTGGTTCGTAGACTTGGTGCCACCATGACTGGCGCCGACACCTCTTCTGACTCTCCCGCAGGCTCGGCGTACCTTGATCACGCGGCGAGCACGCCGATGCGGCCCGAGGCGGTGGCGGCGATGCTCCCGTTCCTCGCCGAGCATCCGGGCAATCCGTCCGGCAGCCACGGTGCGGCCCGGGCGGCGAAGACTGCGCTGGAAGAGGCTCGCGAATCGGTGGCCGAGGTGCTCGGGTTTCGACCGGACGAGATTGTGTTCACTGCGGGTGGTACCGAGGCCGACAATCTCGCGATCAAAGGCGGGGCGCGCGCGGCGCGTCGGGACCACGGACTTGATGGCGTGGTGACCACCGCCTTTGAGCACAAGGGTGTCCTCGCGGCGGCGCACCGGCTCGAGTCGGAGGGGTTCCGGGTGGTGGAAGCCGGGGTCACCCACGGCGGGATCGTGGACGTGGATGAGTTGGCGCTTTACCTCGACGCGCACACTGCGCTGGTATCGGTGATGGCCGTGAACAACGAGGTCGGAACGATTCAGCCACTGCCGGAGATCGCGACCCTGGTGCGCGAGCGCGCGCCGAGTGCGCGGTTGCACACCGACGCGGTGCAGGCCGTGCCGTGGGTCGATGTCTCGGTGCTCGCCTCCGGCTTTGATCTCATCGCGATCTCGGGCCATAAGTTCGGAGGTCCCAAAGGTGTAGGCGTGCTCGTCGTGCGCAACGGCGTTGCCCTCGACCCCGAAATCGAAGGCGGAGGCCAGGAACGCGGAGTGCGCGCGGGAACCGTGAACGTGGCGGGAGTCGTCGCGCTCGCAACCGCGCTGCGCATCACTCACGAGACGCGCACCGAGGAGACCGCCCGCATTGGTGCGCTGCGGGACCGATTGCGGGGTGGCCTCAGCGCCGCAGTCCCCGGTCTGTGGGTCAACGGCACGCCGGATCGCACGACCGCCGGCCATCTCCACGTCGGCTTTCCCGGAACTGAGAGCGAGGCGTTACTCGTCGTGCTCGACCAGCGCGGTCTCTACGCAGCTGCGGGCTCGTCGTGCTCATCCGGGGCCACGGAGATCTCTCACGTACTCGCAGCGATGGGCATGAGTAAGGACAACGCGAGCGCGTCCGTACGGTTCAGCTTGGGCTTTGCGTCCACTGATGCCGACGTTGACCTCGCGCTCCAGGTCATTCCTGCGGCCGTTGCACAGCTGAACCCTGACGCGGTCGTGAGCGCCGCATGAGTCGGGTGCTCGTGGCCATGAGTGGTGGGGTTGATTCTTCGGTCGCGGCCGCCATTGTTCGCGAAGCGGGCCATGACGTCACCGGTGTCACCCTCAAGCTGTGGGGCGGTGACAGCGACTCCGGGTGCTGTTCGGTCTCTGACGTGGAGGATGCCCGGCGAGTTGCGGCCCAGCTCGACATACCGCACTACGTCTTCAACTTCGCCGATGAGTTCGATGCCAAAGTGGTTGCCCCGTACGTTGCCGACTACGCGGCCGGTCGCACGCCCAATCCGTGCATCGAATGCAACCGCAGCATGAAGTGGGGTCGGTTGCTCGACCGGGCGCGCTCGATGGGGTTCGATTTCGTGGTCACCGGGCATCACGCCCGGGTCACGTTCGCGGCGGATGGGACCGCGGAGTTGCGGCGCGGTGCAGATCCGGCCAAGGACCAGGCTTACGTCCTCGCGATTTTGCATCAGGATCAGCTCGCGATCACGCGGCTTCCGGTGGGGGAGATGACGAAGGCCGATGTACGCGCCCACGCCGCGCGACTGAACCTGCGCACCGCCACCAAGGCCGAGAGCATGGACGTGTGCTTCATCACTCGCGGAGGTCGCACGGAGTTTCTGGATGCACGCGTCCCCGCGACACCGGGGACCATCGTCGACACCACGGGCGCCGTCGTGGGAACCCACGACGGTGTGCGCGCCTTCACCGTGGGTCAGCGCCGCGGCCTCGCGGTGGCGGCAGGTGAACGCCGCTATGTGGTGGATGTGGATGCGTCAACTTCTACCGTGACCATTGGCGATGCGCCGGACCTGTTACGTGATGAGATTCGAGTGGAACGGGTGACCGCAACTGCCGCTCCCGTTCCCGCGGGAACACCGGTTGATGTCCAGGTGCGAGCACACGGGGCACCAAGCGCCGGGATCTGGCAGGAGAATCAGGTGGACTGGGTCAGTCCGCAGCCCCGGGTGGCACCGGGTCAGACCGTCGCGCTGTTTGACGGTGACCGCGTGCTCGGTTCCGGCATCGCCTGCTGACGGGCCAACTTCGGGTCCGAGCCGCTACTCGGTGCGGACGTGGATTCGCCGAGCGGCTGCGCTGGTGAGCAATCGGTCATGCGCGGTGGGAGCGAAGACCAAGAGGTTGGCCTGCACTCCTACTCCACGGTTTCGTACGCGGCGCATGATGTCGGCGTCGTCACTCAGAAGCAGCGCGCACGATCCGAAGGCGGCGCCCAGCCTGAGGTCGAGTGCGCCTTCCGGAGGCTTGCGTTGTGGGTCGGCCGGACCGAGTCCGAGGATTCGGTGGCGAACGAAGAGCACGGGGTCGGTGAGGTTGAGCGGATCGGCAACCACGAGTCCCGCGGGGACGAGCACGATCCACCGGCACGACAGTTGGTGGATGAGGCGAGCAACGATGACCGCCAGGGGCACAAGGACAGCAATTGCGATGGCACCCGCGATCCACTGACGGTCGGCGAGCAACAACGGGCCGAGCGCGATCGCCGTACCGATGATCGCGATTGCAAAGGGCAGGACCCCGATCACCAGTCCCGGTGGAACCTTGAGGGGGAAGCGCTCTTCGTCGCCGTAGGCCGCGCCCTGCGCGCAGAGGTGGGCGAACTCGCCGCGCGTGCCCAGACCGACCGTCGCGACGGTGGCAGCGATTGCGACAACCGAGCTCAGCGTCGATGGTCGTGAGCCGGCAAGGGTGAGGAACCCGATGCCGACGGCGAGCGGCGTGCCGATGCGCGTGATCGTCAGTGACAGTGGTCGGGGTACCAACATCGCGGTGACGACGAGCGCCCAGCCGCACCACAGCAGGATTGCCGCGATGAGGCGCGGAGCATCGGCCCATTCATGGATCGCGTCGCCCGCGACACCTCCTGCGGTGACGGGAAGGGTGATCCAGATCGCGCGCAGCGCCCAAGTGTTCATGGAGAAGAAACGCGCTTCGTTTCGAAGGGGTCGAAAGGCGCGTTCGTATACTAGGAAGCACATGTCCCAGACCCTGCACGGTGGAGTGTTCCCCACGGGACTGGCCACGGGAATCGGCAGCCTGCCGTTCACCGAGCCGGGACCGGCGGCCGATCTCGTGTTACGGGTGCTGTCGGAGTTGCCGTCGATTCCACAACTGGCGACGCCGCTCGAAGGCGTTGTGGCCCAGTGGGCGGGCGCATTGCCCGAGGTCACGGTCGCGCCCGACGGCACGATCAGCGTCGATCCCTATCGGGTCGGTGAGCCGGTCGATACCACGTTCACCACTGGGTCTCATGCGGGTTTACTCGGTTTTCTCGACGTTGCCGCGACCCGGGAGGAGCCGATCCTGCGCGTCAAGGCGCAAGTCGTTGGACCGCTCACGCTGGGTACCGCGCTGATGCACGCCGGGCTTGGTCCCGCAGTGGCCTTCGAGCGCGCGCTCGTGGCCGTCGAAGGCTGGCTGAACGCACTCGAGCGCCTCCTCGCGAAACGGCTTCGGGGCGTGCGGCCGCTCATCTTTCTCGACGAGCCGGCGCTTGTCCTCTGGCGTGGCGACGCCGCGCCGATCGAGCGCGAAGACGCGATCGATTTGTTGTCGAGTGCGCTCGCGGCGTGTTCGAGCGAGACTGGTGTCCACGTCTGCGGCGATGGTGATGTGCGGCTCGCATTCGAAGCTGGTCCAACGGTGCTGGGACTCCCGGTATCCGATGCGCTCGTTGCGGATGTCGGGTCGATCGTGCGTCATATCGAGGCCGGCGGCTGGATCGCGTGGGGTGCGGTGCCGACCGATCGTCCGATTGGCGACTCTGCGGACGCGTTGTGGCGTCACGTCGTCTCCCTCTGGTGCGAGCTCACCCGACGCGGGTGTGATCCGATGCGGTTGCGCAATCAAGCGATCATCACGCCCGCATGTGGACTGGCAAACCACGGTCCAAGCCAAGCCGAACGCGCATTGCGGCTCGCCGCCGAGATGGCCGACCGGGTCGCGTCGCAGAGCGCGGCCGCGCGTCTCACCGCCGGGGCGTAGCCGCGGTCTCAGGTTCTAGAGTCGATCCGATGGCGTCCCAGGAACTCGTTGACCGCGTCGCCGAACTCCGCGACACGATTCGATACCACGACGAGCGGTACTTCGGTCGCGACGATCCCGAGATCAGTGATGCCGAGTACGACGAGCTCATGGTGGAACTGCGCGCCATTGAGGTGGAACATCCCGAGTTGGTGGCCGACGATTCGCCGACCCAACGCCCGGGCGCAACGCGGGTCCCGACTCCGTTCTCCGAAGTGCACCATCTGCAGCCAATGCTGTCGCTCGACAACGCGTTCTCCCGTGACGAGCTCTTGGCCTGGGGCGAACGGATCGGGAAACTCGTCACCGATGAGATCCGCTACATCTGTGAGCCGAAGCTCGACGGCCTGGCGATTTCGTTGCTGTACGAACGCGGCCGACTCGTGCGCGGCGCGACGCGAGGCAATGGTGAGACGGGCGAAGACGTGACCGCGAATGTGTTGACCATCGTGGATCTCCCCCAGACGCTCGTGGGCGATCGGGTGCCGACAACCCTCGAGGTGCGGGGCGAGGTCTTCATGCCGTTGGCATCGTTTGCGGAGCTGAATCGGCGCCAGGCCGAGCGCGACGACCGACTCTTTGCGAACCCGCGCAACGCGGCCGCCGGTTCCTTGCGCCAGACTGATCCGGCGGTGACCGCGAGCCGGAATCTGTCGCTGTACTGCTATCAGCCGGGTGCAGTCGAGGGCGGTCCGCGCCTTGCGTCGCACCACGAAACCCTTGAGTGGCTGCGTGAGCTTGGAATTCCGGTCAACCCGCGCATTGAAGCTCTGAACGATCTCGATGCAGTTCACGGGTTCTGTACCCGGATGGAGGAGCAGCGCCATTCGCTCGGCTACGAGATCGATGGCGCGGTGGTAAAGGTCGATGCCATCGCCCAGCGCAACGAGATGGGCCGTACGAGCCGAGCCCCGCGGTGGGCGATTGCCTACAAATTTCCACCGGAGGAGAAGACCACCACCCTGCGCAAGATCATGGTGAGCATCGGTCGCACTGGCCGCGCGACCCCGTTCGCGGTGCTGGAGCCGGTGTTCGTTGGCGGGTCCACGGTGCAGATGGCCACGTTGCACAACCAAGACGAGGTGGCGCGCCGAGACGTGCGCGTCGGTGACACGGTGGTCGTGCGCAAGGCCGGGGATGTGATCCCCGAAGTGGTGGGCCCGGTCCTGGCCAACCGCAAGAGAGGCGCGCGCAAGTGGAAGTTCCCTGCGACCTGCCCGTGTGGACTTGGGCAACCGTTGGTGCGCCTCGAAGGCGAATCGGCGCACCGTTGTGTGAGCGCCGATTGCCCGATGCAACGGGAGCAGAAGATCGGCTACTTCGCGGGACGCGGTGGCATGGACATCGAAGGTCTCGGCGAGGAGCGCGTTCGGCAGTTGGTCGCCGCTGGGCTGCTCGAAGACGCAGGCGATCTCTACGCGCTCACCCATGACCAGATCGCTGGACTCGAGCGTATGGGAGAGATCTCGGCGCGCAACCTGCTCGCCGGCATTGAGGCATCGAAGACCCGCCCCCTCGCGCGGGTCATCGTGGCGCTGGGCATCCGCCACGCGGGTCCGGCCGCGGCCGTTGCTCTGGCGCGCACGTTCCGCAGTCTGGATGCCATCTTGAGGGCGCCGGTGGAGGCCCTCACCGAGGTGGACGGCGTGGGGATGGTGATCGCGCAGAGCTTGCACGCATGGTTCGGGGCGCCGACGAACCGGTCGTTGGTAGAGAAGCTGCGCGCCGCCGGTGTGCTGCTCGAAGGCCCGGAGTCAGCTTCGCCGACCGTGGAGCAGACGCTGGTGGGTCGCACCTTCGTGCTCACCGGCGGGCTCACCGACTTGACGCGCGAAGCGGCCGAGGCCCAGGTTGTGGCACGGGGTGGAAAGGTCACCAGCAGCGTGTCGAAGAAGACGAGCTACGTGGTGGTGGGCGAGAACCCCGGATCGAAGTTGGCCAAGGCCGAACAGTTGGGCGTGACGTTGTTGGACGAAGCGGGTCTCGCGCAGCTGTTGGCGCTCGGCCCTCAGAACGAAGAGGAGTAAGCGATGGTCGACAAGTCAGCGGTGGGAACCACCGATGAGCCGTTCACGATGACGGTGGAGCGCGGGAAGATCCGCGAGTTTGCGCGCGCCACGATGTCGTCGGACGCGGAGTACTTGGACAACCCCGTGTCGGTGATTCCGCCCACGTTTCTGACCACAACGTCCTTCTGGAATCCGCCGGGCCGATCCATCTTCGCGAGCGTGAAGATGGATCTTCGTCGCCTCTTGCACGGTGGTCAGGAGTACACGTTCCACGGCCCGCCTCCTGCGGCCGGCACCACGCTCACCGTGCAAACGCGCGTCGATGACATCTACGAGAAGGTAGGGAAGCGCGGCGGAACGATGACGTTTGTCATCACCGTCACCGAGTTTCGTGATGAGACGGGTTTGCTCGTCGCGGAGGCTCGCTCCACTGCCATCGAAACGGGGAAACCCGCGACCGCGAAAGAGGATTCGTGATGCAGAGCTGGGATGAACTGTTCATTGGGGCATCCGCCGAGCCGCGCGAGTACGGCCCGCTCACGCGCACCGACTTCGTCCGTTACCAGGGCGCGTCGGGCGACTTCAATCCGATCCATCACGACGATGAGTTCGCGCAGTCAGCCGGCTACCCCGGCGCGTTCTCGGTGGGGATGCTCCAGGCCGGGATCCTCGCGACCTATGCCACCGACTGGTTGGGGCCGCGCAACGTGCGGAAGTTCGGTGTCCAGTTTCGCGAACAGGTCTGGCCTGGTGACCGGTTGGTGTGTTCGGCAACCGTGACGGGTCGGGACGAGGCGGCGCGGACGGTGGACCTCGAGCTGCTCGTGGAACGCGTCGGCGGCGGAGCCGCGATCAAAGGCAACGCAACCTTCGCAGTGGAGTGAGCGTGCCTTCTACGCCTTGGCCACGAACGTCCAGGTGAAGCTGCCCGGTTCGGCTCCCTCTGAACCCTGGAGGCGATAGTCGACTCGCACCGTCACGGGACCTGACGCGTACTCGGTGAGGTCGGTCTTCTCGGTCGGTCGAAAGGTGATTTGTCCGAGGCTCGGAACGAACTCGAGCTGGTCGAACGGGATCGGGGTGCACTGGTCCGGGCTCGGTCCGCAGACGGTGAGGTCTCCGGTGAGGTCGTCGCGCAGGTCCACCACGATGGGCGCGGTCGGCCCCACGATCGCGTTGGCCGCCGGACTGAACGTCTGCACTTGTTTGGGGACTGCCTGGTCGGCGTGGAGGTCAGAGGTGTCGGCACTTCCGATGGCACCGAGTACGAGTGCGGCCGCCGCGAAGAGGATCCCTCCGATGATCGCCGCGCGGCCGGGATGGCGGAAGAGCGGTGACCGAGCCGCTCCGACGCTGCGCGTCGCAGGTGCGCGCCCGACGGGGCGCGCAGGCGAACGGGAGGGGGTGGCGCTGGTGTCGTCCACAGCGGGCACGGTACCGCCCACCCTGGGTACTCCAATCATCGGCAGGGCTCCCGATGCGGCGATTCGGCATTATCAACTGGCGCGGCACGTGTGTTCGGGTGCCGCGGATTCGGACAAACCGAGCGGTACCGTGGGGTGAATGGCCGGAAGCACGATCGCCGACCTCGTCGGCCGGGTGCTCGCTGGTCGCTACCGCCTGCTCGGCGCGATCGGAACAGGTGCGAGCGGACGCGTGTACGTGGCCGACGACGTTCGCCTTCGCCGCCGCGTCGCGGTGAAGGTACTTCATGCTGCCTTGGCCGAGGACGCTGGATTTCTGCGGCGATTCCGATCGGAGGCCCAACTCGCGGCGTCTCTGCATCACCCGAACGTCATGGCCGTCTACGACTGGGGAGAAGACGGGGTTCCGTTCATGGTGCTCGAGCTGTTATCGGGCGGCTCGTTGCGCAGCATGCTCGATGCCGGCACCCGGCTCACGCCCGCCCAGGCCGCGCACGTTGGTGGCCAGGTCGCGGCCGCACTCGACTACTCACATAGCCGTGGGCTCGTCCACCGCGACATCAAGCCCGCGAACCTGCTCTTCGATGAGCACGGGATCGTTCGCGTCGCCGACTTTGGTTTGGCGCGCGCGCTCGCGGAAGCCAGTTGGACCGAGCCTGCCGGAACGATGCTCGGCACTGCGCGCTACGCCGCGCCGGAACAGGCCACGGGTGCGCCGCTCGATGGGCGAGCGGATCTCTACGCAACCGGCCTCGTGCTCGTGGAGGCGGTGACGGGGACCGTCCCGCTGGTGGCTGATTCTCCACTCGGTACGTTGGGTTTACGGCAGGCCTCTGCGGTCGACGTCCCTGATGCACTGGGCGTCCTGAAGGCGTCACTCGAGCGCGTGTGCGCCGCAGAACCGGCAGATCGGTTCGCGACGGCCGAAGACTTCCGTGCCGCGCTCGCCGAAGCGGCCGAGGCGTTGCCGCCGCCCGGACCGCTCCGGCTCGCCGGTCTGGGCGACGTCAGCGAAGACCCGCATCCAACCCAAGTCGCGCGGGGCCGTGTGGAACCGCCACTGTTTGATCAAGACCGGGCGGCGGCGAGCACACCGAGTCGCGCGGCTTCGCCGGTGGCCCGCGCTCCGCAACGCTCGCGCTCGTCGGCCCCGCTGGTGTTGCTTGCCGTGATCGCGATCGCCATCGCGGGTATGGCGTTGGTGCTGACCCAACCGAATGCCGGTCCCACGACCACAATGCCGTTGCTGATTGGTCGTGACCGACCGGCAGCACGCCAAGCGTCCTTCGATGCCAAGCTGTTGCCCTCGTTTGCACTGCGCAACGCCGACGATCCGGAGGGAACGGTCATTGGCCAGGAGCCTGCGCCGGGAGCGTTCCTCTCGGAGGGCGACACCATCCGCCTCACGGTGTCAAAGGGGCCGCGGCCGGTCAAGCTGCCGACCCTGACGGGAAAGACCGCGGATGAAGCGAAGGCCGCGCTCGGCGCGACCTTCCTCGTCAAGCTCATCGAGGAACCCGATGAGGTCGTTCCGGCTGGGCAGGTGATCAGGACGGAACCCGTCGGCAAAGCTCCACCCGACACCGAAGTGATCGTCCATGTTTCGACCGGACCAAAACCGGTCCCGGTGCCCAAGGTCGCCGGAAAGACGTTCGACGAGGCAGCCGCGATCTTGAAGGAGCACAAGCTCCGAGCGACCCGGGTTGACGAGTTCAATGACACCGTGAAACTCGACACCGTCATCCGTACCGACCCGGCCGTCGACACCCCCGCGGCGCGCGACTCGGTGGTGACGGTCGTCGTGAGTAAAGGTCCGGATGTCGTCGTCGTTCCCGACTTTGTCAAGAAGACGATCGCCGAGGCCACCGCACTCGCCGACGCGACGGGCGTGGAACTTCAGGTGTCCGGTGTCGTGGGTCAGAGCCGCCGCGCCCGGGCCCAGGCCCCACCTGTTGGCGAGAAGGTAAAACGCGGAACGGTCGTGACGATCTTCTTTTAGGCGGCGGTCAGCTCCATGGGCCGTGTTGCTGCTGCGCTTCGTGTGGGCGAACGAGGTCAGAATCCCACTCCGGGTGATGTGCGCCGGATCTTCACTCTTCGTGAACTTTGCGGCCGTAAACGCAGTAAAATTGAGGAGTCCGCTTCCGGCGAAGTGTCCCAATCGAGCACTCTCCGTGGCAGAAATGGTTCGATGAGCCCTCTTGTGTTGCTCCCTCTCGCCTCGATAATGACTGCGGAGAGTGAACCTTGTTGAGGAGGTTCCGCGGAGGGAAGCGATGCGAAGGCCGACGAAAGGCGCGACCACCCACCCGACGCTGGTGCGTCCGGGTATGGGTTACGGCCGACCGCTGCGCCCCCGGCCGGGGCCCGTTGCGCGAGTCGAACCCGTGGGCGAGATCGCTGCGTTCTTGCGCGGAGACGTGGTCGAGCCGGTGACGGTTGGCGATTCCGATCGGTCCTCGGTCACATCATCGGACACGCTCCGCTGAACCAAAGGGCGCGCTCGTAGCCTGCGCCGATGCCCGACGACGCGAACCCGTCGTTCATCGGCGAAGCCCCTGGAGGCGATGAAGTCCCGGTCGTGGGCTGGCCGTTCCTTTTCGAGCACCGCATCCGCCGGCTTCGCGCCCGCGATCGGGCGCCCTGGTGGGTCCTGGTTGCGGTGCTCACCGGGCTCTTCGCGACCGGGTTCAGCATCACCATTCTCGCGGTCTCGCTGCCCAGGGTGGCGCGTGACCTGCACACGAGCCCCGAAGATCTCACGTGGGTGGTCACTGGCCCACTGCTCGGTTTGGCACTCACGATGCCGCTCTTCGGCAAGCTCGGCGACACGCGCGGTCACCGGCGGATGTATCTGTTGGGATTCGCGGGGTTCACGATCGGCGCGGCGTTCACCGCGTTGGCGTGGAGCGGACCTGCGCTGATTGCGATTCGCACCATTGGATCGCTGCCCGGAGCCGCGATCGGTCCGGCATCGATGGCGTTGATCATGCGGGCGTTTCCGGAAGAGGACCGCGTCAAGGCGATGGGTTGGTGGTCACTCGTGGGTGCGGGCGCACCGGTGATCGGCTTGGTCGTTGGCGGGCCGGTCGTTGAGGCATTCGGGTGGCGCGTGATCTTCATCGTGCAGGTGCCGCTTTCGTTGCTCGCCCTCGGACTCGCGTTCGTGGTGCTGCGCGAGACTCCGCGGCGCGCCCATGAATCGTTGGACCTTGCCGGCGCGGCGACGCTTGCGGGAGCCACCGTGTCGGCGCTGTTGGCGTTGACGTTCGGCGTGCGGTTCGGGGTGGGTGCACCGCCGGTGGTTGCTCTGATCGTCGCGGCGCCGCTGTTGCTGTGGTGGTTCGTGCGCATCGAGTCACGGGCTGACCATCCCCTGCTGCCGCTGCGCTTCTTCGCAGCGCGAGACTTCAGCGCGTCTCTCGTCGCCCAGTTCTGCGCAAACTTCGCCTATATGGGCGGCTTCATCGTCACGCCGCTGCTGGTGCAAAGCCGGTTCGGGTTCACCGTGGCCGCCACCTCGTGGGCGATGGCGTGTCGGCCGCTCACGTTCAGCATCACTGCGCCCGGGTCCGGGTATCTCGCCGCTCGTGTCGGCGAGCGGCGCGCCGCCACCGCCGGGACCACGCTGCTCGTGATGTCGATGATGATGTTTGTGGTCGCGACGACTATCGACTCGGTGGGGTTGGTCTTCGCCGGCCTCGCTTTGTCCGGACTCGCGATGGGCACGTCGATGCCGTCGCTCGTCACGGTGGTGGCCAACACCGTGGACGTTGGTGACCTCGGGGTTGCCAACGCGTCTCAACAGATGGTTGCCCAGATCGGCACCGTCGCGGGGATCCAGTTGCTGTCGACGATTCAAGGTGGATCCGAAGCGGCGTTCCCGTTTGCGGCCGCCTACTTGGTGGGCGGCGGCGTTGCGGTGATCGGTGTGGTTGCCGCGTCGCGGATCGCCGCTCGGGTGTCGGAGACCCGAGCGAGGACCGCCGACGCGGCCTGAACCTCTAGGTCGAGATGGGTTGTCCGGTCCGGCTCCGGACTCAATCGTCGTTGTTGATCGTTCCGGTTCCGATCGCGTTGGCGATGGTCCCGCGAGAGCTATTGGAAATGGTGACCGACATCGTCTCGTTGCTTTCGGGGGCGGTATCCGGCGTGACCACCACGTTGATGGTGGCGTAGGTCGCCCCGGCGGGAATGATCACGGTACCGAGGTTCGGTGTGTAGTCACTGCCGGCGGCCGCGGTTCCGTCGCTCGTGATGAAATCGACCGAAACGGCATTGTTGCTGATCGAAGACAGCGTGACCGACAGCTTGAGCGTGCGATTCCCGGTGTTGCCCTCTTCGATCGAGGCGTTGCCCATGGAGATCTTCAGGCCGGAACCGGGATCGTCGTCGCTGATGGTTCCGGTACCGGTGTTGCGACCGAGTACGGCCCCCGCCGGAGCGGAGAGGCGGACGCTGAATTTGTGGATGCCTTCAACGATGGAGTCACCCCGCACGTTGATCGCGATCGACGCCGCCGTGGCGTTGGCCGGAATGGTGATCGTTCCCGACTTCCCGGCGAAGTCTTCCGGAGTGGTGGCGCTCCCCGCGATGGTGGTGTAGTGCGCCGAGACGGGATACGGAACCGGATCGGAGAGCGACACGTTGAACCGGGCTACGCGCCAGGCGGTCTTGCCCTCGACGATACGGGTCGAGCCGATGGAGAGCTTCGGAATCGCGCCGACGGTCCATCCACTGTCGGCGAAGACGCCGAGCGTGATCGGGCCCGGTGAATGGATCACTTCGTCGAAGCCGATAGCCGGAGTCATCAGCGAGTTCAGGTTCCCCGCGCCGAAGGTGGCTTCGTCGAGGTGGGCATAGCTACTGCCGGACTCCCATGGGTTGGGGCCGTACAAACGGGGCGGGGTTCCACCGTTGGCCGCGGTGGCTTGCGGCCCGGTGAAGCGGAGGGTTTGGCCCTGGAGCGCGTTCCCCAACGCGAAGCTGTTATCGGGGATGGACAGCAAGGGCGTCCCGTTGCTGGTGGTGTACCGGTCGAAGACCGATGGGCTGCCACTGTTGAAGCAGCAGGTTCCCACCCCGATGCCGTCGACGTCCATGAGACCGAGGAACCCAAGACCGTGACCCAACTCGTGCAGGACCACACTCGCGAAGTCGAGGTGGCCAGCGGTGTTGCCGTCGGTCCCGAAGTAGAAGCCCGGGAAAGTCGAGGCGAAGGTCGCATCGATATCCGCGATGCCGGGGTCGAGGTCGCTGCCATGCAGCGCGTTGGCCAAAGCGACGGGGTACCAGGTGCTCGCCTGCGGTGCTTCGGGGAAGTTCCGGAAGAAGTTCGTGGGGCCGGCGCTGCCGAGGACTCCGGGCGGAAGCGCCGTGAAGCTGGCGTTGACCACGATCGGGACCGACGTGGTGATGATGTTCGACCACTGGTCCACCGCGAACTGGAATGCCGCCTTTGCCGCCGGATTCGCGTTGAAGCCAGCGTCGTAGATGACGATGAACGACGACGTTGTGCTGTGGGCCTGGATCCCGCCGGCCGCCAACTTGGGCGAAGGGAGCACCTGGGTGGGGACAGCCGGTGACGGTCCGAGGACGATCGGGGTCGGAGCTACTGAGCCGGCGCCCATGGACTCGCCCGTGAGCGATTGGGATGCACTCGTCGCTCGGCGCGCGCCCGCGGCCGCGGCGAACGAGCCGGTCATGCTGATCGCCAGCACCGCGCTGACGGCGATGGTGGCGGATGCTCTGCCTCGATTGACCACGGATGGTCCTTTCATTCGGATCTGACGGGTTTCGGCCTGTAACGCCAATTGCTTGAGTGGCGACCGCGATTCATCGACGCGGTTCGGCACCGAGTTGTAGCGGACCGGGAGCACCGACCGCAATGAGGTCGCAGTACCAAGCGAGCAACAACGCAACGACGACGCCGATCATGATCACGGTGGTGATGCCGAGAGGGGCAACGAGATAGCCGCCCACGAGTACACCGATCGGCACGGTGCCTCCGAAGCTCATGATCCACAGCGCCATGATCCGGCCGCGTTCCGCGTTCTCCAACCGCTCCTGCAGGACGATGGACAACGAGGTGATCACCATGAAGTACGCAAAGCCGAGTGCCCCAACCGTGGGAAAGGCCAGCGCGACATTGCGAACGAGCGCGAAGCCGGCGAGGAGCACGGCGAAGGCCACCAGTGCCCGGCGGGCGACGACGGCCTTGGAGTGCTGCGCGAGGTAGGTGCCGACCGTGATGGCACCTAGCGCCGCGCCGAGACCGAACGCGGCGTAGAGGTATCCGTACGTCGGGCTCTTCTCCGAGATTCCCAGACTCGTCGCGGCGATGACCGGCATGAGGCCAACGAACATCAGCGAGAAGAACGAGAACGTGACCATGGTGATGAGCACGCGTCGAATCAGGGGATCGGCCCGCGCGATGTTGAACCCGGAGAACAGCTTCTCCATCGGCCGACCCTCCACGGGGTCCGGATTCCGTGCGTCATAGTGAGCGAGGCTCAGTCCCGCTACCGCGAAGAGGTAGGTGGCGGCGTTGATCGCGAACACGGGAGCGGGATTGCCGAAGATCGCGTACAACGGCGCGCCGATGGCCGGACCGATGACGCGAGAAAGGTTCATCTGCACCGACTGCAACGAGACCGCGCCCGGCAGGTCCTCGCGGGGTACGAGCGTGGGCAGGATTGCGCCCATCGCCGGCGCGCTGAGCGCGTTGACGATGCCGATCGCGAGCACGCATAAGAAGATCGTGGTGGTGGAAGGGTGCTCCAGCGCGACCAGACCGGCCAACCCGAACGACAGCAGCATTTGCAGGATCTGCATGGTCACGAGGTAGCGCCGCCGGTTCACCATGTCGGCGATCACGCCGCCAATCTGGCCGAGGAACAGCAGCGGTCCGAGCTGCGCGAACAGCAGGAGGCCGACGTAGCCCGGATCCTTGGTCAGCCCGTATGCGAACTGACCCAGGAGCACGTTCTGCATCCACGTGCCGCAGTTCGACGCGAAGGTTCCGCCCCACACGAGCCGGAAGTCGCGGTGGCGCAGTGCCGCCTGTGCGGTACCACGGCGGAGCGCCCGATCACCGTCGACGAGCGCGTCGGTTGCATCGGCAGCTTGAGGGTCGTGGGGGGAACGAAAGGGCATGTGGTCGGCACCCTATGGGAGCGGAGTTCGAGAACGGTCAGCAATAGCGCCCTGTGGTATCGACGTGACGTAGTTCACGGGTTGCGGCCGTTTGGTGAGGCTGGAAGGGTTGCGGTCGTCACGAGTCGGAGCAACCGGGGAGCTCGGAATGGATACATGGGACATGATCGACGCGGAGCGGACCGAGTTCGCCGACCTGTGCGACTCGCTCACGCCGCCGCAGTGGGACATGAAAAGTCTGTGTAGCGCGTGGCGCGTTCGGGACGTGATCGGCCACGTTTCCCAGGGTGCAAACCTGAGCACGGTACGAGCGTTTGTGACCCTGCTCAAGTACGGATTCCGACTTGGCCCGATGCTCGAGAAGACGGCCATCCAAGCCGGCTCCGCGCCCACGGCGCAGTTGGCCGCGGAGATGCGCGCCACGATCGGTTCCCGCACGACCCCTCCCGGAGTGAAGCCGGAGGGAACCCTCACCGACACCGTCGTCCATCAACAGGACGTGCGCCGGGTGATTGGCGTCCCCCGGACGATCGCACCTGACCGCGTGCGGATTGCCCTCGATCAAGCCAAGGACGCCAGCGCGAGCTTCTTGCCGGGCAAGAAACGGATCGCCGGATTGCACCTGAGAGCCACCGACCTCGACTGGGAGGCCGGCGATCCGGCCGCCCCGAAGGTGACGGGCACCGCTGAAGCGTTGTTGATGGCGATCGCCGGACGCCGGGTGGCGTTGGCCGACCTCTCGGGGTCCGGTGTCGAGACGTTGCGAGATCGCCTGGCTGGCTAAGCCGTCATCTCCTGGATGGCGTCAGTGAGCGCCTGGTTCCCGCCGGGGCCGCCACCCTGCTGGGCCATCATGAGCTTCGTCATGTCGCCCTGGACCTTGACCTTGCCCGCCATGAACGCTTGCATCCCGGCTTGTTGGTTCCCGGAGATGAACACGTCCTTGGCGGTGGTGTAATCGGTGGTGATGGTCACGTCGGCGCCGTCGTTGTGGCCCTGGCCGATTTCGGCTTTGCCTTCGACCGCGCCCATGTACATCTGGCGTTCTCCCCAGGGCGTATCGGTCACGACCATGTTCAGCATCATGGATTGGGTCGTGGGTGCGTCGGCACCGTGCTCGACCATCAGGGCGGTGACGGCAACGAACCATTCGTCGGACAAGAACTCGGACTTCGCCACGATGGGGCCTCCTGGTACACGTTCGGTCGGGTTGAGGGACACTATCGACGCCTCGGAGTCTGCGTCGACCACCCTCGCTGACGGGTCTCCGGGTGACGGGGTCTAGATTTCGCGGATGGCCGAGAATGCGCGGGTTGATCGCATTGCGACGCATGAGCGGAATCCGAAATGGCAGAGCCCGCCGCTCATCATCGACATGTCGATCTGTATCAACTGCGACACGTGCATTCGGCACTGCCCGCCGCAGTTCGGCGCAATCTTCGACCACGGTATCGACGTCATCATTCTCCCCGAGCTGTGTTCGGGGTGTGGGAAGTGTCTGCCGCCGGTGTGCCCGGTGAACTGCATCTACGAAGACCCGGAGTGGGTGTCCTCGCCGGTGGATTGGTGGGTCTACCCCGGCCGCAAGGACGACCCCTACCGGTAGCCGTTCGACCGGCCTTTCGACGAGCCGTCCGACCGTGGACATCGCGGGAAGAAACGGTCGGGGGTCCCGACGGCGGTGTTCCTAGACTCGCCCGCTCATGGCTAATCCAATCGCACGCGCCGACGTCGAACACGTCGCCAAATTGTCCCGGCTGGCGTTGAGCGAGGACGAGATCGAGCATCTCACTCGCGAGCTCGCCAGCATCCTTGGCCACGCGGCCGATATCGAGGCGCTCGACCTCGACGACGTTGCGCCGACTGCGCATCCGCTCCCACTCGAGAACGTGTTGCGAGCCGATGAAGTGCGCCCATCGCTCGATCGGGACGAGGTACTGGCGCAGGCGCCCCTGGCCGAGGATCGCCGGTTCCGAGTTCCCCGCATTCTGGGTGAGGCACCGTGACCGCGCCGCTCTCGGCCACGGATATCGCGGCTGCGGTTCGGTCTGGCGCTCGCAGTGCGCGGTCGGTGGTGGAGGAACATCTCGGCGCGATCGCGGCCCGCGAGGCCGACGTCCATGCCTTCAACGCCGTCTTGACCGACCAGGCACTCGCAGCAGCCGACGCGATCGACGCCACGGTCGCACGGGGTGAGGATCCGGGCCCGCTCGCCGGGGTGCCGGTCGCGCTCAAAGACAACCTGTGCACCCGAGGGATTCCGACCACATGCTCCTCGCGCATTCTCGAAGGATGGGAGCCGCCGTACACGGCCACCGTGGTCGAGCGCGTGGTGGCGGCCGGTGGAATTCCCATTGGCAAGACGAACCTCGACGAGTTCGCGATGGGTTCATCCACGGAGAACTCGGCGTTCGGAACCACCCGCAACCCGCACGACCTCACCCGCGTCCCTGGCGGGTCCAGTGGAGGATCGGCGGCAGCGGTTGCCGCGGGGTTCGCTCCGCTCTCGCTCGGTTCTGATACCGGTGGCTCGATCCGGCAGCCCGCGGCGCTCTGCGGTGTGGTGGGAGTGAAGCCCACCTACGGGCTCGTGAGTCGCTACGGGCTCATCGCGTTTGCATCCAGCCTGGATCAGGTCGGACCGTTTGGTGCCAGCGTGGATGATGCGGCGCTTCTCCTCGAAACCATTTGGGGACACGACCCGATGGACTCAACGTCGATCCGGGCCGACGCGCCCACGTTGGGCCGCGGTGCAGATGTTGGCGGACTCCGCGTCGGCGTTCTTTCGGAGCTCACCGATGTCGATGGCATCGCGCCTGAGGTTCGCGCGGCAGTGGAGCAGGCCGCGAGCGCGTTGGAATCCGCCGGAGCAACCGTGGATCACGTGTCGGTCCCCAGTTGCACCTATGGACTCTCGGCGTACTACCTGATTGCCCCCGCGGAAGCGTCGTCGAACCTCGCCCGCTACGACGGCGTGCGCTACGGGTTGAGGGTGGACGGCGTCGACGTCTCGGATATGAACGCGAAGACGCGCGCAGCGGGCTTTGGGCCCGAGGTGAAGCGGCGCATCATGCTCGGGACGTATGCGCTCTCGGCCGGCTACTACGACGCGTACTACGGCAAGGCGCAGAAGGTTCGGACGCTCATCATCCGCGACTTCGCCGCCGCATACGAGCAGTTCGATGTACTGCTTTCACCGACTGCGCCCACGGAGGCATTTCGGATCGGCGAGAAGTCGGCCGACCCACTCTCGATGTATCTCTCCGATGTCTGCACGATTCCCACCAACCTTGCGGGCCACGCGGCTATCAGCGTTCCCTTCGGCGTGGGCAGCACGGGACTTCCGCTCGGTGTGCAGGTGCTCGCACCGGCTTTGGGCGAACCGGTCATGTTTCGAGTGGCGCGCGCGCTCGAAACCGCCGCCCCATGACCGCTTGGCCCGCAGCGGATCGCGGCTTTCGCGTTACATATCCGTCGTTCCGACGACGGAATCGCGACGCGAAACGAGGTGGGTTAGAGGAAGAAGTGGGCGAGCGCGCGATTGAACACGGCGGCGGCTTCCCATTGCAAGAAGTGGCCCGCGCCGGGGACCACAAAGGGACCCACGCACTCGTCGAACGCGACCGCACACCGGTCGGGGAAGCTCGTGGGGACCACATGGTCCTCGGGCCCGTACAGGACGAGCGTCGGGATCGGGTTGGTCTCCAGGAACCGTGGCAGTTCCTTCATGGGCCGCGCGCCGGTGGAACTCTCGTAGATGCCGAAACTCGCGCGCAGCTTGGCTGGATCGGCGAAGGGTTCAGTCATGAAGTCCACCGCGTCGGCCGCGAACGCGGTGGGGTTACCCCACAGTCGGTGGCCGTACATTCCCGCGATGTACGCGCGGCGTCGGGCCGGCGTATCGAGTTCTGCGGCCAGGGCGTCGGCATCTGTGGCCTGACGCACGAAGTAGTCGGCGGTGGCGCGCAGCTCCCGGCGGTCCTCCCGTGGGATGCCCGCGGCTTCGTACTCACCGTTGCGCAGGACCGGCGTGAGCGTGTTGAAGTAGCAGAGCTTCGGGACAAAGCCGGGGTAGCGCAGCGACAGGTCGTAGATCATGGGTCCGCCCGCGTCTCCGGCGGCGGCGAAGCAGGAGTGATGGCCCAGGACTTCGTGTACCAGGGCGTACAGATCGAGGGAGAACGCGGCCACGTCATAGAAGCCGTCGGCGGCGACGTCGCTGTCGCCGAACCCGCGAAGGTCCGGCGCGATGACTTCGAACCCCGCCGCCACGAGGGGCTCTACGTTGCGCCACCAGATCCGGCGCGTCTCGGGCCATCCGTGTACCAGCAGCAGTGGAACTCCGCCGATTCCTTCGCGCAGATACGCCAAGGTTGCACCGGTGGAAAGTTCGCAACGGTGCGTGGCGAACCGTGCAGGGTCGAGATCGTCGCTCATGAGTTGGGAGTTTTGCATGACTGACTACGAACCGGTGATGGGCCTCGAAGTCCACGTGGAACTGGCCACCGCTACCAAGCTGTTCTGCGGGTGCCGTAACGAGTTCGGTTCGGAACCCAACACCAACATCTGCCCGGTGTGTCTGGGTTTGCCGGGGTCGTTGCCGGTGCTGAACGAGAAGGTGGTGGAGTACGCACTGCGGCTCGGCGAAGCATTCCACTTCGACGTTCCCGAGCGTTCGATCTTCCACCGCAAGAACTACTTCTACCCCGACATGCCCAAGGACTTTCAGACGTCGCAGTACGACGCTCCGATCTGCGTCGACGGATACCTGGAGGTTGACGGCACCCGGATTCAGATCGAGCGCGCCCACATGGAGGAAGACACCGGCAAGACCACGCACATGGGTGGCGGCGGCCGCATTCACGACGCCGATCACAGCCTGGTGGATTACAACCGTGCCGGGGTGCCCCTGATGGAGATCGTGAGCCGGCCCGACATCTACTCCGCAGAGCAGGCGAAGGGCTACGTGAGTGAGCTGCGCGCGGTGCTCGAAGCGATCGGCGTGTCGGACGTGAAGATGGAGGAGGGCTCCATGCGCGTGGACGCCAACGTTTCGGTGCGCCCGGTTGGATCCGACACTCTCGGAACGCGCGCCGAGGTCAAGAACATGAACTCGGTGCGGTCGCTCGGGCGCGCGATCGAATACGAGATCGCCCGCCAGATCGAGGTGCTCGAGTCCGGTGGTCGGGTGGTACAGGAGACGCGCCACTGGGACGAGACCGCGGGGATCACGCACGGCATGCGGTCCAAGGAAGGTTCGCAGGACTACCGGTATTTCCCCGAGCCCGATCTCCTCCCGGTCGTGCCCACCGACTCGATGCGCGCCGCGGCGCGGGCCTCGATCGGCGAACTTCCGGCCGCTCGCCGAGCGCGGTTCATTGCGGAGTGGGGGATCAGCGACACCGACGCGCGGACGTTGATCGAGAGCCCCGGCCTGGCGGACTTCGCCGAGGCCGCGGTGGCGGCGGGTGCCGTGGGTAAGGACGTTGCGAACTGGACCAACGGCGAGATCCTCGGGTACCTGAACGAGACCGGACTTCTGCCCTCGGCGCTGCCGCTCACCCCCGATGCGCTCGCGGAACTCGTCGGCTTGGTGGGCGATGGCACGCTCTCGCGCAATCTTGCCAAAGACGTCCTGGCCGAATGCCTCCGTGCGCCGGTACGGCCTACTGATGTGGTCAAGGACCGTGGGCTGGCCCAGGTGAATGATGAAGGTGAACTCGCAGCGCTGGTGGATGCGGTCCTCGCCGCGAACGCGGAGGCGATCGAGGAGTATCGCGGCGGTGACGACAAGGTGAGGAAGAAGAAGCGCGGTTTCTTGATGGGCGCGCTGATGAAGGCCTCGAAAGGGTCGGGCAATCCGCAGACGCTCAACCGGCTGCTCGACGAGAGGTTGAGCTGATGGAGACGTTCGCATGATGGAGACGTTCGCATGATGGAGACGCCGGACTACGCCACCGATGAGGGACTGGAACGGGTGCTGGTGATCGTCGCCCATCCCGACGACATCGACTTCGGCGTTGCGGGCTCGGTTGCGACCTGGACGAGCCGGGGGATCGAGGTTACATACTGCTTGGCAACCAGCGGTGAGGCCGGAGGGGACGACCGCGCCCAGCCGCGGGTGCACATGGCCGAAGTGCGCGAAGCCGAACAGCGAGCGGCAGCAAAGGTCTGCGGGGTCTCCGATGTTCGGTTCCTGGGCTACCCGGACGGCCAGGTCGAAGCGACCATCGGGTTACGGCGCGATCTCTCCCGCGTCATGCGCGAGGTCATGCCGCAACGCGTAGTGACCCAGTCGCCGGAGCGGCTGTGGGACCGCATCTATGCGAGTCACCCCGACCATCTCGCGACCGGCGAAGCCGCCGTCGCCGCGGTCTATCCCGATGCCCGGAACCCCTTCGCGCACCCCGAGCTGTTGCTCGTGGAGGCCATCGAGCCGTGGGCCGTCCCGCAGCTGTGGATGATGGCGCGACCCGACGCGAATGTGGTGGTCGACATCACGGACGCGATGGACACCAAGCTCGAAGCGCTTTGCTCGCACACGAGTCAGATCTCTGATCCGGACCGGATCGAAACCCTGTTGCTCGATTGGGCGGGTGCCAATGCCAAGACCGCCGGGCTCCCCACTGGTCGATACGCCGAAATGTTTCGCGCCGTCGACACCAGATAGCCGCCGGCGGCCAGGGCGGTTGCCGGCACCGACACGACCGATCCAACGAAACGGCGCCCAGTTCACCGACCAGCGGGAGCATCGGTGCCAAGATGTCGATGTGCGTGATACAGATATGCGTGATGCGCGGCCGTTTCTCGCTCATCATCTTCGAGAGCGTGCCGACCTCCGGATGGATACGAACGGCGCCGACCTCCATGCGCTTGCGCGGTGGGTCGAGAACCTCCCCGCCGATGATCATCGGATAGTCAGGGTCGCGGTCGCGGCTGAACTCAATTATTCCGACGGCGCCTTCGACGGCGGTGTGGCATCGGAGTCGCTGATCGACTCTTTTGCTCGTGGCGACGATGTCGAGGCGCGAGACCGGTGGCTCGAGCTACTTGCCGTTGCAGTCGCCGAGGCCAAGCCGCGACGCTCACCTGGTGTGGGGTGATCCGACGGCGAGGGTGATTTCGTTCATGGTTCGAGTTTGGCGGTGAGGCCGCCTCCTGGACTGGTTTGCCAGTCGAGATCGTGCGGTAGGAGTTCGCGTAGGGTGCGGCCGGCTTCGATGGTGTCGGCGATTTCCGGGCGAAAATCCACACGCCCGTTGTCGACGAGGATGGCGACGACTGTCATCTGACGTGGCCGTGCGGAGGAGTCAATGTCGAAGCTGACGACGAGCCCGTAGGGCGGTCGGCCACTGTGGAATCTTCCCGGAGTGCCGAGCGGTCCGTTCCCAAGGCTGTAGCAGATTGGGCTTCCATCAACGAGTTCGACGCGCTGGGCGATGTGGGGGTGATGGCCGATGATGATGTCGGCGCCCGCTTCCCGGAGCGCGGCGCCGAGTCGTTGTTGGCGGGGGTTGACCTTGCGATAGTTCCGGCCCCAGTGCACCAGCGCGATCCGTAGATCGACTTGGTTTTCGAGCTTGGCAAGGTCGACGCGAGCCCGTGCGAGGTTGAGGCGCTGCGGTCCGGGACGTGTGCGGGTCGCGTAGACATCTTCGGCGACGTAAATCTTGTAGTGCTGCATAAACGATAGGAACCCGAGGCGTAGTCCGCCGACTTCGATGACCGCCGGTTTCCGGGCCTCCGAACGGGTACGACCGGCGCCACAGTGCGCGATCGCGGCGGCGTCGAACGCGTCGATCGTGTCTTCGAGACCGCCAGTGCCGAAGTCCAGGACGTGGTTGTTCGCGAGGCTCGCGACTCGAACTCCCACGTCGAGCAAGGCTTCCACCGCGTTCGGTGCCGCTCGATACCAGTAGCGCTTGCGTCCGGTGTCGAGCTTGTCCTCTGGCTCAGTTCGATTCGTGATTGGCCCTTCGTGGTTGATGACCACGAGGTCCGACGGCCTCAGCAGATCGCGGATTCCGTCGAAGGCCCAACGCGGGCCGCGGCGGTCAAGGATCGCTTGACCTTCGCCCCC